>CAZTJN010000007.1:15425-18892 GCA_964613955.1 uncultured archaeon | reverse complement strand
ATTCCGACAATAGCTGTGGACACACATGTAAACAGGATTTCGAAAAGAATAGGATTCGTTGAGCAGGAGGCGAGTGTGGAAGACGTCAGGAAAACACTGGAGTCCCTGATACATGGAAACGACCGTTTCGTTGTTAACATAGGACTGGTGAAATTCGGTCAGGAGATATGCAATCCTATCAGGCCGAGGTGTCCAAAATGCGAAATAACGAAAATCTGTAGTTACTACCGTGATCACCATGTTCCCAATAAAAAATCTCGATGATCTGAAATCCCTGAGCGAACGAATGAAGTGGCAGTATTTCGAAAAGCTGGTGGGATGGATTTTTGAAAAGAACGGCTTCGAAACCGAGGTCAACAAAGTCATCATTTTCGAAAAAGGAAGGAGACAGTTCGATGTTGTGGCAAGGAGATTCCAAACGACATTCCTGATCGAGTGCAAGAAATGGTCAGGAAAACGAAGCAAAACAGGCCTTGTTAAGAAGGTGGCGGAAAGGCATATCGAGAAATGCAAGCTTTACAGGGAAACGGAAGCAAACGAGGTGATACCCCTTGTGGTAACGCTTATGCAGGAAGACATAGTTTCGCATGAAAACATCCCGATAGTTCCCATCGAAAAATTGAATAGTTTTATAAACCACTTCGAGGAATTTAAAGATAAGATTGTGGTGTTGTGAATATGATTTTTCGAACGAATTACAGATTTACAGAATCGCTGACATTCTACATAATCGTGTTAAATGTGATTTTCTTTATAATACAGATAATCTTCCCGCCCTTCACTGATATCTTTGCGCTCACGCCACACCTCGTGCTTTCCGGTTATTATTTCCAGTTCGTAAGCTACATGTTCCTTCATGGAGGCTTTATGCACATCGGGTTGAACATGTTCGTTTTTGCCATGTTCGGCTTTCCTCTTGAGCAAACCATAGGAAGGAAAAGATTCGTAACACTCTACATACTTTCGGGCATCGGTTCGGCCCTGTTCTACATACTGGTGATGTCAGGATCCAGCATACCCGTTCTCGGGGCCTCGGGAGCGGTGTTCGGGACACTCGCTGCCTACGCTTTCAAATACCCGAGGCAATGGGTCTATCTTTTCGGTCTGTTCCCTCTTCCTGCTGCTGTCCTTATAGTTTTTCTTTTGATAGAGGAGGCGTTCTTCGGGGTTTTCAGTCTCCAGCCGGGCATTGCGAATTTCGGGCATGTGGGAGGTATAATAACAGGCCTCCTGATAATGTTTTACTGGAAACTGAGGGAAAAGAGACCGAAATTCGAGAAAGAATACCAGTTCATATGGGAATAAATTTAAATTCGCCCCTTCAAATAAGATTTATTGATACCCCGTGGTTCTCATGAAAATAATACCCGCGAAAAGGACAGAGAAGGTCACGTATGCGATAAGAGACGTTGTAGTTGAGGCCACCAAACTCGAAAGGCAGGGCAAAAAAATTCTCCATTTGAACATCGGTGACCCGAACGTATTCGACTTCCAGACGCCGAAGCACATGATTGAAGCGGTAAACAAGGCGATGCTAGAAAACAAGAACAACTATGCAAACTCTATGGGCGTTCCCGAGGCGAGGGAGGCGATAGCTAGGGAGCAGGAAAGGCTCGGGATAAAGAACGTCACGCCTGGCGATGTTCTTGTAACCACAGGCGTGAGCGAGGGAATAGAACTCGCTCTTAACGCCCTTGTGAATCCAGGCGAGAACATACTCACGCCCATACCTACGTATCCTGTTTATCTGGCTGTTGTAAACAAGATAGGCTCGGTTCCCAACCAGTACATGACCAGCGAAGAAAACGGCTGGCAGCCCGATCTCGAAGATATCAGAAAGAAGATAAACAAAAAAACAAAGGGAATAGTTCTGATAAACCCCAACAACCCGACGGGTTCCCTTTACGGCAGAAAAACGCTGGAGGAAATAATAGACCTGGCGAACGAACATTCGCTCGTAATATTCGCTGATGAAATTTATAACAAAATCCTCTTTGACGGAGAGAAGCACACGCCCGTCGCTTCTCTAACGAATGACATACCTGTCGTGACGTTCAATGGCCTTTCAAAGAATTATATTTGTCCCGGGTGGCGCGTGGGGTGGTCAGTATTCACAGGCCCGGAAAACGAAATCCAGGAATACAAAGAGGCGGTTTTCAAAATGGCACGCGCCCGTTTGTCCGCTCCCGGCCCCTTCCAGTATGCGATAAAACCGGCGTTGGAAGGTCCGCAGGACCACATACCGGAGATGGTGAAAAAACTTCAAGAGCGGAGAGATCTGCTCTACAAAAGACTCAACGAAATCGAAGGCTTCTCCTGCACGAAACCCAGAGGCGCTTTCTACGCGTTCCCGAAGTTTGATCTTGGAGTTAAGGACGACAGGAAATTCGTTCTCGACCTCCTTTACAAAAAACACATTCTCGCTGTCTTCGGGACAGGGTTCGGTTACCCAACGCCTGACCACATGAGAATTGTTTTCCTCCCGCCCCTCGAAATTCTTGAGGAGTCTTTCAACAAGCTGGAGGAATACGTGAGGAAGAATTTCAGGTAAAAATTTTCTGAACAGCATATCGGAATTTATGAAGCCCAGCATGAGCTGAGTTTGGATGCATCAGCGGCCTGCAAATTCCATAGTAAGTGACCGAACTTATTGCGTAGAAAGTTGTGACCTGGGGAGAGGGTTTGCAAGCGAGAATATACTTATATTATCAATCAATATAAATCAATTATGAAAAAACATCAAGAACCATTATGCATAACAATAACTGATATACAAGTTCAGAGAACTGATATAGATCATGAAACTGTAGTAAGAAAACTTATCCGAAAATACCCAGAATCCCTTTCGATTGTGGTAACAGATGTAGTTGCTTATAGAGGCCCAACCAAGTACAAGTTCGGGAATAAATCATCTAAATAAACCGGTTGCTCGCGAATTTCACCTTACACATGTGAACCTTGAGAAAAGGAAAAATAAAAAAACCCATTTACCTAATCAACAGCTTCGCCTGTTCTGCATCGTACTTCCAGCCCTTCGGCAGGATTCCCCTTCGAATGTAATACTTCGCGAGCCTGCGGATTTTCGATTCGGTTAACTCGAGGCCGCGATAGGACTGGTAGTCTTTTTTGTTCTTTTCCAGATGAACGCGGAGCTCCACCGCTCTCTTGAGAAGGTTGAACAAGTCCTCTGGGAGTTTCGAGTACAAATCGTTATCCCTCATTATCTGGCTCACTGTTTTTTTCGTTACAAGCTTCACGGAAGGAATCCCGTACTGGTCACGAAGGATAACCCCTATTTGTGCGCTCTGCATGCCCTTTTTGGCGTATTTGATTACGAGGTCTTCGACTTCCTTTGGCTTGTATTCGACCCACTTCGCTTCTTTCTTCACGGGTTTTTTGGAGCCTGATTTGCCTTTCTTCCTTGAATGCATCCTTGCCATATTATCGACCTTATCACATATGTAAAT
>CAZTJN010000007.1:0-15325 GCA_964613955.1 uncultured archaeon | reverse complement strand
CTTTCTTCCTTGAATGCATCCTTGCCATATTATCGACCTTATCACATATGTAAATTGCCTTTTGAACTTTACGGAGAAGCACACTTCGTATGCTTCACTCAACCAAGAACAAGTCCGGAAGACACAAGCTAGCCCGGTTCGAACTGACTTGTTCTTATGATAATAGTGAGGGTCAATATTTATAAACGTTACCCGAAAATCTCCTCCAGGGCTTCAGGGTCGTACCTTATTCTTGTCTCTCTTCCCTGAACGTCTGTTTTCGGGGTTTTGAGACCATGACCTGTCACCAAGCAGATAACCCTGCTCCCGGGTTTTATTCTCTTCCTCACCTTCAGCAGCCCTGCCAGGCTAACCGCTCCGGCCGGCTCCGCGAACAGGCCCTCGCGCTTGGCGAGCAGTTCTCTTGCCTTCAAAATCTCGCCGTCACTGACCGATTCCATGAACCCCCCGGATTCCTTGACGCTTTCCTTTGCCCTTTCCCCGTCCAGGGGGTCTCCGCATTCAATAGCAACCGCGACTGTCTTCGCTGTTCCGGCAGGCTTTACTTCCCCCCCTGTTTTGTATGCCCTGACAACCGGGTTGCAACCTTCAGCCTGGATACCGATAAGGACAGGCCTGTGCTTTATGAAACCGAGGGTTTCAAATTCTTTTATGGATTTCCAGACAGCTGAGATCAGCGTGCCGTTCCCCACAGGAGAAACTATGTACGTCCCTTTCGTTTTGAAGTCCAGCTGGTCCATTATTTCGAAGCCAACGGATTTTGTCCCCTCCCTCCTGTAAAGGTAGTCCCCGAGAAGGTATATCCCGTATTTCTTGTTTGCAACCTCAACGAGTTTCTCCGCCTGGGAATACGAACCGCTTATTTTGTAAAGCTTCGCCCCGTATCCGAGAATCTGCTCAAGTTTCACCGGGACAGCGTCTTCAGGGGTGAAAATATAACATTCGAGGTTCGCTATCCCTGAATATGCCGAAACGCTCGCTCCCATGTTGCCTGTAGAGGCACATACAACCTTCTTCGCCCCGAATTCCCTGGCCTTTGCCACCTCGACTGACGAGCCCCTGTCCTTGAAAGAGCCGGAAGGGTTCAGGGATTCGTTCTTGAACCACAGCTGAAAATCCAGACTGAACATATGTTCGATGTTGCCTGATCTTATCAGGGGCGTTCCCCCTTCCTTTATTGAGACCAGTTTTTTGACAGGATAGAATTCCGCATATCTCGAGTGATTAAACTCTCTTGACCTCAAGAGATTCAGAGTGACTTTCCTCTTCATCCTTTTGTAATCAAAAACCATTTCCAGAGAACCCCTGCATTTCACGCAGCGAAATACCCTTTCGCGGGCCGGGTATTTTCTGCCGCATGTACGGCAGATTATGTATTTTTCAAACATAATCTATAATTCTGTTTCAGGACTAAAAAACTGTTCGGTCTGGGGATAATGAAAAATAATATCAGCGAATCTGTCGGAAGAAGATAAAATTTCGAAAATCTACGAATCCGGCTTTTCGAACTGGTTTAATTTATAGGAAAAAGTACAATTATTATTTATGATAGACGCCTCCCTTCTGAGACTCTTCGAAATGCTGCCACAAATCCTTGGCATTATGCAGGCGGTTGTTTACTTCATCCTTGTTTGGTTTTTCGGTGCGATTTCCATGAAAGGTCTCAGAAAATACCTTGCCTTTCCGATAAAAATAGTTCTTACATTCTGCGTGGGTTTCCTATGCCTTGTCTGCGGAATCGCTCTTTCAGGATACATAATATTTCTCCAAGACCCGGTTCTCAGGCTCTTTCAGATTGACGTGACCGTTGGGTCTGTTATAGTTTCTGTGATAATTGCTTTGGCATTTTACCTCATGACGAGAAAGGTTGAAAGAACGGACCCGAAAACCCTGATAGGCAAACTCAAGAAAAGGCTTGGGTTGCTCGAAGGCCTCCTCGTCGAACACAAAGTCCCTCCGATGAACGAGGAAGAAATCAGGAAGAAAGCCGGGAAATTCGTCCCGGGTTACAAATTCAAGGATGCGAAACTGGTCAAAACGGACTGGGAGGTTTTTTTCGAGAGAGGGAAAAGGAAGGCGAAGGTCGTTATGGGGGCTTATGACGGCGAACTGAAGTTTGTGGAACACGAAATGCCGAAGATGGAACATCTGATTTCCGATCCGTTCAGGCTCTTGGGAATAGGTGTACTGATATTTGTTATCATATTCTCCATTCTGAATTTCAGGGGCTTCCCCAGCATGGCGCAGAATTTGCCGTCCCTTTTTGGCCTGTCCGCCGGAGGATTGTCAGGGATAATAGGCGGCGACGAAAATCTTCCGGAAGGCTGCATAGGAGCGGCGAGACTTGCCCTCAAATACAACCCAAAACTTCCCCCGTATGAAAACGATGAAGTGAAGTCCATGATAGAGGATGAATCCGGGGTTTCTGTGCAGTGGATGTACATGATTGACTACGAGGGAACGGATTATGTACTTGCTATAGATGCGAACTTCGAAAATATATGCTCGGCCACGTTGGATAAGCTTTGCCAGTGCATGGAAATCCCCTTCCTGTAAGCCTTTTATCCAAAAGGTTTAAGCGAAAACAGCAGCTAATGCCTGCAATAAAATCAATCACACTTTCTTAACAACATGCCTTGAGCCGCACGCCTCGCACTTTAGGAAAAGGTACCGGTCTTCCTTGATAAACTTTGTGTCCGGCTTTCCGCAGTCTGGGCAGAAAACATATTCTTTCGCGTAGAGTTCGATTTTCCTGTTCACAACTTCCGACCGGAACCTCCCCTGCACAACCAGCCTGCTCCCTTTCATTTCACCGGAGGTTGCAAGCTCTTTGAGAAGAAATTTCTGCAGATGCTCGGGGTTTCTCCTGAACGCGTTCGCAATTTCCAGGAAGTTGGTTATGATCGTTCGCGCCCCAGCCGGCTGGATATTCGCTTTTGGCATCTGGAATCTTTCGGAGGTTTCGGTTTTTTTTGGAAGCTTTGCAAACGCCTGATCCAAAAGTTTTTCGTATGATTGCATAACTAACTTTCGGGGGAAGGATTTAAATTACTTCTTTTCGAATTCTTCCAGAAGCTTTCTTTCATCCTCGGGCAGCTTTGCCTTCAGCCTTTTCAGAACCTCAAAATCCCTTTCGCTCATAACGGTCTCGAGGGTATCCCCCTCTTTTATCTGTCTCCCAACAGTCACGCCATCCATGGAAACCGCAACTTTATCTCCCGCCTTTGCCTTTTCAACGTTCTCTCCTTCCATCTGAAGTTCCTTTATCTCCCCGACGATCTGTTGCCCCTTCCTCATTTTGTATCCGGGCTTCACCACCCCCCCAAGCACCTCGACCCCGAATATTGCGGGTTTCGATTGTCTGAATACGTAGCCCGGGAGAATCTTTATCCTCCCCGGGTGCGTCGCGCTGTCCAGAAGTTCCGTTTCCTCCCTTTTCTTCCTGTCTTTTTCCCAGTTCTGGTAGTCCTCAATCAGCTTGTAGATGATATCCGATTTGAAAATATTCACGCCGAGTTTTTTAGACGCTTCCAGGGCATCCGGAAGAACGCTAACGTGGAAGGCGAATATCAGAGGTTTCTTCATCCCCGAGCTCTCCATGACATCTGCCTTAAGAACATTTCCTACTTTCGCCTTCCTTATGGGGATGCCCAAATTCTTGAGGGCCTTGATCAATCCCTCCAAACTTCCGAGCGTATCCGCCTTCAGTATGACCCCTTCATTTTCGGTTTCTATCTCCACTTCCTCTATTTCTTTCTCTATGTCCTCTTTCGCTTTTTCCGCATCCCTTTCGTTTTTGGTGAACCTCACAGGAGACCCTGCTATCACTTTTTCGAGATTCGGGGCGGATATTTTCACGCCGGAGGCAGCCGAGACAGTTTCTACTGACCGGAACTTCCGTTCGACCCTCATTTCCTTCAAAGGCTCGGGTTTTAGCAACGCCTTCACCTTTGTAACCACGATATCCCGTCCTCCAATAACGAGGGTATCGCCCCTGCTCACAATCCCGTCGTAAAGTATCACGTCTATCGTGGTTCCCAGACCCCTGAATTCCCTGACCTCGAGAATAGTCCCCTTCCCCATATCTTCCGAGACTTCCAATCGCTTTTCCAGGTATTTCTGGGCAAGTCCTGTTAAAAGCATGAGAAGGTCAGGGACACCCTCGCCAGTTACGCCTGATACGGGAACGATACATATCTCTTTTGCAAAATCGTCCACCCTGTCGTAACGTTCTGATTTGAATCCCAGTTTTCCGAGCTCTCCTACTATCCTATAAAGCTTCTCCTCCACCTCGTTCTGCACGCGCTCCTCCTGTTCCTTGAACTCCGGCAGGAAGCACGCGTTCTCGGAAGACCTCCATCCGACTATGCGATCGATTTTCGTAGCAGCAACCACGAACGGAGTTTTGAACTCCTTAAGAAACGTTAGGCTTTCGGAGGTTTGCGGCTGGAAGCCCTCATTTATGTCTATCACGAGTATCGCTAGGTCTGCTATGCTCCCTCCGCGCCTGCGAAGGGTGGTGAACGCCTCATGCCCGGGCGTGTCAATGAACAGGAGACCGGGAATCTTGACATCCACGCCCATCTTCTTTACGAGGTCCCCGCATATTCCTATTATGTTTTTGATGGGGATTTCCGATGCCCCTATGTGCTGTGTAATTCCTCCAGCTTCCCCCGGGGCGACAGCCGAACCTCTAATCTTGTCCAACAGGGTTGTCTTCCCCGAATCCACATGTCCCAACACGGAAATGATCGGTTGTCTGATAGGCATTCTAATCACTTACCTATAATATAATTAACTAATTAAACTTGTTTTAATAAGAAATTTAATTTTATATTTCTGCTCGCCAACCATTAACCATGCTCACTGACGAAACCATCCGGAGGATTTTTGAGGAAGAGAAGAATTCACCCGGGCTTACAAAGCTGCCAGAAGATTTTTTCGAGCAGGTAAAGACCTATCTTCAAAACAAATCAAAAATGGTGAATATCGAGCCGGACAAATGGGCGCTGGATTCTGTTAAAAGACGATTGAAAAAAATTTTCGAGGGCAGGGAGAGGAAGATACTCAATTCTGCCCCCAGCTTCGTGGATTCGGGTGTTCCCCCCGAGAATATGACCCCTGAGGAGGGCAAATTCCTGGAGAGAGTTGCAGCCTGCATAAAGGAATTCCACAACCAAAGGGAAGAAGAGATTGAGGAGGGAGATGAAGAACTCGTTCTTGTCACCATCTTAGGTGACGTCCCGCAGTTTGTTGGCATAAATATGAAGAACTACGGTCCATTCAGAAAAGGAGATATCACGACCCTTCCTAAACCAAACGCCGACCTCCTCATAAAGAAAGAACTTGCTGAAAGAACGGAAATTAAGGAATAAAAGCTTAATTTTTAAATTAACTCCATGGATCAATACAGGGTTGTTGTAAAAAGAAAAGGAGAGATAGTGTTGTTCGGTGAACTCGAGCCGGGAACATATGGAATTCCCTTGAAATATGAATCATACCCCCCAATTAAACTATCTAATAATGGAGAAGGAGTAGTCCTGGAAAATCAGGGACTAAACAGATTGTTTGTTGTTGACAGGGAAGGAAACTGCCATCAGGCAGGACTTCATATAACCCCTTTGGAAGTAAAGATAAACGGGCAAAAAAAGAAAATTTTTAAAAGGCATCGTTTCACGAGAGACATCTTGAAATCATATCAAAGCATCGAGATTGGTGACATAGAAATTATGATTATATGAGGTTTATTCCTTTTTCTCCTCTTTGGATTTTTCTTCCTTTGCTTCTTCTTTCTTTTCTTCGGCTGGTTCTTTCGCTTCCTTGCCTTCTGGCTTGGCTCCCTCTTCTTTCGCTTCCTCACCTTCTGCAGGTTTCTCTCCGCCTTCTGCACCCGCAGCAGTTGCTGCTTCTGCAGCCGCCGCTTCCTCGGCCGCTTTCTTGTGCGCTTCCTCTACAGCCTTTAATTCCTCCTCTGTTAACGCTCCTTGGCCAATCGTTATCCCCATACTGCGGGCAGTTCCTTTAACCTGGTTAACGTAACGGTCCTCGGTGGAGCCGAACTTTGCGGATGCTATCCTTTTCACCTGCTCATCAGCCAGATCACCTGCTCTTACCTTTCCCGGCTCGCTCGAGCCCTTGTTCAGACCCAATTCTTTCTTTACGAGGGCCGCAACGGGCGGAGAGCCAACCTTTATTTCAAAATCCTTGGTTGCAGTATCAACTATGACCGTTACAGGAACCTGCATGCCCTTCAGGTCGCTCGTTTTCCTGTTTATCTCCTCCACAACCTTGGGTATGGGAACGCCCAGCGGACCGAGAGCAGGTCCCAGGGGAGGCGCTGCAGTCGCCTTCCCGCCTTCAACCATCACTTCCACTTTCTCTTTCACCATAATAATCAGAATATTGAATAGGAAATATATAAATACTTTCGTGGCGAGACAACTAATATCAACGTTTCTAGTCCCTAAAGGGATACCAGTTTTTTCATCCTCTCAGCAAATTCCTCTGCTGCTGTCAATATCTGTTCTGCCCATTCTCTGGAATAGACCGAGGAGTAATCAGCCTCTTCCCTCGCAAAGATGGCGGCCTTGAAATCATCCACAAAATATGACTCAAGTTTTTTACTCCTCACCAGATGTTCCATTACAACGGTTATTGCAAAGTGTCTGCGCTCTCTGTAGCCATTGGACACCAGAACGGCTCTTGCTGAATGAAACATGGAATAATACGCCTGGATTATTGCCCATTTGTAGTTACCGTTTTTTAATGAGTTTTTTGCATTCCCCATATCATTCTTTGACTCATTCAACTCTTTTCTTATTTCCATCTTGTCCGGTTTTACCCTTTTCAAAAACCTTTCTCAAGGCATTTTTATGTCCATCACAATAACCTTATCTTGTTTTTTTCCACATTCTCGTAAAATATCCTGTCCTTCCTCATGAGACTGGAATATTCAATCGGGGTTAGCACAAGCAATTTAACTTCCTTGCCAGTCGCTTTTTTCGCCCTTTCTGCAAACCTTACCTTCATGCCAGAATCCAGCTTGCCTAAAATTAGAATGTCCACGTCGCTTTCTTTCGTATCTTCACCCCTTGCAACAGAGCCGTAAAGGTAGACCTCTGCCTTCGTATCTCTAAATTCTCCCAAACAGCCGTAAATTTTCGCAACATTTAGCAGTATTTTAAGCTGCTTGACCACGGAGTTCTCAAGATTCAGCTCATAAAAAACTGTTTTTGCCTTCCTTGAGCGTAAAAGTATGTTTAGTTCCACCAACTTGCCAAGCCATTTCAATGATGTGGCTCTGGACAGACCCGATTTTTTAGAAACCTCGCTCTGATAAAATTCGCTCTCGGGGCTTGATAAAAACATCTCCAGCAGACTTATCGCGCTCCTCGATTTGATGACGTCCAAAATACTTAACATGTTTGTCTAACTTATTACTGAAGTTTTGCGATTTTTGTAAAATTATATTTCCATGAAGCAATAAATATATAACTGGTGTTGAAAATGATACCAGTTATAGAGTTCCCATTGATAGTACAGAACGCTGCCCGTTTCTTTCCCCCTTTGTTTTACAGGAGGCAGCTAAAGCATTACAAAGAATATGTAACAGGTTTAATTGTTTCGCATAAGTACACCATAAATACCATGAACTCCGTCTTCATGCAGTCCAATGACCAGAGTGTACTGAACAAGTTCCTCACTAGTTCAGACTGGGATGAAAAATCACTGAACGACAAAAGGCTGGAACTGCTTCAGCGCAACAGAAAAACACAATGGAAGCATTATGGAATTGTGACCATAGACGACACTCTTTGCCATAAAACAGGAAAGAATATAGAAGGAGTCGGTAAATTCTATGACCATGCGGAACACAAATACGTGCTTGCCCACAACCTTGTGACAAGCCACTACGCAGACAATGAAATAAGCTATCCGATAGACTTCAGGCTCTATCATAAAGACGGAAGCAAAGTTGCCAAGCAATACGGATTCAGGACAAAGATAGAGCTGGCCATAGAGTTTGTTCACGACTGCATGTCAAGGAACATACCTGTATATACCTTTGTCTTTGACTCATGGTTCCTCTGCAGAGAAGTTGCAGAAGTTATCAAAGGCTATGGAAAGGCTTATGTTGCCCCGGTAAAGAGCAACAGGCTGGTAATAGTTAAAGGGAAATACATTCCAATCAAGGAGTTTGCCAAAACCATTGAAGCCAATTGTTTTAACACAGTAGAGATAAAAAGGAAGGTGTACAGGACACACACCTTTGTTACAAAGCTGTCAAAACTGGGAAAAGTAAGGATGCTTATAAGCTATGAGAAGGGTTTAAAGGAGCCTGTGTTCTTGGTTACGAATGAGCTCAACTGGGAGGAGAGGCGTATCCTGAAGACATACCTGAAGAGGTCCACCATAGACGCCTTCTACAAGGAGGCCAAGCAGAACCTGGGCTTTGAAGGCTATCAGGTGAGAAATCTCAAGGGTATCATGAGGCATTGGTACCTCGTCTTTGTCGCCTACAGTTTATTGAAGCTTGGTGCCGCTATAGGCAAACTTGGGAGGTGGATAGATGCCAAGACCATTGGCAGGGCATGCAGGGACGTCATAATGGAAAGCCTCAATTCCTTTGTGAAATGGCTTTACGAAAAGTTCAAGTGCAAGATAAACACAGGAGGTGTGATGGAAATGTTAATCTTAAAAATCGCAAAAGTTTAATTATTATATATATGTATAAGTATTTAAACATTATTGTCTATTTATTTAGACAAAACCTTGCCCGCATGGAGGGGTATTAGCCAATTTTGTCCAAAGCCGTGGGTATCTTTATACTTTTTAAAACGCTGTCCTTAATAAGATTTTATGGATTACAGAATTTGGATACTAATCATAGCGTGGATAGGGATTGTTTTTATTTTGGTTTTAGGCTATCTCGGTTTTGACTTCATAAGCGTTGTAAGCAACAGCATGAAACACGAGAACGAAACGCTCTTTGTTCAATTCTGGGAAAAGAGGGGATGCAACCTAACGTGTGTGAGGGGTTTTCCGCTACCCGGGGGTTTCCAGGGAGGCGATATGCTCATTCAGCAGAGAACCTCGGACTATGAAGTGGGAGACATACTCTCTTATAAGACCGGCTGTTTTTGCATGGGTGAGGACATTGAAACGTGCAAATGTTCTGATATTATAATTCACAGGCTGGTTGACGTGAATGAAACGCGCGCGGTTTTCATGGGAGACAACATAGAGAAACTGACTAAAAACGATATATCGGAGGAAACAATCGAGAAAAAATTCGTTATCGGAAAAATCATTTTCAAGATCCCCAAACTCGGTCTTGTCAGGGCTTTGCTGAACTGTTGGTCCACTGGATGCAATTCTGTTGACTGCATTATTAACGGGAACTGCGGTTGACTAATCGTAAACAACAGAATTTATAAGCTCCCCATTGTCAAAGAACCATTCCTTTGCATGGAAAGAATTTTTTCCAGTGACCAGCAAGAGGATCGAATAATTTTGTTCGGGGGAATGTACACCAAAAAACCCGTCGAATTCGAACGTATAAATCCCGTTTTTATCTTCCAGTTCCAGATGGCTTTCATTTATCAAAGATTTTCTCGAGTCAAAATCTATGTAAACACCCAGGGTGGCGTTTGGTCTTTCCCCGCTTTCTATCCCCCCGCTCAAAGAAATCCTGAGGGTTTTATTCCAAAAGGAATAATCAAAATCTTTCACCTCGACCGACAAATTCCTTGCTGGGATTGGCTCATCCAAAAAAGTCTTTTTAGTCCATTTAACGCTACATAATGTTTTGTTATAGCCATGGATTCTTCTACACAGGTCTTTGTTGGGGATATAATCCAGAATTTCAAATTCCAGGCTTACGTTTTTACTGTGGTTTTTGCTTGCAAATCCCAAAACATTAACACCTTCATTGACGGGGTAAGGAAAAATATCTGCACTTGGAATAGCGAATCTGAAGTTGTCTGTAAACAGGTTATTTCCATCTATTTTGGCATCGGATATGCTTATGGGGCAGTGGGAATCCGGGTCAATCTCAGTGCATTCGCTTGACAATTTGCCTTTGACGAAAAGATAATTCTCCCCCTCCATAAAAAGGAAACCCTCTCTCAAATTTTCTTTGGCGCTTTCCATCCAAATTTCTATATTTTTTTCTATGCCCGCCTTCTCAATTTGCTGGACCGAAAGCTCAAAAAGATTAAACTTCCAAGCAATGAATAAGATCAGCCCTACCGACAAAACAACTATGAGGTAATTTTCCAGTTTTTTCCTTTTCATAAATCGCACTCATTAAATTTTTCGCATATAATTTGTTTGTAATCCTCTGCTCCAAAAATCCCTCTCATATTGTATTTGCATCCTACTACAACCGTGGGGAGTGTTTTTAAATCATATTCCTCAGAAAGATTTTTCACATCTTCCTGGGTGTATCCGCCCCTTTTATACTCCTCGCATGAGGTTTCATTCTCACCCGCACACCAGATATAAACCTTTACATCACTCCCCTTGGCTTCCAGCTCATCCTTAATTGTTTCGAGTGTTGGTTTTAAATCCTCCACCGAGCAAGGTGAGGTGGGTTTGTAAAAGACATCTACCCTGTTTTCGCAGAATTCGTGATCCGTTTCCCTTATTTCTTTGAATTTGGGTCCACCGGAAGTCGGAGGTTCAAACCATGGGACGTTGAATGGATTTTCGTATATGGGACCGGGCACAACGAAGAATATGGTGGTTAATACGAACAAACTGGCTACTAAGGACAAAAAACCGCTCCGGGGATTCCACTTCTCCTTAAGTCTCCTCTTGGCCAGCCAGAGGATTAAAATCGGTATGAGAGTAAAGTAGATAAAGATAAATGTCCCGTACCTCACAAAGACGTCAAAGTAAGCTGTTAGAGGGGCAGGATTTCTACCGTAAAGGGGAGCAGTAAAATTAGGATTGATAATGGTAATTACTATAAGGACAGCGGTGGCCACAAGCAGGATTTGGAAGACATCTTCAATCCTGAGTTTTTTTATTTTTGACCTGAGACTTTTTGGGAAATCCAGTTTCATAATTTCACTTATTTGAATAAAGGAAATATAAAGTTTGCCACTCGAACACTCGAATGCGGAGAAAAAACACACGTTTAAACCAATGTTTAAACATTTATAAATGAACAACACAAATATTATTATTAAGGGGGGGTTAAAAGATGAAAAAGAAATCCATTCTGGTTTTTGGTTTGATAGCGGCGATGCTAGTGGTTTCACTGAGCTCTTTCACAGGACATGGAAAAGTAATACCTCTTAAGCCACCACGTGGGGTTTTAGTTATACTACCCAACAACGGGTGCTGCGTACCTGGTAACTCGGCACCTTGCTGGGCAGATGTATACGGCTGTGAATACTGCTGCAATGAGTTCGAGATGAACCCAGAGTGGTATACAGGCTGTAATGACAAGTTTTGCTGCGGATGCTGCGATATGCCTTGGTAAACCTTGGGGTGAATAAGCAAAAATAAACCCTTTTTTCTTTCTTTTTGATAAAAAGGGAAAAAAGAAAAGGTAGTTTTAGCTAACTTCTAGGTAACCGCCGTAGCCGAAGTTGTACGTGCTTTTCAGGTTTGGCGAATACTCGAATACTGTTATTCCAGAAACACTTGCCGCTATTTCGTCCTTGTTGTCGTTGTCAAGGTCTCCTGTCGAGAGCCTCCCTACCCCACCGGAGCAGGAAACCGAGTCGATCATTTCGTAGGTTCCTACACTCTCGTTGTACTTGAACACGTAGATTTTGTTTACATCTCCTGCAGCCCCTGCAATCACTTCGTTCTTGCCATCACCATCCACGTCCCCTGCATCTATTCCCTGGGTAAAACCTCCCAAGTCTTCGCTTAAGAACACATTCCCGTAACTTCCATTGGTGTATTCCCATACGTTTAGCTTGTTGCTCGTTCCACCCCCGACTATCTCGTTGTCACCGTCGTTATCGGCATCCCTGACCTTTGCGTAGTCTATGTTATAAGAACCTATCGATTCTGTGGTTACTGGATTGCCCCAGGTGTTGCTCCCTAGGTATTCGTACACAATCGCTGAACCTATGGTCATCATTCCAAGCACGACTTCGTTGTCCCCGTCGTTGTCCGCGTCTCCCACGTCCACGCTCCAGATGGAATGGTCGTATTCAGGGCTGTTCCATAAGTTTTCAAAACCACTTCCGTTCCACTCGTATATTTCTATATGTTTGTATTCTACCAGCACAATCTCGTTGTAACCATCGTTATCGGCGTCCGCTATTATAGAGTCCCTTACGCCGTTCTGTGACCATCCAAGATTATGGCTCGTGTAGTTCGCTTCACCCGTTGAGCCATCTTCATAAACGAATATTTTCTGGTAGGAAACCCTTTGGCTTGGCGGGCCTGTAGTTTTCCTGCAATTCATCACTGTGGTAATCTCCTTGTTTCCGTCATTGTCAACGTCTCCTATGCTTGTTGCGAATGTCACATGGTCATTCACGATACTGTTCCACGTGTTGTTGTATACACCGTTCATGTACTTTATGTGATACACTTTCGTATCTGTCACCTCCGACCCTGAAACTATCTGCAATCCTGTATGGTCTAATTGTAACGCTGTTGGTCCTGGTTCTTCACCGCCTTGGCAGTCCGGGCAGTCTTCCTTCTCCCCTGGTTCACATATACCATCGTAGTCGCACTTTGACCTTGGTTGCTTTGGTGGCTTGTCTGGCTTGTTCGGTTTTGCGTAACCTATGTTAGCTAATCCTATCACTAAGAAAACCAAAAAGAGTGTTACTAAAACTGCTTTTAGCCTCATAAAATACCTCCGTATTTTTAATATTACTAATTATGTGACTATTCACCTTATCTCTATAAATAATTATGTCTAAATATTCCCAACCTTTTGAACGCCGCATTCTGACTAGGTCAAAAAGCATAAATAATAATCATTAATAATAATCATTTATAATCAGTAAACAATAAATAATATATAATCAAAAATTAATGGGGTTCTTGATGGGTGGGGAAGGAACAAAGGAAAAGATACTAAGACTCCTTTCCAAACACAACTACGGGCTGAGCATAGAAGAAGTAGCGAATTTTCTTGGAATAAACAGAATGACTGCTTCCAAATATCTCGCGGTTCTTGAGGCGACAGGGAAGATCGCGGTCCGCGAGGTGGGAAAGGCGAAGCTTCATTACCCAAATAACAGGAAAAACAGTAAATGGTTGAAACTGAACAAAAGAAAATCCTCCTGCGGTCTTAACAATATCGGGCTCGTCTTTTTGTTGTTTCTCTTCCTCGCGACAACGATATTTCTGGTTACGGGCATAACAGCCAATACCGGGGGAATCGCAAACGAAACAATCATAAACGGAAGCGTAAGAGAGAACACGACCAACGCAACCATGAATATGACAGAAACACGAAAATTCGAGATGTCTGTGATAAAGGACTATATGGAAAACCTAACAATCCTTCAGATAAATGGTCCGCCACTTACGAATTTCAGCATGATACTCATAAACCCTGAGAACAGGTCCATTTCACCAAAAGGCAACGTCACCTTCCAGACGGACAGCAAGGGTGAATACGAACTTAACCTGCTTGGCTTCCCGCATGGGAGTTACCTAGCGATAGTTGAATTTGACGGGACCACATACAACCGTACATTCTACATAGAATCCTTTGCCGCAAGCCAGTGCAACAGGATATTCATGGAATACAGGCCTGAAAACACCACAAACATAACAGAAGCCAACGAATCAGTCATTCAGGGAAAATACGTATGGGACGTGTGCAGGGATTTCGTTGAGGCAAACGTAACAAAGGAAGAACTGATACCGGAAATAGCAGAAAACAGAACGTTCTTGGAAAGTGAAAATGCAACCAACGAAACACTTCAAAGGCCGTTTTTGGAGGAGGAGCTGAATATAACGGAAATGACAAGGAACATGACCTTTGTGGAACGCGAATTGAACGTAACAACCGAAAACTTAACAAGCAACACGACCGGGACAAACGAATCAGTTTCCAGGTCATTTATAGAAAGGATAACTGAATTCTTATCTGAAAAAAGAAGTTTTGCAATGAACGAGAAGCCGAGGTTCAGGCTGATTTCAAAGAAATTGTTTTCCATGGCAGGAGAAGTTGTAGAAGAGGGCTCGCTGCCAAAAAGTCTGAACGCGTATGTCTATGGTCCTGACAAAAAACCCGTGAAGGTGGAAATGAACTGGAAGAAAACAGGAGTAGGGGAATTTGAGATAGAGCTCTCCAAACCAAGGATGTTCAGACCAGGTTTGTACAAGATAAAGACACGTGTAACGGAAGGAAACGAGACCTTTGAAAGGG
Organism: uncultured archaeon; assembly: GCA_964613955.1. Lineage (GTDB taxonomy): Archaea > Aenigmatarchaeota > Aenigmatarchaeia > QMZP01 > QMZT01 > CS3-C152. Next base: position 963 of record CAZTJN010000007.1, on the reverse strand, counting down.
AAGAGGAATTCCTTTGGGGCATCCTCGCCATAAACACACACAAGTCCGTATACCTTGAAAATGAGAAAGCGTTCATAGGAATAGCGGTTCTCGATAGCAGCGGGCACATGGTCTGCGACGCGGATGTCACGCTCGAAATAACCGACCCGAATGGAGGGACAACCACCCTGACCACATCTGACGGTACGATAAAGGTTTCGGAGGAGTGCGAAGTTTACGGGGTGACGAACCTTCCCGATTACTACGCATACTACAGTGTTGGCGGGGAAGGGACCTACGCCATGAAACTCACAGCGAAAACAGGGGATGGGGAGAGAAGCATAACGGACGCGTTCGAGGTCAGGAAACACGTGAATTTCGATGTTGAAAGGGACGGACCGACCAGAATCTACCCGCCCGCAAAATACCAGATGAGTTTCAAAATAAAGGCAAACAAAGATTACGAAGGGGAAATAAGGGAGCACGTTCCATCTTCGTTCGCAATAACGCCTGAGAAAGGTATTGCTGTAACAACTTCTGGGGACACGAAAACTCTGATGTGGAACAAAAAATTCAGGGCAGGCGAAACTTACAATCTAGCGTACGAATTCGACGCCCCTGATACCTCCCCTTACCTCTTCACGCTCGGCCCGCTGGAAATCGGAAACTGGGAGGAATCCAGGGAATGGGTGATTGCCAGCGACGCACCCACAACGGACGTGTGGATACCAACCGATGCGGTGCATTCAGACAGCAGCGATGTGACAACCTCTGTCAGCGCCTCTGACGGAGATGTGGTAAGTGTTGATAAGGATGAGTTTGTCACCGTGAACTCTTGGAACGACAGCCTCCCGGCCTACAGGTTGGTTCAGCAGGTAATCGCTAAGGTGGAGGTAACCGCGGCGGCGAGCGGTGCGGTAATCAACATCCAGACAAACAATTCGGGGTCGTTCTCAACCTGCGGAAGCTGTTCAAGCCCCCAGA
>CAZTJN010000006.1:2574-41312 GCA_964613955.1 uncultured archaeon | reverse complement strand
CCCCAATCCCCTGACGGATCCTAGTTAAAAGGACAACTCGCCTAATCTTTTTATTTAGAAACTTCAATCAAAAACAGACGCAAGTCTGCATATCGCTCACTTCTTGGTTGACCAAAAAACATACATAGCCCAAGCTGTATCGAATCCGTATTCAGAACATTTTGTTTTCCAGCCCAGAAAACCTCTACTTTTTCTTCCCTTCTGTTTTTTCGGGCTTCTTTTTAGTGTTCCCTGTCCTCTCAATAAGGCCGAGCTTTTCAAGTTCCTGGGTTATATCTAAAACTGCCTTCTCGATCTCTTCTTTCGGGGCTTTCTCGCCAATTTTTGAACAGAAATCCTCCACTATTTCCTTGGTTTCATGTTTCCCATCGCACATGGTCCATATAAGCACGACAACTTCGTCAACCTTGTATGCCCTTTTATTCTCATCCACAAGAAGAAGATATCCCTCCTTTGATCTGGCAAGACTGCCCTTTTTCTTAAATTTTATATTTACACCTCCATTTACTTGAAAATAAGCTGTAGGTTGTATATATATGCGGAGGTGTATATCCAAGAATTCTTTTGTATGTATATTTCCAAAAATCTATGTTCTCCAACAGAAATACTTAAAAAGCTTATTTTCAATCTTTAATTGAAAGTTCCAAGACTTGGCCAAAAGGTAAGGCTGTTAAGCCCCAAGATTCAGGGACAATAATTTTTTGTTGCCCTGGTCAAAAGGTCTTGGTGCTTGTTTCTTTTATTTTTTAACCGCCCAGCCGAAAATATATAGATGGACTGGATATACTTCGTTCTTTTTGCCACGTTAATGTGGAGTATCAGCAACATAGCGGATAAATATCTAATAGATAAAAGGATCAAAAAACCACTGGTAATGACTATCTTGATAAGGACAAGTTCGTTGGCACCTCTTATTTTCATTTTCCCATTCGTGACACTTTCTTTGCCATCTGCAGGGTTCCTTGTATGGATATTGCTAGCGAGTATATTTGCAGCGGGCGGCCTGCTAATCTATTATCATGCAATACAGATAGGAGAAATTTCCAGAACAATCCCCATTTTCCAATTCATCCCGATATTTGTTTTATTCCTTTCATTTTTCTTCATAAGAGAAGTCCTAGGATTTTTTGATTACCTCGGGTTTGTTGTTCTTATCATTGGTGGGCTTGTGATATCAGCAGCACGCCTGACCAGATTGTTTAAGATTGAAAGGGTTTTTCTGCTTGTTGTTTTTTCCAGCTTACTGTATGCCATATCTTATGTGATAATGAAGCACGTTCTAACGAATGTTGAATACTGGAGTACTTTCTTTTTGGTATGGGCGCTGCAAACATTGATAATATCCTCTTTACTTCTTTCAAAGAAGACAAGAAAGGAAACTAAATTCTACATAAAGATTCTGGGCAGGAAAGATAAGTTAATTATATTAATGAATGCCGTGGTGTCTGTTATGGCTTTCATTTTCAACTATTTTGCAATAAGCCTCGGTCCTGTTACCTTGGTGGAGGCAGCAGGAAATATGCAATTGGCTTTTACTTTCCTTTTTGCAATAATCTTTACGAGATTTTTCCCTTACATTATAAAGGAGAGATTTGACAGAAGTGTAACCGTGCAGAAAGCAGCCGGGATAATTTTGATAATAACGGGTGTTCTCTTAACGCAGTTGTTCTAAAGCCAGCGAGCCAGCGAATAACCTTTTTAAACCCACAAATCCAAAAAATCTTGTTGAGCTGGGCAGATAGCTGTCCTTGGGCTCTTGTGTGTTTCCGTAGACGCTTTTGCTGACGCGGAAGCTCATGTAAAGGGCCCGGGGAGGCAAGTTCCATACATCCATCGAAGTGCCTTGCAGAGATGCAACATCCGAGAGGATGTGCACGCACGCAGAAATAAACCTTCGCTTTGGAGCAATGATTTCGTAACTGACGATTGACGACTTGATTCGATTACTCAGGTCGTCTGTCGAAGGATGAGCGAAGAAGAAGCGTAAGGGTGAGATAGTGTGTGCGGCGCGGATGAAAGTTCCCGTTCAAAATGAACAGGGAACGAGTCAGAAAAATGCTATCGCCTCGTTCAGGAGTCAAATCCTGCGGGATGACAGAAAATGGGCTATGCCCAGCACAACATTTTGTTCGCCTTTTCAGCACCTGGAAAAGCTGTTAAATATTTAAAACCCCCTCCAAAATTATAATGTGATAGCATGCCGAAAAAACCGAAGGCCATGATGCCGCAGTCGACCGCAGGTCTGATCCGCTACTTCGAGGAGTCAGAGGAACAGATAAAACTCAAGCCGGAACACGTTATAGGAGTTGCAATAGCCATTATAATAATTGAAATCCTTCTCAAGTTCATGCTCTAATTTTGAAAAATTCACATATGGAACAAACTAGATTTAAATTCTTGGTTTAATGTTCACTATTCCTTTAAATCCTTTTACAAACAAATTTATAATATGGGGTTGGAGTTCGTCAAGAAAATCAATAGCAGAATTATAATGATTAACATTTCCGATCTCGATTCCAATATATACCTTATTGACGGCAACACGATTGTTGATTCCGGCACAGGGTCAAACTTCGTTCGACTCTACGAAATATTCAAAAAACTTAATCTGGATTTTGACAACATAGGTAACATCGTGAACACGCATATGCACTGGGATCATATAGGAGGCAACGGCTTCTTCAAAAACGCAAAAATACACATACATGAGAAAGATGCAGATGTCCTTGAAAAAGGGGACGCGGAGATGAGCAATGCCATGTACTTCAATGGTAACATGAAGCCCATGAAAGTTGAAAAGAAACTGAAAGATGAAGACGAGGTCTTTGGATTCAGGGTTATTCATTCACCTGGGCACACCCCTGGTTCTGTATGTCTCTTCGACCCGAAAGACAAGATTTTGATATCGGGCGATACGATATTCTCCGATGGTGTGGGCAGAACAGACCTTCCGGGTGGGAATGAAGCAGATCTCGAGAAGTCGATAGAGAGGCTTTCGCAGCTTGATGTAGAAATCATACTGCCAGGACACGGAGAACCTGTCCTCAAAGACGGGAAGAAAGCGATAAACAACATCATTACTTCTGTGGCTGATAAACTGTGAACATATTTAAATTAAAACAAATTATTAATTTTCAAATAGTCTGACGCAGACACAATGTTCGTCTTTCGAAACTAGCGAAGGACGTAGGCAAAGCCTGCGTCTTTCAAAAGCAGCAATTGACAGCTTGGGCCCGTAGCTCAGCTGGTAGAGCACCAGACTCTTAGAGATAAATGAAGCAGGTTTAACCTGCTTCGTCCAAAAAAGCGAAAGACTCAGATATTAAGAGAGCCAAACGCTCTGTGACTTGGAGATATCTGGGTGTCGCGGGTTCGAAGCGAACCTTTTCCGGGAGTTGAAAAGGACGTATGACGCATACACGGTATGCGTCTATCGAAAGTTCCAAAAGTCTCGCCACCCAAAAGGTCCGTGAAAGTCCCGTCGGGCCCATTGCTGTTCATTTCCATGTTTTTGGCGGTAGTTGCCTGAACATGTGGCGGACTAAGGAGAAAGGCTATTCATACCCGCCCACACCGAAAAGTATTTAAATGTTTGGATAATCTATTTAACTTATATTTGATATATTATTAATTACCTGTCGGGATTAACTCCGATCGGCTGTTTAGCCAGGAGAGTTAAAGGGTGGTCACATAGACATATTTGAACATAAACTGGTTCCGAAATTCAGGGTTCTTTCAGAGGATGAAAAGAAACAGGTTTTGGAAAAGTTTCGGACAACAGAAGCTCATTTACCCAAGATTTTTGAATCGGACCCCGTTGTTAAGAAGCTGGGAGCAAAAATAGGGGATGTTCTAGAGATAGTGAGATCATCCGAGGTAAGCGGTGAATCTGTCTATTACAGAATCGTTGTTGGTGAATAAAAATTCACGCATATAGTAGGTGTAGGTATGTCTTTCGTAACGTTTGTAAAGAGCTTTGAGGAGGAACGGGAGTGGGTGAAATACCAAATAGAATCATTCAACAACTTCATAGAGTTTGGTCTGCAAAAAATAATTGATGAAGTAGGAACAGTAAAAGTCGTACAGGATTCAGGAGAACTCAAACTGAAATTCGGAGAAGTTGACATAGGAAGGCCCTATGTGAACGAGGCAGACGGTTCGACAAGGGAAATTCACCCCAACGAGGCAAGAATAAGGAACCTTTCATACATGGCCCCTGTTTATGTTACCATAACCCCTGTTTTCAGCGGTGTGCAGGAAAAGTCCGAAAAAGTTCACATAGGTGACCTGCCCATAATGGTCAGATCAAAGATTTGCATGCTCTCAGGACTGGATGAAAATGAACTTTTGGAGGCAGGGGAGGACCCGAATGACCCCGGCGGCTACTTCATAATAAACGGGACTGAAAGGGTTCTCGTCCTTATAGAGGAAATCGCCTCCAACAAACCTATATTCGAACGAACGGATGAGGGAGGGCTGAGTGTAAGAATAAATTCCGAGAAGTCTGGATTCAGACAGAGACATCTGATAGAAATGAAACCTGACGGGGAAATAACAATATCTTTTGCGAATATCAAGAAACTTCCGATTGTGGTTCTGCTGAAGGCACTTGGCCTGGAGAACGACAAGGAACTTTGCTCGCTCATATCAAACCAAGACAGGATACTTAACGAGTTCTACACCAACCTCTACGAAACTGATGTTATAACAACAGAGGAAGCATTTGATTTCATGGGAAGGAAATTGAAAGTCTCGAAAGATTACGTTAAGGAAAGGATCAGCCAGATTCTTGACAGATATCTACTTCCCCACCTCGGACAGGACGTGGGCGACAGGTCACGTAAGTACAAATACCTGGCAAGAATTATAAGGAAGTGCATTCATGTCAAGCTGGGTCTTTCACCGAAGGATGATATAGATCATTACGCAAACAAGCGCCTGCTCATGTCAGGTGAACTTTTTGAGCAGCTCTTCAGATCAATCCTTCTGGGAAGATGGGGGCTGATAGCAAAAATGACCTATAATTACCAGAAGCTTATCAAGCGCGGTAAAACCCCACTTGTGCAATCGATAATAGAGGCGAACACCGTCACGAAACAGATACTTTCATCCTTGGCGACCGGGACATGGATAGGTGGAAGGACGGGGGTTTCACAGAGGCTGGACAGGAGCTCTTACATTAAGACCATCTCTCATCTGCGTTCGGTCCTTTCACCCTTAACATCGACGCAGGAACATTTCCTTGCAAGACAGGTCCATCCAACAGAATGGGGGAGGCTCTGTCCGGCAGAAACACCTGAAGGTTCTTCGATAGGTTTGAGGAAACATCTCGCCCTCCTCGGCGAAATAACACCAGGTATACCTGAAAAGAATGAAAAGGAGTTGCTGGCTGCCCTACAGATAAAGGAGATATGATGAAAAGGAAACCAAAGAAAACCAAGAAGGGGAAGGCAAAGGAAAGGGCAGACATATATTTCAATGGGAATTTTGTAGGAACTACAGGGAAACCCCTCGAATTCGTAAAGGGCATCCGAAAGAAAAGAAGGCATGGAATAATACCAGATGAGCTTAACATCTCCTACCATCCTGAATTCAACGAGGTACGAATAAACACTGACTCAGGAAGGGCAAGGAGACCTTTAATAATTGTTGAAAACGGAAAACCGAAACTCACAAATGAGCATATACGTAAGCTAGAGGCAGGCAAAATCACGTGGAACTACCTCATCAAGCATGGCATAGTAGAGTATTTGGACGCAGAGGAAGAAGAAAGGGCGTACATAGCAATAGATTATAAAAACCTGACAAAGGAACATACTCACCTGGAACTTAACCCCATCCTTATCTTGGGAATTTCGGCGAGTTTAACTCCCTTTGCAGAATATAACAGAGGGGACAGGATAAATTACGGGGCAAAAATGGTAGGGCAGGCCATAGGGGCGCCTGTGAGCAACTTTCTGATAAGGACCGATACCAAATTCAATATACTGGTCTATCCCCAAGCCCCTTTGGTTGCAACGAAGACGGACATGATTATGAAAAATCACCCATATGGGCAGAACATAGTAGTCGCAGTGATGTGCTGGGACGGTTTCAACATGAACGACGCCGTGGTTCTAAACAAATCCTCTTTGGAAAGGGGGATGTTCAGATCTTTCTACTTCAGGACATACGAAACCATGAAAAAACGTTACTGGGGTGGGCAGGAAGACATCATAGGCGTTCCCGAACCCGGGATAAAGGGATACAGAGGCGATGAGGCCTACAAGGATATACCCGAGGACGGGATTATATATCCGGAGACGGTCGTTGATTCGGATTCTGTTCTGGTGGGCAAAACTTCCCCCCTCCGTTTTCTGACAGGAGGTGATTTCACAACAGATATCGAAAACAAGCGGGAGTCGTCCATAACGGTAAGGTATGGCGAGAAGGGAATTGTAGACAAGGTCATTATAACCGAAAGTACCAACGGCGAACAGGTGTTCAAGATAAAGATAAGGGACGAGAGGATACCTGAACTCGGAGATAAATTTGCCACAAGGCATGGTCAGAAGGGCGTGACGTCCCTTTTAGTCCCGCATGAAGATATGCCGTTTACAAAGGATGGTGTCGTCCCTGACATAATTTTCAATCCCCACGGCATCCCTTCCAGGATGACGGTCAGCCAGCTCTTGGAGATGATAGCCTCCAAGTTCGGGGCACTTAACGGAGAAAGGATTGATGGCTCTTCCTTCAGTGGAATCAAAGAAAATGACATACGAAAGGGCATGGCCAAACTTGGATTCAGGGATGACGGGAAAGAAATGCTCTACGATGGAAGAACAGGCAAGGCATATGAAGTTATGATTTTCACAGGTCTTGCCTACTACATGAAATTGGATCACATGGTCGCTGACAAGATACATGCGAGGTCGAAAGGCCCTGTCACCCTTCTTACAAGGCAGCCGACAGAGGGACGTTCGAAGAGGGGAGGTCTTCGATTGGGTGAGATGGAACAGCAGTGCTTGGTGGGTCACGGTGCCGCCCTCACGCTCAAGGAAAGGTTTTCATCAGATGAAACAAACATACCCATATGCCAATCATGCGGCCTGATAGCAATATATGACAAGACCAAGAACAGGACACACTGCCCGCTCTGCAAAGATTCGAAAATTATCTGGGTGGGGACTTCATATGCCTTCAAACTCACACTCGATGAACTGAAATCAAGCTGCGTTTACCCGAAACTAAATGTGGTGGAAATATGAATACGTCCAAGATAAGTTCAATGGAATTTGGTATACTTTCACCTGAAATGATAAAATCCTTGGCTACCGTACGTGTCGTCACTTCCGACCTCTACGATGCGGATGGGTATCCTGTGGATGGAGGGGTGATGGATCCAAGGATGGGTGTTGTTGACCCCGGCCTGAGGTGCAGAACGTGCGGTGCGAGCATAGGAGATTGTCCTGGTCACTTCGGTTACCTCGAACTGGCAAGACCTGTTATTCATGTCCTCTATACCAAACACGTATACCAGCTCTTGAAGGCGACGTGCAGCAAATGCGGGAAACTGCTTTCCAGAAATCCAAAATCTCTTGATCAGGTCGCAAAAAGCCCCCTGAAAAAATGTCCGCACTGCGGAAAGCAGACAAAAAAACTAAGCTTCGTCAAGCCGTATACCTATTATCTGGGAAAGGAGGAGCTCAACCCCACGCAGATAAGAGAGTGGTTTGAAAGGATACCGGACGAAGAATTGAAGAAAATAGGTTTCAACGGAGGGAGACCTGAATGGCTGATACTCACACTTTTCCCCATACCGCCCGTGACCATGAGGCCGAGCATTACGCTGGAAACAGGCGAACGTTCGGAGGATGATCTCACGCACAAACTGGTCGATATAGTCAGAATAAACCAGTCGCTCAAAGAGAACATAGATATAGGGGCACCCGAATTCATTTTGAATGATTTGTGGGAACTTTCGCAATACCACATTGCAACCTATTTTGACAACGAGCTAACAGGAGTTCCGCAGGCAAGGCACAGGTCCGGAAGGCCTTTGAAGGGGATAATACAGCGATTGAAGGCAAAGGAGGGGAGAATAAGGGGGAACCTTCTTGGCAAGAGGGTTAACTTCTCGTCCCGAACGGTCATTTCGCCAGACCCCACGATTTCAATAAATGAGGTCGGAGTTCCTGAGATTGTTGCGAAAGAGCTGACCATACCGGAGATGATCACAAAGTTAAACATCAAAAAAATAAAGGAGCTGATAAGGAAAGGCGAGGTAAACTACCTCACAAGGCCCGACGGCAGGAAGATAAAGGTCACCGAGGAAAACAAGAGCGATCTCGTAAAAGGTCTGGGTGTTGGATGGGGTGCTGACAGACAGTTGCGGGATGGCGACATCCTCCTCTTCAATCGTCAGCCATCGCTTCACAGGGTTTCAATAATGGTTCACCGTGCGAAGATTGTGCCTTACAGGACATTCCGCATGAACCCGAGCGTGTGCGCACCTTACAACGCGGATTTCGACGGGGACGAAATGAACATACATGCGTTGCAGTCAGAGGAGGCGAGGGTCGAGGCCTCCATGATAATGGATGTAAAGAACAACATAATATCCCCCAGGTTTGGGGGTCCCTTGGTCGGTCTGGATCTTGACCAGATTTCAGGGGCATACCTGCTGAGCCGGAAGGGGACGGTCTTCACAAAGGAAGAAGCTTCTCAGTTGTTCGCAATGGCAGGGCTTGATATGGACCTGCCTGACAAGGAAAGGTTCACAGGCAAAGAGCTCATGAGTCTCATGCTGCCCAAAGAATTGAATATGGAATTCAAGGCAAGTGCCTGCAGGGATTGTGATGAGTGCCTGAAGGAGAAATGTTCCTATGACGCTTGGGTTTCTATCAGAAATGGCGAGCTAAAGACAGGCGTGTTGGACAGCAACGCCGTCGGAGCTTTCAAGGGAAAGTTGTTAAACAAGGTGAGAAGAATAGTGGACGAGGACAGGCTCAAGGACTTCATAGACAACCTAGGAAAGCTGGCTGTTTCCTATCTCATGACCAGAGGGTTTTCGATAGGGATTTCTGACCTTGATCTCCCCCCGAACGTCCACAGAAAGATACAGAGGGAGATTGAAAATGCGGAGAAGGAGGCAAATAACCTTGTTGTTAAATTTAACAAAGGTAAGATGAAGGCTCTTCCAGGCATGACAACTGAAGAGTCCTTAGAAACCCAGATACTTTCGGTTCTTGCTGAAGGGCTGAACAGGGTAAGCGACATAGTGATAAAGAACATAAAGGAGAGCGATATCATACACATGTCACGTTCAGGCGCGAAGGGTTCAAACATAAACACAACACAGATGGCCGCGGTCGTAGGATCCGAGACTATACTTGGTAAAAGGATACAGCGGGGTTACCTTAACAGAATAACGCCCCATTTCAAACAAGGAGACCTTTCCCCGGCTGCACATGGTTTCGTGGCGAGGGGCTTCAAACAGGGGCTCACGCCCTTCGAGTTTTTCTGGAACGTGATGAACGGAAGGGAAGGTCTCATGGACAAATCCCTGCGAACGAGAAAATCCGGTTATATGCAAAGAAGGCTCATGAATTCCCTACAAGACTTGAAGGTGATGATGGACCTCACCATAAGGGATTCCAGTAGCAATATAATACAGTTTTTTGCAGGGGAAGACGGCATAGATACGACAAAATCAGACTGGGGAAATTTGAACTGGAAAGACCACATTATGTATGGATGATAGCATGGATATAGAACTACCGCCAAAGATAAGGAAGGAAGTGGAGGATTACGTCAGAGAAAAGAACATTCCTGAGAACAATGCAAAGGAGATAATGGAAAGGGTCAGGGAATTCTACATCAAGTCACTTTACGACCCGGAGGAGGCAGTAGGCGTTGTAACTGCACAGTCGCTCTCGGAACCTGCCACACAGATGACAATGCGAACCTACCATTTTGCTGGAACCGCTGGCATACAGGTTACCTTGGGTCTCCCAAGACTGATAGAGATATTTGATGCAAAGAAGGAGCCGGAAACCCCGAGCATGACAATTTACCTGAAGGGTGGCTACCAGACCGAAGGCAAGGCCATAGAAGTCGCGAAAAAGATAAAAGAGGTGAAGCTCAGGGATTTTGTTGTGAGCAATGTGATAGACCTCATAAACCTCACCGTGAGATGCTTGCTTGATTCGGCAAAACTCAAGAAATTCAATCTCGAGCCCAGGGACTTGATAAAGCACATAAAACTGAAAAACATAGAGTGTGAAATAAAGGGCAATGAACTTGTGGCCGTTTCAAAAAAGACAGAGAACGTTAACCTTCACAAGATCAAATACAAGCTTCTCGAATCCCACATAAAGGGAGTAAAAGGGGTTTCGCATGTGATTGTCAGCAAGGATGAGAAAGGGGAATGGTTCATAAGCACGCTCGGTTCAAACCTCAAGAAAGTTTTTGATATAGAAGGTGTTGATGCAAGCAGGACGGTATGCAATAATCCATTTGAAATATGCGATGCCTTGGGTATAGAAGCTGCCAGAAACTCCATAATAAATGAGGCCGTAGACACGATCAGCGAGCAGGGCCTCGGTGTGAACATAAGATATGTTTCTGTACTTGCCGATCTGATGACCTCTACCGGAAAGATAATGGGCATAGGCAGATATGGAATAGCAGGAAACAAGGACTCTGTTCTTGCCAGGATGGCTTTTGAGGAGACAAAGAAACATATTATATCGGCTTCAATAAATGGATTGAAAGATCCCATGAAGGGGCATGTGGAGAACATAATTATGAACCAGCTGATACCCATGGGGACAGGGGCCTTCGAATTGGTAGGGAGGATACCCAGAGGCAGGCCTGAACCGAAGCCCGAGAAGGAAGAAAAGAGGCCGGAGAAGGAGAAAGGGTATGAAAGAAAGCCAGAGAAAAGGGCAGAAAAGTCTGCAAAAAAAGTTGTCAGGAAGCCAGCAAAAAAACCCGTGAAAAAAACAGCGAAGAAAGGCGTTAAGAAAGCCAAGACCCTGAAGAAATCCAAGAGGCCAAAGACCAAAACTAAAAAAACCAAGACAGGGAAAACTGCCAAAAGGCCTGTGAAAGGGCGCGCAAAGAAGGGCAAAAAGAAATAAACTTAAATATGCTTCTTTATAAATCTAAAGATAATTTATAGCCAGAGGCAAGAAACATGCTGAAGGAAGAGATTGAAATACCCGAAGGCGTTGAAGTCACGGTGGAAAATCGTATAGTTCGTGCCAAGGCAGAGAAGGGCGAAGTCGAAAGGAAATTTGAACACCCGCATGTGAAGATAAAGGTGGATGACGGAAAGATAGTGCTTACGTCTGACATTGAAAGAAAGAAAGTCAAGGCGGTGATGGGGACATGGAAAGCCCATGTAAAAAACATGTTCCTGGGCGTTACCAAGGGATGGAAGGCAGAGGTGAAGCTTGTTTATTCCCACTTCCCTGTCAAGCTTAAGGTAGAGGATGGAAAGCTCGTGATAGAAAACTTCCTGGGGGAGAGAAAACCAAGAATCGTTTTTCTCTCGGATGACGTTAAAGTTGATGTTGAAAAAAACACCATCTTTATATCGGGAGTTGAGAAGGAAAAGGTCGGCCAGACGGCTGCACGCATAGAAGAGGTTACGAAGGTGAAAGGCTACGACAGAAGGGTATTCCAAGACGGCTGCTTCATAACAAAAAAGCCGTACGTGTTAGAGGTGGAGGATGAAAGAGGAACTTCTGAAATTAAGGGAGAAAATAAAGAAAAAGAAGCCTGAGTTCAAAAGGCAGGAATGGTTCAGGAAGAAGGCCTTGGGTAAAAAATGGAGAAAGCCCAGGGGATTGCACTCAAAACTGCGCAGGCAGGAGAAGGCAAAAGGGAAACTTCCCGGCCCAGGTTACGGATCGCCCTCTGAAGTTCGCGGTCTGACCAGGGAAGGATACAGGGAGGTTGTTGTAAGAAACATAAAGGATATGGAGAAGATAAATCCCAGAGAAGAGATAGCGATAATAGCAGGCGGTGTAGGCAGGAGAAAAAGGCTCGAAATGCTCGAATTTGCCGAAAAAAACAATTTAAAGGTTGGGAACACTAAGTTTATTTAAACACTCATAGGTGTGTTCATGCTGTCCGAATACAAATGTCCTGTTTGCGGGACTTCTGGAAAACTATGGAACAAAAAACCACAGGCATTTTTCTGTCCCAAATGCTTCACCTTCTTCTCAAAATTCGGGATAGTTCTGGAAACAGAAGAAGATACCAATGATATATGGACTTAAATTTCATATATTTTGGTCACAGAAATACAGAAAGGTTTAAATATCTTGCCTAAATATATAACTTTATGGCCGAAATCAGTTCTATTGACATGAAAAAAGACGATATAATAGTTAATTTAAAGGTATCGGAGGAAGAATACAGGCTCCTTGGAAATAACACCTCAAACCTATTGCTGCTCCCTACAAGTTCTAATTTTCTGGACCGTCCTCTTACAACAGGAAAACTGGGAAACAGCAACAGAATCATGCTCCCCAAAAAAATCCTTGAAAAGTTCGAAATAAGAGAACTTGTTAAAAAGGTTCCTGCAAAGACATTCCATGTGGGTGATGAGGTTTTCCTTTTCATAAAACTTAAAAAATCAAATCTGGGTATACCTGTGTTCAAAGAGGTGTGAGTATGAAGGTAACTAGCGGTATAAAGAAACTGGACAAGTTGCTCGGGGGAGGGTTTCCCTTGAAAACCAAGATCCTTGTCTCCGGCGGACCGGGCTCAGGAAAAACCCTTTTCGCTCTCAAATTCCTGATGGAAGGTATCATGAAAAAGGAAAAATGTTGCTACGTATCACTTAACGAGACCAAGGAAGAACTGCTAAGGGCGTGTAAGGGAATAAAATCCCTGGAAAACGCGGAAAAATATCTGGGAAAAAATCTGGCAATAGAATACATACCCTTGGGGGAGAATATAACCATGAAGAAGTTCATAGATATAGTTGCTTCGTACCCAAAAATAGACAGGCTTGTGATAGATAACGTAAACAAACTTCTCATATTTGCAGAAAGTGAGAAGTCATACAGGCTTCATTTCTCTGAACTTGTGAAGCACCTGAAATCCATGACCTGCTCTCTCCTTCTGTGCGAGACCCATGGAGAAAGGATAGATACGGGGAACGGGGAATCCTTTGAATGCGATGGTGTGATTAATCTTTCCTTCCTCGAATTGGAGGAAAAACCCATGAGAACGTTGACTGTACACAAGATGAGATATGCAAATTTCGATCCCAAGGTGCCTCATGAATTCGTGATAGACCAAAAAGATTTGAAAGTGACCGGGACCAAAATCATCTAGATTAAACCTTCAAGAATTTTTATGAAAATATCTGAACTTTTCAGAAAGGAAATTCTGGAAACAAATGTTGGAGGTGTCATAAACAAATTAAAAATAAAAAGGAGAAGGGACAATCTGTTCTTCGGGAACATATTCATAGAATATATAAAATACTGCGAATCTTCCGGCTATTCCAAGGAGATGATGGATATTGGTCAGAAATGGATGTTTCTCTATTTCAAGCAACTTGTCCCCGATATGGTAAAAAGACTCCCGTTACCCATCTTGGCCAGGATTATGAAAAAAGTCTGGTCAAATCTCGGTCTCATGGAGGATTTCAGCATAAATATGCATGATGCCCTGATAGAGATAGAGACTAGGAAAGAGGCAATAACAGGAATTATTGGAAGAAATCAGTTCTCTGTCGGTCTCTTTACGGGAATATGCAATGCCCTCTTTAACTCCGGCGTTGATGTGGTCAGCGTTTTGCAGACAAAGAACGTTAACAGATACGTTTTCAGAATAAACAAAGACAAAACCATTAAAATCAGATACAAAAACAAGAAAACATATGACAAACTCAATTACATGAAACCTATCAAAGGATTCACATTGAAAGACGCCTTCGAAAGAAACATATTCCAGCTCAGAGGGGATAAAATATACTTCAGAGGCAAATCAGTATACACCGTTGAGAACACTCTCTTTCATTTGGTGGGAGAGAAAAATATTCTGATTGAGAGTATCTCACGGATATCTCAAGAATTCTTCAGCAACGTGATTGATTTAAATACAGCAGACACAAGAAAGCTAAATCTCATAAAAATTCTTTTGCAGGTCATGGGTTGGGGGATTGTAAAAATCTTGGTTAAGGATAAAAAAATAATTTTTAAGATAAAGAACCCGCCGTTCGGATTGCAGAAGGAAAGGGACAACTGGATATTCCTGGTCAATTCAATCCTAGGTTATCTCTGGATTCTGGATAGGAACTTCAGAATCAGAGCTACTAAACATCGCGGGAAAACACTTGAAATTGTCTATTCAAAATATTAGGAACACCAGTAATCAATCCCTCCCTTCGAATAACTTCTTCTCGTGTAACAGCCCCCTTTGCATTTGTCGAACAATTCGCACCTCCTGCATCTGGGATTTAGCTCTGCCAATCCCAGAAATTCCCTGAGCTTTATTTCATAGAATTCATCAAATCTCCCATCAAGGTCTGTGAACACATTGAACATTGGTTTTCTCTGCGTAACGCAGTAGTAGACATCTCCGTTGTATGCGAAGTTTACCAGAACCCCGTGAGAGGCAACACACGGGACATGGGATACCTTTAGGGAAGTTTTGTAATTCAGAGGAGGAAAGAACGGCTCTCCCGATTCTATGTGTTTTCCTCCCGTCCTCTCTACGAACCTTGTAAGTTCTTTCAGGGATTCTATGTAGTTAGTTGGTCTGATATCGAAATTTTCCAGTGCGCAACCACCCGATGGCATCATGTCCCATACCCTGCACCTCTGCAGTCCTAGGCTCCTTGCGAATTCGAAAATTTTGACTATTTCCCTCTCATTTTCCCTTGTCAGAACTGTTTGCGACACACACGTTATTCCCGTTTCTCTCGCATTTTTCAAAGCAGTGACGGCTCTGGAGAAAGAACCCTTTCTTCCCCGGAGATAATCATGCTTTTTGGGGTACACACTGTCTATGTTGGTTTGAATCTGCGAAAGACCAAAGGATTTCAGTTCCCTTGCGAAACTCCTTGTCAAAATAAATCCATTCGTGTTCATATGCACCACAAAATCGTTGTCCTTTGCGATTTTCACCGCCTCCCGTATCTTGGGGTATACGGTTGGTTCTCCTCCTGAATAGGTTATCTGTTTCAGTCCGGCATCTCTAAGTATACCTACGAGTTTTTTGAGATCGTTTAAGTTCATGTGTTCCCTCTTTATACTTTCTTTGTTGCCTGAGTTGGCGTAACACCATATACAGTTCAGATTGCAGTGGTTTGTAACTTCTATGACGGCCCACACCAACGAATTTTTCTTTTTGAAATGCCTGACCTTCTCCATCGCGTCATTTTCTTCCCAATCGAACGTAACTACACACACGTCAAACACCCGCTATATTCATTATTCCAATGAACATCGGCAAGGAAATGAATGAGGATAGAATAGTGAATCTCGTTCCTTTCAGGTTATTTTTTTGGAGAAAAAAAGAAGCCAAAAAGAGGAAGGGGATCAGCGGGTAAAGTTTCGAAAATCCCAAAATTATAACACACATCAAAAAGATTCCTGCCGTCGTGTATATCACGAGCTTTGTTACGCCAAAGCCGAAAACTATAGGCAACGTCTTCATTCCTATTTTTCTATCCCCCCTGTAACCTCTCATATCCCCGAGCATGTTTATGACAAAACCGAAGAGGAAGATGAGTGAAAAATAGGAAAACATTTCCAAATTCAAAAAACCAGTGACCCCGGCTCCTATTAGAAAGGTTAAGGCCATGCTAAACCCTGTGAATACATTTTTAATGCGCATCTCCTTTACCCTGAACCCTGAATATATCAGTGAGAGAATGACAAGGAATGAATAAAGGATTGTTGAAATGGGCGAGAGAAAAAGCGAGAAAAGCAACCCTGAAACGAACAGAAGGAAAACTAACTTCCTTCCCAGACTGGTGTCCAAAACAAAGCTGTTTAAAAGTTTGTTGTTCACCGCATCTTCTTTTCTGTCTGTCAGATGATTGTAGGCATAGCTTGCCCCTGTTCCCAAAAGTATCGCAAAAAATAAAGGGAAAATTTTTAAACCCATAGAGTTGAACAACAGATAACCTGACAAGGACATTCCGGTTATAAACAAACAGGTTTCTATTCTTATGAATGAAAGAAATTCCCTTAGAATAAATTTAATTCCCATACGTTTATATATTATATATGTTTTTGGTATATATATCGTTTTATGTTTAAACATTTGTCATTCTCGCTTCATGGCATGGTTATAAATTCCGAAAAGAAATGTTTAGTATGAATTCAAGGGTATACGAACTTCTCAGGAAAGTCCCCAACGGAAGAGTAACAACATACAAAGAACTGGCGGAGGCCTCGGGCCTTCATCCGAGAAGTGTGGGGATGCTGATGAAAAACAACAAAGATCCCGTTAACATACCCTGTTACAAAGTCATACGATCAGACGGTTCGCTCGGTGGATACTCCGGGAAAGGGGGAGTCAAAACAAAAATCAGACTCCTTCGAAATGACGGGATAGAGATAAAAAATGGCGGGGTTGACCTAAAGAAATACCTTTACAAATTTTCAAAACCTTAAAAACCAAAATTTCAAAATTTACTTATGAGAAAAGGGACGAAAATTCCCAAGAAGGATGTGGTTCTTTTCGTGGTAAAGGAACTTATACAGAAACACAAGAAGATTGATTCCCAGGAAGAGTTCACGGACCTTGTCAATGCAAACCTGAAGAGGGTTGATCCGAAACTGACGATATCCGGCAGAAGGCTGAGAATTCTTTCTCTGGATATACCAAACCTGAAACTTACCATAGAAACCAAGAAAGGGAAGTTACGAAAGAAATGCCCCTCATGTTCGAAAACCCTAAGAAAGGTATACACGAAGAACCTTAAGGGGAGGAAAATTCTATACAAGCTTGTATGCCCCAGATGCGGCTATTTCGGTAAAAATGGAAAATTCGCTCCAAGGAGATACGTGTTTTTAAGAAAGTGATTAAGTGTAAATCACGCGGACCTTTCTCAGCTCTTTCAAATTCTTTGCCCCGACCAAGAACATCGCGTCCTTCAGTTGTGAGATTATTTTTTCCAGGTGTTTTCTAACGGACTCCCATGACTCGGTTGCCGGTCTTAACAGTGGCAAGGCCATCCCTGCAAGAGAGGCACCCATTGCAATCGCTTTCGCCACCTCAGTTCCCGTTCTTATCCCTCCTGAAGCGATGACAGGGATTCTTGCGGATTTCACCACGTCTTTTAATGCTTCTGCCGTTGGTATGCCCCATTCTTCCAGATGCGAAAGGTCCTCTTTCGTTCGGTATGCATCAACCTTTACCCATGATGTCCCGCCTGCGCCAGCAACATCAATCGCTTTGACACCTGCCTTAGCGAGTTCCTTGGATAGTTTACCTGAAATCCCGCATCCCGTTTCCTTCGTTACGACCGGAAACTTTGCTTCCTTGCATAAGTATCCAATATCTTTGTAAATCCCCTTCCAGGATTTATCCCCTTCCTGCTGGGCGAGCTCCTGCGCGGGATTGAGATGCACCGCCAGACCATCCGCCCCTATCGAATCGACCAGTGAAAGGATTTTCTCGATATCATATTCTCGTATCTGCGCAGCCCCAATGTTCCCGAGGAGGAATATCGAGGGCGCCACATCCCGGACGAAATACGTTCTTTTTGCTTCCGGGTGCTCCAGCATCGCCCTCTGCGACCCAACGCCCATCCCTATACCCAACGCTTCCGCAGCCTTCGCAAGATTATTGTTTATTTTCTCCCCCTTCTTTGTCCCTCCGGTCATGGCCTCAATGAAGAGAGGGTAGGCGAACCTCTTCCCGAGGAATTTGGTTTCGAGGTTGATCTCATCCCTGTCAATCTCCGGGAGCGCTTTATGCTCAAGCTCCACGTGCTCGAAGCCGTTCGACTTGACGAATTCCACTGGTTTCTCCAGACAGATTCTTATGTGGTCATCCTTACGAGATTTCGTGAGAGACATGTTATCTCCTTGCTTCAGTCCTTATCACAGTTCCCAGCCCCTTTTCTCCAAGCAGTGATCTTTTCAATATGTTTGTTTTCATTCCATTTATAATTTCTGTTCCTATCCCTGTTTCCATTGCCTTCTCAACCTTCAGAACCATCCCTCCTGTTACATCTGCAATTCCGTCTGAAGATGCGAGAAATTTTTTTACCTCTTCAAAATTATCCCTGTTTATCTCTCTGATAATATTCCCTTCGGAGTCGAAAACTCCGTCCGTTTTGCCCGCCATTATTATTCTCTCGGGTTTCAGTTTTTTTGCGAGAAATCTGAATATCTCCTCTGTTGAAATGATGCAGAATCCTTTTTCCAAATCGAAGCAAACGTCCCCATAGGGAACGGGTATAAGGCCTTTGGACAGCAAAGTTTCGATTGGCTTTGCGTACCACTCGATTATCCGGTCTTTTCTTGCAATGCAAGAGGCAGAGGGCTGTATCGAAAGCGAATTCTCCCCTGCTTCAATGAGCGAAGAAATAACAATTCTGTTCAGCTTTGCTGCGTCATCTTGGACTTTTGCGAAGCCCTCCCAGCTCTTCTCATTTATCACGCCTTTATGCGTCTCATATTTCTTTGCTGAGACATGAGGGAAGCTCCCTCCGCCGTGCCCTATGAGCAAAGGGAAACCCTCCTCTTCCCTTGCCTCGTGTATTTCCCTGCAGATTCTTTTTATAACACCCTTTCTCACTGCATAGGGTCTGGATTTGTCTGTTATGAGCGAGCCGCCGAGCTTGAGGAAGACGAGATTTTTCATAATTAAAAGAATATGGAAACCTTATTTAAGTATTTGCAAATAAAGTTAAGAATGAGATTTTTTTCAGCAGCCTTAACAGTAGCAGTTTTTCTGATAATTTTTTTATTGGTCATGACACAGCGTCCCTTTCCCACCAATGTTAATTATGATTTTGAGTGTCCTGGTGAGCCATCTCCCGGACAGATAAAGGAATACGTCGAAAGATATTCAGAAATATACGGAGTCGAAAAAGCAAAGGCAATGGCCATAATGGCTGCTGAAACCTCCTTCGAACACTGTTTTGATGACACTATGAAGGTGAAATGCTCTGACAGCGTTCCCCCGTCCTGCGGCATAATGCAGGTCTGGGTAGAAAACGCAAAATCAGGTGGAATGCTCGAACCGCTGGGAATAACAGACCCAAGGGAATTGGCAGACCCTGAGACCAACATTAAATCAGGTATATACCTTTTTTCTATTGAAATGGATATGTTCGAAGGATATGACGATCAAACAGAACTGGCTGTGGGAAGATATAATTGTGGTGAAATAGAGGCGGCGGTGGAAGAACTTTGCGGACTGCCGGAAAACAAAGAGGATTGCTGGGAAATTGTGAAGTCCAACATCGGTCTGGGAAAGGAATACTGCAATAAAAGTGACGAAACGCTTGTTTACGTTCCTCGGGTAATGAGACTCTACGAATGCTACAAGGACTGCGTGGAAACATACGAAGGCGATGAATGCTACAGCATGGACCCGTGCCAGCACCGCTGGTATGAGTAATTTTAAAACTTAATTAGACTTAAAACAAACTAGACTTATGGATCCCGATACACTCTGCATGATTTCTCTGAACGCCTACCACAGAATTTATCCGAACAGTTTTTTCAGAAGAATTCTAAGAAAAGATGAACTGGAAATGGCGAGGGATTCGCTGGTCTTTCTGGGATTTTACAGACTTTTAGAGTTGGCAAAAGAAATAAAGGACTACTTCCTGATTCTGAAACTGATAGAGCAGAATGTTGACGAGGTTTGCGAAATGCTGTGGACAGGAAAAGGCAAAGTCCTGCGTGACAAATTCAAAAAACTCAAGACAACCGCTGACAGAGAAGTTCTTGATAAATTTGAAGAATGTTTTGCCGAAGAAGAAAAGAAAATCTAACACCATCTTTTGTAAATTTTGTTCTCTATTCCCAAGGAATCCAAAACCTTCCCTATTAAATGGTCAACCATTTCCCCGATTTTTTTGGGTCTTGAATAAAGTGTCATGACAGGAGGAAGTATAACCCCTCCTGCAAGCGTGACTTTTCGCATATTTTCTATATGTATGAGGTTCAGAGGGGTTTCCCTTGTTACAAGAACAAGCTTTCTCCTCTCCTTCAAACACACATCAGCCGCCCTCAACAGAAGGTTATCGGAATACCCGGAAGCTATTCCTCCCAGCGTCTTCATGCTGCACGGGATAACAACCATTCCCAGCGTGCGGAAGGAGCCGGAAGCGACCGGGGCGAATAAATCGTCATTGTTGTAAATCTTTGATGCAAGTTTCTCGACATCTTCGGTCCTGTAGGAAGTTTCGTGCTCTATGAGTTTTTTCGCTGTTTCCGTGATTATCAGATGGGTTTCTATCCCCATCTTTTTCAGAACTTCCAGGAAACGTATTCCAAGGATAGAGCAAGAACTTCCGGATATCCCGACAATTATTTTCCCGCACATTCCACTATCCCTTCGTCTGCGTTAACCCTTAGCTTTTCCCCTGTCTTTATTTTTTCTGTATCGATCTTGTCCACGCACGGGATTTCCGAGATTATCGCTCCCACCGCCACGACAGTTTCGCATTCCCTGTTGATTATCGCTGCAGGCGCTTTCCCGTTCTTCTTCAGCCTGTAAATCGTATAGGAACCGACAGTCGACCCCTTCCCTGTGGGGAAAACCAGTATTTTCCCCGTAATGCACTGACCCTCAAGCGGGTGTCCCTTTTCTGTCACTGTTCCTGTGTCGGGGTCAACCCCGCCGTAAAAGGAAATTCCTTCATTCGAAACCAACGCTTCGCCTTCTACCTTGCCACCAAATATTTTTCTCCCTCTCATTCTCCCACCGCCTTTTGTATGCATTCTTCGAGCGTCCGGAACATGGTTTTGAAGTTGTTTTTACCCCTTCCGTAGAAGATTCCTTTCGCCGAGTTTGTCGCGATTGAATGGAACCTGCCCTTCAAAGGAGCAACAACATGACACGTGTCGCAAGCGAATTTCGCCCCTGATTGCTCTATTATTTCTGAATAACCCTTCTCATCCGCGATCTTCTTTATCGGCCTCGCAACCCCTATCCATAATTCCTTCTTAACCTTCTTGCCTCTCAGAAGCTCTGAAATCCTTTCCAGCTCTTCAATCGAGCAGTGAGGACAGCCAAGGAAAATGAATTCCACATCCCCCGTATCATTCATTTCTTTGACGGCATTGTCTATGTCTTCCTGACTCACAATGACCTTCTCCTCAGGAACTTCTGTCCTGTTTGGGGTTATACCATCTATATGAAACAGCGGGGCACCCCCGTACGTAACAATGGAAGCTGATAACGACTTCAGGTCTTCTGTGCTCGCCTTCTCTATCCCTGTTATCAGGGGTATCCTCCCCTTCGCCAACTTTCCAACCACATTACCCAGTGCTCCGAACAGCATCGGGTTTTCAATATTCGCTTTGACCTCTGCCACGAACTGCGCACGCCTGTTCTCATCCAAGTGAAGTCCGTATTCTGCCGTGAACCCTGTAAGCGCCGAAGCGATGCTGCTCGGTCCGCCTTCCTTGTTTGTTTTCGCCCCGAGAACAGAATTCGCATACGTGACAGCAGAGCTCTCGCCCCATGCAATATGATCCCCGAAATTCGGCTTGTTCCCTATGAAGTAAGGCGTGCACGTACACGTCGCTTCGACCCCCATCTTCTCAAAGGCCTCGATTACGAGCTTCTGCTTCCTCGCGAATTCAGGGTCTATCCCCAAAGCCTCCCAGTTTTCCATATCCATGCCTGCAGGATTCAGGGTTGTCTTCACCCTCGTTTTCCCGTCCTTTGCCATTTCGTCCAAGAATTCAAGTCCTGCGTCCCCCAGATTATCATAGCTAACGCCGGAAATCTGAACGCTTGTAACGGGTATAAGCCTTTTCGCTCCGTATATCTCACCGAGAGCGACGAGTATTGACATTGATTTCCTAACAGCATTTCCATGTTTCCCTTCAAGCATTTCCTTCTGTTCTTTTGTCAGCTCCATACTACCCCTCCAGATAATCTTTAACCTTGATATCCATCGGCAGTTTTGGTTTTTTGAAATCTTTTGGGTCCTTCCCGTCCGGTATGGTCAGATCAAAACCTATTTTGCATGTTTCGCGGGTTTCGAGATTGGATGAAGGATCAAGGGACGAACCCTTCTCTTTCGGTTTTATCACCATATCTTTGTCTCCCTGAAAGCGTGTCGCGAATGCCCACTCGATTTCATAAGGGTTGTGTATGTCTACATCCTCGTCCACAACGAACACGTGCTTCATTGATTTATGTCCTCGGAAAGCGGCTTCTATCGCTTTTTTCCCGTCATCCGGTTTACGCTTGCGAATGCTCACAGCTCCGTGAAGCCACGAACATCCACCAGGGGTTATCAAGACATCTTTCACGTCACAGACCTTGGAAACTTCCCTGAATATGGTTGGTTCCCTCGGCATACCCATAAGTGTTTTGTGCTCTAAGCCTCCAGGTAACAATGCATGGAACATCGGATTCTCCCTCACAAATATTTTCTTCACTCTCATAACCCTCTGCTTCCTCACAATGTCTGGGGTCTCCGTTAAGTCAAGGAAAGGACCTTCATCTGCTTCCTCCCCTTCAAATTCGCATATCATAACGATCTCCGCCTGAGGAACCCTGTGACCTCCGAGCTCAACGAGCTTCGTCTCGCTCAGGGCCTTCGCTATGCCCAGTTCACCGTTTCCGGTTTTTGTGGATATTGCGGAAGCGAGCATGACCGGGATCGAATTCCCCATGCAGAAAGCGAATTTCTTGTTTCCCCTTTCAAGGAATGTGTTGAAATCCCTCGGTAGGATGCGCATCACGAGCTTGTCCTTCCCTATCACCATTGCCCTGTGATAGGAAGCGTTCAGACCGAGTTCTTTATCCTTCACTATAACAATCCCTGAGGCTATGTAAGGTCCTCCATCGAATGGATAATATGTGAGTATCGGGAATTTCGTTAGATCCACCTCCATTTCTTCATAGCCCCTCGCTTCAATAACCTCAGGCTCTTTAGGGTTTTCGATAGCATCGGAAAGCTTTTTTATTATCTCCTCGGGCCTTATGCCAAGACCCAGCGCGACCAGCTCCCTTGTGGAGCATATATTCGCTATCACGGGCATGCCGAAACCCTTCACGTTTTCAAAAAGCAATGGCTTGCCATCAAGTTTTTTCATCACGGTGGCCACCTCGTATTTCGCATCAACAGGCTTTTTTATTCTGACCAATAGACCCTTCTTGTCGAGCAAATCAAAAAACTCCCGAAATTCCATAAACATCACCTTATAGAGAAAATGTCTTGACGTTTTAAATAAATAACCGAATTAAATCGTTAAAGGTCGAATTTTAAGGGACAAGCTTTTAAATATAGACCAATGGTAGCGCGGGCAGAAGATTATTTTTCATTCAGGGAACTTAGAGAAATAACCCTCAAATCCCGATAGTAGTCTTTAAAACTCTGAACCCTTTGCTTTCGATCGCCTTCGCAACTTTTTCCTGCGACTCTTTTCCGGGCGTGAGGCAGATAACATACCCACCTCTGCAAGTTCCTGTCATCTTCGCTCCCAGAGCCCCGTTTTCTTTCGCCGTTTGTATGATTTCCTCTGCTTCCCTGCAGGAGAGATTCATTTCTTTGAGAAGCTCGTTATTTTTGTCCATAAGTTCTCCAAGCCTTTCCAGCTCATAATTTTCGAGGGTTTCCCTCGCTTCTTTCACGAGTTTTTCATATTCCCTGAAAATCCTTTCGTACTTCTCGGGCTCCGCCTCCCTCGCCTTTCTAACGTCCGCTACCACTTCGCTCGTGACGGACGAGAGGCCTGTATTCCCAAGAACTATCTCTATTGGCTTCTTTGTTTTTAAAAGTTCTATCCTGTTCTTTCCACCATCCAGGTTTTTTTCGAACCATAACAAACCACCAAAGGTCGCGCACGTGTTGTCTATGCCCGATGGCGTTCCCGCCGAACCCTTCTCCCCTTCATAGGAAATCCTGTTGATCTGTTCGTCATTTAGATTCAGACCGAAGTACTCAGAAAATGCCCTGGCGACAGCGGTGGCCATTGCAGCGCTCGCCCCTATTCCACTTGTGCAGAATAAATTTCCTGACAAGGTAATCTTAGCAGGGGTTTTCTCCACATCAATCTTCATGAAGTCCAGAATCAGCTTCATTGACCTTTCCATTTCGCCTTTCTTTTTCTCCTTGTAGCCTTCCGTCGCCGGCCGGTTGTCAACAATTTCATATCTATCGGACTTCTCGATTTTGGCGATGGTTTTGTCTCCAACAGCAGAAGCTATCGCAGGCAGACCGTAAACAACAAAATGTTCCCCGAACAAAATAATTTTCCCGAACCCGTAACCTTCAGCCATTCAATCACCTGGATTAGATTTTGCCTTTCTATTTAAATATATTTGTATCGCACCCATGTGGTACGGGTGGAATTCCCCTTTCGCGATCAGTTTGCTGAGTTCGTCCGTGCTGACCCACTTCGCTTCCCTCGCTTCCCTCGTTTCCTTCACTTCACCTTTCGCTTTAACTACGAAAACAAAACCTATATACGGGTAGGGACCCTTCAGCATTTGCTCGCAGCAGAAAGGAATGAAAGCGAAGGATTTGTCTCCTCCGTGTTCAAAGATTTCCGTGTTGGTTATTTCAAGGGTTTCGAGCTCCAGACCAGTCTCCTCTTTCAATTCCCTTCTTGCAGATTCGCGGATATCCTCGAATTCCCTGATCTTCCCTGCGGGCAGTTCATAGACTCCTGTGTACTTGGGATCGCTCTCGGGTTTGAATCTTTTCTGTATCAATATCTGGGTTTCCGAGGTTTCAGGATCCTCCCTCTCCACTATGAAAGCCACGGTAGGAATAGAAAATTTTTCTTCCATAAATTTACCTTGAAAAAAATATTTAAATGTTGAGGGATATACTTATCATTAAAAAAGGCGATTTCATGTCTGTAAAGGCCGACAAGAACAAGTGCCTTCGCTGCGGAGGATGCGTTGGAGTTTGTCCCCAGACAGCCCTCGATCTCACAGAGCACGGAATAGTCTGCGACCCAAAAAAATGCATTGACTGCGGGATATGCGTTAACTTCTGCCCTGTCGAAGCGCTGAGCTTGAAAAAATGATTATTTACACAATGAGCGAAACTATTCTATTTTTCCGTTAACGCTTTTTGAACAATTAATTTATTTTAATCAGTAACCGAAAAGGGTTATATGGTCAAGAAGGTTCTCGTGGGCGGAGTTTATAATCTGGTTCATAAGGGACACGAACTCTTTCTGAATAAGGCAAAAGAACTGGGCGATTATCTGGTGGTTGTGGTTGCAAGCAACCGCACGGCCTCGCTGACAAAAAAATATCCAGTTCTTGATGCAAAGACAAGGAAGAAAAATATCGAAAAACTAGGGATAGCAGACAAGGTTGTGATAGGTGACGAGAAGGATTTCATAAAGGTCGTCCGGAGGGAAAAGCCTAATGTGATCGCCTTGGGATACGACCAGAAAATCAGCGAGAAAGAACTGAGAAAATTGTTAAGCAAGGAAGGAATCGATTGTGAGATAGTGAGGATAAAGGAAGAGTTAAGGGGATATAAAACAAGCAAGATAATGAAAAGAAATCTAAAAAAATAGCGGAGAGCACTCACGAGCATTTCTCCTCTCCGCACCGAATAACAAATCAATCAGGAAGGGATTCTATTTCCTCTTCCTTTTCTTTTTTGCCTTTGTTTTTTTCTTTGCCTTCCTCTTCGCCTTCTTTTTTGCCATCCTAACACCCTCCTATAGTCTATCCGGGATTTGAATTTTTTATTCAATTATTATTAAAGCCAAGGTAGTATTTAAGGCTTTTTATTTCGCGTGAAAGGAAAGAATTTTTTTAATGAAATTCGCTGCAATTACAGCGCTTTCGGAGTTTATTTTCGTGGCGGCAGATTCGACAATGTCCATCCCGATTAATTTATGTTTACAGACCTGCCTCAGGAGTTTCGTAACTTCTTCGAAACTCATCCCTCCCGGTTCCGGTGTCCCTACATCCGTCGTTTGAAGAACATCAAGATCAATCGTTAGGTAAACGGGACTTTTTATGTTTTCCAGACCGTTCTTTATCCCAAACCTTTTTGAAATCCCCCTCTCTTCTTTCGTGAAGGAACGAACACCTATCTGTCTCATCTCGAAGTTTTTCGAAGCATGGCGGGCCCACGTGAAGTGCGAATATTTTTCACCTAAAAATTCCTCCATCATATCCATGTGCGCGTCGAAATCAACAACCGTAATTTTTTTGTGGACATCTCGGAGTGAATTCAATATTCCAAGTGTGACCAAATGGTCCCCTCCCAAAAATATCGGAAAAACCTTTGGATTTGCCTCGAAAATCACTTTTATCGTATCCATTATCCTTTCCTCTGTGAACTTCCAGTTTCCAGGAACAACTTCTATATCCCCTAAATCACAGAACTTGTATTTTTCGAAAGGGTTCTTTTGTGTTTCCGGGTCATACCCGACGATGTTTCGAAGGGCCTCGCGTATGAACAAAGGACCGTACCTTGTAGGTAAACCTGTCTCCGAGAAATCCCAGGGAATCCCGAGGAGGACAACGTCCGCCTCTTCTATAGGATATTCATAAACAAACGTTTTCCGGACGTAAAGCATATAGATTTTTTAAATCCTGTGTTTTTATATGGCTATGTAAACGCGAAACAGCGAAAGGCAAAGGAATAAAAATTTAAACATCACTACTTTTTGATTGAGAATAAAGAAAAGTGAGCCATATGAAAAAAATAATGATATACCCAGGTGCGTTCGACCCGTTCCACCTCTATCACATGATAGGAACCCTTTACTTCGGTCACGAATACGGGATGGACAAAGTGATAATACTCCCCTCATACAGGCACGAAGAAAAAAACACCTTGGATTTCGGGAAGAGAAAAGAAATCATAGAAGCATGGTTGGATGAACTCCCACTTCACAAGGAGAGGGTCAGGTCATGGATCGAAAACTGCCCGTATCTTCCGAGAAAGCCCGCTTTTGCCATGGTCGTGGCCAACAATGGTGAGGGATACAAAAATACCGGCAGCAGAATAGCCGAGATAATGGATTCATATATAATGAAGGAGTACTACCTGCTTATGGGTTATGATGCATTCCTCAAGTTCGACAAGTTCTGTGACTACGAAAAAATTCTGGAAAAGTCGAACATAATAATCAACAACTACGACAGGGAAACGTTCAGACTGGAAACAGACGAAGAAGAAGGAAAAATAACTGCGACATGGGATTCAGGAAGCGTGGCCCTGCCTCTCGTCGGGAAATCGAAGAAAAGACCAAAGAAAATTATATTTGACCAGAATCCTGCAACCGGACTACACTCCGCCTACATAAGAGAGGAACCAGAGAGGTACCTTCATCTTTTCCCTCCCAAGGTGAGAAAACTGATAAGGAAGTACTATATGGAATAGGCTCGTCACTTCACAGTCTTTATAATTCTCCTGTTCCCTATTTCCCAGTATTCCACTTCCCTTCCGGGCTGGACCTTTTCTTTCAAATCTTCCGGTACAGGACACTCGAACATTGAATAATTCCCGAGGTCCATCAGCTGGGCGATATCCCCTGTCACGGAAACGATTTGGGCCCCCTTTTTAAGAATAATGGGTATCTGACAGGAGGCCGAACTTGGTTTGAGAAGCGTTCGTTTCTTGGAGTCGAAAACACCGACAGCCTCGACCCTCACCTTTGTGGCTCCGTGTTTTCCGGGTTTTGACTTGGTTATTTTCGAAACCCTGCAAGGTTCGCCATCAATAATAACATATGATCCCGGCTTAAGGTCTTTGACTTCCCCCACTTTCTCTGCCATAATCGACCCTCAACGTTTAATTTAGAATATTGGGGATTTGCTATAAATAGATATTGTGTATACTCACGTGTAACTACTAATTAAAGGTAATAATATACACCAAACTATAGAAATCTTTATAAAGGAGTAAACTATAAGATATATTAGCATTTAGATTTATATAATTACTTAAAGGGAGTAAAATGGTTCCTAAAGATGATGAAAAGAAGCAAAAATGCCCTGAATGTAAATCTTCCGATCTGAGATACGACCCTTCCAGAGGGGAGATGGTGTGCGCAAAGTGCGGTCTGGTTATTGATTCTTCCATCATCGATACTACACAGGAATGGAGAGCGTTTGACGAAAACCAGAGATCACGCAGGGTCCGTACCGGTGCGCCTCTAACCGTTACCAAGCATGACCAAGGGATAACGACTGAAATAGGAAAGGGGAGGGGTGAGTTGTTCAAGGTTGCTGCAAAGAAGCGAGCGCAATACTACAGGCTCTCAAAGTGGCACAAGAGACTGATAAAATCAAAGGACCGTAACCTTTCATTTGCATTCTCCGAGCTCCAGAGGTTGATTTCATACCTCGCTCTGTCACAGGCAATTCACGAAAAAGTCGCAAAACTCTATGAAAAGGCTGTTGAAAAGGGACTTGTACGCGGGAGGTCCACCGAGTCAATAATTGCTGCTTTGCTCTATACCACTTGTCGTGAGGAAGGAGCGCCAAGAACACTTGATGAAATCTCAAAGGCTTCAGGCATTTCGAAAAGGGACATTGGCAAGACATACAGGTACATCGCACGAAAGCTTGACATCCGCATTCTCCCTGCGAAACCCCAGGACTACGTCCCGAGGTTCGGGTCTCTTCTTGGTCTGGATGAAAGGGTTCAGGTAAGGGCAGTGAAGATCCTTGACCAGGCAACCAAATATGATGTCACGAGCGGCAAGGGACCGATAGGAGTCGCAGCAGCTGCTCTCTACATCGCGGCTGTCCTAGAAGGAAAGAAGAAGACGCAGCGAGAAGTCGCGGACGCGATAGGTGTTACGGAAGTTACGATAAGAAACCGTTACAAAGAAGTGGTCGAGCGTCTTGGCATAAAGGATGAGGTTGAGGAAAAAGTCAGGGAAGAAGAGGAAATGGCAGGATAAGCTTAAAACTCTTCCTTTTCTGTTTTTATTCGATTGAGTATGCCGAGATATTATTTCGCAGGTCATTGTGAAGGGACTTTTGACAGAAAAAAATACCAGATAAACTTGGGCAAATATTTCAGTAAAAATTTTAGAAAACACAATGTGGAATCCGTCATACTCACACCACGGAAAGAATTTTCTCAGGAGAAGACGAGAAGGGGAAAGTCCCTCGTCCCGCTCAGCTCGGTTAGAGCGGAATTCAATGTAATAAATCTCTATCCTGATTTTTTCAAGATGTTGAAATACGCCGGCATGGAAGAAAAATCCAAGGCGAAAGAAGTTGTTTTAAGGGATTACAGCGGATTCGAAATACCTCTAGAATTGAGAGAACACACCCAGCACTTCGGTGAAAGATTGTTGATCGTTGCACCATTTATGGATTTCCTGCAGATATGGGACAAAGACGCGATTGATTACTACGAAAGTATGGGTCCGGGTATCCATGAAGTGCTGATCGAGTATGCGAGGGCGTATGATGAGTATGTAAGACACCAAAGTAAAAAATGGGAAAATTTAAAAATTAATGATTTTTAGTATTTCTTTCAAACTTGAATTGGTTTTGATTCCTGTTCTGCACAGGTGTGTCCTTGATGCTTTGAACCCCCTTTTTCGAAGGGGATCAATAACACTTTTGATTTTGGGCGGGCCCTTCCTTAGAGATTTCGCCATCTTGTGGATATCGTAGTAAAATGGCTGGTCAATTTCCTCTGAACAAATAACAATTTCCTTTTTGTTTTCGAAATCAAATTTCGAAAGAAGGTTCCGAATGAAATCCCTGTCCTGGATTTTCCCTGTCCATACGGGTCCGATATGGGACATTTCACCCCCGCAATCACATTTGCCTTCTATCCCTATCATTTTTGAATGGCATTTGGGGCAGTAGGAAATCATGCGGATTTTCGAAAGATTTTTATCCACCTCACGTTTTATCAGACCTATTGTCCTGAAGTAATGATTCGCATGGGAATACAAAGGTTCGAATGTTATGTCATGGGTAGCGAGATTCTGGAGTATTGAGGTTATAAGGACCCGAATACCGAGCTCTTTTGAGAAATCCGTTTCCTCTACGAAAACCCCGTACCTCCTGAAGCATGCTCTGGCAAATTTCCCGGCCAACGCGCCCGAGTCCGTTGCCGTGACAGCCAGGATTGAATCCCTGTGGAGGGCGTATCCAACGTTACGAAGGAAGCGAACAGGCGAACCGAAGGGGTCTATATCAATGAAATCGAATTTGTTCTTCTCCAAAAACAGCGAACTGGCATCTTTTTTTTGGACTTCGTATTTTGATTTTTTGATTCTGTTAAGTTTCAGATTTTTTTCTATCAGTTTCACCGCTTTCGGGTTTGCATCGTTGAATACGACTTTTTCAACGTTTTCGACTTCTCTTAAAATCCTTATCCCCCGAACGCCTGTTGCAGCGAGGGGGTCAAGAACTTCCTTCGGCCCCAGTATGCGAAGAGCGGCTACGGTTATGTTCCTCTGGTGTTCCATCCCGGGGTTATAAAAGGTTTCGCTCTTCTTCGTTAACGATTCAGAAGGAACGTAAATTTTCGCTTTGCCTTCGCTAACGAGTTTCATGAACAAACCTTCGAAGAAGAAAATAAAAAGGTATGGGGCAGGTGGGAATGTCAAACCGAAAGCTTCCGTCTGGAAGCATACAGCGTTTACAAATGCTGCCGGTTTTTTGAACCCACGACACCATGGTCTTCAGCCATGCGCTCTCCCCCTGAGCTACTGCCCCATATAACCAATATTTAACTCTGGAATGATTTAAAAATTAATACGTTACAAACCCGATATTGAAACCCTTTATTTTGTACATCCTCCCTTCTTTGAATTTGTTCACTATTCCTTCCAAACGTTTTTCCATCATCCTGAAATGCTCGGAACAAAGATAAAGCGAAATGATGTCCTTTTTGGTTCGATCGTTCATATTTACCTGAAAAATCAGCATTTCCTTCCCGGGTTTTTTTTCACATCCCCTGAAATTGCAGCCTCTTTTCAAAAGGCGTATATCACAGTATTTGTTAACAACATCTAGAAGTTCCATGTTATGGTATTGGAGGAAAGATTGATAAACTTTTCATATCGCGAAGCTGTCGATCGTTGTGTTTCAGATGACAGCCTGAAATATAAATCCAAGCTGTCGATCGTTGTTTACGTCCCGGGCAGGAGAATCACACGAAAAGACTTGGCAAGCAAGTCAGGATTCTATTTGAAATCCAACCGTGCTTCGAACCTGCGACCTTTCGGTTCCTTCGAAGTAAAGTGCATTTCGGCACTTACTGCTTAACAGCCGAACGCTCTCTAGCGAATTTTTTCCATTGAAGCTTTTGTGGAATGCGCTGCTTCCGGAAAAGGTTCACCACTGAGCTACCGGGACAATAATAGATTTAGACGCCAGCAGAAATAAAAAGGTTTATAATAAATAAGGATTGCAAATTAATTAGTTCTCATAATCTATGGCCGGGTAAATCCAAAAACTCATACGCCTATGAAGTGGGTTAAATTTTTCATCTCTAATTTCATTTTCCGGCCATGCAACCTTTCTTATTTCATTTATACAGCTATGCAGTATTCCGTAGAGGGGGACGATATCATCTTTTGGTAATTCAAAATACCTTTTAAAAATAATTTTCTCTCCAGATTCTCCATGCCATTTGCCTGTCAGACTGAGTTTACCATCTTTATCAGAGTATTCAGAATCTATTCTTACAAATCCATAATTTTTGCCCTTAAGAAAATCCTTATCAAATATTTCGGTTTCTTTATGTATATACCTGAATGACAATTTCGGCTTTCTTTTCATATGATATATTTTGTTTTCTGTTTTATAAAGGTTTCCAAGTTCACTACTTACGAGTAATGTTTATAAATATTTAGGGCAATAATCAAAACAAGGTGGTCCTACGGGAGAGGAATACAGGCAAGTCAGACCGAAAGAAACAGAATTTATTTACTCGGGAAACGGCTCTTTGCGTTTTGAACCTGTACCGGAAAGTTTCCTCACAAAAATAATCGGGAGGCTCGGAAAATACCTTGGCGGAGACAACAGAAACGGGCAAAGGAAAAAAAAGGGAAAAATCAAATTGTCTAAACTGTTCCCGGAGACTGTGGCAAGGCTGGATGAAGAAGTGAATCGTAAATACGGCGGTGAAATAACAAAAGGCGGCCGTGTTTTAGGGTAAGAAATCCCGGTTTTCTATCTTATCGGGCAGGTACTTCTGCGAGATGAACTTTATTCCCTTCGAGGACAACGCTTCAAGCTCGAGCTTGTATCCAGCCTTCAGCATGTTTTTCAGCTCTTTCTGCCAAGGCTTGGGCTTGAACCAAACGTAATTCTTCAGTTCCTTTATGCGTTTTTCATCCCCCTTGCTCAGTTTTATCGTAACGTTCTTGGGAATGGAAAATTTATCAACATCAAGCGTCGTGAGCCCAAGGAACTTTGCGTTCGGTGTGCCCAGTCTGTCGGAAAGGAATGAGAGATTGATCGAGCCCTGTTTGATAACGGAATATATATAGTACCCCCACGGATCAGCATCTGTCAGAACGTACACGGGCAAGTTAAACTCCGTGTGCAATCGGTTTATAAGCCTTCTTGCCCCCCGGGCAGGCTGACCCTTACCTGTGATTATTACGCAGTTCTGTTTTTTCCAGAACTTATCTTCATTCAACCGTTGCCAGACCGCATCCTTCTCAATCACAAGTATGTAATCTGCCTTCACGTCTTCGAATTTTATAACTTCCTCTTCCACATTACTCGGGATCGCCCATCCGGAAGAACCCATTTTTGCGCAGTTTATCCTGTCGCCTGCGTCCCTGAGAACGATATTCCCTGCCATATAACCTTTACGGTCGGCCTTCAGATGGAGCTTCTCCCTCAGGGTGTTCAGCATAGCCTCCACGTCCTCTATTATGGGATCGCTCTCGCTCTGCTCTTCGAAGGTGTTTTCCTTGGTTTGAGGTATCGTTCTTTTCAGGGCGTAGTACAAATCACGGATGGACGTCGTAACATTCTGATTCATTATTTTTTTGCATTCGGCCGCGACGAGCAGGGTCTGCATAAACTTCTTCGTGTGCGCTATATTCAGGTAATACCTCTGGCTTGTTTTGTTACCCATCTGTATCAGGCCGCTCTTCTCGTCGAAGTATACGTTCGAGAGTGACCTGACGGGCAGTTCGATCTTCGGGTTTTCTTTCTTCTCTATCTGGTTTAGAACGCTCTTCCCCAGATTCTTCAGTTTCTCCTTCTCCATTCTCCTCCTCCATGATTTTATTGTTATTTGAACTTATGAGTTCAAGGAATTCTTCCCTGACCTTTTCCCTGTCCTCCCCTGAAAGCTCAGCTATGGCGTTTATCGTTTCCCCCGCATACCTTTCAAATGTCCTTATCCTCTGCCTGTAGTATTCGTGCTTCCTCTTCCCTGAAAGGTAAAGGCCGAGCTTCCGGGCGCATTCCTGCAGAGCGAGTTTGATTTCCTTTATTATAACAGGGTAGGAAGCAATCGCCTCCTTGGATTCGGATGTGAAAGGAACCCACACCGAAACCAGATGAATGAATATCGCCAAGGGTTCTTCAGGGATTCCTTTGCCATTCAATCCGTATCTTTTCCAGTCTATCCCTGTCACGGCCTTCGTAATAGCACAGTCTCCCTGCTGATAAAGAAGGGGGACGCGGTTGGCAAATCTCATCATCTTTGGACTCTCTATCCCGCCTCCGTAAGCCAGCCCCACCTCCACCTGAAAAGGCCAGCCCCTGTAAACTTCAGGAGGTCTTGTGATAGATTCCACCCATTCAGGATTCAGTTCCTTTTTGAGCCCTTCCTTTACCACTTCCTTTCCCAGAGGGGAAAGGCAGTTTGTGGGAGGTTTCAGGAGTTTCACGTTTTTAACCGCATCTATCAGTCTTCGTGCCTCTTCGTCCGTAATCCTCTTGGGCCTCTTGGTCTCGGGTATTTCAGCTTTAGAGCACATCTCCTTTGCAGTCTTTCTCCCTACCTTTGTGAACTCACCGGTTAGGAAACTCAGGAGAGTCCGGTATTTCGTTTCCCTTAGCATTCTCGTTAATATCCCGAGCTCCACCCCATGAAGGTGAGGTCTGATCTCCCTGGGCTCCTTGGGAAGCGATTCTACACCCCTCTTGAATTCCACCCTTCCGCTTGGTGAATCGAAAATTATATGGGCGTGGGGATTCGAAATTGCGGTCTGTTTCATGTATTCGGGTATTGATTGCCTGTATTCCCTGTACACGCCTTCGGTAATGAATCTGAGCTGTGTCCCGCTCCACCCTATTCCTTCCTCAACCTTACTTTCAATTACCAGGGGCTCGTTCTTGCGAACGTTTATCTTTATCTTGTATTTGTGGATTTTCCCGTTGCCTGTTGAACTCACGATTTCCAGCGGCTCCCCTGTTGTTAGCTGGGTGTAAAGCGTGGCGGCTGAAATCCCTATCCCCTGCTGGCCCCTGTTCTGTTTCAGATGGTGGAACTTGGATCCGTAAAGGAGCTTTCCGAAGATTCTTGGGATCTGGTTCTTTATTATTCCCGGGCCGTTGTCCTTTATTATGATTTCATACCTTTCGTCTCCGAGTTCTTTCACTCTGACATAAATTTCGGGCAGTATGCCGGCTTCCTCTGTAGCGTCCAGGGCGTTGTCCACCCCTTCCTTGACTATCATGAGAAGCGCTTTGACTTTGTTGTCGTATCCGAGCAAATGACGGTTCTTCTCAAAGAATTCGGATATCGAAATTTCCCGCTGCTGTTTTGCGAAATCCTCTGCCTTCATGTTATTCCTCGAGACGTTTGTAAACATACGAGTGCGGCTTGCCTTCTATGAGAAGGTCGATGATTTCATTCGCTTTTTCCACACCTTTCCATTCACCTATTATCGAAACGGTTTTGCCGTATACACATATATTCGTTTTTGTTCGCAGTTCTATCTTCCTTTTGCATTTCCCCTCCCTTCCTATTATTCTGGCAAATATTCTTTTCATGGATTTTTCGGTTTCCTGACCAAGGCTTATGACCACGAGGCGGAATTCATCATTCAGGAGCTTGAATGCCTTTTCCGGAGAGAACCCCCTCCCTATGGCCTTCACTATCTCTTTCGCCTTAATCACGTCCAACGGCTCGCCTTCTATTGAAACATCCTCGTCAATCTCTATGATTGTTCTGGTTGCCCTTTCCAGTTCCTTTTTCACAGAACCGTCTTTCCCTATGAGTACGCCCTTTCTTTGTTCAGGGATTCTTATAAAATCGTTCATAGCAAACAATGTTAATAATAAAGACCGCATAAACTTAAAAAATTACCCCAGATAACCGTTGTTCTTCAGCCACCCAACCTGCGCCCTTTTGTACTTCCAGATAATATCTCCCCTCTCATCGGCCTGGACTTCCCATGGTCTGACAAGGACAGTGTCCCCGGGTCTTATCCACTGCCTTCTCTTGAACTTCCCGGAAACCCTGCATATTCTGGTCTTTTTGTCCGCGCAATTGACCCTGAACCTCCCTCCGCCGAGCATATCTTCGACTGTTCCAATAATCTCGTTGTTTCTGGGTATTCTGACCCTTGTTATTTCTTCCCCTTCATTTTCCATTTCCATAATTAAACTAATTTGAAACAATAGAATAAAAAGCTAATAGAGGTAGCTCAGGCCTAGAGAAATCCTGACCTCCTGCAGCATATCCCTGCTGAAGGTTTTGTATATGTGCACGGTCACCGGTCTCTTTATTTCGCTTTTCAGGACATCGTAACTGTTCCCCGCGGTCCATGCCATAAGGGATTTTATAAGGACTTTCTGCTCCTCGCTGTTCATATCCCCTCCACCGGAGAGCCAGACAGTTCGTCCCTTCCCTTCCTGTATATCGTAGTTTATTATGGCCGCCGCAACACCGCTTGTTGCCTGCCACAAAAGAATTTTCCTGTTATTGTCGTCCAATTGCGTTATGTTTTCATTTGAACTTAGGAAGTTCTGGAACTGGTGATCACCGGCGAAGGTCGTTCTCACGTTGTCCGCATAGACATCCCCGCCCTCGTGACGCAAACCTATCGCTCCTGTTCCTGTCAGACCCGAAGCGGCAGCAACCAGCTCCCCGTCGTTGTAAAGTTCGAAATTCCCACCTTCCACAACCACTTTCATGCGATGCCATCCGTTTTTTGAGGTGGTGTGGCTCTGGTTGGAGCCTATGTAGGTCAGAACAGGGCCTGAACTCTGGCTGTAGAAGGCGTCGTACCCAAGCGAGGGGTCTGTGCTGAAGGCAGCGACATACGCTTCATCAGTTGCGGGATCAAGCCTGAACTCCAGATAGAAAACACCACCTTCTATGTACACATCAAGGTTTATCTCCCCGTCAGAGAAATCGTTGTAGTTACTGTATATCCATGTGTTTTCTGCCCCGGCCTGGAGGTTAACCGATTTCCCGTCTCCAAATTCCACTATTACAGGATTTCCCGTTTCCGTGTTCCACTGGTCCAGATTATCGAAGCTGTCGTGGAACAGAGGGATGTGGTAGAAATACTTTCTTGCGTTGTAAACTTCATTATCCACATCCTTGCTGGTATCGTGGAAGGAGATAATGTTTGCGTCCGGTGTGAGCGTGCTGGTCCTCAGCCCGAAGTAGTCTTCCTGAATGGAATCTTGGGCAGGATCCCAGCTGTCAAGATCACATATCTCCACTATGCCTTTATCGTGTCCCAAAAAATTCCTCAGCGGGGTTTCCTGTGCTTTAAGATTCTGGTAGTCAAAAAAGACAGAAACATCGAAATCCAGATTGAATATTTCGCTCGTATTCCCTACCTTTACCAGTTCGAAGCTCACGTTCTCATCGTTTATCACAAACCATCCTGGCGAGAGAATGGAAACCAGCTGATTGAATTTCGCATCATCGCAGTAACATCCAACTACTATCTTCGGCTTTATCACGTTGTCGAGCATGAGATTGTAAATAATGTTTTTGGGGATGGTCTGATTTAGTCTCTCCTTCACCTCGCTCTCGTTGAACCAGTTGATGCCCTGAAGGTCGAGGGAGGAGAGGATGTCGTTTCCTAACAGTTTGAGCTTCACATCGGACCAGTCGGTCGAAATCCTCGGTATGGATGAGAACTGAGCAAATACGAAAAACACGAGCAAAACGACCAGTACAACCTCCACCACGTGCATAAAACCCTTCATACAAACCGCCTTCTGAAAACCAAGCCCCTGAATACAATTTATTATTGCACTAATTACATTATAAATTATGAATTTCAGATCGATTCTTTCCTACGTCGGGCTCATGCTTGTTATACTTGCAATCCTAATGCTGCTCCCTCTCGCAGTCAGCTGGATTTTCGCAGAGGATGTATATCTTCCGTTTCTTCTGGGTTCAATAGTATCATTCATTACGGGAATAGTGCTTTACAAAAGACTGGAGAGGGAGCCTTTGGATCTGGGATCGGCAATGGTCCTTGCAGGCGTTACGTTCATAACGATATCGCTCTTCGGTTCGATAGCATATCTCGATCATCTCGAGCCTGTTGATTCCCTGTTCGAATCGGTTTCCGGCTTTACCACAACAGGCCTTACGGTCGTGAACCCCGAGAGCCTTCCTCACGCGGTCCTCTTCTGGCGGTCGCTGACGCAATGGGTCGGCGGGGTCGGGATAATCGTAATCTTTCTTTTGCTAATGTCTTCTCCCGGCATGTCTTCTTACTACCTGTACCGGGCTGAAGGGAGGACACAGAGGATAGAGGCAGGTATTTACTCCACTGTGAAACGCATCTTCATAATCTACGGTATCTATACAATCATAGGAATCGCTTTGCTCTCGCTTGCAGGCATGCCGCTTTTCGATTCTGTTGCGCACACGTTCACCTCTCTTTCGACCGGAGGGTTTTCTGTCAAGAACGGGTCCATAGGTTCGTACAGCAACCCTGTGGTCGAATTCGTCATAGTGTTGCTTATGATTTTGGGAGCGACATCCTTCTTCATCCACGACAAAATATTCAAAAGAAATTTCATGGAATACATAAGAAACAGCGAGAGCCAGTTGTTCTGGTCCCTTGTGATAATATTCTCTATTTTCCTTTCCTTATCCTTCCTTTCGCTTCCCGGTTCTTTAAGGTTGGGAATTTTTCATACATTCTCCGCCCTTACCACAACAGGCTACACAGTGGGCATGCAAATCTATCCGGAGCTTTCTAAATTCCTCATAATCATACTCATGATAATCGGAGGGTTCGCCGGTTCGACTGCAGGGGGTCTGAAGCTTGTTCGTGTGGGGATACTGGGAAAGGCTGTGAACTGGGTTAGCAAGAAGATATCCTATCCGCGATCAGCCGTCGTGCCTCTTAAATTCCATGGAAAGATTGTGAGCGAGGAGGAGCTCGGAATCATTTCGCTTTTTTCCTTTGTCTACATCCTCATACTTGTTGCGTCCACTTTGATTTTCAGCTTTATGGGCTACGCTCCCCTCGATTCGTTCTTCGTCTCCGCCTCTGCCGAAGGAACGGTGGGGCTTACGACCATAAACATAGCTACCGTTAATCCGCTGGGGAAATTCGTGCTGATGGTTTGCATGCTGCTCGGGAGACTTGAAATCCTCCCGTTTCTTGTGATTCTCTATTCGATTTTTGCGGGTCTCAGAAGGAGAGTTCAGTGAA
>CAZTJN010000006.1:0-2474 GCA_964613955.1 uncultured archaeon | reverse complement strand
TTTTATTTTTCAGGTATTAAAATATTCTCATGAATCTTTCGAAGCTGTACGAAAAACTTCTTAAAGAATTTGGAAGGCAAAACTGGTGGCCCATGATAAGGGGGTTCAGGCCGAAGGAATGGGAAGTTTGTTTGGGCGCGGTGCTCACGCAGAACACGAACTGGAGGAACGTGGAACGTGCGCTGGAAAACCTTAAGAAGAAAGGTGTCCTTTCACCGCAGGATATTGTGGAAACAAATACAAGTACTCTGCAAAACCTCATACGCTCGTCAGGTTTTTACAAACAAAAGGCAGAACGATTAAAGACCCTTGCAACGTTTGTTCTGGGTTTTGGTGATTTTAAAAGATTCAAGAGAGAGGTGAAAAGGGAAGAACTTCTCAAAGTGAAGGGAATAGGTTTCGAAACCGCCGATTCCATACTTCTCTACGCATGCGGGCGTCCGTACTTCGTTATAGATGCGTACACGAAGAGATTCGTGAAATCGCTGGGAATAAAAACAAAAACGGATTACGAGAGCCTCCAAAAATTATTCGAAGAAAACCTCCCGAAAGACCTCGGAGTCTACAAAGAGTTCCACGCCCTGATCGTGGAGTGGGGGAAGCGGAGAAATATTCACGATGTTTAATTATATGATTTTTTGGTATGTTAACAAATTTCCTCCTTAATAATAAATAGACAAAATACAGATATTTAATTAATGAAGAATTTAACTACCAAGGTTTTTGTAATAACGGTTCCTTTTCTTGCTATCATGATATTTTTAAGTCTTGTAGGTTATTTCGTGAGTGCTGTAGGAGGTGATTGCTGTAATGAGGGTCTTGATTGTGGTACTCCCAACTTTTGGTGTGCTAGCGACAGATATCTTAACTTTTGGGTATGTGTTGATGAAGGGCCAGGGGGACCCTGTTTTGACTCTGGATGGAGCGGTCACTGCGAATTAGGTAGTATGGATTGTGCCCCGGCATGTTGTCTTACGATCTCTGGCGAGTCCCAATGTGGTGCAGGCTATGGGGGGAGTTGTACTTCGGATGAGGAGTGTTGCTTTGGTCAAAGTTGCAATCCTGTTTATCCCGGTTATGGCAATGGCGAGCATTGCTGTCAAGGTAGTAATTACCAATCCTGTCCTAATGCTTGTGGTGGTTTTGAACCCCTTGATAGCTGCCGTAAATCTGATGAGGAATCCTGCACTGACGATAGTAACTGTTGCTCTTGCTACTGTACCCCTGATGAGGGAGCTGGCAGGGCCTGCTGTCCTGCTAGTTCACCCCACTTCTGGTCTGATGGCCATTGCCATAGCACGCCAGAAGTAACAGGCTGTGCTGCCTGCGGAACATGGGACTGCATTGGCAACAATGAGTGGTGCGGTAACAATGGGCAAATAGGACTCTACCACGCTACTGCTACTGGTTGCCCTTTGTGGGGCGATTCGCATTACTACTGTTATGATAGTGGTTGGTATAGCTGTGGTGCCTCACAGACGTGGGCCACTGAGAAGTATGATGGTCAGACAGTTGGTATTTATTGCTGTGACACAAGCCCGCCAGATGGTATACATTTCTGGTCCGAGTGTGGTGATGGTCTTTTGAATCCTGAGTGTGGTGAGGAATGTGATGACGGCAACAAAAACAATGGTGATGGTTGTTCTTCCACCTGTCAATGGGAAGATGAATGCACTTCAGGGGCTTGCTGCGACACCAGTAGCCATCCTTATCAGTTCAGACCAAGCACGTACGAATGCCGAGCTTCAGCAGGCGTATGCGACGTGGCAGATTACTGTACAGGAAGCTCAGCCGACTGTCCAAACTCATACAGACCAAGCACGTACGAATGCCGAGCTTCAGCAGGTGTTTGTGACGTAGCGGAATACTGTACAGGAAGCTCGGTCAACTGTCCATCGGATTCTTTCAGACCAAGCACGTACGAATGCCGAGCTTCAACAGGGGTATGTGATCCCGCTGAATTCTGTCCAGGGAATTTACCCGACTGTCCATCTAATTCCTTTGCTCCTACCACAACCCTCTGCAACAGTGCATGGGCATGTACAAATAACGATTTCGCGGATAACGCCTATAACAACGGAGGGTATGGGTATGAGACACAAGGATACTGCGATGGTAGCGGGAGCTGTGATCGGTCGGGAGGCGGGAGAGAGTCTGATGATTTCCAAAGTGCT
Source organism: uncultured archaeon (assembly GCA_964613955.1). Taxonomy (GTDB): domain Archaea; phylum Aenigmatarchaeota; class Aenigmatarchaeia; order QMZP01; family QMZT01; genus CS3-C152. Next base: position 300 of record CAZTJN010000006.1, on the reverse strand, counting down.
TGTGAATGCGAAAGCTCGAGTAGCCAAAATGAATGTGATACAAATGGAGAATCAAACTGCTGGGATTCAACAACCTCTGATTGTTGCGGTGATGACGGAGCAAATGATGACTTCTGTACAGGAGGGTATACAGCTTGTTACGACGGAACATTCAGAGATGACGGAGATTACAATTCGTATGTGTGCTCATGCGGCGGAGGGAGCTGGGATATAGGCGGAATAGCAAACTGCTGTGGGGACGACAGCAGCGAATATGTTCAGACCGTTACCTGTGATGCTTACCTGACATGTCCAAGCGGG
>CAZTJN010000005.1:0-43782 GCA_964613955.1 uncultured archaeon | reverse complement strand
CAAACTTGTCTGGTTACAGGAACTACCACTTTGCCCCGAATTGTTCGTATGAACCTGGTATATGGAACTGGTATGCAAATTCGAGTGATTATTATTACCAGCAGATACGAACAGGAAATTACACTGTAAATGTAAATGGAACGTTAACCAATTACCTGCTTTACCCGACCGGCCAAGAGTTCCTTAGGGGAGAGAACATAACCATACAGGTAAAGGTAAACGACACGTGCGGGAACAACATGACGGATGCTTCCGTAACAATCAACCTTTTCAGTAACAAAACGGGCCAGCTTTTCAACTGCTCTGATGTGACGCATGTAGGTAATGGACTCTATAACTGCACATTTAACACTTCAGCCAATCCTGGTGTGATGCCTGCCAAAAACTATACAACCATTGTGTATTCAATAAGACAATATCATAACCCGGATAACATATCCATTGCATACTCGTCTGGTTCGCAGTCATTCTGGATAAAGACAAAGCCTGTTCTTTCCAACCCATACAATGAAACTTCTGATTCCGTGAACCCTGGAGGGTGGGGAGAAAAATGGACGTTCTACGTGAATCTGACGAATGAAGACCACGATCAGGTAGACCTGTATCTATGGTTGAGGAAAAACGAATCAGGTTCTTGGGGCAACTGGATACTAAAGAAACCGCTCGGAGCGCAGGCTACTGTAGAGGATGTCACTTCCGAAAATTCGCAGCAGTCTTATACCCTCCAAGAAGATAACGATTTCGAGTTTGACGATGTAGGAGAGTGGCAGTTCAAGTGGAACGCAACGGATAACGAGTATACGGACGAGACAGTGAATATGAACTTTACAGTGACAGAGGATGATACAGAGGTTATTCTGATATCAGGGGATAATGAAACGCTGAACCGTTCAAATACATCTGCAGAGGTAACATTAGAGGTCAAGATAAACGACACTGATAAAAACCAGATAATCCAGACAGGTGGAAAGGCATATTTCTATGTCACAACAAACGAGGACACGTATTCGTTGTCAGAGAGTCAATATCAGTGGTATCTGGATAAGGTTGCGTCAATAAGCGGGGACTCTTTCAATGATGACTTCCCAGATTCGGATAGATGTTATTATCCGATAGGACCCCAGAGATGGAGGGTGAATTATACGTTTGCGGCAGGAAGTTATTACAATTCGACTTCAGAGTTGTACAATCTAAACCTTACGACCAACGTATTCAAAACGCAAATTCAGTTACCTGTAACGAACACGACCATACGAAAGCATCTGGACAACATAACCATAAGGGGTAACCTGACAGATGAATGTGGAGGTCTGGCAAATGCCTCTTCAGTAACGTTCATGGTGGATGAGCAGAGCTACGTATGTTCGCAATGGAATGATGAGGGGGATGGATGGTATAACTGTACGATTCCATACTCCGATGTAACGGGATGGACGTACGACTATTATAACATAAGCATGGAGGCCGATAAGAAATACTATAACATGACAGCATTCACCTCCAAACAGGATGCATTCATCTTGGTGAGCAATCCGACAATGGACACAATGAGCATATCTTCGCAGTATCTTGAAACAATATACACAAGTGGAGCTTCATCTGATTTCGGATGGGGGGAGAAATGGATATTCTCTGTGTACGTTCAGGATGAGGACCAGGGACCAGGAAATTATTATGAGGAGGCAAATATATCCCTTTACGTAAACACATCCAGCGGATGGGAGCTGTTGAACTGGACTGTTAAAGCAAGGCCTGAACTAAGCGGGCGCACATACATCTCGCTTTCATATACGAACTTCACCTGTGATGATACCGGGCCTAGAACGTTCAAGTTCAACGTGACTGATATTTTTGGACTTAAAAACGAAACGGAAGATAATGAGACTGTTGACAAAAACACGGTATATATACTTCATGAAACAGGATTCGAGCCGTCCTATATTGACAGGGAAGACGTCAACAAGGGATTGTTCAAAATGAGGGTAAGGGATACAGACAGTGGTATGTGGGTAACAGAGTATACGGCAAATACATCGTTCTGGTTCACCCTGGACAACACGTTTGTAAATTATGACCAAGGGCATAAAAATCAGACGAACTCAAGTGGTTATTCCGTATTATATTTTGACCCGGACTGCAACTACAGCATAGGGACAGGAACGCATTACTGGATGGGAGGGGTTGTGAATGATGAATGTTATGCAAATATGAACCTTACGGTGCAGCCATCAGAACGTGATTTTGAAATCCATGGCCAGTTGAAGAATTGGATAATTACCCCCAACTGGACTTCGGGTCAGCCCTTGTTCAACGTGACGGATTTGATACCCATAAGGTTTAATGTAACTTCGGAATGCTCGGGCATAGCCGCAGAGAATCCCATATCTGGATTGGATTCAAAATTCATAAAACTTCAAATGCCGAATGGTTCATGGGAAGACCCATACATACCGGACGAGTATCAGACAGGCTATTTCAACATTACATGGAATTCGACTGATAAGGACGAGGGAAACTGGTCGATAACGCTTAACAGCAGCAAGGAATTTTATAATGCGAATTCCACGTACCTTCAGAATTGGTTCTGGCTGGAGAACATACCTCCGCAGAATACGAGCGTTCCCTCGGTTTCACCTGCCTCGGACGGGTGGACTCGCTGGTTCAACTTTACTGTTCAGATTGATGACCCGGAGGGTGACGAAACGAATTGTACGTTATGGGTCTCCACGGACAACCAGGGAAGCTGGCTTAACAAGGGAGTTGCAAACCTTCCCAACGGGAACGGAACGTGTTCGGTTATTGCGCGTTTCAACAAGTCGGACGTGGATTTCGGGGGAGGATTTGACACGGACAACTACTTCTACTTTATTGTCAATGATGATGAGAATGAGTGGAATACCTCGACAGTCAACAACCCGACTCTTGAACCTTCCAACGTAACTATAATTCACATCCAGGGCAATGATTCACAGGTATACATCACGTCTGATGCGTCAAATTCAACATTGTTCCTGCTCAACGTAAGTGATGATGATAACCAGTCTGCTCCGGTGGCGATGAACATTACATTCTGGATACAGCTGAATTCAACAGATTGGGACTGGGGATACACCAACCAGACCAACGCATCCGGTCACGTACACTATAATTTCGCCCCGAACTGTTCATATGAACCCGGCGTCAGGAAGTGGTATGCGGAATCGACAGACTATTATTACGAGACGGAACACACACAGAACTTCACAGTAAAAATCAACGGAACGCTGCTCTCAACGCTGATAACACCCAATGGGGTGGAATATCTGCGAGGGGAGAACATAACCATACAGGTGAGGGTCAATGATACATGCGGAAACAACATAACGGATGCGAACCTCACGATAAGGATGGTGAGCAACAAGACAGGGCAGACCTTCTACTGCACGAACATAACGCACGTTGGCAACGGCTACTACAATTGCACGTTCAACACGTCCTCCCCCTCCGTCATGCCTGCCAAGGGATACAAACTCATAATAAACTCTTCCAAAGAGTCTTATCTTTCGAGTACCATATCGTTCAACTATTCATCATCCTCATCATTCTTCATAGAAACAGAACCTGTCATAACCCCCAACTCTTGGAATATAACGCCATCGGGAGACTGGGGATGGGGAGAAACGTACACCTTCCGCGTGAACGTGAGTGACGAGGACGATGACAACATGACAGTCGAGATATGGGTCAACAGGAGCAGTGTAGGCTGGCAGAAAATATACAGCAACAACACGGTCAAGGGTGTAAACCAGAGCATTATCTACATATACAAAGGATTTGATGATGATGATGTTGGGCAGAGACAGTACGTAATAAACGTCACGGACGACGGAAATTACCCACAGCCAGGAGGGAAGGTTTACAACGACACGACGCCCATTGAAAATTTCACACTTGACAAGGATAACATCTCGGTTGAAATCCTTATAGGGAATGAAACTGTCGCACAAAGAATCACAGGTGGGTTCCAGTTCAAGGTAAGGGTATGGGACACAGACAAGGACCCGGACCAAACAATAGGAAGCGCACAGAAAGGGAAATTCTGGTACACGAAAGACAGGTCAACATGGACACCGTATCCTTCGACACTCTACAAATACACCAACGAGAGCGGCAATCTCACGATGTCGTCGTCAGACATAGGGGGCATAGACTGTTTGTTTGTCGTGGGCCCGCAGTACTGGAAGGCAGGCATACTCGACGAACCAGAATACAAGGACACGAATTCGACAAACATAACATGGTATGTTGCGACCACTCCTCTGAACGCAAGCATGTGGCTTTCTGATGACCACTACCTCAGAGGGGTGGATAACATCACAGCGACCGCAAACATTACGGAATCAGACGGCTGCGGTCAGGTGAGCGGGGCATGCGTCTTCTTCAATGTCACACAGGAAAATGAACGCTGCCCGCTGTTAGGTTGTGCGGCAGAGATAGGCAATGGCATATATCAATGCAACGTGACGCCAGACAGGCATGCAGGATGGAGCCCGGGCGAATGGTACAACATAACGACGAATGCCACGAAAGCCTATTATAACGGAACAGAACTTTTGGGCAATGAAAGCGAACAGTTCTATCTGGCAACGGGTCCTTACTTCACAGGACTTCAGGCAATAAGTTCGGATGAGAATGACTATTACGGAGGCTGGGGGGCAACTTGGGAATTCCAAGCGAACTTTTTCGATCTCGACAGCGATCTGAACAACATATCGCTTTACGTTAATCTCACAGGCAGTTGGGATAAGATAAATGAATCCCTGAACACGCAGACAGGTCTCGTACAGTTCCAGGGACATCATTTCAACTGCTCTGACCTGCAGAACCAGACTCAGAGCCAGAAACAGTATAACTTCACCTCCATCGATGTATGGAACTACACCAACACCTCTGTCGGGAATTTCACACTGGAAAAGGATGACTCGAGCGGCGTTCCTTCTTCCGGTTACGGGGTTTCGGTAGACAGGGACTTCGATGATACCGAACTTCTTGAGATATACATAGTTGATGAGGACAGAAACAACGCCAACGTGGAAAGTGGGGTTTGGGGTGCCTTCTGGACCACGACCAATGCCTCGGAGCCCAATAACTATATTTTGGCGAGGGTGAATCAGACGGATAACAGCGGATACCTGCGTTACACGTTCAACCCGAATTGTTCGTACACTGTCGGGAACCACTACTGGAGGGCAGGCGCCTACCAAAACGATACCTGTTACAAGGGAGCGAGTTCGGCGGCAGCCCCTGAAAACACAGATGCCCTTCCCATAATCATAATGGGGCAGCTGAAAACCAACCTGAGCCAGCCGACAGAAGGTTCAAACGTGCCCGTAGGCAACAACGTAACCTTCAGGTTTGGTGTCCCGACAGACTGCAGCGGAACCGGAATAAACGAAAGCTATCAGACAGGGCTTTCTGTGGTTCTGCTTGAGTTGTATTCCCCCCTGAGCGGATGGGAGAACTGCACGCAGGACGGATCAGTAAACAGCGAAGGCAACGGCTGGTACAACTGCACGTGGATTACAAAGGGCCACAAAGGAGGCAATTACACTGTGAGAATAACCGTTAAGAAGCCTCCGTTCTACAACGACAACGTCACCACTCTTACGGATTACATATACCTGAACAACACCCCGCCCGACTACGGAAACTTCTCTGTCACGCCATCAGAGGACGGGTGGGGCGTGGTTTACAACTACAGCGTCGACATATGGGATTTGCAGGAGGACAACGTAACGTGCAGCCTCTGGGTGAAAACCAGTAACTACGGCGGTCAGTGGGTTATGAAGAACTCGACTGTTGTGTACGGAGGCAGGGATACGTGCAGCCTGACCGTGGATGATTTCACCTGCGCAGACATCGGCGATACCTCCACAAACTTCTACAGGTTTGAACTTGACGACGGCACGAACAAAAACAACATAAGTCTTGACCAAGCAGGACCGAACATAACAGTGGACAGCATCGACATAACATATTCGTTCGGCAATCTTTCGGAAGTGAACAGATCTTACAATGACATAACGCTGCTTATAGTGAACGTAACGGATACCGACAAAAATGAAACAATTCCGCCCAGCAGGAACGTGACATTCTGGGTAACACTGAATTCTTCAGATTCAAACAGCTGGGATACGGGAAACCTGACAAAAACGAACACGACTGGATACGCCAACTACTCGTTCAATCCGGGATGCGATCCGTTCTACACCGTTGGCAACCATTCGTGGAAGGCAGGGGTAACGGACAGCTGTTATGAAAACAAAAACACTTCCGAGACTCTCCTGCTCAGGATATACGGGGACCTTCACAACACCATCTACACCGTAAGCCCGTCGCCCGGGATTGGAGATGAGATACTGAGAGGGGAGAACGTAACGCAGCAGGTTTATCTGGAGAGCGACTGTGGAGGGGATTTCATAAATGATGGCAACGTCAGCATAGAGTTCGTACATGAATCAGGTAACTACACCTACTCATGTGAACCTGTCTACAGGCTGCCATCGGACGGTTTTTACGAGTGCAAAAAGAACACGACAGATATGCAGGCACGATGGTACACAACAAGGATGAATTCCTCCAAAAATCTGTACAACTCCAACTCAACAAACATCACAAACCACTTCTTCATAAAGACCGAACCCGTACTAGAGAACGAAACCGTACTCAAAGACCCGGCAGGGTGGGGCGAAATGAGAAACTTCTCGGTGAGGGTAACGGATGAAGACCTCGACAACGTAACTGTCGAGCTGTACATAAAATGCCTGAGCACCGAATCAGGCAGCTGCCCATTCCAGTACCAGAACTGGAAGAAGGACAATGAAATAACTATTCAGGCTCCCATAAACCAGACCATATATTTGAATACGAGTTTGGAGTCTGTCGGCTGCACGGCAATAGGCAACTGGACTTACAGATTCAACGCAACTGATATCCCGCACAACTACAAAACCGGAACAACAGCGCATAACTTCAGCATAGAGAAGGATGATGTAAGGATAGAGCCATATCTAGGATATCAAGACTCATGGGTATGGAGGAACGGAACGTATTCAGTACTTCTGAGCCTCTACATCATTGACAACGACACGAACGATACCGTGGGTTCGGGAGGCGGTAGGTTCTGGGTCACGATGAACGCATCCGACCAGAACTCCTGGGACCCTGGGAGCATATCAAGCGTGAACAACAGCGGCTATCTGAACTACTACTTCCTCGAAGCCCCTCCCGTGCATGAATGCAACTACACTGTCGGCGTGCATAAATGGAGAGGAGGTATATTCAATGACTCATGTTACTTTGATATGAATTCTTCCACTTACAACGTGACCATACTTTCGGACCTGAGACCCAAGGTTTTCTACCCGACCGGGAAGGTGGGCTATCTGCAGGGGGATAGCGTCAACATAAGCGGTTACCTGCAGGATGACTGCTCTGACAGGGTAGGACACGGTGTAGATGACGCAACCATAGGTTTCCACGGAGGCAGTCCTCAGGAATACAAGTTAAAGCATGAAAGCGGGACAGTGCGTTACTGCACAGGTAACTGGCAGGAGGGCGGAGGCTGGTACAACTGTTCATGGGACAGCACCAGCCAGAGGACAGGTGACTGGGACATAATAATGAGCGCGGGAGCGGGGAACTACATAGCGAATGAAACTACCGAAGAAGATGCATTTAACATCGGCAACGCTCCCTACCTTTCGAATCCATGGGTTACCCCTCTTCTGGATGGCTGGGGGAAAGAACACACATTCCACGTTTACTTCGGCGATGCCGACTGGAACCTGAACAACCTCTCTCTTTGGAAGAGTTTTGATAATGTCACCTGGATGCTTGTACACAACGAAACTGTGAGTGCCGCAGGAACGGATTTGTATTTCTACGAAAGATTCACCTGTGCGGATTCAAATCGGACACCTGGGAGGTTAAACTATTACAAATTCAACACAAGTGACCCGTTCAACTACACAGCAGAGACAGAAGTGAACAATTTCACGCTCACGGAAGACAACGTAACTGTTTCCTATGTATTCAGCAATTCTTCTGTAAGAAGGTTTGGTAGCGAGGAGGAACTCATGAGATTCAGGGTAAGGGATGATGACTACCCGCGGTGGCCTGACGGTCTGAAGGGATGGATATGGGTGACGGAAAACGGGACGTATTTCAACCGCACGTATTCATGCGTATCTTCGAATGGCTACTGTGAGAACTACCATAACCCTGAATGCGAATCTTCCGTGGGAACGCAATACTGGTTCGGAGGGGCGAACGATACGTGTTATGAATATGAAAACTTTACGAGCCCGCCAAACAGGAGTTTCACCATCATAGGTCAGCTTAACATAACTATTGTAAATCCTGTGAATGGAACCATTATAAACAGGAACACGACCACGCATTTCAATACAACGGTGAAGGATGAATGCGGAAATTACGTGAATGACACGAATATCGTCTGGTACAATGAAAGCTGGGTTAACCTTACATCCGGTTACAACGCCAACTGGACTGTCCCGCCGAACTATCCAATAGGTCCTGAGGTTATACATGTCAATTCAACCAGGGCGCTGTATGACGGGAACACCAACCTTTCGAATATCTACGTATACGGATGGAGCAGCGTAAGCAGCATAGAACCTGCGTCAGGCTCCGAATATCAGGCAGGAGCGATAGTTTACGTGTACTGTTACGTGGTTGATGCCAACACGAACCAGCCAATAGACGGCTATAACGTCACATTCTACAAGAACGGAACATACCAGGATTACGACATTTCGAATGCGACCCTCGGGGGGAGGGCGACCTGGACATGGGTAACCGGTGGTCCTCCGCCTGAGAACGCCAGCTGGTACAATATAACGTGTAACATAACGGATGACAAAAACCTTTACTATAACACATCTGTTTCGGGGAGGTCGAGTATGATAAGGATAAGGAGACAGCTGTTTATCGATAACATACAGAGAAGCCCTCCTGTAATATACAGAAACGATAGTTTCTCCCCGTACAACACAACCATATCAGTCCACGTAAAAGAAGCGCTGCTCGGGAATGCGGAAGGAGCGAATGTAAGCTTCTACAATTCAACTTATGGACTGATAGGATTCAACACAACAAACAGCCAAGGTTTGACCAACATAACTTACAACCCGCCAGATGATATACAGGCAGATGTCCACAACATATTTATAAACGCAACCAAGCCCGGAGCAGAAGATTCGGAAACGAATGTGACCACGCTGACCATAAAAGGCATCCTCTACGCCAACATCACCTATCCCCTGAACGGGAGCACGTGGGACAAGGACGACACTATCTTCGGGGCGCATACGGATGTATGGGATGAAAACGGAGACAACGTGACAGGAGGTAACCTAGAGGTCAGGTGGTACAACGAGTCGGGCTTGGAGATAGCCGTAGAAGGCGAAACCACCCAGATATATCTGGGTTATCAGCAGACAGGTTACAGGAACATAACAGCCAAGGCGACAAAGCCAAGTTTCGATATGGGACAGGATAGCATTATAATAAGGATAAACGGTCTGGCAGACGTTATCTGGGTGAGCCCACCTGACGATTCAAATATTTCCTACCCCACACCCTTCAACAACACATGCATGGTTCAGGATGCCGAATCAGGGGCAGGCGTGAGCGACTACCAGGTCAACTTCTACTACGACAACGGAAGCGGTTATGTTTACAACGGCAGCAAGAACACGAACTCGAGCGGCTACGTCAAGTTCCCGTGGTACCCGGATGACAAAGGAGACATTACCTTCAAATGCAACATATCCAACAACGATACGCAGCTTTACAGCGCACGCATAGCAGAAGCTATTGCCTTGATTCACATAAGGGACACTGTTCCGCCTACCATACTGGGAACATCCATATACCCAACGGAAAACTTGGAAGCAAACACAAACTACACAAACATAACCGCGAACGTAACAGATGACTACCATGTTAACCTCGTGTGGGCTATGATTCGCCTGCCAAACGGGACATACACCAATGAAACCATGACCAGCATATACAATGATACGTACAGGGTTTCTTACACCCCGCCCATAGGAGGGACATACAACGTAACCATCTTCGCCAGGGACGAGCCCCCTGAATACAACACAAACTCTTCGTACGCAGGAACGTTCAATGTCTGGGGCAAAATAAATTTCATAATGGAGCAGACACAGGAAATAATAGCCTCCAGCATAACGCAAACCCAGAACTACACGACTGACATGTACATAAACTTCACAAACCTTGGTCCGCCTACAGGATACTTCATAAACATTTCTGCGGACGATGATCCGGGGGGTTTCATCATATTCAACGATACGGACCAGTATAAAGACTGCGGTAACCTGACAAACGGCTCCAAGTGCGTCTGGCATTTCGAGGTAACAGTCCTGAATGCAACAATACCCCAGTGGATATTCATAACAGGAAACGTTTCATGGATGAACCCGGACAAAACGTGGAACTGGACAACAAATACGACAACAGTGAAAGTAACATCCAATCCTGTAATAGACATTCTCGAATCAGAGGTGAAAAACGGGAACGTCCCTCATGACAGACAGGGCATCTATATAGGAAACTTTACGCTGCTTTCGGTGGGAAATGACTGGGCAAGGGACATAGATATTACCTTGACATCGGGCATCGGAAGCAACCTTCAGACGCAATGCCCTGACTGCAACGTAACCTTCATACCTGACCATCAGGATATCTTGAGACAGACAGAGAACATAACAGTTCACATCTACATGGACATCCCGAAGGGTCAGCGTTCGGGCGATTACTGGGCGTACATAAAGGCAGACGCCGTCCTTGGGGGGGAGGACAACGCACTGCTCAACATAACCATCCCGATGAATTCAACCTGGGTATTGGAACCATCGTCAAGGACGTTCGGGGAATTCCTGACACCGCCGAACACACAGGGAGAGATCGGGAAAATAAACGTTACGAACATCGGCAACATCGACATGATATTCGACATAGCATTGCAGGGGAACGGGACCGGCCTAGTTGAGTACTCGCCACCTGCACTGGATGTGAAAAAAGGCGACACCCAGAACATATACGTGAATTACACGATAGGACCAGCCGCGCAGGAAGGCATGTTCTACGTGAAGCTGTGGATAATAAATACAACACTACCCGCGGACCCTGACCAGGACTACGTTGATTTCTGGCTCAACGTCACGGACATTCCGCCTGTGATAGAGGATGTCAACGTAACGCCTGACATATTCGAAATAATATACGAGAACGTTTCAATCTCCGCAAAGATAACGGACAACTTCGTAGTTGACAAGGCATGGATAAGGGTGATGAGGCCGGGGGACATCAACTACACCACCGTTTCCAAACTCGTCCGCCACTCCATAGGGAACGAATCAGGGTTCAACCACACAGAGGATATTAATTTCGAAGGTGAAATGCAGGAATTCAACGTTACCTTCTACAACGACGAGGCTTCGATAGTGTACATAAACATGACGGTCAACGGGGAGGAGATATTTGTTAACCAGTCCGTTTCCCCAGGGACAAATGTAACGGCTGATGCTGTTTTGAACGGAACGGCGTTCAAGCTCCCTGGGGACCAGTACGTGAATGTCAGCGTTTTCGATGTTAACGGTTCTGGCTTGTCGTCTGCTTATGACAGCTGGCTCGATTACTATGTCAAGGTCGAGACCCCGTTCAAGGATTACATGATCAGTAACGATTCGTACTACAGCGTAAACTACTCCTCCAACATCTCGGGAATACACACGCTGCAGATATGCGCTAACGATACGAGGTATAAAGAAGGCTGCTACCTTTACGGAAACCTCACAGGAGCAGGAATCACCACGATAGAAATAGAACCAGACATCACGAACATAAACATGACCAACATAACCATGTACAACGGCGAAAGCTTTACCCCGACGATAAACATAAGCAACACGGGTTACGCCAGGGCGTACGCTGTTAACCTTACCATTTCCATTCCCCAGAACTGGTCCATCACGCAGGGCATGTTATCATTCGGAACTCTCCTGAGGAATGAGTCAAGCTCCGGCCAGACCATCATAACCGTTTCCAATTCAACACTTCCAGGAACATACTATGTGAACCTGACGGCGAACTGGACAGAGCTGAATGGCTCGCCAGGTTTCAACTTCACGCAGATACAGATCAATGTGACGGAGAATCCAGTTTTGGACATAGTGCAGGATAACATCAGCAACGTGATAATACCTTCAGGGGAAGCCGAAAATGTCACCATCACCCTGAGGTCCATGGGGAACTACAAGGTTGAAAACATAACCTTCAACTGCACAGAGGGCGAAGTCTGCCAGAATTTCACCGTGACGTACTTCCCGCCGAACATATCATCCATGCCAGTGAATGATACGCAGTACGTAAACATCAGCATAGCGATACCGGACAATTACCGCAGCGACATATATTTCGCGACGGTTAACGCAAGCGGGAGGAGAACGTACGACACCGTGAACATAAGCGTTATAATACCCATAAACATCACATGGACACAGGAACCATCAAGCATAACGAAAGAGGTTATCCAGGGAACGACAGGTTACCTTGGAACCATAACAACGCGCAATACGGGCAACACGTATATCATCCTGGACACGGGGATAGAGGGAGGGATAGTCGGCATAGTTACAAAGAACGTGAGCGAGCTGGGGATAGATATAGGAGAGTACGGTTACATCGGCCTTAACTACACCGCGCCCGTCATCCACCAGTGGAACTATTACACGGGCTTTGTGAAAACCGTAAACTGGACAATAGGATCGGGAACACAGGAACATTCGACGGCAATTAACGTCACGGTCCATCCGTACTTTGTCGACATCATCGAGCCCACGCAGGCGAATCCTCACATAAACGTCAGCTGGAATGATACTATACAGGTAAAGGTAAACCTTACGTATGGAACAACTCCAGTAACCAACGACAGTCTGGTTATATGGAATCTAACGCTCTCCAACGAGACTACGACAACGGAGATAAACCTCACCAACATAACATACTCCTCCAACGAGAGCCTGTGGCTGATGAACTTCACCGCCCCTGATTTCGCAATAGCCAGGGGTTACGACCTTAACGTTTCCGCAAACTATACGAACAAGAGCGTTTTCTACTTCAACAGCGAGTCAAAAGCGGTGATATACACGGATTCTGAACCCCCTGTCATACACCTCACTCTTCCTTCCAGGGTTCCCATGTACTCGACCGCAAACATACGCGCAAACATAAGTGACCCAGGAGGTGTTCAGAACGCGAGTGTCCGCATATACAGGGCGAACCATACCGAAGAGTTCAACATGACTTTCCTGTATCAGGAAGGAGATAACTTCATTTACGAATACAATTACACCAACGTAAGCGTGCCAGGGATATACAACGTGACCGTGACATCATGCGACAAATCAAGCAACTGCGATTCGGCATCCGGAACGTTTGAGGCATTCCCTGGTGTGTTCTTATCGGGTTACGCAAGGGATGAAGAGCAGACGACAAGACCGCCCATTCAGGTAGACTTCAGTCTGTGGGAGGTGCTGACAAATATTTCGTACAGGAACATTACAAGCAACGTGAGCAACGGTGGTTACTACAATGAGACCATAGACGCGAGGAATTTCGATGTTGGCATACGCGTGTGGAACGATTCCATGAGACTTATAAACACACCTCTTCTTGTTGATTTGGTGGACCCTGTGACTTTCGGTAGGATAAACAAGATATTTGTGAGCGATTCCATGCTCAGGGGGATATCTATAACCAATGCCTTCAACTTCACCACGGGTATGCTTACCCTGGATTACTCAAGACTGTCGGGATTCAGACTGGATAATTTGGGGGTTTACCGCTGCAGCAACTGGATAAGGATGAGTGGATGCGTGTCATCTTCCTCTACCGATATCCCCTGGGAAAGATTGCCCAGCACAAAAAACCTGAATGATTCCACAATAAGTATTAATTCAACCAGCATTTCGGGTGCGTACGTCCTGGCCGAATACATATGCGGTGACAATAACTGTTCGGAAGTAACTGGTGAATCAAGCGCTGTCTGTCCTGAGGATTGCAAACCGCCGCAGCCGCAGCCACCCACCCCGCCAGGACCTGCACCGGGCGCTGGCGGAGGGGCAGGAGGAGCAGGAGCGGCTCCTACGCCGGCAGTACCCAAGGTCCCGCAGGTGCCTGTCGAGATAAAGTCCACCCTCATATTCGTTACGCTTCGTCCGGGAGAACATGAAATACACTCGATAGACATAACGAACAACCTCGGAGAAACAGTAGAAGCTGAGACGAGCGTGAGGGGCAATGCATGGGAGCTTGTACAGATAGAAAAACCCATCATGAGGATCGCCCCGAGGTCAACAGGTGTTCTGAAAGTGAAACTTTACGCTCTGCCGACGACGCAGGCGGGTATATACACTGGCGATATCGTAACAAAGATAAAGGCCAAGAACATCACCCACGTGACGCCTGTTACCATAAAGGTGGAGGTTCCGCCGGAACCCCTGCTTGACGTAAATGTCAAGGTGCTGACAAAAACCGTTGCTCCGGGAGGCAACCTTAAATTCGAGGTAACGCTTCTCAACATGGGGCCGACGGCGACCATCGAGGACATCGTAGTCAACTATGAGGTGAGAGGGCTGGAAACAGAGAAGCTCATAACAAAGAGCAGCGAGACCCTCGCAGTGGAGAACGTCAAGAGTTTCACAAAGACCATTCCCATCCCGGAGGACACGCCTTACGACAGGTACATGGTGGAAGTTAACGTGACATACTGGTACGGAAAGAAGTCTGCCTACGCAGTGGACTCATTTGATGTGTTTGTTCTGCCGGCTCCGTTGGTCCTCCTTCGCGCGATCTTCACTAACTGGCTCACATACGCCATCGTCATGCTGCTCGTCCCAGCCGTATACTTTGGCAGGAGATACTATCTGGCATGGAAGGAGAAAAAGAAGAAGGCGAGAAGGTACATATTCCCGATAGACTTCAGAAAGCTTCCAAAGGCCGGGCCGGACACAATACCAGTCGGCAAAATAGCAGAAACTGACGTGAAGGCGTATATGGATACGAAAGCGCTGATGATGCATTCTCTTGCAGCCGGGGCAACGGGCGCCGGTAAATCCGTATCTGCAATGATAGTGGCAGAGGAAATGCTGAAGAGAAAGGTGCCTGTTATCGTGTTCGACCCGACCGCGCAGTGGACAGGATTCATGAAGCCGTGCAAGGACAAGAGGATGCTCAAAATTTACCCGCAGTTCGGTCTGAGTCCGGAGGACGCAACAGCGTTCAAGGTGAACATCATTCTGGTGACAGACCCTAACATGGAGGTGAATATACAAAAGTACAGGAAGCCCGGAGAGATAACAGTATTTGTGATGAACAAACTTGACCCGGGCATGATAGACAAGTTCGTAAGGAAGACTGTGAGTGCTGTTTTCAAGGCAGGACTGCCTGAAGAGAAGGAGATAAAGTTGATGCTGGTGTACGATGAGGTCCACAGGCTGCTTCCGAAGTACGGGGGTAAGGGCGGTTATGTCGCCCTTGAAAGAGCCTGCAGGGAGTTCCGAAAGTGGGGAATAGGCGTGTTCATGATATCCCAGGTTCTTATGGATTTCAGGGGCGCGATTCGCGCAAACATCGCAACAGAAATACAGCTGAGGACGAAGTATGAAGGAGACATAGGAAGGGTAAAAACCAAATATGGACCTGAGTACGCTTCAAGGGTTGTGAAGCTCACGACTGGGACCGCGCTTGTTCAGAATCCTGCCTATAACGAGGGTAAACCTTACTTTATATCCTTCCGTCCGCTGCTTCACGATACCGGAAGGCTGTCGGACAAGGAAATAGAGAAATATGTGGAAGTCAGCAAGAGGATAGAGGAAATAGAAACACAAATAAATGAAATGAAGGCTAGGAAGATTGACACGAGCGACCTTGAGATCGAACTTAACCTAGCGAAGGAAAAAATGAAGCAGGGAATGTTCACGATGGCTGAGAGTTATGTGGAATCGTTGAAGGCGAGGATGAAGAAGTAGACGAAGTCTACATCTATTTATTTTAGAGTCAGTAATTAATTAATGTATGGCTGGGGGCAAGTCGAAGAGCAAACGTGTTTCTAAGAAAAGGGTTCACAAAACCAGAAGAAAATCTCCAAAGGGCATGACGCCAAAGGAAAGTCTGGAACATCTGCTCCATCAGAAAGAAGAGATAGAAACCCTTCTGAGTTCTCTTGAAGATTCTTATAATGAGGCCGCGATTACAGATGAAGATTATGAGCATGTCAAAGAAAAAAATGAAGAAAAGTTGGCTGAAATAAACAAAAAAATTGAAAAACTCAGAGCAAGCGGAACTGAAGAAAAAACGAAGCCCAGAGCACCTGCTCCTGCACCCGCGCCTGTGATTTCTGCACCAGTGACACCGCCGGCTTACACAAAGAGACCGGCTGAAGTTGTTAAAAAAGTCGTGAAGGAGGTCAAAAAGCCCGTGGCAAAAGCCGCAAAAGCGGTGGAAAGAGGAGAGGATATCAAAAATATTATGAAGGACATGGAAACCAAAATATCAGAAAGCGTGAGGGATGTCATAGAGGCTGCAAAGGTGGAGGAGAGCGGCAAGGAACTGAAAGACATAAGGGTCAAACTCGACAGGCTCGAGGTTGACACGGAAAAGCTCAAGGCCGTTGTTGAAACCATAAAAGAAGGGAGGAACGTCTTTGACGAGAAGATACAGAGGGTAACGGACAGCGTGGCAGAGCTGAGGTCTATCGTGTATCAGAGGGAAGCTGCCCTCAAGGACCAAGAAGTTAAGGTGAGCAAGCTCCTGGATGCTGTTTCCCACGTCGAGCCTGAAAAAATCGCAGTGGAGATGAAAAGAAGGGATAAAATTGTTTCGGAACAGGGAATAAAAATCGAGAAGATGGCCAGAACGATCGAAACCCTCAACGAGACCATGAGGAGGTTAAGGAATGTCCTTGCCAACCTGGGCAGCCTGGAAAATGTTGTAAAGGTCAGCAACACCGTCAACCAGACACTTCAGGAAATGCAGACGCTGAGGGATAACATGGAGAAGTCTGCAGACCGCATCCAGTCAATTTATGTTGAACTGAGTGAAAGGATGGAGGAATTCCTGCTCTACAGGACGAAGCAGGATCGCATGGAGGATCTGGTAAACGAGCTGATGAGGAATGTTGACGAGATGAATACAAAGCTTTCTAAGTTTGTCACAAGGGATGACCTTGAGGCATTCAGACAGAGCATTCAGGCGTCCGCTGGCTCGCCTGCAAGCGGTGGAGCAGACGTGGATGAGCTGCAGATACAGAAAGAAGAAATAAAGATGTTACTGCAGACACTCGAAGATGAATATAGAAGCAAGAGAATTTCCAAGGAAGAATACGAAACTGCGAAAAAGGCAAACATGGACAAACTGGATGGGATTGAAAGAAAAATAAAGGAAGCAGAAACAGGTCAGGCTTCTGCTCCGGCAGGGCAGATGAAACCGCCCTCTGAGACTTCCGGAATAACCAAAGAAGCGGGAGAGAAGCCCGAAATAAAAGTTCCTCCGCCAACATCCGAAAAAACCAAGAAAGAAAGGCAGGAGGCATTGCTGAAGGATCTGGAGGACACGTTCAAGAAGGGGTTCATAAGCAAGGATGCTTACGAAAAAACGAAAAAAATGATTTTATCCGGTAAAGGGTGAAAAACATTCGTTACAGGAAATTCGTTTTGGTTTGCATAGTTTTAGTTATCGTAGCCCTCGGTATCTTAAACATATCTTCGCAAAGCTATGATGATGAGTGGTGGGGAGAGAAATGGCACTACAGGTTCAGGCTTGACGTAAACATGAGCGAATTCTACAGCCCGAACAGTAAAACAGACAGGATAAACTGGCCGGTTGAATACGAGGTTAATTTCACGGATATATTAAGGGAGAAGAATGTTACAGGGACTTTTGATATAAATTCAACGCGTGTTATTGAGTATAACTCAACCGGTTCTGTCCTTTGGGAGATGAAAAGCCAGTTCGATCCTTACGACATTTATAACACCACAAGCAACGCAATAGGCACGCTGTCTTTTATTCTCAACGGGACAAACCCGGCCAACACGGTGAGGTATTTCTACGTTTACTTCGATATACTTGAAAATGGGGGGAAAGGGGAAACGGACTATCAGAGCGATTTCGCTTACAACAACACCCCCGGCATGGAAGAATTCAACGTAAACAACTCTATAATGGCATGGTTTATTGACACGGAGAGGGCGGAGAATACTTCGGGTTTTTACCGTGCAGTAGACCTTGGCTCGTCAAACGAGATACTAGAACCGGACTCTCAGAACAGAACAGCTGAATACACCAAGTATTCGAACGGAACGCAGGATTTCGGCTTCGATTTCAGAAAAAACTTCACTTTCAAGCATGTCGGTCCTGTCAGGATAGTGGTTGAGCAAAAAGGTGAGGAAACGTTATGGGGCTTGGCCGACAACAAAACCGGTGAGGGTTTTATGACCAAGAGATATATATTCTATACAAACAATACGTTTGTAAAAATAGAGCAGATATACAAGAACAACGCAACTTCCAACATAACCAGGAATTCAACCTTTGCATCTGTACCTGGAATTAATGTGAGCACGACCTTCACCTACGGCCCCAGCTATCCAAACTATCCAAACAAGACGAATGCAACTGACCCCGGTTCTTGGGCTTGGGCAGGAGAAACAGGAGGGACTTGGTCAACAGGTATAATAAATCTGGAGGAGGAAGGAACCTCGAACTTTTTTGCATCTAATGATGTTGATAATACAGGGAAGATAGGCATAACCCTTAACTCCACGAACATAACGCTCGGAGAATCCATAAGACAGGTTTCTGTCGTACTTTTCAATGGAACAGGCGCTGATGACAACCAGATAAAGAATCTGAAGTACGGACTTCTGGATAACGTCAATATAACCAGACATCCACTTGAAGCGTGGCAAACTATCACGGAAGGGAGGACGTATAACATCTCGGATGTTAACGTAAGTGTATTCAACAGGAATGAGACCGTGGTGATAAAGGCGAATGTGACGACCGATTACTACAATATTTCGAAAAGGATTAACGCCACCTTGGACATGGGAACTACCAGTCCAAATGACGATGTAAACATAACACTCTATGATGAGGATGGTGACAATGTCTACAACAACTCCTACTTTCTCGAGGAGAATGCATCCACCGGCGTTTGGAATATCACGTTATGGACATTCAATGACACATGGTATATTCTGAACAAAAGCTTTTTCACATTCAACGTCACCGACGAGTACTTCGTCAACATAACATCCATGAAAAACAAAACGGGCTTTCCAAACAGAATCATCAACATGACCATCGAAGTCAAAAACTACAGGCAGGACGTTTGGATAGCGAATGCCACAATAAACTGTTCGTACGACTCAACGAAAATAACTTTTACCAACTTTACTGATTACCTTAACGGAACATATTTCATGCAGTTCCAGGCGCCATCGGACTACAGAACATACGGCATTGTATGCAACGCAACCAGGCATAACAATACGGGGTTTGACACGGACCAGTTCACCGTCGAAGGTTATACGACAAACCTCAGCATCGTTGCCGAGCCAACGTTGCTTACTTATGACAGCATAACATGGTATGACAACCAGAGTTTTACGATTACTGCCAATGCAACAAACCTTGAGAACGGTTCCGCCTACTATACGAACATAACGCTTGGCCTTCCGCAGAACATAACGGCAAACACAACGTCCGAAAGCTGCGGCCCTGTTTACATAGGCAAATCGTGCAACAAATCGTTTTCCATAATCGTCCTGAACGGAACACCTCCGGGAAACTACACATTCAACGTGAGCGTTGAGTGGAGGAACTCGATCGGTTCGTATGACAAAAATACGACCACTGTTAACGTAACGGTTCTCCCGAATTACATGCTGGACGTAGTCCCTATCCCAGACAACAAGATATCGAGTATCGTGGCGAAAGAGAAGGAGAAGAACATAGGAAATTTCACCCTGAATTCGAGCGGCAACGCACCTGTTGAAAATATAACATTCAACGTAACGGGCTTTGACGGGAATTTCACTTTTGAATTCATCCCCCCGAACGTGTCCGCGCTTTCGGCAGGGGAGCTGAAAGAAGTACAGATAAACCTGACTGTTTCCTCCGCTGTGCTGGCAGGGACTTACAACGGAACGCTGAACATAACAAGCGATAATGACGGGTGGAGGAACATAACAATCGAGGTGTCCGTTTCCGGCACCAACATGAGCATTGTTATCAACCCCGACAACTTCACCGCGGAGAATATAACATGGTACGTAAACCAGAGCATCCCACTGTTCGTGAACGCAACCAACATAGAGACAGGAGTCGCTCACAACGCAAGCATTAACCTTGACCTGCCCGCCAACATAACATCCAATGTTTCACAGGAATCCTGCGGTAACGTGGAGGCCGGGGAATCATGTGTGAGGTATTTCCTGATAACTGTTATGAACGGGACACTTCCAGGAAACTATTCTGTCAATGTAAGCGTCCAGTGGGAGAACCCGGAAATGGGTACGAGCAGCAACGTCACCCAGCTTAACATAACTGTCGAATCAAATGTTATCCTCCAGATACCGGAAGACAACATGACGAGCAACGTAACACACGGGACAAACGTCGTGCTCGGAAACTTCACCCTGAACTCCTCAGGTAACGATAAGGTGATAAACCTGAGCTCTGAAATAACGGGCCTGGATGATTTCAACTTCACATTCGTCCCTCTTGATTTCAACCCGCCGAATATCACCAACGTGTCTGCAGGCAGGATTCAGATAGTGGTAGTCAACGTTTCTGTCCCTCTGGGTTATGACCCAGGCGTATACAACGGAACGCTGAACATAACCACCTTTAATGCAGGTTGGGAAAATCTGAGCATACAGATAACCGTTCCAACCAGCAGAACATGGACCATAGAACCTACGTACTGCGAAAGGCCCATGACACCTGAATATGGTTTTGCGTGTTCGCAAAACGTCACAATAAACAACACGGGAAACGTTCAGCTCGGTTTTAACATAACCCCGCAAACATCCGAGTCCAGCCCTGTCAATTACACATGGACCAATGAGACCAACTTCGCCATAAACAAGCAGTGTTATCACAAGTTTTCGGTTCTTTACAACACGAGCGGAGCCCCTGTAAACTACCACAACACCACCTATATAATAGATGCTTTGCAGGCAGGGTCGAACCCGGACTACGAGCTCCTGAAGGTCGTGCTCAATCCGTTCGTCAAGCCCGTAGTGGAGATAGGGATATTCCCGAACGTGACAGAACAAAACACCGGCATACGCATATTTGCCAACGTAACGGACCTGAGCGGTTTCAATCCCATTCAGAATGCTTCAATAAACATAACAGGGCCGGACGGTTCAAATTATACGGCAGAGATGGACCCCTTTGGCAGCATAGGGAACGTGTACAAGTATGAGATATATTTCCCTTACGATGCAGACCACGGATTATGGGGAAACTCGTCCCTTTATGGCCTTTACAACGTCAGTGTCATGGCATTCGACCAGAAGGGCAGCAACGGGACAGGGACATCCGATTTATATGTTTATTATAAACTGTATGTAGAACCAGAAACGCTGAGCCAGATTTATTACGAGGGCATGCCCTTCGGGGATGTTGACGTGTTCGGGCACGAATTCCTGGGGAGCGGCGTAAAGGACATTAGCCTTAATCTCAGCTTGGAGGACCCGAACGGCATAGAGAGCAACTATCTTTTCGAGAAACCGTACACGTTCCTCACGACAAATCCCCAGGGTCACGCGAGATCGAAATTCACAATCCCCTACAACAACACCGGCAACTACACACTGTACTGCAACTATTCTTATTACGATGGCAACGTGAACATAACCCTCCAAAATTCCACATCATACCAGTTCGAGGTAAGAAAAGAGAGTGAAATAACGGCAAGGATCGCTATCCCTGACCCATCGCTCATCGGGAGTTCGATTCCCATAAGCGTTTCCGTCCTCGATAGCGGCATCCCTGCAGAACCGGATTCCATAAATGTCACGGTATATTACACTGATTCCATCTACGGAATACAGGAGGTCACTCGCCCGTGGGGACATTTAAACAAAAGCGATTTCACAGAGACTGCTCCCGGCTTCTACACGTACCAGTCAGAAATAATCAACGAAAATACGACAGCAACAGGGACATACGTCGCGAAGCTTGAAGTGAAGATTAACGGAAAACCAGGGTGGGACATGGAGGCCTTCAGAATATCCAAGGGAGGTCCTTACGACGTGTCTGTGAACCTTCTCGAGGGTCAGGCCTACCAGGACGATTTCATAGATTTCGAGATATATGTGGAGAACAGGGGGGATGTTTCCCATCTGGATGTCAAGCTCGAATACTGGATATATGGCCAGAACCAGACATGGTCGTACGGAGGACCAGAGGACGTGAATGTGTATGCGCACTCCAACAGGACATTCGTCAGGAACCTTTACATAGAACCGACCCAGCCATTGGGTAAATACTATGTCATAGCACTGGTTACGTGGGATACTTCTCTGCCGAGTGCTACTGCCTCCGGTAATGCAAGTTTTAATGTTGTGGCAAGAGGTCCTCCCGCTCCTCCCGGACCGCCCGGGCCAGGGGAAGGAGCACCACCTGCCGCCGCTCCCGAGAAGAAGCCAGCTGAAAAAATCCCGAAGATAGAGATAACGAAGTACCTGCAGGAAATAGGAATAGAAACAGGAGCAACAAAATACCCGACCGTTGAGGTGGAGAACACGGGTGGATTGGATTTGTACAACGTGACCTTGAATGTGATTGGCATCCCAACACCATGGATAGAGATAACGCCCAAAGTTGTCGATTCCCTCCCTCCCGGCAACTCTTCGCTTTTCACAATGAAGCTGAGCATGCCGAGCATCGCTGAACCCAAGGAATACTTCGGAACCCTTGTGGCAGAAGGTGTTGCCGAAAACAACAAAACGAGCGATGAAAAGATGTTCAAGATAGTGGTTTTCACGTCCAGGGAAGACCTGGTAAGGTGGGAGATAGAGAGGCTGGAGAAGGCGCTGAGGGATTTCGAGATGGATGTTGAGGATGCGAAGAGCGTGGGAAAGGACGTGAGCGAAGTTGAACCATTGGTGGGTCAGATAAAGGAAAGGGTAGGGGAAGCGAAAGATTACCTTAACAAGAAGATGTATGATGATGCACTGAGCGCAGTGTATGTTGGGTGGAACCTTCTGGACAGAGCGAAGTACTTGCTTTCGAAAGCTCCCTTCATACAGCCCCTTGTTACATTCATACCCCTGTGGCTGATAATTGTTCTGGTGGTATTGATTGCAATCATAATCGTGTTGATATTCTTTGTGAAGAAGGTGAAAGGAAGTATAGAGAACATATTCAAGGTTCAGCTGCCGCACATGAAACCGACCACTGTGGTCGTCGAAAAGATGGAGGAAAGAGAGAGCATGGAAAGGGAAATCGCAAGGGTCAAAAGGGTTCTGAATCTTCTGGAAAGGGAATTCAAGGAAGGCATGATATCAGAAAGGGCATACCAGGGCCTGAAGGCAAGGAACGAGGAAAAACTCGCGTCACTTGAGAAACGGCTTTCGGGGATTAGTTAGAAATTTATATATTCATACTATTATATTTATATAAAAATTTTCCTTTGAAACCGGCCAGTTCAAGAAACAGTTCAGACGTCTTTGCGAAGGAATCCGGCGTTTAAAGCCGAAGGCCATAGTACATTGGTAAAATCATGAACAGAAAAAAGAAGCTTACTGACTACAAGAATTTCTGGCTTATATGGTTAAATGCAGCAAGCAACCAGAAAGGGGTATCACTTTTCAGGATGCAGACGGAATGGGGAGTGAAAACCAACTATCTGTATCACGCGGAATCAGGCCTGGGGGAACCGCTCTTCAAATGTATGTTAAGGGAAAATTACATCGTAAAGGAGGGAAAAAGGCTGAGGCCCCTGTTCGGGTGGATACCGGATTACATAAGGGGGGAACACAGGGGAGAAAGTTCAGAAACTGCGTGGTACCCGGATTCGCTCGTAATCAGCAAGTGGGAAAGTGTCCAGAATTTCATAGAGAAATATCATCCTGTTTTGTTTTCCCTCAAAAACCTGAAACTGCTCTACAAAAATGACAGGGAGATGATAGGCAGATATGGATCGAACATTTTCATGGATGTTTTTCTTTATGTTCTATTTTCAAACATGATAGTCTTTTGCAAGAAATACAAGGCAGATATCGTTTCCAGGATAATATCAACCCTTATCTCGGTGTCGAGTGAAAGGGATCTTTTGAATTACATATACCAATTGAACACACAACTCGGGAAAATTGCAGATTTCCCCGTGCTCGTAAAAAATGAGGATGAGATGTCCGGAATACTGTGCACGTTAAAATGGTAGGGAATTTATTTAATGATGGATAATAAAATTTAAACGTTGGGAGTTTCGGATGACAAGAATTATCGGGGTGATTTCAGGTAAGGGGGGCGTTGGAAAAACAACCATAGTTGCCAACCTAGGGATCATACTCGCCTCCGACTACAAGAAGGATGTAGTCATAGTGGATTGCAACATAACCACATCTCATTTAGGCCTGTATCTCGGGATGTATTACTGCCCTGTTACCCTCAACCAAGTTCTAAAGGGAGAAGCGAAGATAGAGGATGCCATGTATGAATACCATGTAAGCGGTCTGAGGGTAATACCTGCTTCCCTTTCTCTGGGTGATATGAAAGGGGCAGACATATCAAAACTGAAGCATTCCCTGAAAACTTTGTTTGGCAAGACCGATATCATACTTCTGGATTCGGCACCGGGCCTAGGCAGGGAGGCAATGGCCACCCTGCAGGCATCGGATGAGGTCATTTTCATAAACACCCCCTTTGTCCCCTCCACAATGGATATCATGAAGTGCCACCAAATCGCCAACGAAATGGGAATAAAGCCTTTGGGTGTTGTGCTCAACATGATAGGGAAGGAGAAGTACGAACTTAATTCAGAAGAAGTGGAACAGATAGCGGAGATCCCTGTAATATCCAGAATACCCATGGACAAGAATGTCCTGAAGAGCCTAGCCCTGAAGGTCCCTGTTTTCCTTTACTCTTCCAGCTCCCCTGCGAGCGTTGAAATGAAGAAGCTTGCGGCGAAGCTGATAGGCAAGGAGTACGCTCCGCCTAACGTTTTCTCCGGGATTCTGAAATTTTTCGGATTTGGACCTAAGGAATAAACATATTTCAATAAGAAAATCAAAATAATAGTTATGTCGGAGTTGGTATTTTCAGTTGTAATTTTGCTGTTGGTACTTATAATTTGTTTTTTATTGTACCGTATTTATAAAATTAAATATAAAATGGGGGAGGGAGTAAATAGTACCTTTATACCAGAATTTAAAGATATTGATGAAAAAACAAAGCAAGAGCTAAGATTTAGCTCGAGGTTGAATGATGTTGAAACGAGAATTGCGGACATGGAAGACAGAATGCGGGAACAGGAAAAAAATATAAAGAGGCTTGCTGAAGCCATCTCAAATGAATAATCTTATCGACTGAAATTCAAAGGATTGTTTGTTAAGGGTTGGGTGATTGCATGGTTGAAAAAAAAAGGGATAAGGAAGTCGCTAAAGGATTAGAAGGTATGAAAGACCTTGACAAAGGCAATGAAAAGGTGAATGATTCTGGGAAGGAAACAGTGGACATAGGTAAAACAGAAAATGATGAATCCAAACTTGAAATCCTTAAAAAACAGCTCGAAGAGGAAAAAAGAAGGGCCGCAGAACTCGAGAAGGAGAAGGTAGAGACCGAAGAGAAGAACAAGAGTCTTGCAGAAATAATAGAGAGTGTTTCTTCAAAGGAAGACAAATCCCCACCCCAGGAACCTGTGGAACCCAAACTCAGGGAACTGGAGAAAAGGATAACGGAGCAATTCCAGGCACAGATGAAGACCCTTAGCGACAATCTGGCTGCCATAGGAACAAAGATGGAGAAGGCCGGCAGGGCAGGAGAGGACAAGAAGGCGAGGGATCTGCTTGACAAGTTGCAGAGCGAAACGACAAGCAAGATATCTGCCATTGAGGATAGCATAAAGAAGCTCACCGAGAAGGTCACAGCTCCTCCTCCCGGAAAAGGAGGTGAAGTTTCCAAGGGGCTGGCCGCCTTCGGAGGGAATGTTGAACTCCAGAGCGAGCTGGAAGGGGTCAAGAAGGAGGTGAAGGACCTAGAAAAGATGCTTGTGGAGACAAGGGATGAAAGCGAAACAAAATTCGAAAGGATAAAGGAGCAAATGAAGCGCATAGAAAAACTGCCTTCTCTGGAGGAGAGGGTTCAGACACTTGTTGAAAAGCTGGGTCCGGAGAACATCGAAAGACTGAAGAAGCTCATAATTTCCACAGAGGAGTTATCCGACCAGGTAATACCGCAAGAAATAAGCAAGAGTTTAACGAAGGAACTCTCCCCTGTAACGGATGATATAAAGAAGCTCAAGGATGAGGCTGCAAAGTTAAACGAAAGGATAAAGAGGGTTTACAACGAGCTAAGTTATTTCAAGGGGGAAATCAAGACGCTCTACAAGTTCGGTGACTACATATCTGGTCTCCAATCGGACCGGGACAAAACAAGGCAGGAGCTGAAAGATAGGGAAGCGAAAATTCTGGAGAGAATTGCAGATCTGGAATTAAAACTCAGAGGGAAGGCGGATGAAATTTCTGACAAGATGAAGGCATTTAAGAAGGAGTTTTCGAGCGTTGTTGAGGACACCGTTAACAAACTTTTCAAAGACCTGGCGGAAACCAGGCTCTCCGAAGTTGAAGACAGGACAGGCAAGGAATTGAATGTTGTCAAGGACGAAATGACTACGATTTCTTCAAGAATAACACAGTTTGAAAACGTGATTAATCCAACGCTTGATATGATGAGGGGAAAACTGGACGAATTTGAAAATGTTCTTGCAAGGGTTCAGGATTTCCAGGAGAACATTAACCTTCGTGTAGAAAAGAGCATAGAGAAAAAGTTCAACGATTTCTCAAAACCCAAGCTGTCAGAAATCGAGGGCAGGGTCTCGAAGGCGATAGAAACCCTCGATGAAAAAATGGAGGAGCTACGGTCAGATTTTTCCCAGTTCGCTGATGTTATCAACCCGAGCATGAAGATGTTCAAAGGGGAGCTTGAAAAATTTGAAGGCAGGATGGAAAAGCTCAAGGAGGCGCAGTCAAACATAAGTGAGGAAGTAAAAGAGATAAGGAGTGAAAACAAGGAGCTTTTCAGGATCATTGGCTCACTCGGGGAGATAAAGAAGAGTATAGACACGCTGGATGAGAAAACAAAACAGATTGACGATGTGAAGGGACTCTTGGAAAGAAAGATAAGCGAACTTGATGACAAACTTGAAACACTGGATGACCAGTTAGGTGAACAGAAAGAATTCCTAAAGAGGATAGACCAGATAGAAAAGACGCTGGGAGATAGTATATCTTCGCAGAGTAAGTTAAGGGATACTGTACTCGTTATGGAAAAGAAGATAGAGGGCAACAGGAGCCTGTTTGAGGACGGGATAGAGGACCTTAAAAATGAAAAATCGCAGCTGGAGAATACAGTCAAACCGGAATTGGAGAGTTTCAGGAATGACCTGGGGAGGTTTGCTGATGCTCTTGAAAAGTTCAAGGAAAGGCAAGGGAAACTAAAAACTGACCTGAAAGATACGAAAGCGGACAGTAAAGACCTGTCCAAGAGACTCGGTTCTCTCGAATCCTATACGCAGGATGTTTCCAGACTCCAGAAGGCCATGATGAATGTGGAGGAATTTATGAAATCCTTCTCGGACAAGTCTGAAAGGATGAATGAAGGCATCAAACATCTGGCTGAAAGGATTTCATCTGCCAGAAAATCCATCGAAGGTCTCAACGAGAAATTCAATAGACTCAGAGAAGTCAGGACCTCGCAGGAAAAGGTGGGAAAAAGAGTTGAAAAACTGGAAAAGGAGCTTGCAAACATGAGGGCGCAGTTTGATAATGTTGTTGAGCAGAGTCTGCTGGACAGGAAAAAACTTGAGGAAACAGTCAGGAAACAGAAAGAAAGGGTCAATTCACTTCTGAGGGAGTTGAGGGGATAAATGAAAGAGATGGAAGAGCTTGGGAAGAGGGTGAGAAAGCTCAAGGAGGAGAGCGAGGCGAAAAAAAAGAGCATCAATAAGCTCAGGAGCGAGAAGGCATTTCTTCTGGAAAAAAACACGTATCTTACGGAAAAACTTAAGGAGGCCTCCATCGCTTATTCCAATGCGGGCAAAAGGATACTTGACCTCGTGGAAACCCAGATAAAGCCTGTCAAGAAAAAACTGGACAAATTTGATTCCCTCTACGGCAAAATCTTGGGGTATGAAAAATCCGTCAGCGAAGGCCTTGAAAAAATCAGAAGTTTCAATAATCTTTTGAACTCCCTGAAAACAGGAGTATTGAATCTCGAAAAAAGGCAGGCGGATGTTGAGGGAGTTGTGAAAACTTTATCTAGGCAAATTAAGGCTGTTAATGATTCTCTCGTCAGGCTTGAAGCTGCAAAGGCCGATTCAAAAACCGTGAACGAGCGTATGGAAGAAGTTGGGGGCTCTATAAATGATTTGAAGGTGGATCTTGAGGAGTCTATCGCTTCTGTTAAAGAGGTGTTTGGAAAGAATCTTGATGCACTGGGAGAGGAGCTTGACAAACTGAGCGAGAAGAAGGAAGAGAAACTGGGGAAGGATATATCAGAGGTTGAAGAAAGTCTCAATGGGAGGATAAAGGAGATGGAAAAGAGCTTCAGCGTAACTTCCAAGGATCTTGGGAAGAAAT
The DNA here is from genome assembly GCA_964613955.1 of uncultured archaeon. GTDB lineage: Archaea > Aenigmatarchaeota > Aenigmatarchaeia > QMZP01 > QMZT01 > CS3-C152. Next base: position 14,809 of record CAZTJN010000005.1, on the reverse strand, counting down.
TTGGCAAACTAGCCGAGAAGGTATCTAAGATAGAATCCGCCAAGGTTGGCGGGAAGGAAATGGAAGAGAAGGTGAGGCTGCTGGAAAAGTCCATGTCTGAAGCGAGCAAGGAGTTTCATAACGCGCTGGCCTCTCTCAGGGAGGATGTTGACAAACTGAGCGAGAAGAAGGAAGAGAAACTGGGGAAAAGCATATCAGAGGTTGAAGAAGGAATTAACAAGAAAATCGCCGACATCAGGCTGAATATAAAGGAACTGAGTGATGTTGTGTTTTCCCTTAAATCCTCGAAGAGCGACTCGAAGGTAGTGGAAGAAAAGATAAAGAACATCGAGAAAGCGATAAACAAGATGAAAGACAGCTTTAATGAAGGCATAGGTAAAATGAAAGAGGGTTTCTGGCACAACCTCGATGCACTCAGGGAGGATGTTGACAAGCTGAGCGAGAAGAAGGGAGAGAAACTTGGGAAAAGCATATCAGAGGTGGAAGAAGGAATTAACAAGAAAATCGAAGCCTTGACCTCAGATGTGAAGGAAATTGGTGATATGGTTCTCAAACTGGAGGGCATCAAGGCCGACTCGAAGAGCGTGAATGAAAATCTAAAAGAAGTGAAGGAATCATTGGACGGGCTCAAAGAGAAAGTCTTGAAGATAGAATCTGTCAAGGTTGGCGGGAAGGAAATGGAAGAGAAGGTGAGGCTGCTGGAAAAGTCCATGTCTGAAGCGAGCAAGGAGTTTCATAACGCGCTGGCCTCTCTCAGGGAGGATGTTGACAAACTGAGCGAGAAGAAGGAAGAGAAACTGGGAAAGGATATTTCTGAGGTTGAGGAGGAAATCGATGAGAAGATTCAAGGGATTGTGAACAGCCTGAATAACATGAAAGATAATGTCGACAAGACTGTCAGTGCCCTCAGAGTGGAAATGCGAAAGGGTGATGCGATAAGAAAGGATGAACTGAACAGAACTGTAAAGGAGTTCTTTGGCATAAGGGCACGCATGGAGGAGAGAATGAAACAGCTAACAGAGCAGTTCACCCAGCTTGACAAATTCAAGCAGGATTTCAAGAAAAGTTTCGATAGCAGACTCGCTTCTTCGGAAGTTGCTGTGAAGAGGCTAGAAGAGAGCCTGTCGAAAATGGAAAGCGAGATGAATGCCATTGCCAAAATGGGCGCTGTCAATGAAGATAAACTCGATGGAATGAAAAAAGACCTCAGAGAGAGGTTAAAAAACCTCGAAGGCAGAGTGGAATCGCTGTCGAAAAGAATAAAGACCATCAAGAAAGAAAGCGTTGAAGAACTGGATAAACTGATAGAAGAGGCTGAAGATTGATGAATAAATTCGGAAAACTTGAGAAGAGAATAAAAGAACTCAAGGAAGAAAAGGAAGGGTGGAAAAGCAAGTATGGTTATCTTCTGGAAGGGTTGAAAAAAAATGTTGAAAATAACTCGGAGAAGATAGACAAACTAATGGATCTGATGAAAGAACTGATGAAAAAGGAGGGGAAAAATGACAAGATGTTTTCCGAGCTGAAAATGTCCGTGAAAGCCCTGAACAAGTCACTTACAAATTTAAAGAACAGACAGCCCGTGTTCAGGGAAGGGATTTTAAGCAGGGTTGAATCCGTGGAAAAACGAATGGACTCCACGGACAGGAAACTCTCCGTCATAGAGGATGAAATAAGGGAGAAGATAAAAGATTTTGGAAAGGCATTCGATAAGCAGAAAGATGATCTCGATGAACTGGAGAAGAAGCTCGTCATCGAGATGAGCCAGATAAGTATGGAGAGGGAAAACCTTTTCAAGGATTTTAACAAGATAATTTCTGATTTCAAGGAGATGGAAGCAGAACTCGAAAAGCTGAGAGAGAAGGACAGCGAACTTGACGGTAGGATACGGGACATGGAGAACGTGAAGGACAGCTTCTACGAGAGGCTCGAGACCTTCAAAAAGGATCTCATGAAAATGATAGAGAAGGTGAAAGGGGAAGTGGAAAGGAAAGAAAGGGAGAAGAAAAAGGAGTTTAAGGAGATGATGGACGAATTCCTGATAGTCAAATCACAGGTAGATGAAAAAATAAAAATTCTGTCCTCACACGCGAAAAAATTTGACAAACTGAAGGAGGATTTGGAACTCGAAGTAAGGGAAGATATTTCCAAGGAGATAGAAGAAGGACTGCTGAAAATAGAGGGTAAGATCGAGAAGAGCATGAATGATCTTGAGCAGGCAAGGATCGATGTTGTGAAAAGTGGTGAGGTTCTCAAAGGAGAAGTGGATGAAAAGATAGAGGCACTCGACAAAAAACATCGCTACTTTGAGGAGGCGGTGATTGAAAAGCTCAAGGATGCGAACGATAACATACTTGAACATCTCAGGGAGAGTGAGGAAAGAACAAACAAATCCCTGGTTGAGAACGTTGAAGAAATGAAAAAATTCAGGGAGCACATAACGAACTTCATAAATGATCTCATTGACAACTACGAGAAACGGTTTGAGGTTCTCAAGAACGGCATGGACGAGCTCTCGAAAAATGTTCAGTCGTACAGAAAGGGTGTGAGCGCTCTGGTTTTTGAGTGAATACCTGATTCTGGGTGAAATTTGGACAAAAATCTGGATAAGTTTTTAAATACACAGAGAGAAATTACTTTTCATGTGCGGGATAGTGGGATATGTAGGCAAAAGAGACGCTGCTCCACTGATTGTCGCTTCACTGAAAAGGCTTGAGTACAGAGGGTATGACAGCTGCGGGGTCGCTACAGTTCACAACGGCAAGATATGGATAAGGAAAGACAGGGGCAAGATAGAGGATGTGGAAAGGAAAATACACTTGGCGGATCTCCCGGGGGAGATTGGCTTTGGACATACGAGATGGGCAACCCACGGAAAGGTTTCCAGAATAAATTCCCACCCGCATACTGACTGCAAAGGGGACATTGCTGTCATACACAATGGGATAATAGAGAATTTTTCTGAACTGAAAAGGGCTTTGAAAAGGAAAGGCCACAAGTTCAGGAGCGAGACTGATACAGAGGTTATGGCACATCTGATTGAGGAGAAACTTCGTTCTGGTCTGGATCTTGAGGAATCTGTCAGAAAGGCAATGAACATGGTTAAGGGAAGGTCCGCAATAATTGTCGCGGAAAGGCATTTCCCTGGCATAGTGGCTGCAAGGACAGGTTCTCCGCTAATCCTTGGTGTAGGCAAGGGAGAGTATTTTGTGGCTTCGGATGTTCCTGCGTTCCTTGATTACACAAGGAAGGTGATGTACCTAGATGACGGAGAAATGGTTGTTGTGAAAGACGGGATGAAGTTCACCAGGATAGCTGACGGAGAAAGAATCAAAAAAAGGATTATCACCATAGACTGGGATGCAACGCAGGCGAAGAAAGGGAAACACAAGCATTACATGATTAAGGAAATAATGGAGCAGAAAGAGACCATAATGCGCGCAATCAACCAGGACGAAAAGGAAATAAAAACGGTTTCCAGGGAAATAAACAAGGCATTTGGCGTGTTTCTTACCGGCTGTGGGACAGCAGGGAAGGTCTGCCAGACAGGGGAATATATCTTTTCAAGGATTGCAAACAAACATGTGAATTATGTGGTTTCTTCTGAATTTCCGAGTTACAAACACTTCCTCACAAAAAAAACCCTTTTGATAGCGGTTTCGCAGAGCGGGGAAACTGCAGACGTGCTAGAAGCGGTGAAGGTCGCGAAAGAAATGGGCGTGAAAATCATTTCGCTTGTCAATGTCAAAGGCTCCACCCTTGACAGACAATCGGACATAACGTTTCTGATAAAGGCAGGTCCGGAGAAGGCGGTGGCGTCCACCAAGGCAACTACCGCGCAACTCGCAATACTTTATCTTCTTGCATACGCATGCAGAGGGAAGTTAGATGAAGGGAAGACTCTCCTCTTGGAAACCGCCTCCAAGATAAATGACATGCTTAACCCCCGGTATGAAGAACGCATTAAAAAACTCGCCAAGAATATATTCAGAAAAAAGAACATATACATAATAGGCAGGTCTCTGAACTATCCCATGGCACTGGAAAGCTCGATAAAGATTATGGAAGTCAGTTACATACACGCTCAGGGCTTCGCAGGAGGCGAACTTAAACACGGTCCCATCGCCCTGATAGAAAGGGGTTCTCCGTGTATTGTTCTGACAGCAAATGATGGGACAAATAATGCCATAATAGGGAATGCGATGGAAGTGAAAGCGCGCGGAGGATTTATAATAGGTGTTGGCCCGAAGAGAAATCACGTGTTTGATTACTGGATAAAAACGCCAAACGTTGGCCTTGCTTCACCAATAGTCAACATAATACCGGTTCAGCTACTCGCCTATCATCTGGGTGTTTTGAGAGGCTGCGACATCGATCAACCCAGAAACCTTGCAAAGTCCGTAACAGTGGAGTAATTTTTAAATCAGATTCTGTGAATATTGTTTATGCCGGAAGAAATCAAGACAGCAATCAAAGCGGTGAAAGAGGCAGGCAAGATTCTGGTTGACGGGTTTAACATCATCCATACAGTTGAAATGAAAACCAAGCATGATCTCTTGACGGAAATGGACCTGAGGTCTGAGAAACGTATAATTTCGATTCTGCGCGAGAACTTTCCGGACTACAGTATATATTCAGAGGAGATGGGAAAGGGGGTGAAAGACTCGGAATATATGTGGGTTGTTGATCCTCTGGACGGGACAACCAATTATTCCATCAAAAACCCATTTTTTGATGTTTCAATCGCTCTCCTCAGAAAGGGGAACCCCGTGCTCGGGGTTGTTTATGCGCCGTTCACAGGTGAGATGTTCCAAGCAGAAAGTGGGAAGGGAGCGTATCTCAACGGAAAGAAAATTCACGTGTCGAATGAATCAGATGTTTCAAAACTCCTGATTGCTTACTGCCACAACAATGACAAAAGAAATATGAAGAGAATAATAGAGGTTTTCGGGAGAATCAAACCACTACCGATAGATTTCAACAGGATGAGGGCGGGGGCGCTAGAACTTGCCTTTGTGGCTGCAGGCAGGCTTGGTTGTTACCTTTCATGCGGTTTTCATTCCTATGACGTGGCCGCCGGCGTGCTGCTCGTAAGAGAGGCCGGAGGGAGGGTTACGGACTTCAAGGGGGATGAGTGGCATCCTGGAAGCAATGACATACTCGCAACCAACGGGATCGTCCACGAGAAGCTTCTGAAACTCCTCAGGGGGGTTTAAAACTTTAAAAATGTCTTTCACCAAACTATTAATATGGCTGTGGACTTTTTAACTGATTTTGTAAGCAACCTCGGGGTTGGTTTCGGTGACCCGATTACCCTTGCGATCAACATAATATTTTCCACGATAGTTGGCGGTCTGGTCTTGCTAATACTACTTGAAATCGTGGGCAAACATTTCTCTGAGGAGGTAAAACCAATGAATGCGTTTCTTTTGGTCTTGGTAATAAACATCATAAACCTTCCGATAATATTCGGCCTTTTGACTTCATTCGTTTCCTTCATACCATTCCTTCCAATAATTTTACCTGTGCTGATATGGATAATTCTGGTGAAATTCTTTTTCGGAGAACTTGCCATAAGTCATGCAGTTTTGGTTGGGGTTATCGGTTACCTCCTAACGCTATTCGTTGTACCCTACCTTATTGCATTAGTGATGGGCTTTCTGCCTTTCTAGAATCCTCCCATTCAGATAGGTGTTGCCAGCCGAACTTATCCTCGCCCTCAAGAACTCGCCCATAATGTTCTTTTTGCTCGCAAGAACAACAGGCTTGTAGTATTCGTTCCTCCCAATAAACTGTCCGTTTTTCTTCCCTCTCTCGTTCACCAAGACAGAAAATTTCCTTTTTACCAGTCTCTTGTTTCTTTGATACGCTGTTTCCCTGATAACTTCAGCCATTATTATGGACCTTTTCTTCACAACCTTGCCATCCAGCTGTTTCATTTCGGAGGCGGGCGTCTTCGGCCTCGGGCCGAACTTTGAAAGGTTGACTATGTCCGGTTTTACCTTTTTTATCAGTTCGACTGTTCTTTCGAAATCTTTTTCCGTTTCCCCAGGGAATCCAACTATCACGTCAGTGGAGAGCGTTATGCTGGGGAACTCGCTTCTGAACTTTCTCACCATTTTCTCGAAATCCTTTGTTCTGTAACCCCTGTTCATTTTTTTCAGAATTTTATCCGACCCTGACTGAACGGGGATATGGACAAATTTGTAAATCTTCGGGTTTTTGTAAACATCGATAAGTTTGTTCAGAATCGGTTTCACGTGTGTTGGATTCATCATGCCCACACGTATCCGAAAATATCCCTTTATCCTAACCAGGTCTTTCAGGAGTTCTGCCAGATTCGTCCCGATGTCCAGGCCGTAACACCCGCAATCCTGACTCGTGATCCAGATTTCCCTGCAGCCTCCTTTCAGGAAATTTTTAACCTCTTTTTTTATTTCTTTCAGGGGTCTTGAGACGAGGTCTCCTCTGGCGAGCTTCACCATGCAGTATGAACAATTTCCCAGACACCCAGAGGCTATTTCTGTTATCCCCACGAGCGGGTTTTTTCTTATTCTTTTTTCGCTTTCCTTGACCGAGTCAAGAAACAGCCCGGCTATATCTTTTGATTTGTGCGAGGAAAGGAAAATCGCATCTGGGGCAATGTCCCTGAAAATTCCCGTGTCCGCGGCACACCCGGCTATAACGAGTCTTTTGTCGGGGTGTCTGCCCACGAAAAACTTTATTCTTTCCCTTATTTTGTTTTCAGTTGGACTTTTTACAATGCAGGAATTTACAATAATTATATCTGCCCTTCCTATTTCTTTGGTTATCCTGAAGCCGTTGGTCACCAATGAGGATTCCATGATCTCCGAATGCGCCTGATTAGCGGAGCAGCCGTAGGTTTCAATGTAAACAAATTTCATAATCAAAGAATTGCTGTCTGTTTTATAAATAGAATAGCTGATCAAGAGCCCTGCTGCCTATTGCGTTGCCTGTAAGTATGTCTATGTGGGTTTTTAGCGGCCTGTCGCTTCTCCCTTTCGTGCCCACCAAACTTTTCATTGTGAGCGTCAGCCAGAATCTTTTCAACAAATCGGTCGGTGGTATCCTTATATTTTCAATAAAGATGTGTTTGTAATCCTTATTCATCTTTCTTCTCGCTGAAAGAACATGTCTGCACTCAACGGCCTCGATGTTTCTGTACTTTGTAAATCGCTCGAAGAATTCGTCCTTTTTTATCTTCCCTCCTTCCTCCTTGAATTCGGCATCTGGGCAGGTGCATTTGCCTCTTGTCTCAAAGATTTCGACCCTGTAGAGGTTATCCCTCGATGTTCTTGGGGGAGTTTCAAATTCTACCGTGTTTTTTCTTATGCGACCATAAGATGGGACGTAAACCTTAATTCTCCCGGAACGGCTTATTGCAACCTGTATCTTCTCCCCGTTTCCGCAAAAAACTTCGTAGTAGTATTCGCTTTCGATTATCGCACCCCACGGTATAATATGGTGTATGCCTGTTCTAGGTCCAAAATAACCTAGACCCCTTGTTGCCTTTTTGGCAAGCTTCTTTCTGACCTTTTCGTCATATAAACTTTCTTCGAATATTTCCTTGAAACCATGATTTTTTATGTGGCCTATGGTTTTCCTTTTCAGGTCTATTTGGGGCCCGAATTTCTTGAATCTCAACGGGCTGTTTAATGGGATTTCGATTCCCTCTACATACCTCGGTTTGAATTTTTTATCCGTGTCCCAGAATTCGAAATCGCTGGGTATTATAAGTCCCACGCCTTTTTTCTCGCTTGCCTCGAAGACAGCGTCTACTACAGTGTCTCTGTATAGCTTGGTCTCTTTATTTAGATCTATGAAGTCTCTGCAGTAATCTTTTATCCATCCCACATCTGGTTTTCTCGAGTCAAAATATGCCCCAATCTCTACTCCCATATTTAGAAAGAAGGGGAAAGTTTTTTATCCTAAATGGGCGCCAGGATGAGCGTTACCTGCAGGTTGGTCTGGTACTGGAGAATTCTTTCGTTGGCGGTCCACGTTTTTCCTTTGTTCTGGACATCAGGGTTGCCGTACGTTATTGTTTCTCCACCGCGGTACTCCGGATCTTCCGGTTGCATGATCATGTAGTAATCAAGGCTCGGTTTCGTTGCCAGAACCTTTCTTATGAGCTGCGGCGTAATCTCGTCCGACACCTCCCCGCAGTCCTTTTTCACTGTGTCGTCCCTCAGATACCTGCACTGCTTTCCGAGGCCTGTCATCGCGCAGTAAACCGTGTCCGCAACCGTGTCGCACGGGCTTCGGTATCCTGTTTTCGCCCTCATTACAGAAACCAGCAGATTGTGGGCATAAAGGTTGTAATACTCGGTTTCTTCTGTGGTAAAGGATGTTATCAGAAGAAATATGCCAATGCCTATGAATATTACAATCATCAGCACTATCATCACCAGACTCGTCTGTCCTTGGATTTTATTCATAAAAACCCACCGTTAGTATCCCTATCTCCACGTCCTTGGTCACGGTCCTGTAGATGTTCACAGGGATATCGTAAGCTATGAATTCAGGATTATCGGTCTTGCAGAATTTCCAAACCCCGCATCTGGGATAATTGTCCTTCGTGCACTCAGCCGTCGAGTCCAAAACCTTCACTTCCGCAAACCATCCCCTGCCAACAAGCGCTTCGAGATCCCCACAATCAAGCACCGTCAGCTTCGAATCCTCGAGCATCCCTCCTTCCTTGAAACCTTCTTTGTTCAAAAACGGGGAATTCGAAAAGCTTTTCATCAGGAAGGCAGCCCTCTGCTGCTGCAGAAGTTGTTTTCTTGAGCCTGTTGTCCCTATCTGCCATCCTGCAAGGAAAAAGACTATAATAACTATCACCATGACTATGAAAAAGCTCAGCAATATGTATTCCATCAGATGTGCCTGCCCGCTCCTCAGCATCCCATTTCCTCCATTTCTTTATAAATCTCGACTGAATTTCTAATATTTCTGTTCAGTTCTCTCATATCATCCTCGTTTCTGTAGTCTCCGTTATCAGCGATGTTCTTGAGATGGCCCAGCACCTGAACGAACCTTGAATATGGCGTGTCGCACGAGGGGTTCATCTTGCCCCTGAGGAGGCTTGCCTCCCTTGAAGCGAGGTCGCTTGCTATCGATAAGTCGTTAAGGAATTTCTCGTTCTCATATTCATACATATCTTCCCCGCCGAAGAAGAGGGCGATTATGTCCAGGGGGGTTTTGTAAAGATACGTCCCCTGACCGTGTTGTGTATCGTTCATGTAAACATAGCCCATCTCGCCATCAATGGGAACCACCTGGAAGTCAGCATCAACAGGGGTCTCCGTAATGGTTAACATTCTGTACCCCTCCTTCCGACCGCATGGGTCGAATTCGTATCCTTCCTCATGCAGCCAAGGCAGAACAGTTTTTATGAGGTAGTCCCTTTCCCAGTTAAGGAAAAAGAATACATTTTTCCCTCCGGTATCGTTGCATCCCACACCGAACAAAACCTTCGTTTTGGTGTTTTCTGTCGATGGAAAGTACTTGGTTATGTTTTCAGCAGTTTTCCAGACAACCTCTTTCGTCCCCAAGGGGACGAAAATTATTTTCATTTCAGGCACGGCCTCTATGAATTGAAACTTCCACCAGCCGATATCGTATTCGTTCCTGTGTATGGAAATTTCCTTGCCCGGAACGAAAAATGCCGGTATGGGGTCGAGGCTGACTGCTGATACAGATGTGACGAGGTTTGGTGGCCTGTAGAAACCAACCACGTCCTCCAGATTGATATCGAAATCGGTCGGTATGCCTGTTACGTAAACGTCATCTATCGCCTTCTTGAGCGATATCAGCACTTCAACATCCCTGCTTGATTCCCCGACGTTCGTGTATGAGAGCGCGAAGTTCAGGATAATTATGAGAACAAAGGCTGATATGATTACCCCGAAAATAATCTTAAACAGCTGCAGTACGCTGATCACATAAACACCCGTTTAGGAAAGTTTCACCTTGACAAATGACCCGTCATTCTTGAGCATGAGTGTCTTTTTTGAGGACATGCAAAAGTTATAATCCGGTTTCATGTGTTCTGCCCTGTATCCCCTGAATGTTCCGTCTTTGTAGAAAACCACGAGGTTGTACCTGTTTTGCTCTATCATTCTTGTTAGAACGTTGTTGGTCTGCCAGTTTCCATAGTTATGCGGGCTTTCCGGGTCTACAAAACACACCTTTTCAAGACATGAGGGCACAATAAAGGCAAACTGTTGGCTGGCGCCAAGGGAGAGCTGAAAGGTTTTGCTCACATGTTCCCTGAATTTTATAAGCTGGTCTCCCAGTATCGCATCACAGTTCACACTGAACATTTCATTTATGTATTTGAAACCGAAAAAGAGCAGAAAACCTATCATGATGGCTGCAAAAATTATCCCGAAGACCAAACCTACGTTCATAATTAATAGATAGGTTTTCGGGAATAAAAATTCATTTACTGGACAGTTATTGTAAGCGCCTGTGTTGAGCCCCAGTTGGTTGATGTCCTGTCACATTGGTTATAGTCATTATCCTCGCAGGCAACTATATCATACTGGTAAATGCCTTTCCTGACGTTGTTTGGAACCGTCACCGACATGTCCCAGAACCTGAACAGGTTTGGCTGTATCGTGTACTTTTCAAATGAATACGTTGTCCATCCGAGCATGTCATTCTGAAGATCGCTGCAAGCAGCGAAGGAAGCGCATCCGTAACTGCTTATCACATCACTGCTCGCCATCGCAGGGTAAACATGGATGACGAAATTATGAGGGCTCCCGTCCCTGTCGTCGTTTTTCACCCCCACCGAGAGCTTCACTCCCCTTCCCGGTGAAAGTTTGTACTCGCTGGGGTAGACTGCGAAATTCGTCGTGCCTGTGTTGAACGTTTCCGAAAGTGTGTCGTGCGCCTTCTGGGTGAGGTCGTCTGTCAGGCTGCCAACGGTTCCTATCATTCCCCTCAGCCACGTCACTGCTAGGCTGAGAAGAACCACTGCGAAAACAACCGCCACTATGAACCCCAAACTCAGTTGTATTGCTCCTTTCTTATTCATAATATATAATTCACCGAGCCCGTATAAAAACTTAATCGGGTATTTCATTAAGAGGAAAAGCGTATTTAATTTATGTTTCTATGTTCTAATATAATCCAGATGGAAAGGGCCCAAAAACTCCCGGACGCAGGAAAAGTCAGGATAGTGGTAGACCACAGGGAAGCGAAGAATCACGTTTTCAGAAATCTTCAAGATTTCGATGTTTCCCTCATCCGCAAACAGCTCGTGGTCGGGGATTACATTTGCTCGGACAGGATTTGTGTGGAAAGAAAAACCATTCCTGATTTTGTTCAGTCAATAATCGACCGGAGAATTTTCAGGCAGATCAGCGAAATATCGGAATGTTTTGAGAGGCCGTTGCTGATCATTGAGGGCAATCCCGACCTGCTTTTTATGGAGAGGAATGTCCACCCCAACACGATTCGTGGGGCCCTCGCCTCCCTCGCTGTCGATCATAAAATCCCGATAATATGGACAGGGAATGCGAAGGAAACAGCCAACCAGATATACTGGATTGCCTACAGGGAACAAAAGAAAGAAAAACACGGAATTTCCATACGCTGCCCAAAGAAATTTTCAAGCATCGGCGAACAGCAGGAATTCCTTGTGGCAGGACTGCCTCATGTGAACACGAAGTTAAGCAAAAACCTTCTTAAAAAATTCAAAACCCCCAAACACATTTTCTCAGCAAAGCCCGAAAGGTTAATGAAGGCTGAAGGTATAGGCAGGGAGAAGGCGAAAAGGATATGGGAACTTCTAAATGCAAGGTATGAATAAAACTATTTGGCGGAAACGTATTTTATAGTGGGTATTGCATCGGTTGTCACGTTCAGACCTATCTTTCTCAAACCTGAACGATCTCCATTTGTTAATATGTGCGTGATGTGCATTTCACAATCTTTTAGCTTCTCTAACTTCCTTATCGCCTTCTCGGCCGCGGAATTTGACAAACTACTCGCTGACAATGCTATCAGGGTTTCATCCAAGTTCAGGCTTTCCGATTTCATACCCAATGTTTTTGTCTTCAGCCCTTCTATGCTTTTGAGGACATTAGGTTGTATTAAATGAATATCATCAGGTATGCCTGCCAGAACTTTTATCGCGTTCAGGACAGCGGCAGAGGATGCGTGAAGTAAAGGTGAATTCTTGCCTGTTACTATCTTTTTATTTGGCAGTTCGATTGCGGCACCGCAGAATACGCCTTTATTCCCCTTTCCTTTCTTTTTGGCCTCCTCTGATGCTTTTCTCGCTGGTATAACGACTTTCCTGTCTTCCGGTTTCAATCCTACCTTCTCCATTATTTTTTCCATTCTTTCAACGGTTTCCTTACTTTCCACCCCCAGCATTAATTCTTCCTTGTATCTGAAGTATCTCCTTATTATTTCTTGTTTTCCAGCCTCCCTGCAAACTTTATCGTCTATTATTCCAACCTTTGCTTTGTTAACACCCATATCCGTTGGTGAATTATAGGGCATGTTTCCGTCGCCAAGAATCCTGTTCAAGATATTTTTCATGAGCTCGAAATTTTCAATATCCCTGTTGTAGTTTATCGCTGTAATACCATACCTATTTTTGTGGAAAGGGTCAACCATGTTATAGTCTCCGAGATCCGCTGTGGCCGCTTCATAAGCTATGTTAACGGGATGGTTTATAGGCAGGTTCCAGATAGGAAATGTCTCGAACTTCGCGAAACCCGAGTTTATTCCTTTCTTGTGATCATGATACATTTGGGAAAGACATAAAGACATCTTTCCACTGCCTCCGCCAGCCCCCGTAACCACTACCAGAGGTTTTTCTGTCCTGATGTATGGCTGTTTTCCGTAGCCCTTATCATTTACAACCAAATCAAGATCGTTAGGGTAACCCTTTATTTCGGTGAAAACATAAACTTTAATCCCAAGATTTTCTAGATATCTTTTGAACCTGTCCGCCAGACTTTCTCCGTTATAAAGTGTTATCGCGACGCAAGAAACCTTCAGTCCCATGTCTTTCATGTCTGCTATATCCTTCAAAGTCTGCTGGTCGTAGGGCAGGCCGAAGTCGCCTCTCATCTTGCCTCTCTGTATGTCCTTCGCGCTGACGCAATAGATTATTTCCATGTCCCTGTTAAGTTTCTTGAACAACTTTATCTTCGTGTCGGGCTCGTAGCCAGGCAGCACCCTTGACGCATGAAAGTCGTAACAGAGTTTCCCTCCGAATTCAAGATACAACCTTTTATCGAATTTCTTGACCCTGTTTAGTATTTCGGTTGTTTGGGCCTCAAGATATTTACTGGTATCAAACCCTAATTTTTTAGAAGAATTTGATTTTTTCTTTGTTTTTCTCGGCATAATAATTTATCAAGGGTGTTATTTAAAAAGATTTGTTTAGAAAAAGGTTAACTTGGTCTTGTCTGATATTTCTGTTGAGAAGGGACGGCAGCTGACCTCTGCTGGGCGTATTCTTCCTCTTTCATCTTCACCATCGCCTTCACACCTTCCAGGTCTATCTCTATTTCTTTCGCCAGTCTTGACCTTTCCACCCTGTTTACCCTTCGTTCCTCAAGAATTCGTATGTTCTGCTCTATCTGATCCAATTTTGTGAGTATGTCCGATTTCAAAGGCTGTTTTTTCTTCAGTGCCTTTTCTCTGAGTCTGTCCCATTTCTTTCGTAGTTTTCGTACCCTTCTGCCCCATCCAAACAAAAACGTAAACAAATCAACACCTGCCCTTTTGATATTTTGTTCTCTGCCCTTATAATCTTTGCAGTTCCTTTACCAAAACAGCCCCTTTCTGATTAGCTCCTTTGTTTCGGCCTTTTTCATTCCAGCCAATTTGAACATCTCTTCCTCAAGTTCTTCCTTTATGTCCACGTACTCCTTTCTGGATTTGTATTCAAAGCATCCGAATATGAACATCACAACAATCGATATGACAACTGCAAAGTTGTTGTAGAAAACCAAACCCAGAATCAGGCCAATGAAGGATGCCGAGAAAACAGTTGAGCAAATCAGGGAGATGGTATTCCATTCTGAAACCAGGGCCTCGTATTTTTTAAGCAAGGTTTGCTGCTTCTCCATGTTAAAACCTCCTGCGGGTTTTAACGAATCCAGCCGCCATGTTAAAACCTCCAGGTCGGAACCACCTGCGGGTTCCGACACCTCCTGCCGCCAAAGGACTCCAGAGGGCTCCGATACTTCGGGACCAAATTCCATGTTAAAATTTCTTTATTTTGTCCACCAGCAAATGCAAGGCATATCCTATAAAAATAAATAGGACCAAGGAGATATTAATGTTTGCCATCCGGAATATAACGGCAGAAATTCCCGTTGAAACAAAACTGTATCTCCATAAATGAAGCGAACGCCTTCCTCGATGCTTGAGCGGGATGTTTCTGTAAGAGTAATAAGTGAGAATCAGCATAATAACTATCACCAAGATTTTCATCTGGAGGTCTATAGAACTCTGCATCACGACGAACAGCATGAACAGATAAAATATTATCGCGAAGATGATTCCTCTTATTATTGATTTTGGATGATCCACATCCGGGAGAAGTGAGGAAAGTGCCAAGAGAATAAACGCTGCCACACCATAATCAGACGGGAACCGGAAAAACAGCATCAATCCGAAGTATACCAGAAATGACGTCAAAAGGTGGAGTTTCCAGTCCATGTTAAAACCTCCTGCGGGTTTTAACGAATCCAGCCGCCATGTTAAAACCTCCAGGTCGGAACCACCTGCGGGTTCCGACACCTCCTGCCGC
>CAZTJN010000004.1:57783-76800 GCA_964613955.1 uncultured archaeon | reverse complement strand
AAAATACAGCATGAAACTTAAAATTTTCGATAAAAAGTTCGAGTGCATATGGATAGCCCTAATAATAACACTCATGCTGGCAGCAACCTTCGACCAATACGAATACACGTACGACCAGCTGCGAAATCTCGTGGTTTCCGATGAAATCCTGGAAAGAGGGATCCCCACATACTTCGGTCTGAATTTCTACAAACATCCCCCGCTTTTTTATTACGCGGTCTCTTTCACAAGTCTTTCCGGAATTTCGCTATATACGGCAGGCCAGATCGTTGTTCTCCTGTTCGCCTTCCTTTCAGTCGTATTTGTATACAAGCTGGGAAATGAGCTTTTCGACAGAAATTTCGCAAGGCTGAGCGCGGTCCTGTTTGGCGTAAGCCCTGCATTCTGGGTTTGGGGCAACCGCGTCCTTCACGAAACAATGATTTACTTTTTTTTCACAGCTTCGCTTTACTTCCTGCTCTTGGGAGCAAGAAAGGAAAAAACAAGGGACTGGGTTTTCTTCGGTTTGCTGCTGGGTCTGGGGATGCTCGCGAAGGTGGTGATACTTCTGGTGATACCAATATCCTTTTTCATCTTTGTGTTTTCTTCCAAGGTGATAAGAATCGGTGAGAGGACATCCTATGTCAATCTCCACCTTGTCGGCAAGGCTATACTCTCTCTCATCATTGCCTTCTTGGTCTATTTTCCGTACATGATATACAAGCTTGTGAACAGGGGACCGGGCATACTTGCGATATGGGTTGAACACATACGAGGGGACATACCATGGGCAAGCAAAGTCGTAAGCACGCCCTGGTATTACTACATACTCAACCTTCACGAAACAATTTCCGTGGCTTTTGTTGCCCTTTTTTCAGCAGGTCTGATATTCATGGCAATAAAGAGGGAAAAAAGACTTCTTCTTCCGCTGGTGTGGTTCCTGGTGGTTATCGCGTTCTTCAGCTTCCCTGCATACAAAGAATCAAGACTGATAAATGCCCTTTTCCCTGCCGCGGTTTTCATATCTGTCTACGGGCTTTTCAAAATCTCGAAAAAAATCGGCCGGATGACACACACAGAGCCGCAAAAAATATTGGTGTTGCTTTCTGTTCTGGTCGTTGCAGTACAGTCATTCTCCAGCCTTTCGGTTGTCACAAATGACGGCCACTGGCCTTCTGACTGGAAAATGTGGGGATATCTGAAGGGAATAAGAGATGACGGCGGTGTTATAGTATCCGATTACGATTATGCAGCGATAAGGTACTTTACAGGAAAGTATTCGGACCCCCTGGTATGGGGAAGCGAGGCACATGACATCCTGGACGGGATGATGAGGAGTTCGGTGTATTACATATACAAAAACAATGCAAATATTTCGAAAGATCATTTCCAGAAGATCAGGCAATTCGAGGAATGTAACTGCTCCCTGTACAGAATAAAGGATGAATTCATGAACAACGTGACTTTCCTGAAAACACTCGGGGACGGGAAACCCATTGAAGGTGTTTTAATTCAAGTTTTCGATGAGAACGGAGACATGCTCTACAAGGTCAGGTCCAACAACAACGGAGAGGCCTTCCTGCCCCTGAACGACGGCTACTATCACTTAAAAGGCGAAAAAATATGCTATGACAAAACAGAGGCCTACGTTGAACTAAGAGACAGGGAAGTGTACGAATGTGAACAGGCGGGCGTATCCTTCCCATCCCGTCTCAACTGCTCGGGTGAAAAATACGCAATGAACATGCATTACAGGGGATGTTTTTACCACAACTTCACCAGAGCGAGATTTTAGCATTTAAAGGAACCGGTCAATAATTTAGAGTAGGTAAAATGTTGAGCGATTACGTGAGAATGGTCAGACCTTCCCAGTGGTATAAAAACCTTCTCGTATTTCTGGGCATAGTGTTCGCAAAGGAGTTCTTGGATTTTTCGCTTTACCCGATTCTCATTACTGGCTTCATCCTCTTCTGCCTCGTGTCGGGAGCGAACTACATAGTAAATGACATAAAGGATTTCAGGGAAGACAGGAAGCACCCTGAAAAAAGGAACAGAGCGATCGCCAGCGGAAGGGTTGGCAGGGGCAGGGCGTTCATACTGGCGATGGTTTTGCTTCTCGTCTCCCTAGGGACCGCGTACGTTATTCACTTCTGGTTTTTCGTATTTCTGCTCGTTTTTTTTATTTTGACGCAGTTTTACACATTTTTCCTTAAGGACGTGGTATTTGCGGACGTTACGGTCATATCCCTGAATTTCGTGATAAGGGCGGTTGCAGGGGCCGTTATAATAAATGTTTATGTTTCCCCCTGGCTGATTGTCTGCACGTTCTTCTTTGCATTGTTTCTCGCGCTCTGCAAGAGAAGAGGTGATATAATTCTTCTTGGCAGGGAGGCGGAAAACACGCGAAAGGTCCTGAAATACTACACGAAAGAGCTGACGGACATTGCAGTTTCTTCTTCGGCCGCCACGCTTCTCCTCTCGTATGCCATGTACTCTTTCCTGGCGGCAGAAGGTTATCTTATGATGCTGACCATACCTGTCGTAACCTTTCTCGTATTCCGTTACCTTTACCTCACTATCGCACAAACAGAAATAGCAAGACACCCTGAAAAGGTATTCAGGGACAGACAGACAATCGTGGGTATGATGGTATGGATTTTGATGGTTTTTTTAACTCTCTACATTCTAATAATTTAGATGATGAAACGTGTCATACCCTTCATAATAGGTTTATGCGTATTGATAATACTCGTACTCAATGTTGGAATAAATGATGTTCTGAAGGCCGCTTCTCGTGCGGACACCCATTTGCTTTTCACCTCGTTCCTTATAATGATTTTAACCATGATGATAAAGGACTTCCGATGGAACTTCCTTTTGAAAAGGGTCAGCGGATGCGGCTTCAAAAAATCTTCTCTGGTTTACTTTGTTGGCCAGCTCACGAACGAGTTCATGCCCATAGGAAGCGGGGAACTGGTGAGGACGTACTGGATAAAGAGGATAGATAAAAGCTCTTTCACCAGACCACTGAGTTCTATAATTGTCGAGAGGGTTTTTGACCTGGTTATACTTTTGGTCATAGTAGTTTTCGGCGTATACATAATTCTGAACCTTCAGGGCTTCTCACACTTTCTCATTTTGAGCACCATGATAATAATAGCAGTGATAATTTTGGTTCTCAGGCCAAGGATAATGAAACCATTTTTAAGAATACTTCCGAAAGGGATATCATCTAAAATTACGGGGAAGCTTGAGGACTTTGAAAGAGCAAAGGTTGCATACAAGAAGAGCGTACTTTCGATAACACTTGTGCTTTCGGTAACGGCGTGGCTTGTTGAAACATGCAGCCAGTCATTCCTCCTGCTTTCGTTCAGCTATCCACTCCCCTTCCTCCATGTTTTGATAATAGTCACCATTTCTTGGCTGATGGGAACATTCTCCTTCCTTCCGGGAGGACTGGGGGCGAGGGAGGCTGTTTTTGCCTACCTCTTGACACTTTCAGGCACCCCGCTTGGCGTGGCGATAACAATAAGCCTTGTCTACAGGGCATTCGTATACCTCTCATTCGGAACGCTCGTTGTAATTTTCCTTTTGGTAAACAAAACGAGCATCAGGGATTTCATACCTTCCTAATTTTTATTTTCCCTGAACCATTCGACAGTCTCTCTCATCCCCTCTTCGAGTGTGACTTTTGGTTCCCACCCCAAAACCCTTTTTGCCCGTGTTATGTCCGGTTTCCTCTTCAAGGGATCGTTTTCAGGCAGGGGTCTGAAAACAATTTCAGAAGTCGAAGCAGTGAACTCTTTTATTAAATCTGCAAGTTTCAGTATGCTTATTTCATTAGGATTCCCCAGGTTGACCGGTTTGGTGTAATCAGTGTTCATCAAACGCATCAAACCCTCAACCATATCGCTTACATGGCAAAAGCTCCTTGTCTGCTTTCCGTTCCCGTATATCGTTACGCTTTCATTTTTCAGGGCCTGGCTTATGAAATTGGGGACAACCCTCCCGTCATCCGAGCGCATCCTTGGTCCATAGGTATTGAATATCCTGGCTATGCTCACCTTTGTCCCGTATTTTCTTTGATACGAGTATACAAGAGATTCTCCAAATCTCTTGCTTTCATCGTAACACGATCTCGAACCCACGGAGTTCACATTACCCCAGTAATTCTCGTCCTGCGGATGCCTTTCAGGATCTCCATAGACCTCGGAGGTGGAGGCAAAGAGCAGTTTAGCCCCGTCTTTTTTCGCGAGTTCAAGCATGTTGTACGTCCCCAAGGAATTCGTCATAAGAATGTCTACCGGAAACTTTTCAAATTCAACAGGGCTCGCGCGCGATGCAAGATGATAAATCTGGTCCACATTTTCTTTCAGTTTAAGCGGTTTCTTGACATCATGTTCTATGAACACGAAATTCTCTTTCCCTTCATGATGCTCCACATTCCTCCGGCTCCCCGTTGACAGGTTGTCCACGCATATTACCTTGTTCTTGCCTACCAATCTGTCTATGAGGTGAGAACCAATAAAGCCGGAGCCACCCGTCACAAGAATAACCTTATTTTTCATTCTCTTCCTGCCTCTTTACCTTGTCCATGACACTTTCCCTTTCTTCTATGTAGGAATCGATATCCAGCTTGTTAAGAAGTTCCTTTTCGGTCCTTAGAACGGTCTTCCATTTACCTATATCTATGTATTTCCCCTTAAGAACGTAACCGTTAACCCTTTCCCCGTTGCTTATGGCAAGCATCATCGCGTCCGTCAGCTGAACTTCGTTGTTAAGGCCTGGTTTGGTCTTTGCCAGATATTCGAAAATTTTCGGTTCGAAGACGTACGCCCCGCAGATGGCGTAGAATTTTCCGTTGGTTTTCAGCTGTCTGGCCTTTTCCCTTGTCGGTTTCTCTACCATACTTTCTATTTCCCCCCTTCCCTTGTCCAAACTCTTGAATTTCACTATTCCGTAGCCAGAGGTGTCCTCCACCTCAAAAAGCATCACGGTTGCGATGGGTCTTTCCTCCTTGTGATAGTCTATGAGTTCCCTTATTTCCTCTTTGGGCTCTATGAAGGAATCCCCGAGCAGCGTTACGAATGTGGTGTCTATCCACCCCTTGCCCTGAAGGACACCGTGACCGAGGCCCATTCTTTTCAACTGATAGAGGTAGACCACATTAACACCAAAAAAGGAGCCGTCACCTATATAATCCATCAGCGCCCCCTTCTGATATCCTACAATTACGTATATCCTGTCCACACCCCCGAGCTTCAGGTTTTCGATGCTGTGCTCTATCACAGCCTTCCCCAATATGGGATACATTTCCTTTGGGACGGCCTTGGAGAATGGATAGAGTCTCTTTCCGATTCCTGCTGCGGGTATCAAACCAACAATTTCCTCGTTCATGCCAAAACCCATATGTAATTGTATTTTTATCGTTTTTTATCTTTTAAAAACTTCATTTTTATCTTTCCTGCCCAGGTGAGCCACAAAACCCATGTCAAAAGGACCAGTGAAATTAAACCTGCCTGCCAAAGATAGTCGTGAACAACACCGGCGAATTCGATTCCGTATGCCTGCTGTACGTTGACTATGAGCAAAATTCTCAGCAGATTCCCTAGGTAGACGATGGGGATTCCAAACACGATGCCCGCCGCTCTCTTTTTCCACGCAACCTTTGGTATTGCAAGCATGAGGGCCGTTAAAAACAGCATGGATTTCCATCCCGTACAGTCCTCGGATACAATAAAAACGAACGGGTTCCCTCCATGGATATTCAAAAGGAAGCCGTTCCTTACGACATCAAAACCGAACAACACGAGAACATAATAGACGTTCTGGCTCACGATATCCTGCAGGGGGTAGAGAATGCTGTGGAAGGTTAAAATGATATAGAGGGGTATGGAGAAGACAATGACCTTCAGCAGAAACACGAAGGCCTCCCACAGCCTTTTCTGCTTATTGGAAAATTTGGCAGCGAAAAAATTGGGATTCATTTTTAATTATTATTACAGAAACTAATTATATTTCAAGTGATACCATGAGGACGGAACTGCCCAGACAGTTTATCCATTTATCCGGCCTGCTCTTCATAATACTTGCTCAGTTCATCCCAAAGGAGATAACCATAACCTACTTCCTGCTCATAGCCCTTTTTTTCCTTTCATATTCTCTTTACATAAGGAGAGAGGAAAGAAAGCTGACGCATTTCATAAAGAGGCTCGAAAACAAATTCAGGGACTTTGCAATGAGATTCGAAAGAGAAGAGTATTTTCGCGCTCCGTTCCAGGGGGCGTTCTGGTTCTACTTCTCCTGTGCTCTTGCCCTCTTGCTTTTCCCTTTTAACATAGCCTCCGCTGCCTGCTGCATGCTGGCGGTGGGCGATTCGCTTTCAACGCTGATAGGGGTAAAATTCGGCCGACATAAGATAGTAAAGAAAAAAACCCTGGAAGGCTCGCTTGCCCTGCTCACAAGCTCGTTCGTTGCAGGGATGTTCTTCGTAAACCCTGTCCTTTCATTCGCAGGGGCGTTGGCAGCGGCATTCGCAGAACTCCTTCCCAAGATCAACGACAACCTCACCATCCCTTTAATCTCTGGGTCTGTTATGTTGTTATTCTCGCTGCTCTAACCGGCAACGGGTTTGGATCTTTTCGTGGTAAGAATAAGATTGCTTATCTTCTCTATCATCTTGGGTTCTGCCGCGAGAATGTCCATCGCTGTAACCACCCCTATTAAAACATTACCCCTGACAATGGGCAGCTTCCTTATGTTGTTTTTCGACATTATGGCAGCTGCTTCCCCTATGTCTGTTTCAGGGTCCGCCACTATCACATCGCTTGTCATTATGGATTCTAATTTCGCATCTTCCTTAAACTCTTCTTCCGATGCGATCTTCTTGACAAAGTCCCATTCAGTCACTATCCCCACGAGCTTGTCATTTTTCGTTACTATGAGAAATTTTGTCCCGCCATCAACCATTTTTTTGGCTGCCTCCTGAACGGTTATGTCCGGTTCCACCGTCTTGACATCCGTGGTCATTATCTCCTTCACTATCATATAATTTAATTGTCCGGTTTCGCATATAAAGGCATCGCAGAAGCAGGGAACAACACCATCATGTTTTTCTATATTCTTCCCCTATATATTAATATGCTAATCAGAAAGAAGAGCCTCAAGATTCAGGAAAGACTTGGCATGAGGATAGGTATAGCCTATGGAAGTTCAAAAATACCTATTGTAAAAACCCCGCAGGAGACCATGGAAGTCCTCGAGGACCTCTACAAGATAGGTTTCAAGGCCCTGCTTCTTCCCCGGGAACTTTTCACAGGCATAAATGACACTTCTGACCTATACAAGGAACACTACACGCATCTTCTGAAAATCAAGACCATCGCTTCCAAGTACAACATCGAGCTTTCGATACACAACCATGCCCTCCCGGAGGACCAGCGACTGGATGACGAACTGAAGATATTCTGTAATGTCGCGAATGTTATGGATGCCCGCTCTCTCATACTTCACCCCACCTTCTATAAAATGATGCCCCAGGATCAGGCGCTAAGACTCGTTGTTTACAAGATAAACGAGATAGTCAACGAACTCAGGATAAAAACAAGGATAGGCATAGAAACCACGGGAACGCTCAGCGAGCTCGGTTCGATTGAGGACGTGATCGATATTGTCAAAAGAACCACCAAGACGGAGCCGATCCTCAACTGGGCACACATACACGCAAGAAGCTCGGGAGCGATAACGAGCGAAGATGATTTCAGGAGGATACTCGACAGCGTTCGGTCGGAAATAGGTCAATACTGGCTGAAGGAGGCTTTTTTCATTTTTTCGGGCATATCATACGGCCCCTCCGGTGCCATACAGCACCTCCCGCTTTCGCGTTCGGACATGAAGCTTGAGCAGCTGATAAAATCCGTTCAGGCACTGAACATAAGGGGGACCCTGATATTCGAAACGCCCAACAGGGAGAAAGATATATTGGATATACTTCAGGAACTGGGGGACATGGTAAGATGATTATATCGATTTCCGGCCTTCCGGGTTCTGGAAAAACAACCGTTGGAAAGCTCCTCGCAAAAAAACTCGGCTTCAAATTCTATTCGATCGGTGATCTCAGAGGGCGAATGGCAATGGAAAGGGGACTGACAATCGACCAGCTGAATGAGATAGGCATGAAGGAGGAATGGACAGACAGAGAGGTTGATGAATACCAGAAAGAGCTCGGAGAGAAAGAGGACAATCTTATCATCGAAAGCAGACTGGGATTCCATTTCATTCCTGAATCAGTCAAAATATTTCTGGATGTTGACCTGGAAACAGGAGCAAGGAGAATATTCGAGAACCAGCGGCCTGATGAGAAAAGAAAGGAAAGTGTCAAAGAGATAATGAGAGCCTTGAAAAAAAGGATAGAAAACGACAGGATGAGATACAAAAAATACTACGGAATCGAGGATTTCATGAACAGGTCGCATTACGACATTGTCATTGACACCACGAATCTCGAGATAGAACAGGTAGTGGAAAAAATATTAAAAATGTTAAAAACTAGGTTTTGATTTTGCCTTTCAGGACCTTTCCTGCCTCTCTTATGAACTTACGGACGTATTCCCTGTGCATGAGTATGTCCTGCTTTGAAAGATCAAGTATCTTCCCATCTTTCACAATCTTCTTCATCTTCTCCAGTTCGTTGAAAACCTCGAGGTATTTGTCCGAAACAAGGCCCGGTTTAACAATATGCTCCTCGAAGTATTTGCCTATGCTTTCGCCTTTCCTGGGCATCTTGTTCATGGATTTCAAAAGCGTAAGTATGGTTTCGGCCATGATGGCATACGATTTTTCAATCAGGTTTTCCCTCTTGAGAACCTCAACCCTCACGAGCGTCTTCTGCATCTCCTTCACAAATTTTTTCGAGCGCTCGATCCATTTGTCGACCTCGCTGCCTGAGATTTTTTTCATTTTTTTATGCTCTATGTTCTTTCTCGCAGTTATCACGCCCTCCAGCCAGTCTGCATACTCGGGTTTGACGAGGTTCATTTCAACCAGCGTCTTCCTCATCGCCTCCGGAGCATCAGAAGGTCTTGGAGGAGTTTTCCCCAGGAACATCAGCACTGCTTGAAGGCTCTCAAGCATTGCATAATAGCAATCTTCGGCCACCATATACATCTTCGCGTTTTCCACTCTCTTTATCCGCTTGGGTGCCCGGTCTATGTACTTCTCAACTGCTTCCTTTGACGGCTTGATTTCCCCCATCTGTAACAGACGCTTTATGGGGAGGAATATATCCTTGTCAAAAACAGGAACACCTTCGCGTATGAAATTGAAGACGATAGGATGTCCGATTCTTACCATGTTCCAGAATTCCGTGAGCAGATAGGGCTGCTGGACAGAAAGTTTATCTGAAAGCTTCTTTGCTATCTCATCGAAGTCCTCTTCCATCTGTTCTTTCACGTTGGGCGTTATTTTCTGCTTGGTGTCATCTATTATTATGAAGATGTCTATATCGCTTTCCTTGTGCCATGAACCGCGGGCGCTGGAACCGAAGAGGACAACGGAACGAATCGCAGGGCCGTATTTTTTCAGAATCTCTTTGGTGAACTTTTTGATTATCTCCAGCCTCTTCTTCTCTTCCTTTATCTTGTCAAATTCCTCCTTACCCGCTGTCTTTTTCCCGCCTTTCGCCTTTGAAGGTTTTGACATATTCTTAATATTGTGCCACATGTTTTATAAGAGTTAGGCCCCATTCAAGATTTAAAATAAAAACAACAGAAACAAAATAATTACTGTATGCCCAAAAAACATGTTCTTACGCTTTCCATTTTCATTTCATGCTACCTGATTTTTTCCATCCCTTTTGTGTACGGCTATGTGATAGGGGACAGCATTTCGGGTAGTCTTTCAGGAGCGAAAAAAATAAGGATGAGCATCTTCGAGCCGCGCCTGAAAATAGTGGATAACCTGAAGCCCGTCAACTGTCAGTCTTCGGATTACATGAACTTCCGGGCGTTCATAGAGAACATCCCGCCGTCCTCCAATATCACCTCCATGGAAGCGTATGTGGTTGACATAGCAAATTCGAATAAAAAATATGACGTATCATCCGCAATTCTCTGCACCCCCACGACGAACCTCATAAGCAACGAAGAGATTTCCTGCCACCTCAACCTAGAGGACACGCTTTCTTTGATCCCCTGCCCCATGGGCAGAACAGACAACAGGTTTGAACTGTCCTTTGAAGTGGAGACAGATACAGGTTCTTACAGGGTCTCTGATTTCAAACCTTTCGTGCTGACAGAACCGGGCATACAGCCGGGCATGAGGATAGACTTCTATGCGGTTTATCCCCCCCAGCCTGTTCCAAAGATAAACTGCCTTACTGGAAGTATAGCGGACGTTCCTGTTGTCCTCGAGCACACAGAGGTTTTCCCCGGAGAGACGCAGTGGTCCCTGAGAATAAACAATTCAGCCGAGTATTCAGAACTCATAGAATGCGAGCTGACAATGGAAGGCGATTTCAGGCCGGAAGGGAAAAACGACATTTACATGTGCGTACTAACGATACCGAGCCTGTTCTTCCCTGACTGCAGCAGGGGTTCTGTCCCCCTTGAGATTATTGCAAGAAACGGTGGCTACAGGGTCTCGGATACCTTCGAAACGAACGTGTTCAGCCAGAAGCTGAATCTTGGCCTCAGCATAGAGGATATTGACACGCTCGAATGCAATATTATAAACGAAGAAGGAACGTGCATACCCGTCAACCCCAGCCAGAACATATCCGTGAGGATAACAGGCAACGCCCCGAAATACATAAAGGCCTTTGATTTTTCTTATTCCCTTGGCGACGGAAACGAAACGGATACATACTGCAAGCGGATGAGATACGACAGCTATGAATGCATGGTCTTCATCACCAAAGACGAACTGCCCATGCCCTCCGGGAGCGGAACCACAACAGGTTTCAGGGACCTCAACTTCTCCATGCAGATAAAGCACATAAACTACTACAAGACACTTTCAGGAACCACCAAAGTCACCATGCGCGGGAAGCTCATACACGACTTTGTGGATGCGAAGAAGGCGCTCGAAGACAGCAAGAAGAGCCTTGAAAATGCACGGACATGGAAAGAGCGTTTTGAGAAGGCTGCGCGATGGGTTGATTTCTTCAACAGATGCTGCAGCCTTGTCAATCTTTACGACCAGCTCAACAAAATAGAATGGCTCAACAAGATGTCGAACCTTTACGGAAGAACGCTTCCCGGGATTGTGGGCGATATCTTCAGGGGAATCGCATCTTCAACAGGGCAATTCCTTCAGACCGTCAACAAATTTGGGAAAACGCTATTTGTGGCGCTTAAGACTATCCAGGATGAGGTCCTCCGGATATTCATGAATGCAGGACCAGGCGTGATAGGATGCATTGGTGAGGCTGCCATCAAGGCAATTGAGAAGGAAATAGCAAACATTGATGATTTTGAAGGCGGACGCATAAACACAGAATTGGACATACCGGACAACATATTCGATTATCTTAAATCGTTTGCCCCCTGTTTAGGCAAAACCTTTTGGGATGCCATCAAATCGGGATGGACGGGATATGCATGCATGTTTCTGGCTTTCATAGTTGACAAAACAATTGCACCCGGCTTTGTTACCTATATATGCACATGGCTAACAAAGCTGACAGGCCCTCTGAAATACCTGGTGACTGTTCTCTTGGTTGTTGCCAACGTCAAAATACTGAGCATTTCGGTTACCATGGCTCAGCAGGCAATAACGCTGGGAAGGGAACAGATAAACCTTATGCTAAAAAGTGAGGTTGCCGTGGCAGATTACATGGAAAATATGCAAAACACGTTTCTTGCGATGGCCATGGCCCAGGTAAATGCCCGGGTGCATAACCTCCTCCACCCGGATATTGCAGCAGACCAGGCCAGTCTGTACTTCATATCGAGCAGGACAGGGATTCTCAACTACGATGACGAAGTTTGCAAGGGAGACAGGCTCACCATAAAATACGATTTCGAAAAGCTGAACCAGACAGAGAATTTCGCTTCACGGTTGAACATCCAGAATTTCCGAAGACCTTTCAGCAGAACATTGGTTTTTGATAGCCTGAAAGGTGAATACGGTCCGTACTCGGTGGACAGCATATTCAGAACAAATCCCGCCTATAATCCCTCGAGCCACTACACATTCCTTCTAAGCTACACAATCGACGGCGTGCAGCAAACAGTGGACTATAGGCTCTACTACCGGAATGAAACCTGTATATAATAAATTAATAAGTGATAAGGTGAAATATTATAGTATGAGGTTTCTGAAAGGGCAGGTCGAGTTCGTTGCGATAGCTGCCGTGATACTGGTCGTTCTTATTGTTGTGATTCTTGCTGTGCAGCAGACATCAGTCACGCCTCCGGTCGGCACGGGCATTTCCGAAGAGGCGAAGACCGTGAAGGACTCCGTGAACAACCTTATCAAAACAGGGCTCAAGGAGCGGATGAAACTCATATACGAGCAGGGAGGAACTCTCAACCCACAGGGTCTTACTGTTAAATTTGGTATGTTTGAGGTTCCTGTGTGGCAGGCATGCGACCAGGTGAACATACCGGATGTGGAGAGCGAGATAAAGGACGGGGTGGCCTCCTATCTGAGAACCAACCTCAAAAACGAAGAGGAGTTCGCGAAAAAAAAGGTCAACTTTGATTTCTCGAAGATGGATGTGGACGTTGACATATTCAAGGACAGCATGCGCGTTAGGGTCAACCTGCCGACAACCATAACAGACTACAGCATACCGCAGCCCTACGAAGTCACGATACCCACCAAACTCTACGACATCCTCGATTTCAGCAAAAATTTCGTCAACGACAACACGGAAGGAAGGATATTCGAGACCGCCCTCCTTAAATGCATACTGAAATCACCGACGGACCCGGATTCACCGGACTGGATTCATCCTTTCGGTATTCAGACAGGCTGCGGGAACATGTTTATGAAGAAGAGGTCTGACCTCCTGCCTGCAATGAAGAAGTTCATAACGCTTACCGTTTCCCAGGTCCTGTGGAACGAGAGGCCTCTGAGGTCCGTTAACAACAACTGCTTTTCACCGATAAACACAGTTGGGGGAAAGATGTATCCTGACCTTAATGTTTACTTCGAATACCCGAGAGAATGGGACTCCGAGCTCAACCAGAAGTTCTTCTTTTCTCCCAATCCGTTAATAGTGAACCCCACACCTGTTCTGCCCTTCGTTCCGATTTGCATGCAGTCTTACGCGGTCGGCTATACTGTGAGTTACCCTGTTGTAATTCAGGTTGAAGACCCCCTGACAAACCAGCCCTTCAAATTCGCTGTCATGGCCGATATAACGAACTCCATGACGGGGAACTGTTCGGCCTTTGAGATTGAAACCGGCGAAAGTGATTACATGGACCTGTGCGTGAACAACGCGAAATGCTCAGCCAAGATAACGGTGAAGGACACGGACGGGAATCCTGTGGAAGGAGCGGACGTCATGTTTGATGTATGCGATATAGGGAGAACTGACATGAACGGAGTGGCGGAAGGAGCGATTCCCTGCGGCTTGGCGGAGTTTCATGTGTACAAGGACGGTTACAAGAGCTACGGAGACTTCCTGCCGGCAAAACATCTGGAGGATTACACTGTCGAGCTGATGAAGGTTCAGGACAACATAACGCTCCACTTCAACGGCCTTCCTTTGAAATGCGAAGGAGCGAGCGGGTTTGGCACAGACCAGCTGGACTGCTCGAATTACGTTGTGGAAGGGAGTGTACAGCCAATCCTGAGTTTAGGCGGGCTTACGGTGTTTTCGACATTCGTTCCCAAAAACAAAAGCATATGGGTTCCGGAAGATATGGATCTCGTTTTCGACAACACCTTTAATGCCACTCTTTCGGACAGGGTTTTCATAGAAGGCCTCTATCCAAACAAATTCGATGTCTCAGCCTTCGTGACAAAGAATTTCGAAATAATGAACGGGTTCATGGAATCCAATTTCACCTTGACAGGAGAAGACAAGGATATCTACATCTACATGCCCGTTGTTCTTAAGATGGATGTCGGAGGAAGCGAAGTGGACCTGAACGAATCCATACGGCAGGAAGAATCCGAACAGCTCACAACCGTTCTCAAAAACTGCGGTATAGACCCGGTGGGCACAACGCCGCAGACATCAAGCTGCTGATAACATGAAAAGATTCGAAATAATACTGATTCAGATATTCGCCATCATTAGCTCCTATCTCATATTCTCCATGCCCTTCGCCTTCGGTTTTCAGATAAGCATATTCGATTCGGTCATGCAGGAATTCCAGACAAGCGTGCCTGATTTCACCGACCTTGTCGAAAAGAGTTTTTCCTACCCTTACAGGCAGAATCTGCAATACATACGCATAACGCTTTCCGGCAGGGACCCCGGGAATACGATAAAGAAAGTGTACCTCTACAGATGCAAGGATTACGACCCGGTCTCGTGCCTTCAGAATGGCGTAATGCCCGTCATATCGGTCAGCCCTTTCAACACCACCCTTTGGTTCAACGACGAAACGCGTTGGAATGATGTCCAAAGGAATGACGTGGCGAACTTCCTGACACTTGTGAAGATGGACATAGGCGGAAGAGAGGTATGGACAGGCAGCTGGGACACCATCGAAAAGACGGGCGTGAAGCAGTTCACTGAAAAAAATCACGACCTGGACAAGCTGAACGTCTACCTCAAGTCAGGCATACAGGGGACGAATGCCAAAAGCCACGTGGAAACCAACATGAACATCCCCATGGAATGGGTTGACCATTCGGTTTTCACGCTCGTTGAAGGCTCTTCTGTCGGCAGGCTTTACGAGCTGACAGGAAGCAACAATGAAGTAGACCCTTCCGGGACAGGAACCCCGGAGTTTCAAGTGGGGACGCTGACAGGAAACAGTTTCAACGGGAGCACAAAGGACTGGGCATTCGTTTTCGGGGGAAACGGAAAGGTGTCAAACCCTGTCGCATTCTATGGCAAGGGCGGCGCAGGTCCTGTCACACCGCCAACCTCGCAGGTTAAACTGAAGATAGACAACTGGGCCCCGCAAACCGTTACCTGCGGGAGCTCGGAAGTGATAAATATAACGGCACACGTGGAAAACGTGAGCGCCCTGAACTGCGGTGAAGCGGATTGCTATTTCCAGGACTACTATTACACGGTTGACGGGACGCAGTCGAGTCCGGGGTCAATCACGTGTTCCATATCAGACCCTTCTACAAGCATTTACAAGTACGAATGCTCCATACCTGTTGACTCGCTCCCCGCATGCAACGCGCCAAAGACCTCCACCTTTGCCCTGTATTTCACGTACAAGAACAACGTGGTCCTTTCGGCCGAATTCCCCGTGACACTGCAAAAGGCGCCTGCAAAACTCATGGTCACGTCCCTCCTGCCCAGCATATTCGACTGTGGCATAGACACGGAAATGACGGCCAACCTGAGGGTTACGAATCCACCTTCAGGGAGCCCGGCCAAATATTACACGTTCGATGGTGTCAATTTCAACACCATGAGCTGTACAGGTTCGGGAACAAACTACATATGCAAAATACCTGAGAACGAAATATGCAGCCTTCTTCAGGAGGACCTTGACGTTTCATTCAAGTTTGAATATGCCGAGGAGGACATAACTTCTGATCCGATGAACATCCACGTCACCTTCCCGCCGCCCAGCATGGGGATAGATACGGTCACACCGGAGGTTCTGACCGCAGGAGAAACCACCACTGTTAACGTACTTCTCCACGTGAACTATCCTGATTCAATAACATACAGCGACACGGACTTCAAGTACAAGTATCTCGACAATTCCTTCCAGTCGGTTACATGCTCGCTTGACAACTCCTTCACCAACATCAAATACCACAAGTGTTCTTTCGATCTGAATATACCTTCAGGGAGAGAGGGAGTCGAAGAACTTACGATGAGGCTTGACGCGTACCAAGGAGGTCAGCTGAAGTCCCTGTCCGCGAAGTACTTCCTTACCATACAGTCCCCGCCGCCGCAACCCAGCCTGACAATCGTCTCAACCTCCTCCCCGCTTGACTGCGTTTCGGATTCTTCCCTCACTGTACAGGCAAAGTCCGAAAACATAGCGGGAACACCCGGGACCAGCTATTCTGTTGACGGGGGGAGCAGTTTCCATGACCTTACATGTTCGGGTTCCGGGGATGTTTACACATGTTACATACCCAAGGAAGACCTCTGCTCCCTAATGACCAACAGCCTTGAGTTGATTCTCAAGTTTTCATACGACGGAACGGACATCGTTAGCAATGCGCAGAAGGTGTACGTAAAGCTCCCCGAACCCCACATGCAGGTTTATTCTGTTTATCCCGATACGCTCGGGATAGGAAAGACCACCACGACCACCGTGAACCTGTACATACAATACCCTGAAACTCTCGGCAGTTCACCTTCATTCACCTATTCATATCTGGACAAGGCAGACCAGTCCATGAGCTGCCAGAAGGTCAGCTCAACGAGCATTCGCGATTACTACAGGTGCTCGCAGACAGGGTTTGACATACCTGCTGACTATTCCGGAAACAAGATATCCGTCACTTTCGCTGTGGAAGGCACGACCCTGACCTATCCCTACACATTGTCCACCGCTGCTGCGGCTGTTTCGGAAGAGCCATGGTTAGAGGTTCAGTCAACCATTCCCGGCAAGATAGAGGTCGAGGCAGGGAACAAGACGGAGGCCACGCTGATGATAACGGTTCACAGGGCAGCAGAGAACAACCTCAAAAATGACGCAACACTTCAGCCGACCAAATGGATTACTTCCGGAACCTGCCAGCAGACGGCGATAGATTATGATTTCTCATGCGATGTTACGGTCAGCGCATCAAAGGATGCAAGTTTCGGGGAGAACAGCGCTGAGGTTAAAGTAAGGGTCTCTGACGGGAAAACCTATACGCTCTCTAACTACACGAAGGTCTATGTGCTTCCGGGTAAATATCAGATAGAAATACAAAGCATAACCCCCGACAAACTGTACTGCACGGGCCACAAACAGCAAAACCCTTCCCAAATCAAGGTAAATGCGAAGCTTATGAACCTCCAGGCAGACAGCATGCTCCAGGAAAAGCTGGTGTTCAACGGGGACGAGCTGGTGCACACGGACAGGTACTGTACCTTCCAGTCAGGCAGCATAACCTGCAACATACCGACGGACAAACTTCTGGAGAAGGTTTCCTGCGGTTCCGGGGATCTTGCTCCCGGAGAGGGTCTTCACTACTATCCGTTTTCCTTAACCTTCCTGCTCAAGAAAGGAGACGAGCAGCTTACGGTTTCCGGTGCCAAGGACCTCGGGGTGGAGGCGATTCCCCTGCAGGCCTATCTGGAGATAGTGGATACAGACATTCAGCAGGGGTTCCTTACCGAACCGGTGAACTGTCTGGGTTCGAAAACCATAAGGCTGGGAGAAGGGGGGAACTACGTAAGGATAAGATACGCCGACCTCCTCCACCAGACGCCGGACGAAGGCGACCTCACGTGGTCCTTCCGCATGGACGCCTATGACCAGAGCGGGAAGCTAACGAAAGGCATGGGGACTTCACCGACTGCGAATGCAACCATATGCAGGCTTAAGAGACACCAGCAGGTCGGCGTCCACCGTTACGAAGATTACGACTGCACGCTCTTTGTGGACAGGCAGATGTTCCAGAGGTGCGAGAACGGGGAAGGAACCATAACGCTTACCGCACTCTCGAAAACTATGGGCAGGTCTGCAGACGGTGAATTCAGCATTCAGGTCAGCAGAGGGGAAAGCGATTTCAATCTTTACATACAGGTTGAAAAGGATGCGAGCAACGAGATAACATGCTGGGTAACCAACTTCGACGGGAAGTGCCATCTGGAATACTCCCAGCTCAATTCGACCATTGCGATAAAGAACCGCGCAAAGGGGGACATAGGTGACCTCACGCTTTTCGACTCCGATATAAAATTGATAGGAGGGGATGTGGACACGGATGTTTACTCCCCCTACTGCAGGGAGAGCGCTAAGGGAAGCCACAGATTCCTGTGCGGCTTCGGCATAAAGCCCGTCATAACGATCAAGGAAACCGTTGACAACACAACAAACCAGACGTTCAGCGATGTCGACCTCGGAGAACTCGAACTCAGCACAGCCGTCAAATACGCGGACGGTCTCGCTGAGGACACGCTGAAGGCGAAGATAGGAACGATAACGGTCAAACCCAAGAAAGACCCGGCCTTCATCAATTACCTCGAGCAGAAAAAAGAGATTAGGGGAATCGTTAAAACGGTAAACAAGGTGATCAAATGGATGATGGGTGTCGCCGGCTTCTGCGTGACCTGCGCGGCAGGAACGTGGGTGTACAACAAGGTAGCAGGTGAAGATGAGAATGAAGGAGGCGGTGGTGGGAGTAACGGCAACGATAACGGCGGGGGCACGAGCGGAGGAACAGGCGGAGGAACAAGCGGAGGCAACGAAGGAACTTCACAGCGCGGACTTACGTGTATCGGTTCCTCCAGCGGAAAGACAGGCAAATGTGAGTATTCATCTTTATGCCAAGGCACATCAGAACCGGCAAAATACAATATGTGCGGTGAGGTCAGCGGATTGCAGTGCTGCATACCAGAGAGCCTTTTCTCCGGAGGAGGATACGAACCGGAAGTCAGCAAGGCAGGCTTTGATATTTCTACACTTCAAAAATGCATTGATTGCGTGAAGGATACCGGGAAAAAATGGTGCGTGACAAGTGCAAAATGCATTGAAGAATCTTGCGATTACTCTGTAGGCACAGAAGCTGGGTGCAAACTAATTTACCCGGAAGGGGAAGCCACAGCTGAGGCCACCGACCCTGTCAATGAAGTACTCACTGCCACGCAATTACCTGATGCCAGAAATTTGAACTTGCCGCAGATTCCGAAATTTATGGACAGTACATTTGACAATGCAAAAAAGGCAGACAGCTGGTGGAAGGGCGTGGCGGCAGTTTTTGGCATCATGGCTGTCATTT
>CAZTJN010000004.1:52863-57683 GCA_964613955.1 uncultured archaeon | reverse complement strand
GCAGACAGCTGGTGGAAGGGCGTGGCGGCAGTTTTTGGCATCATGGCTGTCATTTATCTTTTGCTTGAAATTTTTGACAGGAAGGTATTTGGCACAGGAGATCTGATGAAAGCGTTCACAAACGGTTTGAAGATTGGTTTCATATGCGTGGTTCTCCAAATGCTCGGGGATACATTAATAGGAAAAACACATGACAAAAGTATTTCAGATTATGCAGGAAAGGGTATGAAATATGCAGGGGACCTTATGTATGATATTTGCGACTTTATAGCCAAGAACTTCCCCGCTATTATAGCCTTGCTGAACATCGTTATGCGCTTGATGTACGTTCAGAAGTGCATAGAGGACATAGACAGGAGCCTTGACCGGCAGTATTACTCTTCCTCATACGGCAGTTTCCAGTCAGGCCTGGCCGGGACGCAGTCAAGCATGGCAAAGCTTCAGGGCTGCCTCAGCCAGTTCAACCAGATTATGAACAGCGCCTACATGGTTGGACAGTCCATGTACTACAGCGGAGCTGCCATCTGGGGCACGACATCATTCAAACTCTACAAGTCTTCGGGAACAGAGATAACGAGAGGCAAGGCAACAATCTGCAAAGGAGAAAGCCTGAAGTACAAGGTTAAGAATTGGTGCAAGGTCATACGGGAGAAGGGGACGGACGCGCAGTACATAAGGATAACGAGCAGCACAAAAAACAACTGCGCCCCTGTAACAATCTACTCTGCAGAAACCTGCAGGGGTTATTATGGATACGGCTACGGCATGGGTTACACGGGCACGGGCATGTGGCCCGGCGGGTGGGCAGGAGGTTACACGCCCATGCACCAGTACGCAGGGACAACAGAAGGTCAATTCATACCAACAGAGGTGTGCGGGGACGATAAAAATAAAGAAAACACATACCATCTTTCAATTCCGGGTACGGGTCAGTATTACGAGATTACGTACAATCCGAAATGCTAGTTTCTGACCTTCAATAGCTTAAGCTCTTTCAGGATTTCAAGCCAGCTCCATGCCCAGACCACGGACTCGAAAGCCCGTATCAAGTCGTTCTTCCCCAAGAAATAGTTGCAGTCCTTCACGTACGCCCTTATGTTTTCCAGCAGGCCTTCCCTTTCCTTGTCAAGAACTTCGGCACCCCTCATTTCTTCCCTTATCTTTCCCAGCCATTTCTCCGTTTCCCTTTTCAGTTCCTTTTCGAGGTCCATAGTTTTAAATTGCAGCAGAAAATAAATATAGCATGGTCCTCGAATTCCTCGGCCAGACTGAAATAATTGTCTTCTTCCTCATTTTTGTTGTTTTCATAATCATAGCATACAAGCTCGTCAAGTTCGTTTTCAGGGCCTTCATAATAGGCCTGGCCGCTGCCCTTTTCCCGATATTCGGGAATTTTTTCTTGGGTATGAACATTGATATCACGCTGTTTAATGTCTTCTGGTTCGCCCTCACGGGAATCGGTCTGTTCATCCTTTACTCCATCCTTAAGACAGGATGGAAATTCTTAAAGATCGTGGCATGGCCGTTCAGAAAGGCAAGGGGCAAGAAAAAGTCCAAATGATTTATGCAGCCTAGGGGTTTTCGCTTTTCCTTATGTTATCCAGCATGATCCTCTTCTCCACCCGGGCTACGAGGTTCTTGCCCATATCCACGAACTCCGGGTCAAGGGAAATCGCACTCACTCCCATCCTTATCAGTTTTTCCATAACATCAGGCTCGTACCTTTCGATGGAAACAGAAACTTCGACATTGTATTGCCTGCAGACCCTTACGATATTCTCTATCAGTTTCATAACCGAAGGATGGGATTCTGAATAGAAAGAGGAGACCTTGACGTTGGTTCTGTCAACCCCTAGGGTCAGCTGCGTGAGTTCCGGGAGATTGACAAGAACGTTGTTCACGCCCTCCCTGCAGAAAGATTCTATGTCAAGGGCGGAAGAAGGAGTGCACACCTCTATCCCAAGTTTGAGAGAGAAGGGAACGAGCGTCTTCGCCATACGAAACTCGTCTGCAGTGGTAACGAAAGACAGGACAATCCCTATGTTGTTCATGCCCTGTGCATACAACCTACGTATCGCTTCTATCTCGCATCTTAGTATCTCCGGCTCCTCCAGTGACCTTCTTACGCCCCTCCATCCCAAAAGGGGATTCTTCTCTCTCCACTCGCCCTCTATCTCATCGCTCCTCAGGGAAAAGCTCCTGTACCATACAGTCTTGGGGTAAAATTTTCTGGCAAATGAGCCGATTTGGCATAAGAGTTCTACGAGCTCATCAGGATTGGTTTTCGAAAGCGAGAATGGGTCTCTCCCTGCAAAAAGCCCTTCTGCCTTGAGCAGACCTACGCCGTCCACATCCTTTTCAATGTCAAAATCCTTGGACAAATCAAGATTCAGCTTTATTTCCGTCGCCGTCACGCCACCTTCATCCGTTATGTCCGTCCCGGAAGAAGAATCTCCTCCCATCGAATAGAGCTTCCCATTGTTCATATTAACTACCATGCCTTCGCTCAGGGAGGACGTGTCGAGACCCGTGATGCAGGGAATGCCGAACTCTCTGCACATGAAGGACAGGCTGCTCGTGTACCCCCCGTAATCAGAGACTATTCCCCTCACCTTTGAAAAGAAGGGAAAGAGCTCGGGCGAGAGAACTTTGGTCACCAGTATGTCGCCTTCTGATATCCTTTCAAAATCGCTCGTGCTGGACACGATCTTTATGCTGCCCTTAACAGAGCCTTTGGAAACGTCCAGACCTTTGGCCATAGGCTCTTTTTCGTTTTCTATCCCCTCTCCGCCTTCGGTCCTTGGTAGCGGTCTTGTGTGAAGAAGAAAAATTTTGTTTCTTTCAATCCCCCATCCGACAGCCTGAGGCTGTGCATACATGAAAGAAACCCTTTTGTACATTTCAAATATCTTCTTTATCTCTTCGCTGTCCAAGAGC
The DNA here is from genome assembly GCA_964613955.1 of uncultured archaeon. GTDB lineage: Archaea > Aenigmatarchaeota > Aenigmatarchaeia > QMZP01 > QMZT01 > CS3-C152. The sequence goes on along the minus strand of CAZTJN010000004.1, from coordinate 54,746 downwards.
TGGGCGTTCACCTTCTCCCTCAGAACAGCCTCTTTCTTTGTTTTGCCTGAAACAGGGTCCTTCGTGTATATCCACATCTTTTTCCCTATCCTCTTTTCAAGTTCTTCGCCCGTTTCCCTATCCAGCCTGTAAACATCCGGCAGGATTATTCCGTTCGATATAGCATTCCCGAGCCCCCAAGTACCTTCGATAATTACGTTTGAATTGTCCGCAAAGATACTTCCGGACTTCTCCGCATCAACCATGCGCTGCACAACAACACCCGCCTGCGTGATGTCCGGAAGTTCTCTCTTCTTTTTGTAGTATATTGCCCTTGGACTGTAGAGGGATGACCAGCAAAACTTTATGGATTCGAGAAGGTTTCCCAATCCTTGGATGTTGAGGACGCTCTCTGTCTGTCCAATGAAGGATGAATCGGAATGTGTTATGGGCGAAGGCCGGACAGCGACATTTGTCTGCTCCCTTCCCGCCTTTATGAAATCCAGCGCAGGGCCACCCACCTCCTTCGCCTCCCTGCTGACAAGGAGGGATTCGTATGCATTCGAAATTTCATTCTTCAGGCTTTCGGGAATTTCAGAATTTGAGAAAAGATTCCGTATTTCGTTCGAGACTTCCGTGAGCCTTCTGTAATCCTCAACATCCAAATCCGAAAGCAGATTGGCTATCCTTTCTTCCAGCTGGTTTTTCTTCATGAAGAGCAAGAGCCCCTCTGAATTTATCACAAAGCCCGGGGGAACAGGAAGTTTTTCCCTCGAAAGTTCAGACAGCCTCAGCGCCTTTTCGCCGACTGCCCTGTCTGTTTTCTCGATTTTTTCCATGGGCACTACGTACATAAAACCACAAATATATTATTTGGCTTCTAAATTTTAAAAGCGAATACAACTATTATAAGACAAGGTTTTTTGCATGATGGAGATGGTTGAAAAAATACTCAAAGAGAAGGGCGGCCTGATAGAGAAGGAAATAGAAAAGGTTATTCCCAAGGACGGCATTCCTAACCTGAACGATGCGATCTGGTATCACATGGGAACCGGAGGTAAAAGAATAAGACCCGTCCTCGCAATAATGACGTGCGAAGCCCTTAAGGGCGATGTCCGAAAAGTTCTCCCATTTGCTGCAGCCTGCGAAATCCTCCACAACTGGCTGCTCGTTCACGATGACATAGAGGACGGCGACCGCGTCCGGAGGGACAAGCCTGCGGTTTGGGTAAAGTACGGGCTGGCCCATGGCGTGAATGTGGGAGACTACATGTCGGAGAAGGTATATGAAATGATTATGAATTCTGACCTGGACAAAGACAAAAAGATATCCCTCATGAACGAAACTGTTCAAACGTGCCTGCGGACGGCAGAAGGTCAAAGTATGGACATGAATTTACGAAACAACAACAGCCCCTCCGAGAACGACTATATGAAAATGATAGAAGGCAAAACCGCGTATTACTTAACGCTCCCTATGGTAGGAGGGGCGATAGTCGCGGGGAGATCTGAACTTGCTGGAAAAATAAGAGAGTTCGGTCTCAAAATAGGTCCTGCCTTCCAGATAGCGGATGACCTGCTCGATCTCACGAAGGGAAAAGGGCGCGGGGAGATAGGTTCGGACATAAAGGAAGGGAAGAGAAGCATAATGGTTGTTCACTGTTCATCGAAATGCACGCCCGGTGAGAAGGAAAGGCTCTTCGGAATTCTAAACAAAAAAAGAGAGGGCACAACAAAGGAAGACGTGAAGTTCGTAAAAAACCTGTTCGAAAAGTACGGCTCGCTTGAATACGCCAGAAGGAAAGCCAAATCACTTATTGAAGGGAGCAAGGAGATAACATCCGAACTTCCCGGAGAACTGAAGAAAATACTCGATGCCTTTGCCGAGTACCTTGTGGAAAGGAA
>CAZTJN010000004.1:0-52763 GCA_964613955.1 uncultured archaeon | reverse complement strand
CCGGAGAACTGAAGAAAATACTCGATGCCTTTGCCGAGTACCTTGTGGAAAGGAAAAAATAGAAATTTTCACAACTATGAAAGGATTTATATAAATTGGTTTAAACAATATTATTAATATGTCACCCAGAACAGCAAAGAATTTAATAGAAAGGGTTTCTACGGGCATCCCCGGTCTTGATGAACTGCTTGAGGGAGGGTTCGTAAGGGGCTCAACCATCCTCCTAACAGGAGGCACGGGAACGGGGAAAACCACTTTCTGCGCCCAGTTTATTCTGGAAGGTCTCAAAAAGAATGAGCCGGGCGTTTACATAACCATGGAGGAAGACCCGGAAGACATAAAAACCGATCTGATAAGGTTCGGTTTTGATTTTGATAAATTCGAAAAGAAAGGGCTGTTCAAATTCGTTTACCAGAATCCTTTCGAGGTTTCCGACATATCAGGCACGGTAGTGGATGTCATAAATTCGGTCAAGGCAAAAAGGGCTGTTATTGATCCTGTCTCGCTGATCGGGATGTACATGAAGAATCCTGCCCTCTTAAGAAAACGGCTTTTCGAAATCATACAGATTCTGAAGAAGACAGGCGCAACAACACTGGTAACCTCTGAGATATTGGATAACGAGATAGGTGAAAGGGGTGGAGGGAGTCTGTCCAGGGAAGGTGTGACGGAATTCGTGGTGGACGGCGTAATAGTTCTCAACCTCTTCGGGATAGGAGAAGGAATAACGAGATCCCTTCTTGTAAGGAAAATGAGAAGGACAAAACACGGAACAGATGTATACCCAATGGAGATAACAGGCAAAGGGATTATTATCAAAAAAGAGTGAGGCCAACGCTGATTACTTCTTTCCCATACCTATCCAGTGATAACCTTCTGGCAAAAGGTAGACATTTACTTTATCTTTTTCGTATCCTGCATTTATCATTATTTTTTCAAGTTCTTTTCCATTCCTGTACTTTAATTTCCATCCACCGAAAACTTCCATAAAAAACCTCATCCACCGATGCGCATTCATGTTGCTTGTGATTACCGTTCCTCCTTCTTTGGAGACATTCCTTGCATTTTTTAACAAATCCACCCCCCTCTCGTCATTGAGGTAGTCCATGATGCCCTGTGTGATGACAATGTCATAGAAATTACCATTTTCATAGTGGTGCGCTTTGCCAATTTTGCATCTTTTGAAAGTTATCCCTTTTAATCCTTTCTTCATGGCGATTATTGATCCAATTTCCATTGCGCCCTTGTCTTTATCTACGCAGGTAGCGTAAACATCTATACCCCTTCTTTTGAGAGATTCTGCAACCTCCATAACATCTCTTCCGGGGCCAGAAGCCAAGCTCAGAATATTAACCCTTCCATTGTTTGATTCCGCGTATTCTTCTCCCAGCTGTTTCATAGTCTCTACGTAATGTTTGAATCTTGCTCTCGTCGCTTCCGATGCTTTTGAATTGTAAAAAATCTTGTCCGTCCAGTGTTTAGGGACGAACTCTCTTTCGCTGAATTCATAATCTCCGTTTGCATGAATTTCAATTTCATTCCCGTACAAGAGATCAAGAACCCTCCAGGAGCCCGGGTTTTCAATGGTTTCTTTCCCAATTTTGCTGTGCTTATGAAAAAATTTCGTACCGGATCTTCTGAGAGACTTTAGGGGGTGTTTTAAAAAATTTATTCTTAGCTTATCTATTGAAAATTTATATTCAACTTCCCCTGGACCTATAAGGTCTATGTAGCCCACATGATTCATTCTTTCACCATTTACTCTCCCATTCGCAGTATTGAAAACCATCTTTCATACATTTGTTCTCGACAAGTTTTGCATTTTTAACTCCGAGCTCGACTTCTCCGTGTGCGGTGTAAACTCCCATGAACCAATGGCACGCCATGGCCTTTTTCCCGTAAAGTTTTATGCTGTGCTCTATCACAGGGTTGTCATATACATGGATAATTACATGGTGATGACCGTCTTTTTTTACATCAAATTTTACGAAATCTACTTTGCCGAAACCTATGAAATCAAGCAGCGCCATAACAACTTTTCGAAAAGCTGATCCGCTTTGGGCTTTCATTCCTGTGCTTTCCAATATTTCCATACCTGCATCATAGCCAGCTTCATATCCAAGTTTATAGACGTATTCCTTTCCCATTTTTTCTCCTATGCTCTGCAAATTAACAGCAAAGGCTCTGGCAGGAAACAGCATCCAGTCCATCTTTCCGTAAAGCCTTACCCTCCCCTTTACATTGGTAAATGCCCTGCCGATCAACATTTTTTTCAGAATTGTTGATAAGACCATTTACTCCTCCACCCTTATCAGTTCATATATCACTCTTAGCCTTTCCATGTCATATGGCCAGGCAATTAAGGCCTTTCCTATTCTTTTCGTCCTTAGTTTTTCGGCCTTTTCGAGCTCTTTTATATGATAGCTGATTTTCTTGATGTTGCTGTTGTTCATTTCCATTCCAAGAGCTCTGACAAGTTCCTTTATGTGGACTGGCCAGTGATTCTCAACAAGTTCCATTACCCTTTTTCTCAGTTCCTTTCCTCTCATGTATTACTATATATGTGAAAAATATTTAAATAATTATGTTCACATATATGAAAAATTTAGTAGTGAAGAAATAATTTGGCCCCACTATCTATGTAGCAGGCATAGGGAGCACACCTTTTCCAACCTTTCTTGTAACCACATTCAATGACAGGAACTTTCTCGATGTTTGGATCACCAGAAGCGATGAAATTCAGGAAAGAGTCCACTCCATCTTCGCTGCCACTACTTAACTTGCTCCATTCCTTGTCAAAATTCCTTTTTGCCCCGCTGAAGGTTCTTCCACAAGGAAGTTTGGTCTGTACTGATTTCAGTTCGCCTATGTAGCAATCACCTGTTAAAAATCTCACTTCAGCATCTGCATCTCCTGGTCCGTATGCCTTCCAAGTATAAGCTATTTTAGGCATCTCCCTTCTCTCAAAACCAATTCCGTGCAAATTTTCCAAGATAATGCTCCGCATAGTAATTTCTGCATTCAATGCTTTGTAAGGACCGGCCCATGCATTTATGTCAATTACGATTTCTCCGCCTATGGAAACCCCCCGGCTTTTCACTATTCTGATTAGCCTCCTCATATGGTCATCATCATAAATTTCATTGGGTTTCCCCCCAAGCCCTTCTGGCAGATTTAATTTTTTTCCTATAAAGATATCCAAACTTGAAAGACCTTTTGTTTTGTCTAAAAGTTTTTTCGCTTTCCCCTCAAAATTCTCCCTTAAAACATCGTACACGTCTCTTGGGGTTTCCCCGTTAGCGGAGGGGTTAACTATGTAAATTTTATTTTTGTGATTCCGCGGCGTCCATGCAAAGATATACTGAGAATCATGAATTTGCAACGGTCCGTACAAGGAAGCGAGCGAAATTTTCTCCTGGCCGGGATATTTACTGCTCGAATCAAGTTTTGATAGTTCCTTTCTAAAGAATTTGTTCATATATTCACATCTTTTCTTTAGCGCGTTGGAAGATTGTAAGTTCCATCCAGATAATTCACTACGCTTTCGGCTGCATAATTTTCAATAACAACTTTGTCATACAATTCGCCTAGAGGCTTGGAGGCAAAATATGCACCTGCAACCAGTCCTGCTGCCACACCCGCTGCAATAAGATTTTTTTGCCATTGTTTCAAATTTTTCCACTTAAAATCACTCCTCATATCAACCACCTTTAATTTTGCACCACTGAAGGATACCATCGATTTCAATTCCCTCATCGATGAAGTCTATTTCTCTTTTATCCTTTGTAATTTTATCCGGTATGACAGGCAAAAATCCCTCCACCTTGGTCTTCACATGCGTTCTGGTTTCAGGTAGATATGTGAACTTTATCTGCTTCCCTATTGCCTCTTTCAGATCCGTGGGGCCCTTAACCGCAAGTTTAATTGTTTTTGTGCCTTTCGGTTTATCTACCATTATCGAGAGTATGTCGAATTCATATGAAACATTATCAACAATAACAGTTGGTACTGGAAATCTCTGTGGTTCGTTGGCGATGTAACTTAGCTTTTTGGTTTCTACTTCGTAGAGAAGTCCTTCGCCTCTCTTGTAACCCAATAATGACTCTATGCAACCTTCAGTGGACAAGACGGCACCACTTACTGCCAAATATTTTAAGACATCTCTCCTTTTCATGTTTCACTATATATATGAAAATTATTTAAACTTTTCCGGTAACTATAGTGAAAAATAGGAGAGAAATAAAAATTTGTCCTCCCTCGGGAGGAAAACAAAATTTAAAGAACCTGTCCGCAACCTTTAAACAAATTTCGTTGCATAATTTTAGAATACCATCAAAGAGAGAAATTACAGGCAGGAGAAGGGTGCAGTTCACAGAGAAATTGTAAGGGGGATGGTCTAGATTTGGCATAGATTTGCCCGACAATCCATTTAAAAACAGACTTTTATAAATGAAGGCCAAATATATTATTATGAATAAGGCGCAAACACAGGCCATCAGTCTTGTTCTGATATCCGGAATAGTAATAGCGTTGGCTGGAGCGGCCTACATGTGGGGGAAACCGATGATTGAGAAGAGAACGACGATAACGCAATTCACTTCTGCCGTCAGGTTTATGGAGGACCTTGACAAAAAGATAGTCGAGCTTGCCAGGACCTGCGTAACTCCCGGTTCGTGTGAAGATAGCCTGGATTTGCCCATAACCGGTATTGCAAGGATAGATGCGAACGACAACAACATAACCTACGAGTTTGTTGTTTCCCAACCTCTAATCACAGAAGGAAACATACCCATCAACACGGGCAATGTCGGGGAAGTTGCTGCATACGGGGAAAGCCCTGGTGTCATAATAATGAGGGGGGAGTTCTCCGAAAATGTTCACAAACTGATTTTCACGCTGCATTACAGGGAACTTTACAACAGCAAACAGGGTACGGGGTACAAGATAAATCTGAAGGGAAGCGGAACAGGCACGAGCAAGATATTAATCACATACACAGGCAGCGAAACACTCCCTGACCAGGGATGGTACGGAGGAGACCTTGTTCTTTCCAACATAAACATACAGGTCGTATAAGAGACTGAAACTGTATAAAAACATGGGAAGCCAAATATAAATATGCCTTCCAGAAAGGGCCAGACCGTTGTTTTTGAACAGGTTTTGCTGTTTACCATAGGCGTCGCAATATTCATAGCATGCTTTTCCCTCTTCAGCATGTACCAGACCAATTACCTTTCCATGATGAAATGGGACCAGCTGAAGGCGGTTAAGGAATACCTCGTATCGAACATAATCGAACTTTCGGAAAAAGGCGAGTTTGAATCATCCGCGGTACTCAAGATACCCAGGAGGATAGGCAACGATTATTACAGGGTTTCCCTCAGCCAGAACGGCCTTAACATAACATTTTTCACAGGACAGAGAAAGGACTATGATTTTTCACCCCTCTACGGCCTCAACAGTTCATATACATTCGGTGGCATTGCCACAAGCGACAGGGGGAAGGTTATAATTTATAAGAAAGGAAATTCAATTACATTAAAGTAGGGTTGACTATTGGTTTTTATGAAAAAGATAAGGATTCAGAAGGTCAAGAAAGCCGTGAAATTAAAGGAGAAAAAGCTTACTCCCCGCCAGATAGTCAGGAGACTCAAGAGGGGTTACAGGAATCTGCTCAAATACGGAAGCAGGGGGTTTGGTCCAAGAGGAATGGGAAGAGGACTTTCAGCTGAAAACATATATATAATGGGAATGGGAGGAGTCCCTGGGGCTGCTCCCGCTGTTGTGAAGCCCGAAAAGGTCGAGGTGACCGTAAAGCCTGGGATAGAGACTACAATCCCGAAAGTTCCCGCACCATTGGGTTCTCCGTTGTCAAGCGAGGAAAAGGAGATGCTGAGGAACATAAACATTTCCTACCCTCTCATACCGCCAAAACCCAAAAAAAACGAGAAGGTGTACGCATACGCAAGAATAAGATGGGATCCGAGAAGCGATATGCTCGTTTACTCGGTTATAGAACCCAAGCTCTCGGGCAATGAAAGAAAGATTATAGAACACATAAAAAAGGAGATGGAAGAAAGACTTGACATAGACTTCACGAAGCTGGGGGACATACGCGCAAAGGAACTCCTCAAGGAGCAGATAAGGAAGATTATAGAGGCGGAAGAGATACCTGCGAGCAAAATGGACATCATACAGTACTACATAGAAAGGGACATAATAGGCCTGGGTAGGATAGAGCCGCTGATGAAGGACAAAGACATAGAAGACATATCATGCGATGGTGAGGATATTCCACTTTATGTTTATCACAGAAACCCCCTGTTCGGATCTGTAATGACCAACATTGTTTTTGAGGACAAGGACGAGCTCGACACCTTTGTCATGAGACTTTCGCAGAAATGCGGGAAATCAGTTTCGATTGCCGAACCCCTCGTGGATGGCTCGCTTCCGGACGGCTCCAGGGTGCAGGCAACGCTTGGAACGGACATCGCCCGCAGGGGCTCAAACTTTACCATACGAAAGTTCACTGCTGCCCCCCTCACCCCTGTTCACATGCTGGAGTACGGGACACTGGATTCCACACAACTTGCCTATCTGTGGCTTGCCATAGAAAACCGGAAATCCGTCCTCGTATCAGGGGGGACGGCAACAGGGAAAACCTCTCTCCTCAACGCCCTGTCGCTCTTCATAAGGCCCAGCATGAAAATCGTTTCGATAGAGGACACTTCTGAACTTCGTCTGCCCCATCCGCACTGGATTCCGGAAGTCGCCAGAACCCCCATAGCCGTAGGGAAGCGTGCAGGCGAGGTGAGCCTTTTTGACCTTCTGAAAACATCGCTCAGACAGAGACCGGATTACATCATTGTGGGAGAGGTAAGGGGAAGGGAGGCATTCGTTCTCTTCCAGCAAATTGCTACTGGTCATGCCGGTCTGGCAACCATTCACGCCTCCAACCTTTCCCAACTTGTCAACAGGCTGACAACGCCGCCCATAAATCTCCCTCCTGGCCTGATAGAAAATCTGGACGTAATAGTTTTCCTCATGCAGGTGAAGTCAAGGGACAGGTACGTGAGGAGGGCAAACGAAATTATTGAGATAAAAGGGACCAAGGGAGACAAGCCCCTGACCAGTGTCATATTCAAGTGGAAGCCCTTGACTGATAAATTCGAGAGTGTGGAGAAGTCCATGGTTCTCCAGCATATTGCGACATCCCTGGGCCTCACAGAGAACAGCCTCAAAGAAGAACTAAGGGTAAGAAAGGCAATACTGGAATGGATGAGAGAAAAACGCATGTTTGATTACAGGGACATTGCACGCGTGATTAACGGTTATTACTCCAATCCTGACAGGATAATAAGTATGGTCGAAGAGCTGTAGGAGGTTGGGGGTGGCGTAAGTTTTTGACAGGTTTTAAAGGGATTTAATGAACTGAAGTGTGTGCATGAAGGAGAAAATGTCTGTAAGACTGTTTGGCGGAATAATCAAACCTTACCTTGATTACTTCGACAGCCTAAAGGAAAGGTTGAAACAGGCAGGAATGAAGTATTCAATCGAGGAATACCTCTCCACAGTGCTCCTTTTCTCCATGGTAGTTTTCATCGTGGTCATGCTTCTCTGTTCCTTCTACATAACCATAACCACCGCGTATGTCTTTTATTCCTACACACTTTCGATAATACTATCCTTCGGCTCTGCAGCCGCGACATTCTTTATAATTTATTATTATCCCACGGTAAGAGCGAAGAACGTGCAGAACAGAATAAACAAGGAACTTCCATTCACTGCGATATATATGTCCACCGTCGCTTCCTCCAACATACAGCCTGCCGAGATGTTCAAGATACTTTCCACCAAGAAAGGTGAAGTGGGAAAGGAATTCGGAAGGATATACAGGGACACACAGATGCTGGGCATGGACGTCGCAACTGCCCTGACAAAGGCAGCGAACAGGACGCCCTCCACCAAGCTCGGCGAGCTTTTATGGGGTATGCTGTCCGTTATAACAAAGGGAGGCGATCTTACCGAATACCTTTCTGGAAAAGCAAAGGAACTGATGAGCCAGTACAGGCGTTCGCTGAACGATTATTCAAAACAGATAAGCTTTTACACGGAAATATACATAACCCTGATAATAGTGGGAACGCTTTTCTTCATTGTCCTTTCATCCATAATGTCCCCTCTTGTGGGCGGGGATATACTTCTGGTTCAGACGTTCCTTGTGTTCTTTTTCATCCCATTCATCTCGGTAGGTTTCATTGTGCTGCTGAAAGGCATATCGCCAACAGGTTAGGTAAACATGAAGGTATCGATTGATCCCAAGAGGAAAATACTGCTTGGTTCTTTACTTGCGAGTTTGGTTCTCATTTCTGTCGTGAGCTTTCTGACCCAAGACATAGGGGCGATAATAAACGTGGGCGTAATCTGTCTTTTCATAATGGTCACGCCCTTCTTCCTCTACAAGTACCTCGAATTTCTGTGGCTCAAATCCATAGAAAGGGAGTTCCCTAACTTTATAAGGGACCTTGCCGGTCTGAAAAGGTCAGGAATGACTCTGTCAGAGGCGGTGAAGATGACATCCAAAACCAATTACGGAAAGCTGACGCCCGAAGTGGAAAAGTTTTCCAATCGCCTGTCATGGGGAACGCCCTTCATACGGGCGGTGGAGATTTTCGGTAAAAGGTTCCAAAACTCGAAACTGATAACCGAGGTGCTCGGTATCATGAGAGAATCGTACATGTCGGGTGGTGATGTCGCCTCCACACTCGATTCCCTCTCCAAGGACATGCTGACCCTGAGGGATGTGGAGGAAGAAAGAAAATCCATCGTGAGGCAGCACGTAATGATAATGTACGGAATATTCTTCATGTTCGTCGGGATATCTGTCGCTATCATTCATGTTCTCATACCCATGATGATTGAACAACCCCAGGTCGCCGGAGGCGAATCACCCATTACATTCGCGTTCACTGATCCCTGCACTGACATGCCTATAGTTTTTCCGTGTGGATTCTTCAACATTATTTGTGTCTCCTTCAACATAAAGGGGGGAATAGCATGTTATTACATCTCCCTTTTCTTTTCCGTTCTCATAGTCCAGGCCATTTTCATGGGTTTGATAGCAGGCCAGCTTGGGGAGAACTCGGCAATAGCAGGCGTTAAACACTCGCTCATAATGCTGGCTTCCATATTCGTGACGTTCATGTTCCTGATAAGGCTCGGGCTGCTGCCAATATAAATTAGGAATTTTAATATAGTCTATGGCATTCCTTGAGCAATACTTCGTGAATCCAATTCTGATAAACGGCTTTTTCAACCCAATCAACACCCTGATGTACGCATTAATACTTATAGCGGCAGCAATTCTTGTTTACTTCAAGATACTTAAACCCATGAAAATTGAAATCAACAGGAACTTCGCATTTGCTTTGCTTCCGTTCATTTTCTGGGCCGCAACAACGCGCGTGCTGAGGGATTTTGCGTACGGCCTGGCGAAGGGCGCGGCAATAACTTCGAATACGATTGGAATGTTCATGAGCGATGTACCTTACCAGGTCAGCACGATACACACCGAGATTCTTTCGTATCTTTCAGGCAAGCTATTGCTCGGGGGCTTCAACGGCTTCTATTCATGGGTGGTCGTCCTCTTTCCCACGCCAGGCAGCTATATGTTAACATTCACGTTCGCCCTGCTTTCCCTTTTGCTTTCCCTCCTGGTCCAGAAATACACGAAAAAGCCGTACTGGAAGATCATGTTTTTTGTAGGTTTTTTGGCGTGTGCCCTGAATATCTACCTCCTCCCCCGCCTGAATTTCACGCCCTTCTTTACGGTTATGGGCGTAACGATTCTATGGACATTCCTTTTCTTCTCCATAACAAAATTTTCAAAATTTGTCAACTACAAAAGTTTAAAGGAAATTTTCACCATGGAAAATTCATCTTTGTTATCCGTTCATATGCTTGATGCAAGTGCGACATGGGCAGCCCTGACATTTTATGGGTACCTTGAGCAGCATCCCTTGCCAAGATTCGTAACGACATATTTCACCCCTGCGGGCATGTTCCTGCTGAAACTCGTGGTCATGATACCTGTCCTTTACGTGATAAACAGATACACAGAGAATGGAGAATTCAAGAACTTCCTGTTGATACTGATTCTTATTCTTGGACTCGCTCCCGGTCTTAGGGACATGATAAGATTGATGGCAGGAGTTTAGACCCGTCATTAACAACTAGCAACCAACAACCGAAACCTTTATAAAACTTTTAGTCCATAATCTAGTAAATATTACTACCCAATAATAATAAATATAAATGGAGGCGAGAATCTATGACAAATGGTGGTTATCCATACGTACCTGTTGTTGTAAAGAAAGCTTGGTACAAAAAACCTTTGTCGGTTGCGTTGATAGTGTTGGGAATAGGAGGGGCCGGAGCGGCCGGGTACAAATTTTTTCATAAACGAAATAAAGAGATATTCGAGCAAAAACCTTACTGCACGCCTTTGGATTACGAAAACCCTGTTAAAATTGAAAGAGTCGATGTTGATGGCAGCAAAGAATTGTATTTGGTATTGGATTTGGAAATGAACAATGAATTTAGAGAAAAAATGTTTGATGAATTCTTGAAGAACAGCAACGGAAAAGTGAATTCTCCCACCTGCGGCAACAAAGCGAAGCTGTACATCAAGGGGTTAACGGAAAAGGAGCTTAACAGTTTAATGAAAAAAATGTGGCGTAAAGAGTTGGTACTGGACGGTTACGCGAATGCAAAATATGGCAAACTGAAAATAGGCAACAAGGTATACAACTACATCATGGAAATGTATGCGGATGAAGACGATATAAAATTACAAGAGAACTACGAACTCGAGAAAAGCAGACCGGAGAAGGAAATGGCTAAATTAAGGAAATTAGAGAGAGAAATAAGCGTATTGAAACAAAAAGCTGGGATTCTATCGGTAACGAAAAACTCTTGGCAGGAATATAGACTGGTAAAAAAAAGAATAGGGCAGTTGGAAGCGCAAATACGCAAACTCGACCCACCATTTTAAAAACTTCTCCATTTTGTGGTTTAAATGAAAAACATAGTGGTGATATCGCAGGACAGAAACCCAACCGGGATTAATGTGGGTGCCAATATTCTATACAACGGGATAAATCCTAATGAAAATGGTTACAGAGTTCATTGTCTATATCACCAGAGAGGCAAAGATTACATTTTAGTTGATTCAGAGGGTTTTGAAAAAACAGTTCCTGACACAGATCAGGCGGTGAGTCTGGTAAGGGAAGTAGTAAAAGGCGAGGACGCCATAATTCAGAGCCATATGTACCAGCCATTCGCAAACAAGTTCACAGATGCTGCAGAAAGGCATTACATGACAGAATTGAGAAGGGGAGGCAGAGACCCGCTGGTCTATTCTAATCAGTATCTATACGTTTGGGCAGCCCTGAAGGACCCGAGAAATAATAAAATAAAGGGCTTGGCCAAACTTCTCAACAAGGTTAACGAAAAAAAATTGGCGGAAAGGTATAAAAAACAAGCCATCGCGAGATATATAGAAAGATGGATGGATATGTCTGACAGGGTTGTCTACGTATCTAACCACGCAAGAAGGGTTTACTCCGACCTCTACCCGCAGTATGCAAACAAAAGTTTGGTTATTGGGCTTGGCACAGATTTTATAAATTATAGGGATGACTATGAAGTTGAAAAAAAGGCAAGGGAACTGAAGAGAAAATACGGTGACCGTGCAAATATCTTGTATGCCGGCAGAATTACAAAACCGAAAGGTGTTGGGGACTTGATAAAGGCTTTCAAAATACTGAACAGAAAGTATGATGGTTTTAGATTGGTTGTTGTAGGAACAGGGGACAATTCCATTGAGGTTGATAGAAAATCCTATAAACTTATCAGAAATGGATCAATAATATTCCCAGGGGAAATAGAAGACAGAAAAGAAATGGCTGCATGGTATAAAAACAGCTTCGTTGCCTTGATGCCTACCTATCATGAAACATTCAGCAGATTTGCAATAGAGGCTATGAGTATGGGAACGCCCGTGATCATAAGCAATGTTGACGGCCCCAAGGAATTATTTGTGGAGAGGGACATAGCGATAGGCGTGGAACCTGGAAATTACAGGGGTATCGCAAAGGCAATAGAGCACGTGCTCATTAACCCAAGAGAAACGTTAGAACGGTCAAAAAGGGCACTAACGGCGGTTAAAGAAAGGTTTAGCCAAGAAAGCCATGTGAAATCTTTCATGGCTCTGTATGACGAACTACTGTAAAAAACGGTATTGGCAATCAGCCTGCTGAATATGCATCATGAATTTTATCCCCGTTCGGAATATGTTTAGGGTCCAATCCCTCCTCATTAATTTGCCTTATCCATTCATCATAGGCAGCCTGGCATTTGTTTATGTCTGACCCGAAACAGCAAACACCGTTGTTAACGCCCGAAACGCATGAAAGACGGCTCTTGGCTTCTTCATCATAAAGCCCAAAGCCATGTGTTTCATGACCAATACATTCTTGGTTTTCTCTGCAACAGTCAACATCTGATTTGCATCCTCCCATGCCCAAAAGACACTTATTGCCATTTCCGTTTGTTTTCCGTCTATTTTCACAGAAATTCCTGCCCCCAGGTGCCGCCGGGTCTACTGCCTGGGTTCCGACAGTACCTTCTTCTGTACTGGTAGAACCAACATTCTCTGTTTCCCCCCTTTCACATGAATCCCTGAAGTTTATCAGCGTGTCTTTCGATTCCCACCTCTCGAAAACATAGGTTGCGTTCGCTGAAACCGTGAACGTCTTTGAAGGGGCGTCCCCTATATCCGGTGCCTTCATGTAGCAGAACACGGATTTGGGTTCATCATCTTCCAGTTCCCATGTTATTATCCATGAATCCCCTTCTGTCCGTTCCTTGTACGCATTTCTTTTTTCTGTGCACGTCATGGTCGGGTTTTTGTCTTTGAACGCTTTGGGGATTGCAAGCGTCACCTTCGCTTTTCCGAGTTTGCTGTGCCTGCCCTCGGCAGAGCTGAGATTGAATCCTATGAACATGGGGAGGTCCTCCCTTATCGGCTGGTCCATTGACCCTATCGAAAGTTTCGCTGGGGCGGTCGAAATTCTTGAAAGTTTCTGGCCCCTCTGGAGAAGACCGCTCCTTGTTCTTGAGTCCCATTCCTGCTGGGAAATTATCTCTATCTGAAGGTTTGAATAAACATCGTATTCATATTTGAGTCTTGTCTGGAAGGAGATGTACTTGTCTCTCAGGTTCGCACCGGCCGCTGTTGTTATCCCCAGTTTTTTCATGACTTCCTTCTGCCCCTCACAGCTCATGTTCGCAAGCAGGAAAATCGGCTTTATGTCCTGCTTTCTTATTTTACCCAGAAGAGGTTTGGGTGGCGTTTCGTATGCACCGGGATAAAGATACTTGTACCAGTTAACATAGTTAACCTTTTCGGGTTTTTCGTATTCCTTCAGTTCTATAACACCTGCCTCATCGCTTGTGCTGGTGTGGTCCTTGATTGTGAACTTGTCTGTGCTGCTCCATATCTCCACGAAAACATTTCTTGCATCAAAACTCCCCTTGTTCGAAAGCTCAAACCTTATGGAGAAAGGTTCACCTACGTATATATTGTCCACATCGAAGTTGTCTATTTCAAGACCGTACGCACCTGTCAGGCCTGTCGGGTTTTCAACGTACGTTCCCTCAGTTATCTGGCGGGCGAAGCCCATGGGGTTCGTAAGCATGAACAGCGTTTGCCCGAAGGTCTGGCTGAGCTGCGAGAAGATGTTACCTAACGGTTTCGTGAACTCGCTGACGGTGTTGTGAACAGTCGGCCACCACTGGCCGAACAACGCGATGCCAACATTCTGTGACCCGGGACCCAGACCAAACAAAACAGTTGTTACTATGAGGATGATGGCGCCCATGGCCGGGAGACTCTCAGGAGAGGAAAATATGCCTGCCAAAAATGCAACAACCCACACGTAAATGAATATGTAGCTCAATGTCCCTGTTAGTTCCCAGCCTGCCCATGCCCCCCCGCCTCCAAAGATGTTGAACCCCAAAACACCGCTCATCATCAGAACGAAAAGCATCCCTACCATAAATATGGGCTTCCATATCTGGGCTGCCATACTTCTCTCTATCTTCTCTGCCTCTCCTCCAACCCTTATGGGAGGGATCGCGAAGAAAAGGAACGCCATTATACCAAGCAGGGGAGAACCGAAAATCTGCCCGAATATAAACCAAGGGATCACGAGCACTCCCAGGAAACCGAACCTTATGAACGATTCTACCAGTTGGTCAGGTCTGTTTTCTTTATACGTTATATTCATTGCCGCATATCCACCAAGAGCAACTATCATCAAGAATATGTTGGCGAACGGGAGATTGGTCTGGCCTATCCCCAGCGCGAACAACACTATCGCAGTGCACTTGAAAACAGACCTTAAATATGCCGTCCCGAGATTCTCCCATTCCCCTGTCTTCTCTCCCTTCGCGTTCAGCTTCTGTTTTGCAGGCGGCATCAGCTGTTGGAGGGCCAAGGAAAAAAATGCAAAGAAAAACATGAGCGAGCCGAGAATAATCGATATGACCGCGCCAAGACCCAAAATAGTGACAAAAGGCAGCACACCCCTGACATGTTCGCTGTGTCTGCCAGTAATCCTGTTAATACCGCCTATCAGTCTCCCACGAAGGAACGTCTCCTCCTCGGGTCCGAATCCACCTCCCATGAAGTATTTGTCTCTAAGTTCACCGTTCTTTATGTTCCTTTCATCATAATATTTTGGTCTGACCCACCAGAACGGTCCGTATTTTTTCCTCAATTTGTCACGTTCAAAACCCATTTCCAATTTAACTTCCCTTTTTCTGTCCTCAAAACCTGTCAATTCTTCTGCTTCATCATAATAACTTTTCCTCGCCCACCAAGGAAAAGGTATTCTCCCTTTCCAGATCCTGCTTTTTTCCTTTCTCAATTTTTTGATTTGTTCGTGGAGGGCAGGATGTTTCAAAAATTGGGAGACATACGCTTTTTTCTCCTCAATGCCTAAAGAGTGCCAGTTTTTTATTCTAGTTATGTCTGGGTAACCAGCCGCACCCTTGAACGCTGCCTCTATTTCAGCAATCTTCTCTGCCTTTTCAGGAGGTTTTATCCCCTCAGTAACCATTTTCTTAGCGTATTTTTCAGCACCCTTTTTTATGTCTTCCAACGACCAGATGTGGTAATCTGGGTGATTTCTACAAACATATGCCTTGCTGTGGTCTTCATAAATATGTTCTTCGATGCTGCCGTTACACCCTTCTACCGGACACCTGTAATGAGTAGGATTTATTTTAATTACTTTCTTTTTTGCTAACGTTTCCCTTCTGACCATTTCTCTTTTTTCATACTCACTTTTAACCTTTGACCAAGTAACATCCATCAGCCTGTATAATTCTTTGGTTAGCTCGGGACCACGCTTTTCTAGAATTTCATCAAATATTTCACGATCTGTTTTATTTTCACTCTCGCCTAATTTTCTGATTTCTTCACGAAGTTTTTTGTAAACATCATCAAAAATAGCTTGCTTCTCTTTGTTCGGTATGTCTGGTGTGTATCTATCAAGTAGCTCTTCGTATATAAGCCATATTATATATCTCTTTGTTTTAGGTTCAAAGAAACCACTCTCAACTTCGATTTCTTTCTTTGAGCCACCCAGAAAATTAAGCCATTCTACCCAGTCTTTGAAAGCCAATCCAATCCCCTTCCGCCTTCTTTACATTAATTAATTGGCTGCGCAAGGTTAAAAAATAATAGAAATCAGCTATTCCAGTATTT
This sequence comes from uncultured archaeon, assembly GCA_964613955.1. Classification (GTDB taxonomy): domain Archaea; phylum Aenigmatarchaeota; class Aenigmatarchaeia; order QMZP01; family QMZT01; genus CS3-C152. The sequence continues at coordinate 36,928 of CAZTJN010000004.1, read as the reverse complement.
CGTTTTCGTCAAACCAGAGTTTGATTTCGGATTTCGCCTCTTCGGGCGTTCCGGATGCGTGGACGAGATTTCGCACGCTCCTCCCCTCGCTGTTAGCGATATCCATGGAGTCCTCTCCGAGGTCTCCGCGTATCGTCCCCTTCTCCGCTTTCCTGGGGTCCGTATGGCCTGTCATTTCCCTTGCCTTCTGGACCGCATCGAACCCCTCAAACACCATCGCCACGATCGGTCCCTCGGTCATGTATTCTTCCAGGCCCTTATAAAAGGGCTTGTCAATGTGGGCAGCATAATGCTTTCGCAGAGTCTCGACCTCGGCATTTATCATCTTTATCGCGCGCACGCTGAGACCGCCCTTTTCAAAGCGGTTTATTATCTCCCCTATGAGACTCCTCTTCACACCATCAGGCTTGACTATTATGCACGTCCTTTCCATTTTATCACACGACTTTGCTCCCCATGAAATCTCTTATCGCTTTTTCAATTCTTTCCGCTACCTTGTCCCTCCCTCCCTCTACATTCACATCTACCAGTATTCCCTTGTTCCTGTAGTATTCAATCAATGGTTTTGACCGATGTTCATAAATTTCCAGTCTCTTTTCAACCGCTTCCTTGCTTTGGTCTTCCCTGTGGTAGAGTTCGCCTCCGCATTTGTCACAAATACCATCCTTCTTGGGAGGGATGTTTTTGACGTGATAAATTGCCCCGCACTTCCTGCATGTAAGCCTTCCTGTCATCCTTTCGATTATTACCCTGTGCGAGGCAAGCATGTTAACAACAAGGTTTATGCTCGTAACCCTTTCGAGTTCCTCGGCCTGCGTTAACGTTCGCGGAAAGCCATCAAGTATGAATCCTTTTTTGCAGTCATCCTGGCTTATCCTTTTCTTGAGTATATCTATCACAATCTCGTCCGGGACGAGTTCGCCTGCATCCATGTATGATTTAACTTCTTTCCCCAGGATGGTTCCTTTCTTGATTTCCTCCCTCATTATATCCCCGGTGGAAATCCTTGGGATGCCGTATTTTCTGGCCACTATGCCTGCATGCGTCCCCTTCCCTACCCCGGGCGGACCTATAAACACCATGTTCATACAAATCGCTTTCCTTTTAATCTATAATCTTATCGCAGATAAGATATATTTCTATCGGTTCAGCCCACAAAAGTAGGCCTTTTCGTCAGAAGTCTCGGGAGCGGGAGCGGGCTGTGAGGAAAGCCTTTTGTCCGTTCCTTAATCATTTTGACAAGGGAAGATTTTGAAAGTTCCTTGACTTTCCCTGTTTCCCTGAATCTAGTTGCCAGTTTCCCTCCTTTTAACTCCCTTTCCCCCACAACAACAGAAAAGGGAACCCATTCCATTTCCGCATCCCTGATCTTTTTCTCCACGCTTTCGTTTCGGTCATCCACGTCTACCCTTATATTTTCCTTTGCAATTTCCTCGGCGATTTTCTCTGTCTGTTTCAGGAATTTCTCGGAAACCGGTATGAATCTTACTTGCGTGGGCGAAAGCCAGAGCGGGAGGACAGGATTCTTTCCTTTCTCTGTTTCTTTATGCGCCTTTTCGAGCAGAGCGTACATCACGCGTTCTATAGCGCCTGAAGGTGAGAGGTGGAGAATTATCGGGTGTTTGTAGGTGTTGTCCTTGTCCATGTACGTTATTCCATATCTCTCTGCATTCTCCACGTCTATCTGGTCCGTTGTCAATGCTGCGGCCTTGTCCAAACAGTCGACAAAATTCAAATCATACTTGAAAACAAAGTAGAAGAATTGCCTGTCCCACATCTCTAGCAGGACGGGCTTGCCCATTTTCTTGACAACTGCCCTGAAGAAGTCTCTGTTCTTGTCGAAGAAGTCCCTGACCACGCGAAGACCCGGTTCGAGGTTTTCTTTCAGCGGAACTCCAATTCCCTCAAGAATCTCCTTTGAAAGGTCCAGTCTTTTCAAAAGTTCCTCCTTTGCCTGCTCGGTGTCCCTGCACAGGGCATGACAATCGGGCATGGTGAAGGAGCGAAGCCTTCTCAGGCCGGCAAGTTCACCGCGCTGCTCAACCCTGAACGAATATCTCGTCAGTTCATACAATCTTAGCGGTAGATTACGATAGGAAATGTTTGCATCTTTTGACATCAGGAACTGGCCGAAACAGGCTGAAAATCTGAGAAAAACCTTTTTGTTTGGGGTTTCGATCGTGTACTGCCTCGCAGGGAAGCGATTGAGATAATCCTTTAAAGCGGGATGTTCGTAATCGTACATGATGGGGGTTTCAACTTCCATTGCTCCGTAATCTATTGTTTTTCTTGTAACATACTGCTCCAGCAAACCCTTGATAAGTCTCCCCTTGGGCAGAAATCTGAAGTTTCCTGGATCGCTCCCCTCTTCATAATCAACAAGTTCGAGCTTCCTCATCAATGAGACGTGGGGAGGCTGCTTGTCTACCTTCCTGGATTTTGCCATTTCGTAGAGTGCGAACTTTTCCAGGTTTCTATGTTTCGAAAAATCGAAACCCCTAACTTCCCCCTTCTCTACCCTGAGCTTGTGAATCTTTCCTTTAGTATCCATCACGTACCATTCCGAGCGGAGGGTCTCCTCCTTCCTGACGGCCTCGGAAATTTCCCCCTCCTTTTCACTCCCGGGTGTAATCTCCCTCGAAAGTTCTGAGAGCGGGTGACCCTTCACGGATATCTGGAAACGTTTGTAGTAACCGAAAGGCGCCCGGTAAACATTCACTTTCATACCCTTCAGATGACGTTCGATTCCTTTCAGGATGTGGAGGGCGGTGGAAGGAGACGAAGGGTTCGTGGACAGGTGAACGTACGGATAAACAACGACATTCTTCGCTTTGACCTCTTTCATTACATTCGCTATTTCTTTCGAGGTTTTCTCTATTATTATCTTTTCCTTCCCCTCATCCGTTTTTTCAACTGCCGAAAAAACCACCAGAACGTCTTTAACATTGCTTACCTTCTTCTCAACTTCCTCTGCCTGCTTTATCGCCTTCTTTTTCGGCTCCCATTCTATAAAGTCCGAATGCAGTAACAGGATTTTCATACCACCACCCAATTATTTTATTTCGAGCTCCTGTCTTAAATATTCCCCTGTCTGGGGCACCATTCTCTCAGAAGCGGAATGAACCCCGGCAGGCAAATGAACAACTAAAAAGATGTAGTTGTCCCTGTCGTTGTAGTCAAGACGGAGTTCATAAGAGTTAATTGTCCTGAAAGGTTTAAATGTGTTTCGAACATGAGCAAGCCTGTATCATAATCACTTTTTTGTTTATATTCGCTTTCTGTATGGTATTCGCTCTCGATGTGGTAATCCGAAAGCGAGACTGTCTCCTCTTTCCTCCTTTTATATTTCCCCTCTGGGACTGGTTCTTCAATTCCCGCCCCCTTTTTTATTTCCACTTTGAATATCTCGTAGGCAGGAGGTATGTACGCAGGATTCGAATTGCTCGTGGAGAATCTCCATGCCTCTTCATGCGTGTTTATATTCACCTTGTATACATGGCAGTCCCAACTACCGAAAAAAATATAGTCCTTCCATAAAATAGCGGATGTTCCGATCAAACCCCCTGTTTTAAATCTCCATACTTCCCTGCCTGATCTAATATCAAGAACATAGAGATTCCCGTCCTCCGAGCCGAAGTAAACCTTTCCGTCGTGAATCAAGGGAAGCTTGTCTATCACTCCTTCCCCCTGCGTCTTGAACCTCCAGATTTCCCTCCCCGTTTCTGCATCTATCGCATAGAAAATCCCGTCCCTTGCCCCGTAATACAAAACCCCCTCGTACACAGCAGGGCATGTTGCATTACCATACTTCCCTGTCCTGAACCTCCATATTTCCTTACCCGTTGAAATGTCAACTGCATAAAGATTGTTATCAAATGAGCTTACGTATACCAGATTCTCATGAAAGGTGAACTGACCTGAATTCATCACTTCACCTCCTGTTTTAAATCTCCAGATTTCCTTCCCGGTTTTAGCATCAAGACAGTAGAAATTGTTGTCGTAAGAACCGATAAATAGTTTACCATCTTTAACAGAAGGACTGGAAATAACCTCATCCCCTGTCTTAAACCTCCATACAAGTTCGCCTCTATCGACTTTCAAACAGTAAACAAAACCATCCCTGCTTCCGAAGTAAACCTTTCCGTCATAAGCAAGTGTCCTCAAGTTTATACCACCACCCGTCTTAAACCTCCACACAAGCTTGCCCGTTTTTTTGTTTATACAATAAAAATACCCATCATGAGAACCAACGTAAAGATGGTCTCTGTGTATTGTTGGAGAGGAATCGAGGAAAACACCACCTGCCCTGAATCTCCATATTTCTTTCCCACTTTCACAATCAACACAGTAAACATGGTTATCCATGGCAGCGATATAAATTCTGTTGCTGTCTATTGCGGGTTGAGCGCAAACGCTTCCGCCAGAACCAACCTTCCATATCCTATCGAATTTCCTGACCTTCTTGACCTCGAAATCCTCCAGCTCTGTTTCGAAACCTGAAGTCTCGAAACCTTCAAACCCTAGATCCATGCTTAGAAATCCATAACAAGTTTTAAAAATTTTTAAGAAACAAGTAAACGCATTCTGGGAGCTTTTCGCTGTACCCGCCCTCAAGAACAGCGAACCTCGGGATTCCCAAACCACTTATAATCTTCGCTATCTTTCCGTAGGTTCTTATTTTTAGTTTGAGATTTGTGAGCGGGTCTCCCTCGTATGTGTCGAAGCCAGCGGAAACCGCAATCAAATCCGGACTGAATTTCGAGATCTTGTACAGACCCGTTTCCAGTTTATCAAGATATTCCTCCTCTTCTGTTCCTTCCTTCAGGGGATAATTATAGCAGTTCTTTTCCGAGTATTTTCCGGTTCCCGGGTAAATAAAACCGTACTGGTGAAGGGAAACGTAAATCACGCTGGAATTCCCCAGGAAGATATCCTGCGTTCCGTTTCCGTGGTGGCAGTCAATATCAAGAATTCCGACCTTCTTCACTTTCTTCAAAGCCTTCATAACAGCGACTGCGAGATTGTTGAAATAACAAAACCCTTCAAACTGGTTCCGCGAGGCGTGATGGCCAGGCGGCCGCATGAGGGAGAAGCTTCGTCCTTCTTTAAGGGCAATCTCCATAGCCTTCAAGGCACCACCAACAGAAAGCTTTGCGTAATGGTAAATGTTGGGGAGTGCAGGCGTTTCGAAGTTTACGAACTTCCCTTTCTTTATGGTATCCACCATGTCCTTGGAATGGACGAGAAGCAGGTCTTTTCTCGAGCATGGTTTCGGCCCGATGAACTCAAAATTTTTAAAATTCTTCAGGAATTCATGAGTCATCCGGACTCTTTCGCTGGATTCAGGATGCCCCCTTGCATCATACCCAAGACATTCCTCCGTGAAGACAACTTTCATGATAAGAATTCAGATTTCTGATTAAAAAATTACGCCAAGCTTTTTTTATATGGAAAACAAAAAAATGTTATAAGATGCTGGGGGTCTTCATGGCTGCGAAAAGAAAGGCGAAAAGGAAAACAAAGGCGAAGAAGAAAAGAAGGTGCTAGACAGGGCAATTCTGTCTCGGTAATTGCTCCTTACATGGAGCCTGCTCTGGTTTTTTAATACTTAATTTTAAAACTATAGCATGAATCTGAAAGATGTCTATGCCTATTACTCCAACGAGGAACTAGAGGATTTTATCGTAAAGTTCAGTAGGAACAGAGAGGTCACGGGCGTTTTCAGGAACGGGAACTTTTCTCAGAGGCCCAACGTTATCCTTTACCCGAATGACGTTCCTGCGATGGTGAAGACAGGTATGGTGGAATTTCACGCCTCGCTTGAACGTTGGAGCCAGCCAATGAACATCAAACCTGGAAACTACGACAAGCTGAGGACAGGGTGGGATCTGATCCTTGACATAGACTGCAAGCTGTTCGAGCACGGGAAAATAGCGAGCGAGGCTTTCATCTGGGGGCTGAAAAGGCATGGAATTTCGAATATTTCGGTTAAATTCACCGGCGGGACAGGATTTCACATAGGAGTTCCCTGGGAATCGTTCCCCGAGAAGGTTGACTACAAACTCACCGTTAAACAATATCCGGAGCTGGCGAGAAAAATAGCCTTTTACCTGAAAGAATTTGTAAGGGAAAGATTCGAGAAAAAGCTTTTAAAACAGTTCCCTGTGGAAGACCTCCCAAGACAGGTCAACAAGCCGTTAGGGAGGATACTCACGGATGAGGGAGTCAACCCCTATGAGGTGGTGGATGTTGATCCAATTCTGATATCGTCCCGTCATTTTTTCCGCATGCCCTATTCACTGAACAGAAAAACCTTCCTGGTTTCGCTCCCCATAAGACCCGAGAATCTCAGGGATTTCAAGAGAATGGATGCAAAGGCCGAGAAGGTCAGGGTAAGGGAAGGGTTTCTTGGAACGTACGAAGAGGATGAAGCTTCCACCCTTGTAATGGAGGCCTCGGACTGGTGGGCAAGGCAGAGCGCCGAGGAAAGGAAACAAATCGTGAACGAACAACTTGAAAAGTTACGGACGGCAGGCTACAGATGGATAAGCGAGGAGGACCTTCGAAAGTTCCGGATAATGGGGCCAAGGGAAAAATACAAAATTTTCGTTCCGGAGACGCTTTTCCCACCATGCATAAAGAATATTTCGAAAGGTCTTGCAGACGGTCGAAAACGTTCGCTCTTCACTCTTCTCAACTTCCTTCAGTCATCCAACTGGAAATGGGAAGATATTGAGAAATTCATCTACGAATGGAATGGGAAGAACAATCCACCTCTCCGTGAAAACTACCTTCGCTCCCAGTTGAGGTGGCACAGATCGAGAGGAAAGCAAATACTCCCTCCCAACTGTTCACATCCCGGATGGTACGAGGATTTCAGCGTCTGCAAACCCGATAGCATTTGTGGGGGAAAGGAAAAAACCATAAAGAATCCATTCAACTACGCCATGAAAATGATAAAGAGAAAGGGGCGTTTCAAACGTTCTAAAAAATAATTTTTGTAAAAACAAATTGTTAGAAGCCCTATAAATACGGGCTAAACCAAATAATTTAATTGGTTTTGGGGGAAATCTTTATAAATAGGTAAATGTTATTATTAATAAGTGATTAAATATTTGAAAACAAGATAGAGGTAGAAGATGAATATAAAATATTTGCCGTTCCTGGTTTACAAGGAGAATGGGAGGAAGAAGCCTATTTTTCTTATTGAATGGGAGATTTCGCCTGACAATCCCTTCTATGAAGATATTTATTCCACATCCAAATATAAGACTATATCCGGTTTGTTTGTAGCTGAACTGAAATACGAAAAGAAGGGCGGTGAGCCCCTAAGACTGGAAGATGTAAAATTTTGGAGGGAACTGAACGGGTGGCCCCCGGAAAATATGGAGTTCGACGAAGAAAAATATCATCAACATCTCATTTCTCTGCCTCACCTCACCCAGGTTCCGTTTGATGGAACATCTAACAAGGAATAGTTCTCCGAATACTCGAAGGTATTGGAATTTTTAATAGCTTGGCTTATCATAACCCAACGAAAAACCAGCAGTAAACAAACAGAAGAACGAGCGCGAATATCGTCGGTAGCAGACCGGCTCTGAACATCTCTTTTGTTTTTATTTTACCTACCCCATGGACGATCGCATTCGGAGCGGTCCCCGGCGGCATAAGGAACGTCATGCTCACTGCGAGAATGACAGGAACAACCAGCCCTTCCGGAAGTATGCCCAGGCCAGAGGATAAACCCACGAGAACAGGCGTTAGCATTGCGGCAGTTGCTGTATTCTGTATGAACTGGGTTATGCATATCGCGAGAAGAACGAAAGAAAACGCCACAAAGACAGGAGACGTGAGACCTGTAAGCCCGAGGAAGTTTGTGGCTATCCAGTGGGCAGCGCCCGTTACCTCAAGCGCTCGCCCCAGCGAAACCGCCCCGGCTATAAGGATTATGGTGCCCCAGTTAGTTACGCGTTCGAAATATCTCCAGTCGTAAACAAACACGAACATCATCATCCCACCTATCAGTCCAACAACTATTGCAGGCAGATGATGGACAGGAGAGGATATCCAGAGCAACAGGGTGAAAATTATTATTAGCGCCGTCCTCTTTTCCTCCCCTTTCAGCGGTCCGAGGTCCTTGACAAGATGCTTCTTTATCTTCTCATGCCCCGGCCTGAAGTATATCACGAGAGAAAGATACAGAAGGAATATCATAACGAGCGTGAAGGGGAGGGCGTGAACCATCCATTCATAGAAACCCCACCCAAGCGCTTCCGAGCCTATTATGTTGGGAGGGGTCCCAATAAGCAAACCAGCGCCCCCGACGTTGGCAGCGAAGGCAATGCCAAGAAGAAGGGCTTCATTGTTCATTCGTACTTTATGCATTATGTGAAGAGCGATGGGCACCATCAGCAAGGTTGTCGTGGTGTTCGATATTATCATGGAAAGGAAGGATGTTATCAGTATCAGGCCGATTAAAACTGTATTCTCCGAATGGGTGTTTCTCAGGATCTTGTATGCTATTCTCTTGTCCAGACCGGATTTCGTGAGTCCTGCAGCCAAGAAAAAACCGATTATTATAAGGAAGACAACAGTCGATCCGAGACCATAAATTGAATCAGCCAGGGAAACCGAGCCTGACATGGCTAGGAGAAACATTGCAAAAAACGCAGTCACGGGCAAGGGGAGGATTTCGGTTGCCCACAGGTAGATTGTTATCAAAAAAATAACTATCGCGGTGAAGGACTCGTAGGTCAGCCCGTCTGGCAAAGCACCGAACAGGGCTATGAGAAAATACAGGGCAATCAGGATTATTACAGGAAAGACCATGAAGGTTTTTTTCAAATGTGCACTCATATTTAATATATGCCTTTCCCCTTCTAAATACCTTACCAGCACAGGTCCCACCAGGGACACTTTCCTATAAGTTTTACGTTCTTTATACAGCAGTCCTTGCATGAATATTTTTCTGTCTTTGCACAAAGGACCAGTTTTACCTTTCTCTTCCCGCACCCATCACACGATATATTCCCCAACTTGATCACTGCTCTAAATTTCTATCTATTGGCAGAACTCGAATAAATAAGCAGCTTAAAAAAATATTTTTAAAAGTAGGAAAATCAAAACCTGAAAATCATTCCTTCTTTATTTTTTCAAGCCGAACAGAGCCACACCTAGGACAAACCTTTGCGGCCGGCTCCATTATGATGGGTTTTCCCTCCCACCCGCACTGCAAACAACGAAATTTTGCCATGGTTTTGTTTTGTCATTGAACCTTAAATTTATTTCATGTGCAGTTCAACGATGTCTCCGTCCTTCAAAACCTTCTCCCCACCAACTTTTTGCCCATCAAAACGGGCGGACGGCCCCCATAACCTGGCGTATTCAAGGTTCTTTCCGAAGTCTTTGTGTATCCTTTCCGCTATGTTTTTTATTCTTGATCCCTTCCTCACTATAAGTGGTTTTTCCGTATCGGGATCCTTCCCTATCTTCTTCATGTAAACCCTCATCAGGCCAAGTTTTTCCCAGATTGATTCCTTCAGAATTTCAATGTTCTTTCCATTGGTTGAAGAGATCATTATACAATCAGTTCTGCTCCTTATTTTTTTAATTTCCTCCTCACTGAGCAGGTCCATTTTGTTGAAGATCGTTAGGGAAGGAACGTAAACCCTGTTTTTGCAAAGAGAATCTATCAGCCTGTCAAGCGTTACGTCCTCTCTTATGAGAACGTCCGCATTGTGTATTCCCCTCTCCTTCATCACTATTTTCACCATCCTTTCATCCACGTGAGTGAGCCTTACAGCCGAGCTGACCCTTATGCCTCCCCTGTCCGTTTTCTTTATTATCACATCCGGGGGCTTTTCGTTGAGTCTGAATCCAGAGTCGTACAATTCCCTTTCTATAATCTTGATCTGACTGAACCTGTCTATCATCACGAGGATGAGGTCGGCGTTTCGGACAACCGAAAGTATTTCCTTTCCCCTCCCCTTTCCTGCTGAAGCCCCGGAAACTATTCCGGGCATGTCAAGTATCTGGATATGGGCGGAATTGTATTCCATAACACCCGGGACTACCTTAAGCGTGGTGAATTCAAAGTCCCCTGTTCTGGATTCGGCAGAGGTTATTTTATTCAGAAGCGTGGATTTCCCAACAGAAGGAAAACCAACTAGGAGTACGGTCGCATCCCCGGATTTCCGGATGGTATAAGAGAATCCTCCTTTCTCTGTCCTTTTTGCGGATTTTTCTTCCCTGAGCCTTGCCAGTTTTGCCTTGAGCCTCCCAATATGATACTGGGTCGCTTTGTTGTACTTTGTTCTGCGAATCTCTTCCTCTATGCCTCTGATTTCCTCTTCCCTTTTCATAACCCCTTTTTATTTAGGCGCAAATAAAAATATTATAATATGCCTGTAACAGTTACATCACCCATACTTTTTGATATTGGTTTCATAATAATATTCTCGGCCATATTAGCCTACCTGGCGAGATTCCTTAAACAGCCTGCCATACTTGCCTATGTGTTCGCAGGAATAATAATAGGACCGGCCGGTTTCGGTTTGATAACAAATTTTGAGGAGATAAAACTTTTATCAGAACTGGGTATAGTGTTTCTTCTGTTCTCGGTAGGCCTTGAGATAGACTTCAGAAAATTCAAGAACGTAGGTCTTGCCGCCATGGGCGGCGGGGCATTGCAAATGGTGCTTACATTTTTAATAGGCTATGCAATAGCTTTCGTTTTCGGCCTGAGTGGCATGATGGGCGTTTACATCGGGCTGTTGCTGGCACTCAGCAGTACGATGATATTGACCAAAATTCTGGTGGACAGGGACGAGATAAACACGCTTCACGGAAGGATAATGCTGGGCATACTCCTTCTGCAGGACGTTGTTGCGGTAGTCGCATTACCGCTACTCAGCAACATTGGAATATTCACGTCTCTTGGTTCGCTAGAATTCGTGTTTTACATCGTTCTGAAAGGAATAGGATTGTTCGCGCTGGCGATTGTATTGAACAGATTTCTCTTCCCCTTCGTTCTCGATTATGCAGCAAAAAGGCATGAAATCCTTTTCATAACAGCGGTGGCGAACTGCTTTTTCTTCATAGGGGCCTCCTACGTGCTCGGTTTCTCCATTGCCATAGGAGGTTTCATAGCCGGACTTTCCATGGCCAATTTTCCCTACAATATCGAAATAGCAGGAGAGATTCACGCATTGAGGGATTTCTTTTCCATAATATTCTTTTCAACCCTAGGTATGCAACTTAATTTCTGGGTTATACAGAACAGTTTTCCGCTCTTCATCACACTTTTCTTTGCAATAATATTGTTAAAGCCCCTGATACTGGCTCTCATATACCTCTTTATGGGATACGGAGGCAGGACATCGAACTCCATAGCCATAGGTCTCGGCCAGGGGAGCGAATTCATGTTCATAATAGCAGCCGAGATGTTCATTCTGGGGAATATCACGCAGGAATTTTATTCCCTTCTGCTGGGCTTGGTCGTTATCTCCATGATATCCACCCCCTACTTTATGAGTGGTAGAAATTTATTCTACAAAACTTTTTCGCGGTTAAGGATACAGAGGATAAGCCACCTGATACATCCGAAGAGCATTCATGAGATAGAGTATTTCCCGGGGAAGGAGATGGAAAATCACGTGATACTTTTCGGGGCGGACAGGATGGGAGGCAGAATCGTAAAGTACCTGAAAAACAAGGGCGAAAACTTCGTGGTTGTTGAGAGAAACCCAGAGATAGTGAAAAAACTTAGCGGTATGGGCATTTACTGTGTTTACGGAGATGCGGACAATGACGAGATACTGAAAAAGATTTTCCTTTACAAGGCAAAGCTCGTCATACTTACAATTCCTTTCGCTGACATATCTTCCTTTGTTATAAGAAAGGCAAAAAGGTTCAACAAGGACGTAAAAATATTCGCCCGTGCCCACTCGGAAATGGACGCCGAAAGGCTTTATATGGCAGGGGCCGACATAGTCATTGTTCCTGAGTTCGTTTCGGCTGAGAAGATCATAAAAAAGGTGGAGCATTCCCTGTATGAAAAAAAGCATGAAACTTCCTGAAGCCGGAAAAACGGTTTCTATGGACCAGCATTTCATGGAGAATGAGGGGATTCTTAGGAGAATGGTTTTCCTTGCTGATCTGAAGCCAGAGGACCGTGTTTTGGAAATTGGGCCCGGAGCAGGAAATCTCACGAGACACCTCTTGGGCGAGGGGATAGAGGTAACGGCAGTTGAGAAAGACGTATCCTTCGAAGATTCACTCAGAAAAGAGTTTGGTCATAAAAAAAATTTAAATTTAATTTTCGGAAATGCTCTGGGCGTTATTGAAAAAATAAAATTCAACAAAATTGTCTCCAACCTTCCCTATTCCATATGCGAACCCTTTGTAAACAAGCTCATGAAAATCGATTTTGATATTGCTGTAATCAGCGTGCCTGAAAATTTCGCTTCCATACTGCTCGCAAAGCCCGGCGAAAGACAATTTTCCAAACTCTCAATAAGATCCCAGAGTTTTTTTGATGTGAAGGTGGGATTCAAAGTCCCCCGGAGCGCCTTCGTTCCTGAGCCCAAAACAGAATCCATCGTTTTGGTCATCAGGCCGCTTTCCAAAAAATATTACAGGAAGCATCCGGGAAGATATGTTTTAAGAGAGATATTCCTTCAAAATAAAAAGAAGATAAAAAATGCCCTGCGGGAGGGTCTGATAAGCCTCAACAAACATATTTTAGAAAGGGAATTCACGAAAAATCTTGCCAGGGAAATGATAAAGAACATGGAAATCAACGGAGAAATTCTGGGAAAAGGGGCCGGGGAAATAAATCTTGCAGAAATGGAGGAGTTGCGGAAGGCCGTTACGTCTTTGGCATGTAAACTTCTTCGCCGGGCTGGATAATTATGCCATCTTTGGTTATCTTGTACGGGTGGAGTTTTTTGGAATGGTCCGAACCGCTCATCTTCCATATCTGGATCGCCCTCGTGAATGTGAATTCGTTTCTTTCATAATAAAGAACGATCACGCTGTCCGTAACGAATTCCTCCACGCCATACCGTGATATTCCAGCCGAACCAGGGACTATCTCCGACACCATTATGACCGTGCAGCCAAGCTTTCTCAAAACGTTTGATAAATTGAATATCATTCTTCTCAGGTCTGCCTTGTCCCTGACATGAAGGCCGAGGGCAGAAACAGAGTCTATCACAATCCTCTTCGCACCTATGCTCCTCACGTTCGATTCGAGTATATCAAAAACCTCTTCTATATGGTAGGGGTCGTACCTTATGAAATCAAATTTGTCTTGTTTTTCGAAAGGCTCGAAATCCCACCCGAACTGTTTGAAATTCCCTTTTATCATGTTCGGCAGGTCCTCGAACGACAAAAAAAGGCCATTCTCGTTAAATTTTGTAAGTCCCTGATAAACATACTGGCCGCACAGGGTGGTTTTCCCTGTCCCGCACGTTCCGGAAAGGAGAACAAGCTGGCCTCTTGGGATGCCCCCGTTCATTATCTCATCCAGTCCCGGTATACCGCTCTTGACCCTTTCCACGTTATCACAATTATTATTGAGATTATGATATTAAAATCGTTTGCTTTATATAAACGTTACTGCTGAACCCCGAAAAATCAGACCAGGCTCAGGATCACTATCCACAGAATTATTATGCCAACTGCGAAAAGTATGATTATCTGTTTGCCAGCATTGAAAAAGAATTTCCCCAGAAAATAGACAACAATGGATATTATAACAACGGAAGCTATGAACAGAGGGAATCCGCCTATTCTGGTCACAAAACCGAGCGACTGAACGAGTTCGAAAAACAATCTCAAAAGCTCTATCAGCGTGTTTATCCCGTTGGCTACGACCGTAACAATCATGCTCAGTATTATACCAAGCGGACTTTCCATGTTTTCTCTCTTTTACCTGAACCACGAGGCAAGGCTGTTTTGCTTGCCCTTTGGGATACTTTTTAACCTTTCAATCGTTTTATTTACCCTTTCCTCTGAAAAATCATGGTCAAGCATAAAGTCCCTAAGGTTTTCGAAGTCGGGCTTTTCTCTCTCGATTTTGCCTTCGCCTACGGGAGGATTTTTAAAGAAGTCAAATATTTCGTAAGGGGGTGTTTCGAAATTCCATTCCACATTCTTTAGCACGTTTTCGAGGGTCCGGTGTTCTTTCACCAGTTTCAGCGCGTTCTTTGGTCCTATGCCTTTAACCCCGCCGGGATTGTAGTCCGTTCCTATGAGCATTCCGATAATTATCAGTTGTTCCCTGCTGATTCCCAAACGGGAAAGCATATTGCCAAGTTCTATGACCTCCGGTTTTATCTCTATGTAGTCCTCTTTCCTTGGTATCTTCCTCCTTCCGGTTATGGTCAGATTTTTCACCATTCTTCCCGCCCCGAAGAGAAGGGAATCCCAGTCCTGCGAACCGCTCGCCCAGACCTTTCCAGAGTTGACCATGTGGGCCGCCTCCGCTTCTCCTTCGCTCTTTGCCTGCACAACCGGGATGCCCATATAACCGAGCATCGTTTTCGATTGTTCTATCATATCACCAGTAAGTCTGGATGTTGCCTGCGCATATCTTCTTATGGCCTCCACATCCCCCTTCTCCCTTGCCTCCTCTAACTTCTCCTCTGCCTGTTCCTTGATTTCCTGTCGTTTTTCAGATGTTTCCTTTTTGAACTTCGGTGGCTCTCCGTCAAAAACGAAAACGGGGTCTATTCCGTTTTCCAGCAGCTTGGTCGTTCTGTAAAACAGGCCTGAAAGATGCGAGGTCACGTGGCCCTTGGAATCTTTCAAAGGTTCGCCTGTGAAGCGGTCACGGATTATGGAAAGAAACTGGTAAAGTGTGTTGTATGCGTCTATCGCTATTGTCTTGCCCCTCAGGTATTCGATTTCGGTCTGCCTTCCGGAAACAAGACCTGATAAATTGACGCCCATAATAAAATTATGTTTTTTATTAATTAATCCTCTTGGCAAGCAAAGTCTTCATTCTCCTGAAATATTCTGCCTGCTCACGAATTTCGGATTCCACCTCTTCTGTCGTGTATTCCGGGATTTTCTTGAAAAATGTGTAAATTCTGGCAAAATACAGAGAATGCATGCTCATAACGACTTCACGCTTGTTTCTTGTTTTGTAATAGGAGTACATGAGGTCGTAGACAATTCTTGTCCACAGTTCCTTGTCAATGTTGATGTCTCTGTGGAAAAACATGGAATTCACCCTTTCGAACGTCTTTTCGCTCAGGTATTTTCTCAGCTTGTCTTTCTGGTAGTCATTCAAGGTGGTTTGCAGTATGTTCTCCGGGTTTGGCTTCAGCTTTCTCGGTTCAGGCAGTGTTTTTATCCCGAATACCTTCTCTTCCCTTCTCTTTGAATTCCTGACCCATTTGTCTCTGTGGTTAAGAACGCTGTCAAAGAGTGTGGTAACAACCTGCAGAAACATCTCGCTAAGGTTTGGTTCACTGCTCTTATGAATTTTGTGTCCCAGAGAGGCCTGGCATATCCTGAAGTTCCCGAAGATTGCATTCGTTGTCATGAATATGTCTATACCGTATTTTCCTGTTTCTTTCATCCATTTCTGTTTAAGCCAGTAATTGGCAAGTCTTGTGGAAAATGCAAAATCCCCTGCTATCGGCTGTCTTATATTCCTTCCGAGCAGTCCGTACACAACGGGATAGGTTATGTGGTTCGTAATCGTGCCGTCATACCTTTCCCTGACGTATGTGGGTGTTACGTAATCGTATCCCTTGAGAACAGGTCCAATCAGAAGTCTGACCCATTCAGGTTCGATACTCCGGAGGTCTGCATCAACAACCATTGTTGCTTCCGGTTTTATTTTTTTGACCAACCTGAACAATATTCTGAATACATTCCCCTTCCCAGACCTTTCGGATGACGTCTCAATGAATTTTTTCTCGGAGAAGGTTTCCGTGTTTAGAAAAACAGGTTTTGTTCTGTCCGTGGATTTTCCATCACAATCGACTATCAACGCCCTCTTATCAGAATAGTATTTCCTCAGGCCTTTATCAACCTGTTTGACAACGAAGCCTATGTTATCCGCTTCATTGTATGTCGGAATTCCCACTATTATATCATATTTTTTCATACGATCCGCTAGCATGTTGAATGCAAAACAGCGATCACCCGCTTCCCGTCGGCCACGAAACCATTGAACATTTCCGCAGCCTTCGGAGAAAGGTCTTTGAATATCTCGACCCCTTTGTCCTTCGCCACCTGTTCCACCTCTTCAGGGACATTCACAACGCCCGACATGCCTGTCCCTATCACGACGATTTCGGGGTCTCTTTCAAGCAGGCGAAGGAACTCATTGATATCGAATTCATGCGATTTCTCTCTGTACTCGACTTTGCCGTCCCACCAGACAACCATATCAGAATAATACGTCTTCTTGTCTATCGTAACTTCCCCGAACCTGACAGAATTGACCTCGACCATATTGTATATTGTATGGGAACAAATAAAAAATCAAATAGCCCGGCAAGGAAAAACGCGCGGAAAGACTTGACAAGCAAGTCAGAGCTCGAATTCAAATTCGAACCCGCGTTTCGAACCTTGGTCACGAGGTTCCCCCCTTTGGTCGTCGTGAGTTGATAAGAGCCGCGCTGGGGGCTCTTATGTCCAGAGCCTCGTATGCTAAGCCGCGCCTTTTTGCTTGGAAGGCGAACGAAACGGAGTGAAGTGAGACTCCTTTTCGATTAAGCCTTTTCCTGAAAAAGGCTTATTGGCCACTACACCACCGGGCTAAGCCGTGATATGCTCCTTTCTGTAATGTATCTTTATTAAATTTTGCTTTTAAATTTGATTTAAGGTACAAAACTTAAAATATCATAAATTTAATAACTTTTAGGTAACAAAAATCTTTATAAACCCAAAATTCAAATATTTATTAATAAATTAATGAATTGAGGTGGTCTTGGATGGATTTCGGATTCGAGAGTTTTGACTCCGGCTTCACGGATTTCGATGTAGACGTGGAAGACGTTCAGGTTAAGAAGAAGAGGAAGTACGATCGAATCTGGAAAGTCACGTTCGGGGGAAGCGTATGCAGCAGACCTGTTTTTCACAAAGGTATGATTATTTTTTCCTCTTTAGACCACCATGTTTACGCCTTGGACTTCACCACGCGAAAGGAAGTGTGGAGATTCAGGGGGAATGGCGTCTTCCTTGATTCTTCTCCGCAAATATACGACAACATTGTTTTAATAGGTTCCTTCGATGGTAACATGTACTGTTTGGATGCAAATACCGGAAAAGAGATATGGCACTACAAGACTGGAGGCGAGATAAATACGACAGCCTTCATAAGCAAAGGAAAGGCATATTTCGGGAGCAGGGACGGGTATGCGTACGCAGTTGACGTGGAAACAGGAGAACTTATCTGGAGGTATAACACAGGGGACGCCGTGACGTCTTCGCCCGTTGTGACAAACGGAAGGGTGATAATAGGCTCATTTAGTGGTTTTATCTACTCTTTGGACGCGGAAACAGGGAAGGAAATCTGGAGGTTCAAGGCAGGAGCAGAGATAGAGAACGATTACCCCTTCCTTGTTCACAAGGGAATCTTATATTTCGGTTCTTTCGACAACTATTTGTATGCTTTGGACATAGAAACAGGCAAAGAGATATGGAGGTTCAAAACCGGGAAGTATGGGAACTGTGGAATACCCACAATACATGATAACATTTTGTATTACGGCTCTAGGGACGGGATTTTATACGCACTGACGCTGGACGGAAAGGAATTATGGAGGTTCCACACAGGCAAGGAAATTATAGACAAAGGTCCGTTGGTGTACAACGATAAAATCTATTTGGGAGCAGGAGACGGGAACGTTTACTGCCTTTCCTTAGAGGGAAAAGAATTGTGGAGGTTCCATACCAACGGAGGCGTGTACACCTCAGTCGTTCTGATAGATGGTGTTTTGTGTTTCGGCAGCTGGGACTGTCATCTGTATCTTGTTGACCCGGAGACCGGTGAAGAGATATGGAGATTCCAGACATCCACAAACAAACAATCTTTCCTCCCTGAGCCATTCGAGTGCTTCGAAGTCGAGGTGAAGAAAGAAACTTCGGTGGAAGAGCCAATAACAGAGGAAAAATACAAATCCAAAAAGAAAGAGGAAACCGTTTCCCTTTCAGATTACCACATCGAGAGCGAATACTCGAGCGAAAGCGAGTACAAACAAAAATCCGATTACGACACGAGTTTTGTGATATTCGAGGAAATTCTTAACTTCGATCTGCAAAATATACAAACCCTTGAATTCCAGACAATGGTCTGACCTTCGCCTTTTTTTAAATATAAGCAAACAAAACTAAACTTTATTCGAGGGTTTGGCATGACGAAGGAAGATATCAGGAAGAGAAGGCTGAAAGATTTAGTGGAAGAACTCGATAATTTCAGGGGAAGGCATACCGAACTCGTTTCAGTTTACATACCTTCTGGATACAATTTGAACAAGGTAGTTGAGCAGATTGTAAATGAGAAATCAACTGCGCAAAACATAAAATCAAAGACCGTCAGGAAGAACGTTCTGTCTGCGCTCGAACGGATACTCCAGCATTTGAAGCTCTACAAGCAAACGCCCGAGAACGGTTTGGTGATATTTTCCGGTAATATATCAGAAAGGGAAGGAGTCGCAGACATCGAAATTTACGCCCTGGAACCTCCCGAGCCCCTGAAACAGAAATTGTACTGGTGTGACCAGAAATTTGTTCTCGACCCCCTGAAGGAGATGATAAGGGAGAGGGAAGTATACGGATTGATAGTTATTGACAAATCCGAGGCAGAGGTCGGTATTTTGCACGGGAAGAAAGTAAAGTCGCTCAAACATCTGGATTCCATAGTCCCTGGAAAGACAGATAAAGGAGGATGGTGTGTGCATGAGGATACGCTTCTTCAGTTGACCGATGGGAGAATAAGAAAGGTTAAGGACATTGGAGGTTCCGAATTCCTATGTTATGATTTCAAAAATCTAAGACATTCAAAAGCCAAACATAGTCATTTCTTCGAAAGGCAATCTGACAAAGCCTACGAAATCACAACAAAAGCGCCCTCAGCGAGCATAAAGGTTACACCGGAGCACAGGTTCTTCGTCCCTGGAAGTTCTGGTTTCGAGGAAAAACCGGCTGAGAATCTGGAAATTGGCGATTCCATACTTTTAACGAAAAAATTACAGATTGATGGAAAAAAAGAGAATCTTAGATTTGAAATCCCCTGTATCTTAAAGGTGAAAGAAAGCGGTAGAAGAATTCTTAGAGACAGGAGGAAAAGACTGGGAATTCTCCAAAGACAGATTGCTAGGAAAATGGGATTGACGCAGACAGCCATTTCAAAGTTTGAAACAGGAAAAATAGGTTTAAAGAAAAACAACATGGACAAGCTTCTGAAATTGTATAACTTCAGTCCCAAAAAATTTGAAAGATATCACATCGAAAAAATCCCTTCCCTGAAATTCCCTAAACAAATCAACTCTGATCTTGCGAATTTCCTAGGCTATATTCTAGGTGATGGAAACAGGGACAAAAACAGGATAGTTATATCAGAGCAAGAAGAGGATGTTGCTAGAAAATACAAAAATCTTACAGAAAAAATGTTTGGTGTTGGCGTTGGCTTCAGGTTCAGAACCAAAAAAAAATATTGGGAACTCAAAATATACAGCAAAGCTCTTCTGGAAATCCTTGACAACTTGTTCCCGGAGATTATGCGATCGAGAGAAAAAGACATACCAGATATGATTTGTTCCCTGCCAAACAGGGAGATGTCAAGTTTTTTAAGAGGATTCTTTGATGCAGAGGGATGGTTAAATGAAAGTTCAAGACAGGTTGCGATAACAACCAACAGAGAACATACCATGCGATCTATACAGCTTATCCTTTTGAGGTTCGGTATAATATCCTCTTTTAGAAAGATTGGAATGAAAGGCAGTTTTGCAAAGAAACCCAGATATTGCGTCAGAATAACCGATTACGAATCTTTACGGAAGTTTCGGAAAAGTATAGGATTTTCATCCAAGAAAAAATCATGCAAACTCAAAAGGATACTGAAAAGGTTGGATAAAACTACATATTGTGATCAGGTCCCCGTTAAGGGGAGCCATGTACTTTCCTTTGCACATGAGCTGGGTTTAACAACAGACGATTTTCCAAAGACACAGGATTTCTTTTTCGATAAGAAAAACATGAGTTACAGGATATTCAGACAAAATATTCTTCCTGTGTTCAGAAAAAGGGACCCGAAAGGCAAAATCACAAAATTTCTAGAAGACATCGCTAATTCCGGTATCGTTTCAGCAAGGATAGTCTCAAAAAAACCGATAGAGGCAGGGAAATTCTACGATATGGAAATACCTACTCACAGGAACTTCATTGCAAACGGAATAATAATCCATAATTCACAGGCGAGATACGCCCGCATACGTGAGGGTTTGCTGAATGATTTCATGAAGAAGGTCGGCGATATTGCCTCCCAGCAGTTCGGTGAGCTCAGGGATCTTAAGGGTGTGATAGTTGGAGGGCCTGGCCCTGTGAAAGACAAGTTTGCTGATGGGAAGTTCCTTAGATATGATATAAAGAAAAGAATAATCTCTGTTGTGGATACTTCGTATACAGGGGAATACGGGTTGGAAGAGGCCGTTAACAGGTCTGAGGAGGCTTTGAAGGAAGCGTCCGTGATGAAGGAGAAACAATTGATGGCGAGGTTCTTTGATGAGCTGGGGAAGGATTCGGGTCTCGGTGTGTACGGACTCAAAGAAGTTGTGGAGAACCTGAAAAACGGGAATGTTGAGACTCTTCTGATATCCGAACATTTCGACTGGGTCAGGGCGAGGTTCAGATGCCCAAAATGCAACGGGAAGACAGAGGAAATTCTCACCAGAAAACAGCTGAAAGGAAGGAAATGCAAAAAATGCGGTGAGGTGTTGGAACTTTTGGCCGAGAAAGATGTCACGGACGATATAATAAAGATGGCAGAGGAGATGGGGACAGAAGTTGAAATGATATCGAGCGATACAAAGGAGGGCAACCAGTTAAAAGAAATGGGCGGCATAGGAGGAATTTTGAGATACAAAACCTAGATTTTCTTCTCATAAACTTTCAGAACAATAAAGGGAATCACAATTCCTATCAAACTCCCGGCCAAAATGTCAACAGGATAGTGAACCACAAGCATATACCTTGACAATGCGACAAGCAAAGGTATCACGAAAAGAAACAAAAATTTATTTTTTCTGAAAACCAGAAACATGGAAGTAAAAACAGAAAATATTATGGCCGAATGACCCGAGGGGAACGCGTTATCATCCGGGCAGTATGGATTACAATTTGATTGATTCTCCGCACACGGCGTGCAGGGTCTTTTTACTGGGATCGCATATTTCAAAGCAAAAGTTACGCCAGCGGTCAGCCAGAGGCTTGTTATAAAAATTATCAGAACCCTTTTTATAAGGACTTTTTTTCTAGGATGGACTCTCTTTCTAAGATAAAGATATAAAATAACCAAGACTCCCGTGAGTATCAACCAGATTTCAGGCGTTCCTATCAGCGTTACGAAATACCAGATTTCCATAGAGATAATTTTGGTTCAGAAGTTAAAAATGCTTGTTCGGGATTTCAAGTATTTTCCTTAAAACAACTTCATGTAAATTCACAGGGAGGTTTGAAAGGTCCAGTGTAGGAGGCACGTCGCAATATTCAAGGTTTTTCAGGCCTCTGACGAAATTCCCCAGTCCCTCCAGACGACCCACATATATTTTTCCGTTGTTTGTAACAGCCTGGAAATAGTTCTTCACATCCGGGTAAGGAGAAATTTTAATGGTTAAATTTTTATTATCATAATCCATATCATCACTGCTGGCTTTCGAAAGAAACGGATTTGACTTCTGCCGGTTCTTTCACGTCGGTCTTCCTGAAGGATTTTCTCAGAAGGATGAATCTTTTCTTCGGACCGGGAACAGAGCCCTCGACAAGAGCGTAGTTCTTTTTAACATATCCGTAGTTCACAAACCCGCCCTTTATCTTCAGGCCTTCATCTCCTATCTTTATCAGTCTTTTTCCATATTCGGTTCTTGTCTGAAAGCCAAGTTGCCCTGCCTGCGGGATTGCTCCTGGCAAAACCCTCCCGGGGGTTACAGGACCCATCGTTCCTATATGTCTTCTCTTGCCTTTGTTCTTCCTGCTCCTTATTTTCACACCAAACCTCTTAACAACACCTTGGAAACCTTTCCCTTTGGTTACGGATTTCACATCAATGTATTCACCCTCGGAAAAAACCTCGGACACGTCTATCTCCTTTCCCAGCTTCCCCTTTGCATAGTTCCATTTGCCTTCGATGTTTCCGGCAAGATCGATTTCGAATACTTCTGGTTTTTTCTTTCCCAGACCGGATTCTCTTGGCTGGGTATGAACAAGCAGGCGTATGTCGGTGATTTTGCCGAGCTTGCCTTCAAAATCGGAGACCTTCGATGTCCCTCCCTTCGGAATGTCAAGTTTACGCACCATGTCCTTTTTCAGTTCCTTTGCCCATATCATTCCTTCGGTCCTGAGACCATCATGGGATTCCCTGTAAAGCTTTATTCCGAAAACGAACAGCGGAGGGCATT
This sequence comes from uncultured archaeon, assembly GCA_964613955.1. Classification (GTDB taxonomy): domain Archaea; phylum Aenigmatarchaeota; class Aenigmatarchaeia; order QMZP01; family QMZT01; genus CS3-C152. The sequence continues at coordinate 14,291 of CAZTJN010000004.1, read as the reverse complement.
CTATAACAGAAACCGGTCTTGAAATATCCTGTCCCTGTGTGACGCTTCCCTTTCCTGTGTCCGTGAGCACAACCTGTGTCATACCCGCCTTGTACCCTCCAAATTCTAAAGGTTTCACGTCACTTATTTTTCTGGAAACCCTCTCAAGGTCTTTCGAATGCTTTAGTCTTGGGTATATCCTTTTTGCCCGCTTCCTCGGCCAGTATGCCCTTGACCCTGCCTTGGGCTTATGCCCCTTGGCCATAACAAATCACCATGAATTTTAAACTCTTCTTCCTCCCCTTCCACCGGGTTTTCGGGTGGTGTCGTGCGGAATTGGGGTGGAATCCTCTATCCTTCCTATTCTCAGTCCTGTCCTTACCAGTGCACGTATGGCCGGCTGTGCCCCTGGGCCGGGTATCTTCTTCTTGTGACCCCCCTGTGCCCGGATCTTGAGATGTATGCCTGTGATTCCCTTGCTCTTTGCCTCTTCCGCGACCTTTCTCGCCGCTTTCATGGCAGGGAAAGGCGAGCCCTTGTCCTTGTCCCTGTTGGTTATCATGCCACCTGAACACCTTGCTATGGTTTCCGCTCCCGTGAGGTCTGTGATATGGATAATGGTGTTGTTAACGGAGGAATATATGTGGGCAATGCCCCATTTTTCGTCTTTCATAATATCAACCTTTCTTAACACCTTTTACATTTATAATCTTTTCTTCCCCGACAGGAACTATGTAGGAAGGGAATATTACCCTCTTTTCACCTAAACTAACATGACCGTGTGTTATCTTCTGTCTTGCATGTTTGAGTGTATCTGCAAACCCCTTTTTGAATACGATCGTCTGAAGCCTTCGGTTGAGAACGTCTTTTGCGTTGAGTGCAAGGACATTTTCCAGACCCTGACCTTTTTCAAGGAGGCCGAGCTTTACAAGCCTGTCCAGCAAAATCTTTGTTTTCTCCTCATCCTTGACAGCTATGAGGTTTCTTGCCCTTCTTCTGAATTTCCTGACCACAGCTTCAGCTGTCCATATTTCTCTCTTCCTTCTCAGTCCAAACTCCCTGATGATCTTCTTTTCCTCTTCTATTCTGCCGGAGTCCCAGGGTCTTCTCGGTTTTTTGTATCTCTTTCTCAGCTTCCTCATTCAACCACCACTACTTCTTACCTTCTTGTCTGCCCTGCTGCCTTGCCTTTCTGCTCACACCCACGACCTTTCCCTTTCTGAACGAACCGCGCGTTCGCTGTCCTCTGACAGGCAGGCCAGCGATATGCCTCACCCCCCTGTAGGATTTTACCTTTTTCATTTTGTCTATGTCCATCTTATGGGTGATCTCAAGGGTTGACGTGAGCAGGTGCCTGTCTTCTCCTGAATCAGGATCCCTTCTCCTGTTAAAGAACCATGTGGGAATGTTGTGATTGGAAGGGTTTGCTACCATGTGCTCGAGGGTCTTGAACTCACTTTCGGACAGATCGCCTATCTTTTTGTTCTCAAAACCAAAAACCTTTGCAATGGCATTCGAATAGGCGAAGGAAATGCCTTTAACCTGGCGGAGTGCGACAGCCACTTTTTTTGAACCATCTAGGTTGGTCTCTCCAAACCTTATAATACTCTTTACTGCCTTATTTGGTTCGCCCTTCTCCGGGTTTTCAGGGGGCTTCCCTTTCTGCTTTTCAGCTGGCTTTTCTGCGCGCTTTTCCGCAGCATCCCCCGTTGTCTTGCTCATAGCATTGGTCATAGTATAGGTATATAGGTTATATCTATTTAAATAATTATTTAAACCACCGATAACCGATAAAAAAAACAATAGTTATAAAAGTAACCAATCAAATTAATGTATTAAAGATATAATGGGGTGTCTGCCATGAAGAAGGTATTTGTTGGACTTGCAGTGGTGTTAACTTTGTTTTTCTCAATGTACTTTGCAGAGGCCGCTCTTGCCCCTGGCTTGAACATTGTTCTCTCATCCCAAAATCCCTATCCTGTTGAACCTGGGGGCACCGTAACAATAGAGGTCGAACTGCAGAACAACGGCCTTGGCCAAGCAACAGACATCGTTCTTAACATAGAACCCAAAGACCCGTTCACGCTGATTTCCGGGGAGAAGGAAACGCAGACATTCAACAGGATAGCGCCGTCAGACAGCGTTAAGGTTACGTACAAACTGTATGTAAGCAAATCCGCAATCTCGGGGGATTACGATGTTGATTTCAGGTACTACACAAAGGGCGATACAAGCGTAACCGTTACGCAGAGCGTTTCCGTGGACGTTCAGGGTTCCCCCAAACTTGTAATCGACTCAATAGAAACCGACCCGAAGGAAATAGAGCCCGGTGATAAAGTAAGGTTCGATGTGAACATCAAAAACATGGGGACCGGAGGAGTCCACTACATGGAGGCCACGTTCAACTCAAGTTCCGAATATATTGTTCCCGTTCTTTCCGGAGGATCTTATTACATGGGGGAACTGAATGCGGGCGAAAGCAAAAAGGCGTATTTTGATATAAGCATAGATAACGATGCGGAGTACGGCACGTATTCTGCGATGCTCACTTTCAACTACAAGGATGATACGAACACACCGCAGACAACCACCTTCAAAATAGGGATTCCGGTAAGGGGAAAACCTGTGATAGAGGTTCTGAGCGCCAAGGTTGAAGATTCTGATTTCAAGGTGGATATCGAGAACATAGGGACAGCGGATGCCAAGGCCCTGAAAATTGCCCTGATACAGAATGGGGAAATCAAGGATTCGGCCGTTGCCAACGAACTCAAGCCAACCAAGCACAAGACTCTGCGTTTCAGGGGGTTCAGTTTCGGACGTGCTGCCATCAACATCACGTACCTTGACGAGAAAAACGATGAATACGTGAAAGAGATACCGGTTTCCATAGAAAAGTCAATCTATGCGGAGGAACGCGCCGAGGGTGGAGTGTCGCCGACGGTTACCGCTATTCTCATAGTTGTAGTAGTTCTGGAATCATTCTATGTCTGGAGACTCAGGAAAAGGAAAAAGTAGTTTTCATCGTATCATTTCAGCTGCCAGTAGAGTGAATTTATGAAAAAAAACCTTATGTTTGATGTTCGCGACGTTTGGAAGATTTACTCTATGAAGGGCGTTGAAACCCAGGCACTTCGCGGGGTTAACCTGAAGATAAGAAAGGGCGAATACTCTGCAATAATCGGGCCCTCCGGATCAGGAAAATCCACGCTCATGCACATAATGGGCTGTCTGGATACCCCAAGCAGGGGGACAGTTTTTGTTGACGGAAAAAACGTCTCAAAGCTGAGCGACGATGAACTCGCAAAAATAAGAAGGGAGAAGATAGGCTTCGTTTTCCAGGCTTACAATCTAATACCCGGCCTGACCGCAGCCGAAAACGTTTCGCTTCCCATGCGCTTCGCCGGTCACGGAAGAAGCGAGGCGCAAAGAAAGGCAAAAGAACTCCTTCGAAAAGTTGGTCTGGGAAAGCGGTTTGAACACAAACCCAATGAGATGTCCGGAGGGGAACAGCAGCGGGTCGCGATAGCCCGTGCGCTCGCGAACGATCCGGAAGTCATACTTGCAGACGAGCCCACAGGGAATCTTGACACCAAATCGGGCAGGGAAATTTTTGAACTCCTTGAGGAACTTCATAAGAAAACCAAAAAGACCATAATCATAGTAACGCATGACATAAACCTTGCCAAAAGGACACACAGGGAAATCAGGATAAGGGACGGAAAAATCATCGGCTAATATTTATGCTTGATCTCGCTTTGAAGGATTTGAAGGAACACAAGATTCGTACGGTGTTAACAGCTTTGGGCATAGTCATAGCAATAACCGCGATAGTTTCTCTGGGTTCCATATCGGCCGGGGTGAACGAACTGGTGACTTCTGCGACAGGTTCGATAGGCTCGGACACAATCCTCGTGATGAAGAAGTTCGATTTATCCGAGATGGGCGGACCTCCGATTGCCTACCAGATAGAGGACATAAAAAAGGAAGAGGTGGAGGAAGTACAATCGATTTCAGGCATCAAACGTTCTGTCCCCATAATAAGCAAACAGCTAAGGGGGTTCTTCGAGGTGGACGGGCTTGACATGGACGAACTCGACATCTTCGGGGCCCAGGATCTGGAATTCAAAGAAGGGACCTGGCCGGACAACGACGAGGAAGGAGCGGCGATAGGATATGTGGTGGCGGACACGATGGATGTTGGTGTCGGGGACTACATAACCCTTAACAAGAAGCAGGTAGAGATTATGGGCATATTCGAGGAGGGTTCAGGGGCATACGATCTTGTAGTCATAATGCCTTACGATTATGCGGATGAAATATACGAAACTGAAGGAGCAGCAACGCAGATAATGATAGAGCCAGAGGACGTTTCGCTCGTTCAGGAGATTAAAGATACCATAGAAGAGGAATTTGATGATCTCGACGCGATGACGATGGAGGATGCGCTTTCGATGTTTCAGGAAATGACAGCAACCATGAATGTCATGACCTTCGGCATAGGATTCGTGGCCTCAATCGTGGCGGCAATAGGCATAATAATAACCATGTACACGTCCGTTCTCGAGCGAAGAAGGCAGCTGGGAATAATGAAGGCGGTTGGAGCTTTGAGAAGGGTAATTTTAAAGCAAATACTTGAAGAAGGATTGCTGATATCTGTTGTCAGCAGCGTTATAGCAGTCGGCGTGTCTTTCTTTTTCGTGGACATGCTGAACAACGTTCTCCTCGGAGGCTCGAACCTCGCTGTCATAACGCCTGCCCTTGCCATTGGGGCGGCTGCTTACGGGATACTGCTCGCAGTTGTATCAAGCCTTTATCCGGCCTGGGTTGCGGTTAAAACAGACCCCATAAAGGCAATAAGGGAAGGATAGCAAGGGAAAGCCGGAACAAACCCGGCGGATAGGGAAAGACGTGTCTGGCACGTCAAGAAAGGATTGCAGATGAGTATGTGAAAATTATGATGTGGGAAATGATACTGAGGGAGTTCGGAAGGCACAAGTTGCGGACGATTCTTACAATGTTAGGTGTAGTGATAGGGATATTCCTGGTGACGAGCGTTTCCTCGTTTTCAGAGGGTATAATTTACTACGTGAACGACCAGATATCAGTAACTTCCGGGCTGGTTACCGTGACAGAAAAGGGCACCCCTGGCTTTATGATACAATCCAGCGAGATAGACGAGGCCCTTGTGGAGGAAGTTGAAAGCGTATCGGGCGTGGAAAAGGTTGCCTCCATTCTATATGAAAACATCAATGGCGTCGGGACAGTCATAGGGATCTCTCCCGGAAGCGAGGATATAATAAGGGGAGTGAACATTGAAATAGAGGACGGAAGGGAGGCGGAAGAAGGGGCGAAGGAGATAGAAATAGGCAGCAAATATGCAGAAAATTACGATTATGCTGTCGGGGATACGATCTCCATGGATGGTGTGGAGTATGAAATCACCGGCGTGCTTGAGGAAACAGGAAGGGATAACATTGACAATTCCGTGGAGATGTGGCTAGACGATCTGCAGGAACTTGCGGGAAAGGAAGGCAAGATAACCTTGATGATGGTCCAGCCTTCAACACCCGAAGATGCCGATCACATAGAACAGGAGATAAACGACAACTTCGATGAGCTTCAGGCCAGAACGGACAAGAGCATCATGAACACCGTGAACAAAATGCTTTCACAGCTGAACCTGATGACATTTGCTTTGGGAAGCATTGCAGCCCTCATATCAGGGATAGTGATAATGAATGTCATGATAATCTCCGTTCGTGAGAGAAGAAGAAATATAGGGACTATGAAAGCCGTAGGAGCAACAAACAGGCAGGTTTTGGTTTCGATTCTCTTTGAATCCGTTGGTATAAGCGTTGCAGGAGCGATAGTTGGTGTAATACTCAGCTTTGCCGGAGCCGCCTATCTGAACGCAGTTCTTCTGAGCCCCATCGCCCTTGTAACGCCCAGGTTAATACTTCAGGGCGTCCTCTTTGCCGCCCTTATAGGAATGGTTTCAGGTATTCTTCCTGCACGGCAGGCGGCCAAATTGAGCCCTATAGAAGCGTTGAGGTACGAATAATGAAGAAGCCAGTGCTTGAAAGGGAAATTGGTTTATGGCAGGCCGCGCTCATGGGGGTGGGGATAATCCTTGGTGCCGGTATTTATGTTCTTATAGGGAAGGCAGCCGCCCTCGCCGGAAATGCCGTCTGGCTCTCCTTCCTTTTATCCGCCCTGGTCGCGATATTCACGGGATTGAGCTATGCTGAATTAAGTTCAATATTCCCAAAGGCGGGGGCAGAATACGTTTACACAAAACACGCATTTGGCAGAACAATAGCTTTTGTTATCGGATGGCTTCTTGTGGTTTCAGGCTTCGTTTTTTCAGCGACGGTCTCGCTTGGTTTCGCCGGTTACTTCCAGAATTTGTTTGGCGCACCCTATCTTCTGACAGCAGCAGTTTTGGTCATCCTGCTTTCCATAATAATTTTTTACGGTATAAAGGAGTCTGTGTGGTTTGCCGTTGTTTTCACACTCATAGAGACCTCAGGTCTGTTCATAATAATAGCTATGGGTCTGCCTTTTCTGGGGAGGGTGAATTATTTTGAATTCCCGAGTTTGGGAGGGGTCTTTCAGGCGGCTGCCCTCATATTCTTCGCATACATAGGGTTCGAACAGATAACAAGGCTTTCAGAGGAAACCAAAAATCCGGATGTGAACATTCCCAGAGCCCTGCTCCTGTCAATAGCGATAACCACGGTTATCTACATACTTGTGGCGCTTTCGGCCGTTTCCATACTTGACTGGCATTTGCTGGGGACGTCTTCTGCTCCACTGGCCGACGTCGCTTCCCAGGCCTTTGGTTCCAACGCCTTCTTTCTCCTCTCCATCCTTGCTCTTTTCGCCACAGCGAACACCGTTCTTCTCATGCTGTTGGCGACCTCGCGCATCATGTACGGGATCGGAAGATCATTCTCTCCTAAAAACATCTTTGCCAGAATTCATTCGAGACGCCATACACCATGGATTGCGACTTTGTTAACAATGGCCTTCTCGATAATCTTCCTCGGTTTCGGTGAAATAGAAATAGTCGCCAATATAACGGATTTCCTGATATTCTTCACCTTCATAATAATCAATCTTTCCGTAATCAGCACACGCTATAAGGGTTACGACAAACTTCGTGAGTTTAAAATCCCTCTGAACATAGGCAAATTCCCCGTTATCCCGCTTCTTGGAATCATATCCTGCCTTATGCTGATGGCGTACATGGACTTCGAAGTGGTGGCTTACGCTGTTCTGATAATTGTGGTTGGATTCGTCCTTTCTGTCACCCTTGGATTAAAGGGGATAAGGGCAAGGTTCGAGTGATTTTTGGCTAATTTTAAAAGAGCGGAGGGTGGGATTTTCGAAACTTTTCCGTAGACGCTTTTGAGGAAGCGTTAGCTCCCGGAAAGGGTCTGTCGAACCCACTTATGCCGGTATCCGCTCAATCATCGGCAAATGCCTATTAATACCGACTGCAGCCGGCCACCTAGCCGTTTGGTTTTGGAGGCAAACCAGAAATTCTGATAAGCTACCTCCGCGTTTCCTCCGCTATTTCAATTCTTTTAATTGTTGGATTAATAATATTTTTAAACTTGATAACATTGTCATTCCCGTATATAACAAGTTTATGCATATTTTCTGATTTATTTTTCCAAAATTTACTTTCTATTCCTAACATTTTAAGCATTTTCTGTACAAGCTTTAAAGAATTATAATTTTTCATATTGAAGTACAAATGATAAACATTTTTAGAAGCTTTCATTGGTTTTGTTCCATCACCTTCGTATAAACCCCTTATGAAAGATGCCATAACTTTTTCATCAGCGTTCATCACAGACTTCGGAACGGTCCATTTTAATGAACCTAAATCAGTATGTTTTAATATATCCCTAATAACGGACTTCTTTTTTAATTGTATTTTGAGACTGTAACTTGATCCTGTAATTCTCGGTGAGTATTTATATACTTCACCCATAAGATAACGAAAACGATTCAAAAGATCCAAATCCATGTTAGAAAAATGTATACCTTCTGTTAACTGTTCTCTTAATCTTTTCTTATTAGGATCTCTTGACCATCCCCAATATTTGGCAATATACTTATAATGAGTTCCTTCAGCACATAAAAGACCAAGAATTTCAGCTTTTTCAGGATTCAGTTGCTGGGATTTCTGCTGAATCATGATTATATTTTGGTGAAGCGTTCTTATTTTGTTTTAGCGAAGCGACCTGTACAGGAAAAACAAAAATATGAACGCTGAAAACCCTTAAAAATACAAATGATAGAAGATTAACTATGTTTGATTTACCAATATCACAAAATATAAATGATCTAATAATATTTGGAATGTTAATAATTTCTGGTTAAATATGGCTATTTTATTGGAGAACTGAGAAAAAGATCAATAAAGATGTTCTAAACTTCGAATTTGACATTTTACTCCTAAGTTTTACTCTTAGCCTGTTATTTTCGCTTGCAACGATTGGTTTGATGGGTTCATGTAAATTATTTTATGAAAAAACAGCACATATAATTTCTTCAGATATTCTATCATTTGACTTTCTTTTAATTCAGTATTTTATTATAATATTTTTAATAGCGGTATCAAATTTGTCCAAAAATTTTATGGATAGACTACCTAGCATCTTTTATGAAAAATACAAAGAAATTATAAGAGGACTAATAGTTGCAATTATCGTAGTTGGTTTTGCAGTTTTATATTTAAACTATTACATATTTGGCATTTCGTTAATAATAGTGATATTTCTTTTCCTTTACACATTCATTCCAATTATTTTGATAATCGAAATAACAAAAAGGTGTTTGAAAAACAAAAGTTTAGTCTAATTTTTGTTCAGTAAGCCCTCGCGAAATAAACGACCGTTCTCGCCCGTTTACCACAAACAACACACTTTCCTTCTTTTTTTGCCGTTTCGGTTTCTATGCACCTGATAGTTGCCCCTGTTTCATCTTTCACCCCTTCTTCGCACTTCTCGTTTCCGCACCAGTGCGCCCTTACCATTTTTCTGTTTTTTATTGCCCTTTCAAGCTCTTTGAAAGTTTTCACGCCCTTTATGCTTTGGTAAAGAAATTTCTTCGCCCTGCTGAACAAATTTTCCTGTACGAGTTCGAGGGTTTTTTCTGCCGTTTTGACCACATCTCTTTCCTTGACAGGCTTCTTTTCCCCTGTATCTCTTCTTACGAATATAACCTGTTTCTTTTCGATATCCCTGGGACCAATTTCCAGGCGTAGGGGAACGCCTTTCAGTTCCCACTCGTTAAATTTCCAGCCCGGTGAATACACATCCCTGTCATCCAGATAAACATCAAATGTGTTTTCAAGTTTTTTTCTCACCATGTTCGCCTTTTTTAAGACCTTCCCCTTTGTATTGTTGTCATAAATAGGAATGATAACAACCTGAACAGGGGCGACTTTCGGAGGAAGAACCAGACCCTTATCGTCTCCGTGAACCATTGCGACAGCTCCGATAGTTCTTGTTGTCAGGCCCCATGAAGTCTGCCATACGTGTTTTTCCTCACCATCCTTGTCCCTGAATTTTATGTCAAAAACCTTTGCAAAATGCTGTCCTAAATTGTGCGACGTTGCCATCTGCAGGCCCTTTCCGTCAGGCATCAAGGCCTCCAATGCTATTGTATACACTGCCCCGGGGAATGTTTCTCCTTTGGATTTCTTTCCCACGATGACAGGGATTGCAAGCTGTGTCTCTATTAGTTTTTTGTACTGCTCCGCCCGTAGTCTTGCTTCTTCTTCAGCTCCCTTCATGGTCGTATGCGCTGTATGACCTTCCTGCCAAAGGAACTCCCTCGTCCTTAGGAACAGGCGGGTGGCCTTCACCTCCCAGCGGACAATGTTGCACCACTGGTTTATCCTCAAAGGCAAATCCCTCCAAGAACGTATCCACTTGGAAAACGAATCATTTATTATGGTTTCTGATGTAGGCCGTAACGCATAACCCTCTTCATTTTCATCTTTTTTTTCTATCCAGGCAACTTCGGGAACGAATCCTTCGAAATGTTCTGCCTCTTTTTTCAGGAAGCTCTCGGGTATGAAGAGGGGGAAATACGCGTTTTCCACGCCTGTTTTCTTCAGTTCCCTGTCAAACCACTCACGTATTTTTTCCCAGACACCATAACCATAAGGCCTTATTATCATGCAACCGCTTATGGGGGCGTAATCCGCCAAGTCCGCCTTTTGAACGACCTGGTTGTACCACTCCGAAAAATTCTCAGATTTCCTGACTTTCAGTTCCTCGACTTCTTCCTTTTGACGCCCCTTTTTCATGGTTTCACTATACTTAATTCTATCTGTATGTTAAAATATATTTTAAATAACGAATTCAATTGTTAATAAAGGAGGTCTTTAAATGGAATTCAAGTTTTCTGTTCTGTTTGGGATAATACTGGCGATAATAGTACTTGCGGTTGCAAACGTGGTGTGGATGTTTTATGTCGCATATTTAGACCCAGCAGTTTTGGTGACGATAATCATTTTTACATTGATATTCACAAAACTTTACCTGGGGAAAGTCAGCGCCACGATGAAGGATATGATAGTGACGAGCATAATTTGGGTCATAATAGTAGGGATATTCGATGTGATAATGGTGCTCGCACTGGGGTTGAATTTCATGCAGTACTACTCAAATTACTTCATTTATGCGGGCTACGTCCTGATAATCATACTGGCAATAGTGGGTTACAAATTATTCACGAGAGGCGGTGGAGCGACACCAGAAGCAGTCTCTTCAGGTGCCCCGGCAGAAGCTGCAACACCAACGGCATAAATCCCTTTCTTTTTTATGCTCCTGTTTTTGATGGTAAAGCTTAAATATTCATACCTACAATTTATATATGCTTCACAGCAAGAGTTACGGCATTAATTAGCGTTCTCTTTCTGTGAAGTTGCATGACGGCTTTAACATTAGATAAAGTCGTCTGAGGATGTGAGCTTAATTTCCCGAAATATGATTAAGTTTGAAGTAGGAGATTGTGAGAACCGAGCGAGATAATAAGGAGCTAAAGTTTCCACCATGCCAAAGGGGCAACCAGTTGGCATTGAGGAAACGCCCGCCAGTTCTAATTCCGGCTGATCCTGCCGGAGGTCACCGCTATCCGGATCTGGCTAAGCCATGCAAGTTATGGGTTAAACCATAGCGAAAAGCTCAGTAACAGATTGACGACATTCACTTTTGAATCAGGTCGTCTTCTGCTGGAAACACGTAGTTAACCTGCCCTTAGGCCCTGCATAATCTCGGGAAAGTTCTATAAAGTTTTATACTATTAAATCAAAATAACCATATGGAAACTGAGATTATATATTTTGCAGGATTATTCGATGGTGAGGGTTCTTTAATTATCAGGTTCAAAAAAGATGAGAGATACAAGAGTGGTTATCAAGTAAGCCCATGGGTAAATATTACTCAGAGAAACAGAGAAGTTCTAGAAAAAATGATAAAAATATTCAAAATGGGGAAAATTTACTATCACAAAAGAGACAGATTATGGCACATGAATATCTATGGACTTGACAACCTGATAAATTTCACAAAACAGATCCTTCCCTATCTTATAATCAAAAAGGAAAAATGTCAAAATTTCCTTAAAAGTCTAGAAATTATGAAAGAGAGAAAACATTTGGATTCTGATGGTTTGAAAAATCTTATGACTTTATGGAACCCCGACACTGAGGCTAACGCAGGATAGGCGATAGGTGCTGGAATGCCCTTTCGTCCAACTAAGGATGGGACTGCGGCGGATTAGCTTGTTGCTAGGGTAAAAGCGAATGACGACCAGAGACATATGAAATCAAGTCGCCGATCGTTGCATTCCTGGCAAGGCGATAAAGGAATTGACGGCTCGGATTTATCAGACAAAGCCGTCATTCTGTCGTTTCCGTACGGGCCTTGAGAGAGGAAGCCCGGAGATGGATTCTGAGACAACAATCCAGGTCCTACGGGACGCAGCAGGCGCGAAACTTTCCCAATGCACGAAACCTTTTTCGGTAGCTAAAGCTTACGCAAAAGCTTTCATGGAAATGCATTTTTGGTCCACGGCTTTTGTGGAAGTGGAAACTCCCGGAAAAGACGTGAAAGTGTGAGGAAGAGATCTGGAGTGCTTTCTCTTAGGAGGGAGCTTTTCCTAAGTCTAAAAAGGGTTGACGTTCGCAAGGCGAATGTCTGTCTTTAGTGAGCTTAGGGAATAAGCAGTGGGTAAGAGTTTGATGGCTTATGTAAATTGATTCAGGCCATCTGACTACTAAACGGGTGCCAGCCGCCATGCTAATGGCAGCTTTATAAACCAGCAACCTATGATACAAATATGGATAAATTTCTCGAGAAAATATCAGAACATACAGGGATTTACATAAACACGAATCCTTTGCTTGTCAGGAGGCTATTAGATAAAATTTCTAACCGATTCAGGACATTTAAAGAGATGGCCAGTTATTTCCAGACAGATGAAAAAAATATCAGAAATTGGATAAAGAACGGCAAATTCCCATTGAAAACATTGGTGGATTTTAGGACGGATAAAGAAACTGAGTCAATAATTAATTTAATTACAAATAAAATAAAATTTCTGTCCGTCCAATCATCTCCACACAAGGTTAAGATACCAAAAATAACATCAGAAATCGCATATCTTGCAGGCTATATAAGTGGAGATGGTCATTTAAAAAATCCCTTAAAATCCAATAAATGGGAGATTACTATCGAGTCATGGAAGGAAAAGAAACACCTAAAGAGATGCAAAGAAATAGTAAATAGACATTTCGCAATAAGTCCTGTGATCTCTAAAAACAAGACAAGAAAGGGATGGAGGTTGTTTATAAATTCCAAAATAGTTTTCCTGTATTTCTCAGAAATTTTCCGGATTCCACACGGAAAGAAAAGCTCTACTATTAGGGTACCAGAAGTTATCAAAAGATCTTCACAAAAAATAAAAAGGGCTTATATCTCTGGATGGATAGATGCTGAGGGATTTTTAACAAAATCTCACGGAAGACCTCAGTTTGAATTTTTCATCAAAAATAACTCAGTTTCCGATTGGGTGAAAGAAAACATAGAGGAGATGGGAATAAAAGTCAACAAAAACAAAAAGGGAACATTGATAATCTATTCTAAAAATGTTCCTATATTCTTGTCATTTTTCAGTTCAAGGGTTTCTGGTTAAAGAAATGCCATTAGGACGGTAAGCGGTAATACCCGCGCTGCAAGTGGTGACCACGATTATTGGGCTTAAAGCGTTCGTAGCCGGTTTTACAAGTCCCTGGTGAAATCGATTAGCAAACTAATCGGCTTGCTGGGGATACTGTAAGACTTGGGACCGGGAGAGGTCAAGGGTACTCCTGGAGTAGGGGTAAAATCGCATTTCCGGATATGAAATGTATGCTGTAGCTTCCGGAAAAGCTGTGCATTCCTGTAATTCTAGGAGGACCACCTGTGGCGTGACCTTTCTTTTCGAGAGCTGACGCTTCTGTAAAGAAACGTCAACGAAAGAAATGAGAAGGAAAGGTCCCACAAAAGGCGCTTGACTAGAACGGATCCGACGGTGAGGGACGAAAGCTAGGGGAGCGACCCGGATTAGATAGAGCCTTTCTTTCCGACAGCTTTCGCTTGTTCAAAGAAATCCTCTGGGGAAAGAAAGTTCGTTCCTAAATACCCGGTTAGTCCTAGCCGTAAAAGGTTGACGACTTTATCCGATTTATCCAAGTTGTCGGTCTGCGGATACGATGCCCACTAGACATTGGGAATCTTACGTGGGTTTCCAGTGTCGTAGGGAAACCGTTAAGTGGGCCGCCTGGGGAGTACGGTCGCAAGGCTGAAACTTAAGGGAATTGGCGGGGGAGCACACAAGGGGTGGAGGCTGCGGTTCAATTCGACTCAACGCGGGGAACCTCACCAAGGGCGACAGCAGAATGAAGGTCAGGCTGAAGGTCTTACCAGACAAGCTGAGAAGTAGTGCATGGCCGTCGTCAGTTCGTGCTGTGAAGTGTCGACTTAAGTGTCGTAACGAACAAGACCCATACTCCATGTTGCTAACCAATTCAGTTGGTGCACTCATGGGGGACCGCTGGCGATAAGCCAGAGGAAGGTGTGGTCGACGGCAGGTCCGTAAACCGACTGCCAATGAGGTTAAAGTGCTGCTTAGTTAAACAAGCAGTCTGATCACTCTATTGGCAGTCAGGTCGGTAATGCCCTGAATCCCTTGGGTTACACGCGGCCTACAATGGATGGGACAATGGGATGCGATACCGAAAAGTT
>CAZTJN010000003.1:63676-78249 GCA_964613955.1 uncultured archaeon | reverse complement strand
ACTGCAGCGATAACGAGTCCTGCACGCTGGATTCCTGCAACGAAATTAACAGAATATGCGAGCATGATTCAGGCCCCTGCAGACAACCATGTAACCTAACCAAGGCCTACTGGAATACGAGCCAGGCTGCCAAGGGAGAGACTGTCAAACTAATCGCAGAAGGCTTCTCCTGTGAAGGAGAAACCGCAGCTTTTCTCATAAAGGAGGACGAATTGCTGAAAAACAAAACAGTCGAAAACCCGCCAGGAGAAGCAGTTTTTCAGGAAAAAGCAGAAACCCTATGGACAGCTGAATACCAGGATGCTTTCACAAAAAACCCGTATTACTACTTCATCATCTCTGTGAACACAACATCAATAAGCTCCAAAGACCACCCAAACGGAACGTTAGAGGTGGTTAAGTCTCTGGATTTGGACAACGACAGCGTAACGAACGACGAGGACTGCAACGATTACAATTCGAGCATAGGCAAGTGCAAAGGATGTTCCGTATGTTCTGACCCTGAAAACAAGAACGGAACATGCATCCCGGGAAGCTGTCCGCAACTCGAATGCAACGAATCGAGCGTATGCGGTGGTGGCGATTGCAAAGAGGATGAGCTTGCAGTATATCCGGGCAAATTAGAAACCACGTGCATGGTCATCGAAAATATGGGTGTTTGCACACCCAACCACTGCGAACCTGCATGCATAAAAAATGAAAGCTGTTTAAAGGACTCGGACAACGACGAAGTGGTTGACGCGAATGACAAGTGCCCCAACAGCCAAACAAAAAACGTGAACATGTTTGGATGCGCGCTGCCCAAATACAAGAAGTTCAAAAACGAAATAACAACAAACTTCTCGAAAATAGATTTGCTGGCAGCAAAGGACGTTACAATAGGAATACCTGAAACGGGAAAGATAGAATTCAAACAGAACGTAATCAACCTTGTGGGCAAAGACTTGGACAAATACATAGACATACAGCACAACAAAATCACGGTGAACACCGCCCGCCTCCCGGAACTGAACAGGCCAGCAATAATAACCTTCTACAACGTAAACTATCAAAAACCCCTGATTCTCCTCGATGGTGTCTATTGCAGTGAGTGCAAATTCATAAGCTACGAAAACAAACTTTTCAAATTTCTCGCCCCGCACCTCTCAACCTATTCTCTTACAGAAGCGGACACGTACGCAGGTTTCTGCGGAGACAAGTTCTGCAGTTCAAGCGAATCGTGCTCCACCTGCTACAGGGACTGCAGTGTCTGCCCGAGGAATGAGCCCGGTCCATGCACCGAGTCCTGGACATGCGATGAATGGTCAGCGTGCTCGGAGAACAACACAGCCACGAGAACCTGCGTTGATTTGAACAACTGCGGAACGTTCAAAAACAAGCCAGAGGAGACCATAGGCTGTGCAGAGCTCCAGTTGCAGGAACTCCAGAAATACACGTACATGATAATCCTGGGAACAATCCTCCTCCTTTTTTCCCTGACCTTCGTAATCTCCGATATGGTCAAGAAAAGAAGGCTGAAAGGCCAGAATCCAGAACTGGACAGTCTTGTTGAGCACTACCTGCTTGAAGGACGCAAGAAATCCAGAATAAGACAACTTCTGCTTTCAAAAGGCTACACAGAAAAGGAAATTGAAAATTCGATGAAGAGGGTTGGAAAAAATTATTGAATCAGGAAGGCAGCCTCTTGGCAAGTTCTTCAAGATTATCAATCACGTATTCAGGTTTTATCTTCTTCAGCTTATTTGGCAAATCCTCATTCCCGAGCATTTTTTCCGTTACAGGAATAGAAACCCCGTCTACCGTTTTCGCATCTGCCATGTGGAGAGAGCCGAGGGGTGAACGGCAGAGCTTTCCGGACGGCGTTTGAGAGGGGTCGATGCTTATAACGTTTGGAATCTTCTCGTGCCCACCACTGACGTTAATTTTCAGTTCTTTTCTTATTACCCCAGCCCATCTTCCTGTAAAACTCGCCAGCGGATTGTTTTTCGAGAACATGAAGTTCTCCTCGTAGAATGAATTCGGTCTTGGTTTGTCCAGCATTATGTAAACATGGAAAGAATTCCCTGTCCACGAAACAAAAGGTTTGGTTTCGCCAATTAGTTCGCGAAGTCCAGAATCATTCCTTATGATTTCGCAGAGGAGTTTCGTTACCTTTCTCGCATTTTCCACCGAAACTTCCTTCCCTCTGTCTATATCGAAAAATATGCGGTCTATTGGCTTGCCTGCTCCCTCCCCGTTGGTCGCATAAAAGAAGTCAATAAGTTTTCTCGGCGGGAAATACGACCATACGAGTTTCTGCTTTTCATTCAGCTGTTTTTCCACCTCCTTCAAATGGTGTTTGCTTCTTATTTCAAGAAACTCGGGTGTTATCGCCTCAACCAAATCGTCCACGTAGAGCGGCGGCTTCTTCGAACCCCTGTTAAGAAAATACTTTATGTTCCCGTGGGGAAGCCACACCTTTGAGGCGAGTTCCTTTCCATTCAGGAAGTCCTTCAGCTTCTCACCGACCACGGCATAAAGAAGCAGAACGTCCGTGTGGCCGAATGGTTTCACGGTATCTGCCTTTTTTGAAATGTTAGTTATGGAATTCATGGTAATACATTAATAACTTACCTGGAAAAATAAAAATTTGTTCTGCGTTCTGAATTTATATCATACGCGGAGCCTTGTTGTCTTTCTCGACAGTATCCACAAGCTTGTTTAGGGCATCAGGATCTGCGGAGATTATCCGTTCCCAGGATGAGATTGAAGTGTCCTTTCCCAGGTTTGCCTGAAAAACCCTCTCTGCATCCTCCAAGGACTTCACAAAGGTATGTACCATTGATTTCTCTTCGTGTATGTTAAACGGTATTCCGTTTATTTTTGCATCCCCCTCGTAGGAATGCACCATGCCGTGCGCTTTTTCGATATACGCCTCTCTTATTGTTCTGAAATGCGCATCTGTCAAAACAACGCGGTACTTCCGGACAAGGTCTCTTATAAGACGTTTACCAATATCCGTGGCCATTTTGCCCAGACCTGTAGTGGTGTCACCGGGCGTTAGTTTCTGGTGTTTGTGTTCGTACGGACCTTTCAGAATTTCGCTCTGGCAGATGTTATTCGGTCCGCATTTTTTGTAGGCGTCTGCAAGCTCACCTATCTCAAGCGCCCAGTCCCAAGGTATGTTTTTTTTCATAGAGTACGAGGCCGTTTCGGCATTTTCCCCCGTAAGCTTGTATCTTATGTCCCCCAAAAATCTCAGGAAAGCGTGGGCCTTCGGGATACTTGTCACATCAACCATTTCAAGCAGAACATGAATAAACGGTGTTACAAAAATCCTTTCAACCCTCCCGAACAAGCGCTCTTTATATCTGCCGTAAAATCCTTTGCAGAAATCCTTGCCCAGAAAGGCAGCAGGATAAACGAGCCTGTCAACAATTTTGGGGTCGTAAGTGAGTATGTCGCAGTCATGATGCGCTATTATGCTGGCATCTGTTCCCAAAGCGTAGCCGTTGCCCAGATGAACCGCTTTCCCTTTGCCCTGTTCGCCGAAAGAAAGTTCTTTCCCTTTCAGGCTTTCATAAAAATTGATAATACCCTCTGACCTGTCCCATACAATTCTTGACTCGTATGGAAGTCCTGAGAAAAATTCCCTGAACTCGTCAAAATCACGCTTGTTTGTTTCCATTTTTTCGCCGTTGGGTCCTGTTTTCGGTCCGTTCAGCACAAGCACGAGCGTGTCGATGTAGTCTATTTCTGGAAGCCTTTCCCTTATCCCTTGTAAGGCCTCTGTTTTTATTTCATCATAAAGAGAAGGAAGAACCAGATGTATTTTTCCTTCGTAATTCTTCAGCTCTTTCTTTATTCCAGGATTATGCTTCAGCAGATGGTACGTGTCTATTTCCGAATGCTGGTAAAAGTCTGACATATATTCACCTTTAAGTAGTTATAATAACTTATAATTAGTAAGTAAGCTTTTAAGCTTTTTAAAGTTTATGGACACGCATGATTATATTTTCCTGAAAAATAACCATTCATTTTCTCCCGCCCTTTTAAATCTTATCAGGGCGTATTCTCCCCTGAGCTTCTCCCCGCGGAATCTAACAACGATTTTGTCTTCTGTTTTTTCCAGAAGTTCGTACGTTCCTTTGTCCCATATCACGACTTTTCCCGCTCCGTATTCGCCTTTCGGGATTTCCCCTTCGAAATCCGCATACGAAAGTCCGTGGTCTTCTACCTGTATAGCCAGCCTCTTCACGCCTGCCCGCAAAGGAGGTTCTTTGGGAATAGCGAAGGATTTCAAAACACCGTCCATTTCCAAGCGGAGGTCCCAGTGGTGCGTCCGGGCGAAATGTTCGTGCACGACGAAAAGGGGCATGATTAAGTTTTATATAATGTATATAAAATTATGTGATATGGGCTGGTAGCTCAGTGGTGAACCTTTTTCGGAAGCAACGCATTACGCAAAAAGCTTAAATGGAAAAAGTTTGCTGAATAGAGTGCTCGGCTCGCATCCGAGAGGCCCCGGGTTCGAACACCGCTTTTCCGATAGCTCGCCTCTCGCTCCACAACGAAACGTTTCGGAGCGTTGTGAGGTATTCCGCTTATTCAAAAGCGGTGGAGCAAAAATGCGGGTGGAAATCCCGGCCAGTCCATATGGCAAAATTCCTTTACGTAACGGACACGCACGGAAGAATTCCGGTTTACGAGCGCATGTTCGATTTGGGCAGGGATAGGGATATCGATTTTCTGGTGTTCGGAGGGGACATAACATCCGGGGCAAACCCCAGCGGGCAGAAATTCTTCCTGGATACCTATCTTGTCCCCAGGCTCAGGGAATTCAGGAAACATTTCAAAAAACCTGTTTTCATCATGATGGGCAACGATGATTTCGAGTCGAATTTCCGAATACTGAAGAGACTAGGCAGGCAGAAGGTGATTTGCATCCTGCATAACAGATTTTACAGAATGCACGGCTTCAACATCGCCGGCTACCCCTTCGTTAACCCCACGCCGTTCCTTCTGAAGGACTGGGAGAAAACAGAGGAGGAGATAGAGAGGGATTTGGAAAAATTGTCCGAAAAGATTGACACCGAAAAAACCATATACGTCTTTCACGCCCCTCCATACGGGACAAAACTCGACATGCTGCACAGCAGGGAGCACAAGGGAAGTAAAGCGATCAGGAAATTCATAGAAGAAAAACAGCCTCTGCTCTGCCTCCACGGGCACATACACGAATCCCGCGATGTTTCCGGCGTAATCAAGCAGAAAATCGGGAAAACCATCTGCGTGAACCCGGGAGGCGGGAAAATAATATTAATCGACCTTGACAAGATGAAAATAAAGAAAGTGAAAGAATGATAAGGGCGATAATCTTCGATATTGGAGGCGTTCTCGTAATGCCAGGAACATTCCGATTTCTCACGGGAAAATACGCCAAAATGATGAATACGGATAAAGACAGGGTGCACAAGGTTTTCAAGAAACACTGGAAAATGTGGAGTACAGGGAAAATAAATGAGGATGAATTTTTCATGGATTTTCTGCAGGAACTGAAAGCCAAAGAAGACAAAGAAACAATCAAAAAGACATTCTATTCAGTATGGGAACCTGATAACGCGACCTTCGAAATTGTCCAGAGACTGAGGAAACGCTATAAAATATTCGCCTTAACTAATCAGTCAAGGGAGCTTTTTGGTTTTCTCAGGGAGAAATACGGACTGGGCAAGATATTCGATGACATATTCGCTTCTTATGATGTGAAATTTGCCAAGCCTGACCCGAGGTTTTTTGAACACGTACTGAAAGAAACAGGAATTAAACCTGAGGAATGCGTGTTCATAGACGACCGGGAAGAAAATACTAAGGTTGCCAAAAAACTTGGGATGAAAGCCATAGTCTTCAAAAACCCGGAGGACACGGAAAAACAACTTCAAAAACTCGGGGCAATTTTTTAAATCTTTCTGACAATTGTTAAAACACGTTAGATGAGGTGTATGGATGACAGAGCTCGTTGAAAAAACCATATGTCTCAAGTGCGGTATAGTTTTCCCGAAAGCGAGGGAATGCCCGAGATGCGGGGGCAGAAAAGACCTTGATATTTATTTCGAGATGAAGGAATAGTTTTATTTCTGTGGACGAATATAATATATACTGTATGGTTTTTCAGACCCTGAACAAGCTTAAATGGAAGGGCAGCCTGGAAAAGGCGGAAATTGTAATTCTGAGCAGGGGTTCGCCAAACGACAGAAAAACAATCCCCGGAAGCAGGATTATAGATATAAAAAGGTCATACTTCTATTACAGAGATAACGACCACGAAACGTTTATTCCGAACCACAGGGTGCTTGAGATTCGAGAGGAGGGGAAAACCGTATGGAAAAGAAAAGAATGATTCAGTGTTTCAGAAGACCGGCCGAGGACAAATCGCTCAGAAACTGGAAGACGGTTCGCCATCCTCTGCGGATACTCTTCAACTATCTTGTCATAAGTTTCTGCAAGTTTCTCCCTGACATCGAACTTAAAAACAGGCTTTACAGGATGCTCGGGATGAGGATAGGCAAAAACGTAATGATAAACGGGACGAACCTGGACATATTCTTCCCCGAGCTCATAGAGATCGGAGACAATGTGACAATAGGTGCCTACAGCACAATCATAACCCATGAGTTTCTGAAGGACGGGCAGTGGAGAAAGGGAAAGGTGAAGATAGGAAAGAACGTAATGATTGGTGCGTTGGGTCTTGTAATGCCGGGCGTTAAAATAGGGGATAATGCGAAAATAGCTGCGTATTCCCTGGTCAACAAAAACGTGAAGCCGAACTCCTTTGTTGGCGGAGTCCCCATAGCAGAAATAAAGAACAATTTTTAAGGCGCAAGAAAATTATAAATATGCTCGGGGGATTTTCAGAAAGGGTTTTCTCGAACAGGAAATTGCTTTTCCTGCTGGTCATCGTGAACATCCTGGGTTTCTTTGCAGGAATGTCTGCCTACTACCCCCAGCTGAGTGAAACCCCCGCTTATTTATGGCTCATCGTTGTGGACTGCCCTGCAGCGGTTTTCCTTTTTGCAGGCATGTGTTTCCTTGTTTATTTCAGGATATGTGCCCCGGATGTTCTCGCCTTCTTTACTTCGGTTTACCTTATGAAGTATGCTCTCTGGACGCTGCTCGCTATCGCTCTCTACTGGCCGTATTACGCAGGAAACGAAATGCTCGGAATTTCGAATTTCGTTCTTCACTCTGGGATGTTTTTGGAGGGCGTGGTTTTGATGCCCAGAATCAGACCGGACAAACGCAGCGCAGCCGTGATCCTTTCGCTCCTGCTCATCAACGACTGTTTCGATTATTTCCTCGGGACACACCCGGTAATCCCTCCTGAATACGTAGGGTTCCTCATGTATGAAAGTTTCCTTGCGAGCTTCTTCTTTGTTTTTCTGGTTTTCATTTATCAGAAAATCTCAACAGGCTCGAAATCCAGTTCAAAACCGTAAAGCTTCTGCAATTCGGGGCTGAACTTCAGCAGGTCCCTGTTGGCGTCAAGAACGAATTCTGTGTTCCGCCCGTTTATAATGATGCGCGGGGAATACGTACCTGACCTTAATTTTTTTACCTTTATGTTTTCATGTGGAATCTCTAGCCCTGGAACTGAAAATTTTATCATTTCAACACTCTCTCTTGCGAACTCTTTGGCATCCTCTTCCGTTGGTCTTGAGAACGTGTATAGCACCCAGTGCTTTTTCGACAGGGGGACCATTTTCGTAGACAGCAGGACGGCAGTGGAATCGCGTTCAAGTTTTCTCGCAATTTCTTTATCCCCTTCATCTAAAACATTATCGCAGCTGGCCAGTTTGAAAAGGTCTTTCCTGTAATGCGGTATCTCGAGCGATTTTAATTTTGCCTTCGGCCCGGAAGATCGCGGAAGCCCCATTGTTTCAAGGAGTCTCGAAAGATAAGGGCCGCCTTCTGTCAGCACGAGTGTTGCCCCGTGTCCCTTGTGTTCTGGGATAATCTTTGTTTTCATGCCAAGTCTCTTGCTTACCTTGCTTTCGACAAGTTCCAGCATTTCCTCATTTTCTGATATGTGCACGTTTTTTCTGGCAAGGCACCCTGAATAAAAGGCGAAATTTGCATAAACATTGAGAAGAGGAAATTTCTCGTCTATGTACAGGGGAGCCAGCCCTTTTCTTTCGAGGTAATCCTCGCATGCCCTTGCATATTTGCTGTCGGTTCTTTTGTATGTTTCGGTGATGACGTCCCTCTTCGAAACAATCATGTAATTTTTAAGCTGCATTAAATTAAAGGTGAAGCAAATTTTAAATCATTATCATTTACCATGGCAAACAATCCTGAAGTTCTCCCCATCTTCTTTCGTCTCAAATTTCGTTTCCAAAAATTTATTGCACAACCAGATGTTCGTTTTTATGTGGTCTGTCAGAGAAGGGGCGATGATTTCCGATTTCCCGTTCGCCAGCACCATGAATGGTATTAGCTGGTCTGCGAGATGTTCACCGACGGTTGAACCGTATTCCATTTCTTCCTTGAGCTTGAATGCCGCTTCTTCACCTATCACTTCGGACGGCTTCCTCCTTTCCCCCACGGCATCCCCTGCAAGCAAACACCCGGTCGTTGTTTCGGCCCAGACAGTGAAAACCGAGCCCGGGCAATGTGCTTTCACGTAAACAGGCTTTATGTCAACCCCTGTTTTCTTCCTCAAAATCCTCTGGAAACCCCTTATCTGCCTTTCGGCGACGTTCCTGTCCCTGAGAGATTCACTCGCTATCGACAATCCTTCGATTTTCATAACCTTTCCAGGATCAGTCATAACCAGCGGTTTTGTCTCCTTCACAGGACTGATTTCAAGGTCCACCCGGCTCCCCCCTTCCGGATAGAACCCGTATTTGTGTATGCTGAACTTTGCCTCTATGCCCATCCTCGATAGAACAGGAAGAAGAACGTTCTCGAGATATGTGACAGGGGGGGACCAGAGGGAAGCAACGGAACCACCCTTCACGTTCAAAATGGTTTTTTCCCTGCCGAAAATCGCGGGTATAAGGACGGCGTAACTCAGCAGGCCTATCGACCCG
This sequence comes from uncultured archaeon, assembly GCA_964613955.1. Classification (GTDB taxonomy): domain Archaea; phylum Aenigmatarchaeota; class Aenigmatarchaeia; order QMZP01; family QMZT01; genus CS3-C152. The sequence goes on along the minus strand of CAZTJN010000003.1, from coordinate 69,184 downwards.
GCAGTTTCTATGTTCACCCCGAAAGTCCCGCCTTTTAACTTCTTCGGGACGAATTCAATCTCCTTCGACCCCACTTCATCCCCTTTAATATCGGCAGAACAAAGCTTGGCGATTGTTCTTATGGCTTCCAAATGCTGGTGGCGAAGTCCGGGATTCGGTCTCTTCGCACGGATATCTGTTATCCTTATAGGTTTCCCTGTCAGGGCAGAAAATGCTGTTGAGAGGCGGACAATCGTTCCGGACCCGCTTCCGTACTCCCCGGGAATTTCCATCATATTTATTATTGGGGTTCGCCAATAAAAGAATAATGAGGCAGAAACTCTCTTCGGTAACACTCATCAACGTTGCGTTTTTCGTTTTCATAATAGTCGTTCTCGGCTTTTTTGCGGGATACAAACCATTGATAGGGCCGTTGTTCATACTACTCGGTTTATTCACGCTGACCCCGCTCTGGGTTGGCAGGGATTTTCATTTGAGCTCTTCATTTTCCGATGTCCTCTTCGGAATTATAGACAACGGCATATTCATAGTTTCTGCACTGGTAGGGGCGGACCTCGCGGGTGTGTTGGGCGCGATAGTCGGTGGGGCAGTAGGGAATGCGATTTCAGACGCGGTAGGCGGGATATTTGAAGGGGAATTTGCCAAACAGATGGAAAAGAGAGGGATTCTGCAGCAAAGAACAGCTTTACAATCTTCTATAGGCAAACTTTCAGGCTGCCTGCTGGGAGCGGGATTGGTTCTTCTGGTACTCTGGACAATTCTGGGTCTTTAGATTTCCAGGGTTTCCCCGTTCTTCGGGGTGTACGCGTCGAAACCGAGTTTTTGAAGCTCGTTTGCGAACTCTTCGGTTCGCTCCCCGTGAACGAGCAGGATTTTCTTCGGGCGGACCTTTTTGTAGAATTCTATCAGGTGGTCATGGTCGGTGTGTGCTGAAAAATCCAGGAAATCTATCTGCATCTTCGGCTTGAAGCTCATATCCTCATGAATGAACTTTCCTGTATCAAGCAGGGTTCTTCCTGCCGTTCCGGGAACCTGATACCCGGTCAGAATCAGCGAGCAGTCCTTCCTCTCGTACAGCCGGGAAAGGTAGTGCACAACAGGCCCGCCGTTCAGCATGCCTGCCGTTGTCAGAATAACGCATGGATTTTCAACAATTCTGTCCCTGTCCATATCCCTCCTGACCTTGCGTGCCTTTGCAAAGGCCTCCTCCAGCTTCTTGTGGTTTCTCACGCTTTTGGGGTGCCTGAGTATCGCTTCTGTCGCCTGAACCCCCATGCCGTCCATGTAAATAGGGAGTCCAAGATCATGCAGAATGATAAGCATTTCCTGCATCCTACCGACGGCAAACGAGGGAATCACACACACGCTCCCGCCATAAACTTTTTCCTGAACGATCTTTCGAATGGATTCCTCAAGAGACCTCCTGTCGGGGTGGTTTGTGTATGAATAGGTTGATTCGGAAATAAGGACATCAATATCCCTGAACTTCTGACGCGCGCCTGCCATCAGTTGTGTGTCAATAAATTTCACGTCGCCCGTAAACAGTATTCTTTTCCCGTTGGCTTCGAGAAGGGGCATGACGCTTCCCGGTATGTGCCCTGCGTTATGGAATTCCACGGAAGACGAAACGAATTCTTCCCTTTCATTGATGCCCAAAAATCTCGTTTTCCTCTCTAGATTTTTTATGTCCCTCAGAATGTAGTCCAGGGGACCGCCTTCCCTTTTCTGGATTTTCAGTGAATCGCGAAGAAGTATTGAAATAAGATCGAGCGTTGCGGGGGTGCAGTACAAAGGACCATCGTAACCAAGATGATAAAGCTGAGGGAGCAGGCCTGAATGATCCAAGTGGGCATGTGAAAGGAAGACGGCATCAAGGTTAAGCTTCGGGGTTATCGGCTTCTCGTCCGTCTGCACGTTAATGCCGTACTCCCACAGGAACTTCTCGGTTCCCGTATCTATCAGCATTCCGAGCTTACCGACCTCTCTGCATCCTCCAAGAAAACGAATCTCGATCATTTTACCCTCTTTAGGATTTGTAATAATTGTTTAATAACTATTTAAATCGTTTTCCGAACTTTTCTGTTATCTGGTATCCTGCATCATAAGCGAACATAGCAAAGAATATTATCCAGAATCCTGTGGATATGGAGAAAGCAAATGTTGCAATATCCAGAATAATTCTTCTTTTCAGCACCTTCGCGCAGACCCCCTTAATCCTTCCATTGTCGGTGAAGTCGTTCGCTACCTCATCTGCAACCCCTGCCGCAAGGAATAGCGCAAGCAAAAATAAATCAGTTTTCGGGAATCCGTACACAAGCATGACCAGGACCATTGAAACTACACCTAAAATGTGCGGTTTCTTATCTATTTTACCCGTAGCGATTACCGCCATAAGAACAGCGAAACCCAATGGAGCAAGAATTTGACAGCCGAGGAGGGCGTATGCAATAAGAATTCCATAAATTATCCCTGTTACATAGGCTATCGGTTTTTTTGCCTTGATATCTTCATCCACTACCAAGTCAGTTAGTTTGGTCAATACCCCTATTACGAATAGAGTCAACAAACTCAGGTACATCCATATCACAAAAATTCCGAAATTAGCAGAGGAAAGACGATGGTTGCGTCCCCGTCTATCGTTACGTGACGCCTTCCTTTTATCTTCCCCCATGATACGGCTTCGTTCGTTCTGGCCCCTGAGAGCGAGCCGTCCCATGGCTGGGAAGTCGTGACGTAAACGGCGTAGTCCATCCCTTCGCGTACGATATTTGCCCCTATTGCATGGTGTTTCGAGATCCCTCCGCCGAGGATTATCCCTCCTGTCTTTTCGGCGTTAAGCGTCAAATTTGCGAGGACCTTCATATCCCCTGTCACATCTATCCCGAAGTCCGGATACTCCTGCTTGAAAAAATATGTCTGCAGGCCTATCGCCGAATCCGTTATGCCCGGCGAAAAGACAGGGATGTTATTTCTCGAAGCCCAGTGAAGAAAGGAATTTTTGTCTTGCGTGAGCTTTCCCAATTCCTTCGAAAGTTCGCTCGGGCTGATGAGCTTTTTCTCCCCGTAAAGCCTTTTGAGCAACGGTTGTATCTTCCTTTCGAGGAGAACATACCTGTCCGAAGGAACGAGTATGTTCCCTATCCGGTTTATCCCTTTCTTTCTCAGTTCCCTGTCGTCCATTCCGAAATCCCCTAACAGATAGGGCCTGAAAGAGCGGATGAAGTCGTGTTCTATGGCGCCGCCTGTTGTTATTATCACATCCACGAAGCGCTTTTCACATAACCTGGCGAAAAGGGAACGCAGTCCGGAAGCGGCCATGTTAGCGGTGAATGTGAGAAACACGGTCGCCCTTTCCCTCTTCATCTCCCTTATTATTCCAACTCCCCTCGCCAGATGAGTTGCCTGAAATCCGGCAAAATACATCTGACTGACCAGGTCATCCACATTCGCTGGCTTATAATCCCTTATTTTTTCCATAAACATCACCTCCTCAATACGGAAAAAACCAGAAAAAATAGACAAGATGCAATGTCTACCCTCTTCCCACAGGGATAAAAAACAGATTGACAATACGGTTCATGGTTTTAATTTAAAATCATGTCTTATAAGTTTTACTTTCAATCATAAATCATGAGATACGTGATTTCAAGAGACCTGGAAAGTGAGATGAACCTTTATTTCAGATTCATTGAAAATGATGGCTTTCTGGGTTTTTGTGTGGCCGAGTTCTGGGGCGAAACATGCATAATAAGGGGTGCGTACAAAACGAGATACGCCCTTCCCATCCTTTCCCAGAATCCCGAATGGAGGAAACTGGAACAGTTCACCCGTGAAAACAGGGAGCAGGGGATGGTTCTACCATGGATAAATTCACTTTCTCCGGAAAAAACCAGAAATTTTAAATCACTTGTGGAATTCACCGGGAACAGGGAATCCGTTGTCTCAATGCCCAGAAGGGACTCCATCTTTGTCTACCTTCCTGAAGAGGACGAACTATGCGAGGTTGAATGCAGGGATGTAATTGAAAAACCTGGGGATTTTTCCAGAGAGTTCATGAAGATATACGCTGAAACATGCCAGAGACTTAAGAGCATGGAAATTGAGAGGCCGAAACGCTACGAATAGATTTAAAAATCCGATTCAATTTATATCAAGCATGATAGAAAACAAACTCGTCGCTATTTTGCTTCTAATACTCATGGTGGCGGGAGCGGTTATTTTTACCGTCTTTCGTTCATACTGGGGACCCGTCCTCACGCTCGCAGGTATTGTTGGTTATTTCCTTTTCAACAAGAGGGAATAGGTCCTTCAGTCCTCAATCTCTATGTACTGAAGCATACCCTCCCTTTTGACAGGGTAGGTCTTGTTTTCAATCTTCACAACAGGAACAAGCTGATATATCTTCCCCTCAGCATCTGAGATATAATAAAAATCAGTTATGTGAAGGGTATCAATTCCCTGTCCCTCCCGTTCTGGACATGCTTCAGGGCATATTATCAGCGCGCCCCTGTAATATTTCTTGCCATCAATTTCAGCGAAAAATCTGCGGTCTTTGGAATTTCCACGTAAATTCTCTCTGTGCAGATAGACTCTTTTCATTTCAGTCCCTTCCAAATCAGGGCTTACAATTATTCAGGTTCCACTGGCGGGTATATCTCAGGACCACGCCTCATGCTGCCTGGCAACTGCGAACCGCCGTTGTACGGGCAATCCGTATTATCATGAACATATCTTCCGTTTGGTTCTACAAGTGATTTTCCTTCTATATACTTTCCGCACCCCGCGCATTTTACCGATGCAATTAACCTTTCCATTTTTACACCATCATAAAATTATTACTGTTTGATAGTTACATTATGTATTTATAAAGCTTTCCCTTGGTTTCTGGCTGCCTGTTTTTTCCATCGAAAAACCATTTTTCGGTTTTCTCCGAAGGGAAAACAAGGGTTTATAAATGAACGAACATGATTATAAATATGAGAAGATTCGTTTTTTGGGCGTTTCTGATACTGATAATAATTACTGTAGGAATTTCCGGGTGCATTCAGATGCCTGAAGGGACGTCCGGCGGAACAGATAAAATATGTAAAGATATGTGCGGGGACGGGATATGCCAGGAAGTGGTTTGCCAGGCAATCGGCTGCCCGTGCGCGGAAACCCCTGAGACGTGTCCGGAGGACTGCACTTCTGCAACCGAATTGCCCAATCCCGCTGCGGTTTACTGCGAAAAGAACGGCGGCGTTTTCCAGCCCGTGGAAACTCCACATGGAACGACGGGTTACTGTTCGCTTCCAGATGGCAGGGTCTGCGAGGAATGGGCGTTCTTCAACAGCAACGGGACAGAATGTATTCCTCTTGAACAGACCTGATATTATCACCATTTCGGGAACCGGCATAATCAGGGAACAATAACCGCTTAAAATTTTCAAAATATAATAGACTATGCCGGAAATCCTCTTTCTCTGTTCTTTGGGATTTCTTATCCTTGTTTTGTGGTAAAATGGGAAA
>CAZTJN010000003.1:55959-63576 GCA_964613955.1 uncultured archaeon | reverse complement strand
AAGACGCTTTGAGGAAACTTTTAAGGAGGGTTATGGATGACAATATTGGTGTGAGGGAGATAGGCATAAACCTCAGGGAACCGGGAATAGCGGAATATGACTTGGTTGTCGTTACAGAAGACGACGAGATAATATGTTTTGAAGTAAAAACCACAAGAAATGGGAGAAAGTACGCAAAAAAACAGGTAAACAAATTCAGGCGTCGTATGGGGAACAACGGAACACACGGATTCACCTACATAGGCGAAGAAGACCTCCTTGAAAAGATTTTCTGAGCGTTTATTTATTTTACCACGACAAAGCAAAAATGATAAGAGAAGTTTAAATTATTTTTTGTCATGATAATCATATGGAAATAATCCGGCTTGAAGACCTCGGGGAATCCATTATTGCTGTTTCGCCTCATGACGATGATGCGGTTATAGGGTGCGGAGGTCTTTTTTCTTACGCGAAATCTAACGGTATCTATACGTCCGCAGTAATAATGACCGATGGCAGGTTCGGTGCCCCTTACGTTAAAAATAAGGACATCACGGCCAAAACCGTAAAAGTCAGAAAGAAAGAGGCAAACAAAGCCTACGGCCTGATAGGTTTGGATGACTTGTCCTTTTTGGGCTTCCCTGATATGGGTTTGGAACTTTACAAATTTTTTATTATCGAGGGTGAAAATGGCAGGCACATAGACGGCAGTTATGAGAAACTTTTAAGTGAGGTGAGACGTTTGAAACCTGAAACTATGTTTATCCCTGCGTGTTCAGAAATTCATGAACATGTTGACCACAGGAGCACGCATGAAATATCAATGTTTGTCTTCACGTTTCTTGCAGATCATCCTGTTGGTTATGATTTGGGCAAACCAGTGGAAATCAAAAACATCTTTGAATACGAGGTATGGAACAAAATAGGGGAGCCAACACACTACTTTGAGCTGCCGAAGGAAGTCCAAGACATAAAGAAGTCTGCAGTGGATGAATTCAGGAGCCAGAGAAGAGCAATAAAAAAATTGGAGATAGGATGGGGTGTTGAAAAATTCAGGAAATTGTGTTAGTCGGGCGTGATCGTTTCGATATTGCACCTCCATGGTTCTTTTTCTTCCCAGATTCCCACCCATTCCCTAGGCATGACCAGACAGAGCGCTGCCATATCACCTAGGTATTCACCAAGAGCGGAGGGTTCTATCCGCACTTTTTCTGATAAAATTGGATGCGAGTATTTGCGAAATCCCTTTTCTATCAAAGGAAGCAGAAGTTCGCTGTTATTCATAAATACGCTCCCGCCTATAACGAACATCTCGTTATCATACGTATTTAGCGTAGCGAGACCCTTTGCAAAATCCTCAGCAGTTTCATGTATCACCTTTTTCGCCCTTTTGTCGCCCTTTCTGTAAGCCTCGAACACTTCTTCTGTTTTCTTTGCTCCATATTTCATTGCAATCGCTTCCCCCGAAACCATAGTTTGTAAATGCCCATAACCCCCGCATTCGCACAGGGGCCCATCAGCAATGGTGATGTGACCTACTTCCAAAGCGTTGCCTTCTTTTCCTGTCAAAAGCAAAGATGTTTTTTTGCCTGATTGGTCAATTCCTGTAACGTATGCACCCCCGCCTATTCCCGTGCTCCATGTGATATAAATAACGTTGTCCTTTCCTTTAGCCGCTCCAAAGAGTTTCTCAGCTACGACGGCTGATGTGCAATCATTCTCGATTATGAGTTCCCTGTAAATTTTTGATAGTTCCTCTTCCAAGGGTATTTCTGTCCAGTTGTTGGGCAGTTCACGTTTTTTATTTATTCCGCCGCACAGGTTTTCAGCAACAATTACACGATAGTTACCCCTTTTCTTGAAGGGACTGCATGTGCTTATGCCCAGCGCATCTATGTGCCCCTTTTTTATCCCAGCCTTGTCACAACCATATTCGATTAAAAAATCAACTTGATTGGGTATCGCTCTGTTGTCCCCTTCCAATTTAACTGGCTGGTAAATCCTGATTTTAAACCCTTCCATGTCCGCTAAACTTGCGGTAACCTTTGTTCCACCTATATCAACGGCAGCCTTGTAATTTTTCATCCGGATTCACTTTAGAGAATACGCAGATAAGATTTAAATTCACTTCTTTCCGAGCCTTACCGCGGTTCCGTAGGCAAGCATTTCAGCCGCTCCTCGCATGGTCTGGGCGGTTGTGAATCGGACGTTAACGACGGCATCTGCATTAAGGTTCCTTGCCTCTTCTATCATCCTCCCAAGCGCCTCGTTCCTCGCGTCCGATAGCATTTCTGTGTATTCCTTCAGCTCGCCGCCAACGAGATTCCGAAGGCCTGCGGCGATATCCTTTCCAAACCATTTCGCCCGGATAGTGTTCCCCTTCACAAGGCCAAGCACCTCTTTTATTTTCTTCCCAGGAATGGTTTCAGTGTTGACGACTATCATTTAATCAGCCTCCCAATCATATTTGTTTTTATTTTTTATCTCTGGTTTAAAAATAGAATTTCCGGCTGAAATTAAACATATGCCTTCTTCCGGTTCATGCTGAATTTGAATTTCGATTCCATCGCTTCGATATACAATTCCTTCAGACTCCATGATTCCGGATTATGCCTCAGGTAAGGAAGAATTTCATTTTCAAAAATTTTTAAGGCCTCTTTGCGCGTAGAGGGGACAACAACTTTCATAATTTATCCTGAGAAGAGAAGTTTTATAAGTTTCATGCGGAATCAGCGGCTGAAGAAGTCGTTTATCCTGTAGCCTATTTCTCCTGGCGGGAGCACCTCGTAGTCTTTCCCCTCTTCCATTCCTGACAAGTTTGCCATCGTTATTACGGTTTTCGGCATGGTGCCTACTGCTGCCGTGTCAGGATCCTGGATTATGAGTTTCGAACCCCCTTTTCTGGATTTTTCCAGGACATCACACCCGTCATCCCCGTGACCGCTGAGGAACGCTATCAAAAGGTCTTCCCCGTAACCCGCCTGTAGCGCCTTCTCTATCTGGAAAGTGAACATACGATAAAATTGCGGATGGGTTTCGAAATAGTGGAAACAGACAAGACCGCTTTTTTCATCCTCTTTTATCGCTGTTGACGGAACTTTGTCTCTTTCATGCACAATGCCGGGGCAGAAAAAGAAACCGTTTTCCAGCAGCATTCCGTCCCTGACTTCGTGGGTATTCAGCTCCATTCCCATGCTTTCGAAATCGAGGACAAGACCTTCGTTTTCGGGCCTGTGACGATGCTCTACAAGGTAAACGGCTCCTTTCTTTAGGATGTCCCTGTACAGTTCTTCCATAACCTGTTTGAAAGCGAGGTAGCCTCCTCTTGAACCAAGGGCCATCACAAGCCTTGGTTTTTTATAGTTCATACACTATTATTAAGTAACAACAATTTATAAAGATTTTCGGTCATTTCCGGCAGAAAGATTCACTCTGTTCCGCTTATGGTTCTCAGGTGTTTTACCACTTCCCTGACAGATTTTATGGTGTAGTCAATTTCCCTTTCCGTTGTGAATCTGGAGAGCGTCAAACGAATGGCACTCGTTGCATACTCAAGGTCGCTGTTTACTGCCTGCAGGACGTGGGAAACCCCGCCTTCCTTTATGAGAAGGTTGGCGCAGGCAGAACCGGTTGAAACAGCAATCCCTTTCGTGTCAAGATACATCATCAGGCTTTCGCCTTCCACTCCCCGGAAGCCGATGTTAACGTTGTTGCAGAGCCTCTTGTCTCCTCTCGGGCCGTTTAATTTCGAGGATTTTATTTTAAGGAGTCCGGAAATCAGCCTGTCCCTGAGCCTTTTCATTTTCCTTATGTCAGAATCCTTGGTGAGTTCCACCGCCTTGGCAAAACCCACTATTCCCGGAACGTTTTCTGTGCCTGCCCGCAAATTTGATTCGTGCGAACCTCCTGTGGCTTCCGGCTTTATCTTCACACCTTTCCTGACGAAAAGCGCTCCCACACCCTTGGGTCCGTGAATCTTGTGGGAGGATATGGAAACCAGGTCTGTGTTCATTTTTTTTACATCTATAGGAACCTTGGTGAAACTTTGAACAGCATCGGTGTGGAACAAAACCCTTCGCTTTTTGCATATCTTCCCTATATCTTCAATGGAATGTATCGTCCCTATCTCGTTGTTCGCATGCATGATGGAAACAAGGACGGTTTTCTTTGTTATCGCTTTTTCGAGGGCCTTCAGGTCGATGAAACCCTCGCTGTCCACGTCCAGCATAGTCACATCGAAGCCCTCTTCCCTGAGGGAATCGCACGTTTTCAGAACGGCCGGGTGTTCGATCTTGGAGATAATTATATGGTTGCCGATGTGTCTGTTCGCATGCGCAACGCCGCGAATCGCGAGGTTGTCAGACTCTGTTCCTCCGGATGTGAATATTATTTCAGAGGGATCGGCGTTTATCTTCTTTGCTATGACAGATCTTGCCCGTTCCATTGCCTTTTTTGCCTCCCTGCCGAAATGGTGCAGGCTTGAGGCGTTTCCGTATTTCTCGCTGAAAAACGGGAGCATTGCCTTTACAACTTTCGGGTCGGTCATGGTTGTTGCGGCATTGTCCAGATACACCCTCATAAAAATCACTTATGGTTTAATCTTATTGTGTTTTATGGTTTTTAAGGTTTATAAATATAACACTGTTATATGAAAAAACCAGTCTCTCATTTCCCTTTATTTTTATTCTTTCTCTGGCATATTATATTCATGGTCAAAACTTATGCCAGGGGCCGGAGATTCGAATACCATATCGTTGACAAGCTTGCAGAACAGGGGATAAAGAGCAGGAGAGTCGCGCTCTCCGGAAGGCAGCCTGCCCGCGGGCAGCCTGCAACGGACATTCCCAATGCCGACATAGTAGTCGAGGAGAAATTCTTCGGGAAAGCGAAGACAACGAAGGCGAAGAAGTATGTTTCCTTCCCCGAGAAAGAGATGCGCGAACTTGACAACGGGGAGATAAATTTTCTGATATTTAACTATTCCAGAACAAATCCCTTTGTTGTAATAAGGTTTGAGGATTTTGCAGACCTCGTGAGGTTGTGGTTAAAGAAAACCTCTGAAATCTGATTTCTAATCTTCCCTTTTTGCTAATCAACTGCCAAACACGCCCAGAACCCACTGCGCGCCCAGAAAACCACCCCATGCCAGGAAGAGGTTCATTACAATCTTTCCGGTAAGAGACGCGAAAAAGAACTTCTTCACGTCATAATTTATCACACCGCAGAGTATGCCTATCACATCATCGGGAAGCGGTGTTATCGCAAAAAGAATAATGATAAGAAAAGCTCCGTGTCTCTCCATCCATTTTCTGGACCTCCTGAGAATTTTTTCATGTTTTTTCTCGATGATCCTTTTCCCTCCCCTTCCGATAAGATAGCCGGTAAGTTCCCCGAGGGCAGACCCGATGCCGGCGAACAGACCAACAAGCCACGGGTTAAGGATGGCACCGAACGTGAAGGTCACGGCGAAAATGGGGACAGGGAAAATAACAGAGGCGCACCCGATAAAGTTTATAAAGAGGATTCCGGGGTACCCCAGAATTTCCGCGATACCTGCAGACCACAGGATGAACTGCGAAATGAAATCCATATAAAGAATTTGGGCTGCTCTGTTAAAAATAAAAAAATAAAGAAGGGTTGTTAAAACCCTACTTAAATTCTTCTCACCTTCTCAATACCGACCTTTGAAACCATTGGCTTCCTGATCCTTGCCGGCAGCCAGCTTGGTCGGTTTGCAGGTGCATCCACGGTTTTTACGTCACCCCTGAATACGTGGATAGTGTATGTTCCGTCCTTGTTCCTTCTTCCTCTTTCCCTCAGCTTTATGTCCTTTACTCCACGTGCAGCTGCCTTGAGAGCTGCCTGTCTTGGGGACCTTCCTGTAAACACTGATACTTTGGAACCTCTCTTCAGGATGTAGTATTTCTTTTTTGCCTTTCTTCTCGCCATTTTTCCCCTCCTTTAATTTAAGAATTTTTTGACTTGTATCGGGTCTTGTTCCCGATATTTAAAAACTAACCAGAGGCTTTATAAAGATTTCGCTATCTTCCGCACAAATCAAAAGAAAAATACATGCGTTGGGACACGAAATTCCGGACCCTTTTTGCTCGAAGTTTATAAGTCCGTTTCCCTAAAACATGTTATGACCTACGGCAAGTCAGCATTTCTCGCAGCACTGCTCAATTTCTTTGTATGGGGAGCCGGATATCTTTACATAGGTCACAGGATGCTGCTGGGGGCGGGCCTGACCATCATCTCCATACTTAACATGACCATTCTTCTTTCCCTTCCTGAATCCGTTTTGATGATGGGGTCCGAGTTGTTCTCCATGTGGCTTTCTTTTATCTGGATCGCTTTGGGACTTCTTTTTGCCGAGGATGTTTACAGGGAAACGAACGAAATGAATAAGGTGGAATAAGCGAAACGCCAAGAAAGAAACAAAGAATTTAACCGCACAATTTAACCGCACTGGGCAGAACCGCCGCTGCCGCCACCAGAACCTACCGGACCGAAACCAGGAGATTCGGGAGACGAGCTTAACGTCTGGCTGCATTCTTCCGGCGGGTTGTTGAACGCCGAACATATCGCTTGCTTTACAGCTTCCGGAGATCTGCTTACCTGAACCTGCTGGCCGTTGATTCCGAAAGTGGGGGAACCCCCGACTCCATACTGCTGCGCAAGGGCAGCATCAACGTTATATGGAGGGAATCTTTGACCGCTTTCCTTGAAATTCTTGCTTATTTCGAATTCCTTGTCAGCTTCCTGCATGCATGTTTCAAGTGCAGAACTGTCAATACCCACTTTGCTTATGCATTCCTCAGACTTGCCTGCCTCAAGATAACATCTCAGGTAATCCGTTAACTTGTCTTTTTGTTCCTTCTGTATGCAGTACAGCCTTGTGTTATCATTCAACTCATCTTCTCCATGCATTATGTAGTGGACGAAGTTCACCTCAAGGTCAGCCTTGTTTCCAAGCAGCTCCATGACAGGAACGTACGCCTTCAAGAACTGCAGTCCATAAGGACAATGGGACATTACGAATGCATGGACCTCCGGCCTGTCACTCTTCGGAACTTCCGTCGTTGGCGTTTGTTCCTCCGGCGGTTTGAGGTCTTCTGCCTGGCTGCATATATCATCATTTTTCGTGAGCTGACAAATCTGGTTCTTTAGTGCGTATTCGCTGTCGAAACCGGATATTGTAAGAACATTATCATAGACCAAGACGAAACCAGGACTTTTAATCTCCTGGCCGAAACCCGTCTTAACAAAAGGAATTCCAAGCGTGTTCGCGGCATCTCTTGCCATGGGTTCCAGCTCGTCGCAGTTCGTACACCCGGGTGGTGAAATGAAAATAAACATATCGCTGCCTTCGGTCAGGGCAGGCGCAGCAAAAAACTGGCCTGTCAGTTCATGACCCGCCAGAGAACCAATCATGAAGAAAACCACGGCGATGATAACAGAAGATATTATTAACTTTCTTGTTGCGTTATTCCCGGAAACCGTCTTGATTTTTTCAGGGCTTTGCACCTTCTCGTTTTTTGTCACTCCCTCTGGTTTCTCCCGGACTTCGATATCCACTTTTCTTTTCCTTCTTTTGGACATATACACCATTTTATAAATTTTGTATTTAAATACTTT
>CAZTJN010000003.1:10532-55859 GCA_964613955.1 uncultured archaeon | reverse complement strand
ACTATATAGTGATAACATTTATAAACCCTATGCATATAATACGTGCGACGGAAGCCGATGGCATCATGTGAAGTACTCTGCCACTTCCCCGGCTGTCAAATATCTGTAACTTATGACATCCCCGTCTTTCGGGTTGTAGAAATCGCAGCCGTTCCCGGGGAGTTCCCCGTTTACCAGACATATCCAGTAGTGCTCCCTGTCCGCTTTCACACCGTTTATCCCTGATATTATGATGCCTGTTGCGTACATCTCGTAATCCACAACGGCAACCCTTTTCAGTGCATCAAAGGCTGACTCCCCTGCATTCAGGGCAACATTCGCCGAGCTCACATCCCTTCCGTTGTCTATCTCCACACGGACCTCTGGGCTTCCTCCTGCCGTAACAATCAAACCCGTTGTCGGGTCAACGGTGATGTTCCCAAAGGCAACTATCGAGACGAAAACGGCAACCAAAATCGCTGCGAGCACATACTTCCATTCCATCTTGTCACACTGTTTAATTCTGGGAGTTTATCTTTAAATCCATATTTCTTTCGCATTCTCCGGGGGTCAGTCCATGTGTGCCTTGCTTCCTGTTACTTCGTGCTGGTTTACGTATTTCCCTGAATAGCCCTCGCTCTCCCTGTCAAGTTTCAGGAGAAGAAGCTGGAAAAAACGCGTTCCGGCCCTGATTTTAACGGGAACATCATTCGCATTGAACATACTCAATGTCAACGTGCCCTTGAACCCGGGGTCCACCCATCCTGCATTATTTAACATCACGCCTATTCTTGACAAAGAGCTTCGCAGCTTGACTATTCCGCCCACATCATTCGGCAGTTCAACCCTTTCGATTGTACGGACAAGCACATGAGTTTTTGGCGGGATTTGAATTTCCTCCTCCCTGATATTTTCGTATTCCGGTTCCTTTCCGAATTCTATTTCATCCCCCTTCAAAAGGAGAATTTCATGTGAAATCCTGAGGTCAACAGAAGCCGGCTGAATCTGTTCCGGGTTCAAATGCTCGATTACCAGTTTTTTGCTTCTCAGGAGCTCTTTTATGGCGAACGAGCACAAAATCATATTATCACTCAGTATTCCAGACCTTTCTCTGCTTTCCTCCCCTTTGCAAAAGGGTGTTTTACATCGCGCATCTCTGTCACGAGATCGGCCCTTTCCATCACCCCCTTGGGAGCATCTCTCCCTGTGAGGATGAGGTGGGTTTTTTCCGGCAGCTTTTCAATGAGTTCCAGAACTTCCCTTTCACTAATCATCCCGGATGAGAGCGCAACATTAACCTCGTCCAAAACGAGCAGGTCAGGCCTGTCAACCCTGTGCAAAACTCTTCCTGCATAGAACATCGCTTCTTTCGCGCGTTCGATGTCCTTTTTCGAGGGATTCCTGAGGTCAACGAAATTCCCTCCTCCGAACTGAACGATATCCAGGTTTCGAAGCTCTTTCCTGAGAAGAACCTCTCCGCTCTCCCTTCCCTTTAGAAACTGGATTACGACCACACGCTTTCCATATCCCAAAAATCTCATTGCAGTCCCGAAGGCAGCGGAGGTTTTCCCTTTGCCTTTGCCGGTGAAGACGTAAACCAAACCCATGCCAACTATCCCCTTACTTCACATTTACCGAAATACTTACTTAAATTCTTTCGTATTTCTACCATCTCCTTTTGCGTGTAGGGCGGGTATCTTTTGAAGGCCCTGTCGAGCGTCCTCTCATTTGAGAATCTCTGGAGGAAATATTTTTTAGCCCCTTTCAGCCATTCCCCTATTTTTCTGAAGTCCTCTTTAGTTTGCAGCCTTGGAATCGCCGTGGTCCGGAATTCATAATCCACTCCGGAGTTCATAATGATTTCCACAGATTTCTTTATCTTCTCTACATCCACTCCGCACCCGCACGCCTTTTCGTATTTCTCAGGCGTGCTTTTTATGTCCATTGCTATGTAATCCACAAGCTTTTTGTCGATCAGTTTCCGGAGAACGTCCGGCAGCGAACCGTTGGTGTCAAGTTTCACGAGGAAGCCCATTGATTTTATTTTTTCAATGAAATCTTCGATGTCCTTCTGAATAAGAGGTTCACCACCTGTTATCACGACACCATCCAGGAGATTTTTCCTTGATTCCAGGAATCTGAAGAAATAATTTTCAGAAATTGCCGGTGCCTCTTCCGTGTTCAGCACAAGGTCAACGTTCTGGCAGAACGGACACCGGAAGTTGCAGCCCAAAGTAAAAATAACGCATGATACCTTGTCCGGATAGTCTATTAAAGACGTTTTCTGCAGGCCCCCGATAAGCATAAAAACACCTATTTTTTTCCGATAGCAAAAGTTTTCCTGTCCTCGAACTCGGCCTGCTTTCCGTCATTCCACTGGTTAACAGGTCTCAGGTACCCCACCACCCTCGAATAAACTTCGCATCGCGTTCTTTTACGTTCCAGACTTTTCGCCTTTGCGGATTTCTTCAGCCCTATTTCCTCGTCGCATATAGGGCAGTACTTGTGCTCCCCGGAAATATACCCATGTTTCGGGCATATGGAGAATGTCGGTGTTATCGTGAAATAGGGGAGAGAGAAGTTCTCCGCTATTTTTCTGACCATGCTCTTGACCGCCCCTGGCGAAGGAGCCTTCTCTCCTATGAACCCGTGGAGAACAGTTCCGCCCGTGTATCTTGTCTGAAGCGGTTCCTGAAGTTTCAGGGCCTTGAATATGTCATCTGTGTAATTCACTGGAAGCTGGGTTGAATTCGTGTAGTAGGGAGATGCCCCGTTCTTTCTGACGTTGTATTCGTTGGCAACCATTATACCGGGATTGAGTTTCTTGTCGAGGAGGGCCAGACGGAACGATGTTCCCTCCGCGGGGGTCGCCTCAAGATTGTATATGTTCCCTGTGTCTTCCTGGTACTTGATTAAGCGGTTCCTCATGAAATCCATAACCTTGACTGCGAACTTCACTCCCTCTTTCGAAGCGATATTCGTGTCCATGAAATTCATCAGGCTTTCGTTCATGCCTATGATGCCGATGGTTGAGAAGTGATTCTTCCAGTAACTCCCGGTTGCCTTTTTTGTGTTCCTCAGGTAAAACCTGGAATAGGGATAGAGTCCCCTTTCCGTGAACATTTCTATTATCTTTCTCTTGGTTTCCAGAGAATTCTTTGCGACATCCATGAGCGATTCCAGCCTCGCGAAGTATTCGTCCTCGTTCCTTGAAAGATAACCTATTCTTGGCATGTTCAGCGTCACGACACCGATGGATCCTGTGAGCGGATTCGCCCCGAACAACCCGCCGCCGCGCTTTCTCAGTTCCCTGTTATCCAGACGGAGGCGGCAGCACATGCTCCTCACGTCCGAAGGCTTCATGTCAGAGTTTATGAAGTTCGAGAAGTACGGTATTCCGTACTTGGCGGTCATTTCCCATATGAGGTTGTAGTTCGGGTTGTTCCACTCGAAGGCTTTCGTTATGTTGTAGGTGGGAATGGGAAAGGTGAATACCCTTCCCTTTGCGTCCCCCTCAAGCATTACTTCGGCGAACGCACGGTTGAACATGTCCATTTCCTCCTGGTAATCGCCGTATGTGCTGTCAAGGAGTTTCCCGCCAAGCGCAACAGCCTCGTTCTTCATAAAATCCGGCACTTCGAGGTCCAGGGTAATGTTTGTGAAAGGTGTCTGGAAACCTACCCTCGTGGGGACGTTTATGTTGAAGATGAATTCCTGCATTGCCTGTTTCACTCCCTTGTAATCGAGCCCGTCCTTTCTTATGTACGGGGCGAGGAGCGTATCGAAATTCGAGAACGCCTGCGCGCCGGCAGCCTCTCCCTGCAGCGTGTAGAAGAAGTTCACGACCTGCCCGAAGGCAACCCTCAGGTGCTTCGCAGGCTTGCATTCTATCTTTCCCCTCACGCCCTTGAAACCGCTCATAATCAAATCCCGGAGATCCCACCCCACGCAGTAGGCTCCGAATATGCCAAGATCATGTATGTGAAAATCCCCCGAGACGTGGGCGTCCCTTATCTCTGAAGGGTACACATTGTTTAACCAATACCTGGCGATGACGGTTGATGATATGTGAAAGTTCAGGCCCTGAAGTGAATATGACATGTTGGCGTTTTCCTTCACCTTCCAGTCCGTTTCATCAAGATACTTTTCCACAACGCCAACATCAGACAGTATTTTCCTCAGGTCCCTCATTTTCTTGTGCTGTTCCCTGTAAAGTATGTACGCTTTCGCTGTCTTTGCGTGGCCTTCCTCTATGAGAACTTTTTCCACGATGTCCTGCACGTCCTCAACAGTGGGTATCTTTTTCTTGAACCTTGCATTCACAACATTCACGATCTCTTCCGCGAGCCGTTCAGCCCGTTTCCTGTCCCTTCCTCCCACTGCTTTTGCCGCCTTCCACACGACGTTAACTATCTTGTTTTTATCGAAATCAACGATCCTTCCATCCCTTTTTCTTATCTTTTTCACACTCATCTCCTATCACCTTTCAAAATTTTAACCTCTTTTTCGAAGCTTTCCACATCTTGGAAATCACGATAAACCGAGGCGAAACGTATGTATGCGATCTTGTCCAGTTTCTTGAGCTTTCTCATTACGAGCTGCCCTATCCTTTTGCTTGGTATTTCGACATCATCCTGGTTTCTCAGGTCACTTTCAATCTCATCTATTATTTTCTCCATGGTCTCGTTCGTTACCGGTCTCTTTTCACAGGCCTTGAGTATCCCGCTTTTCAGCTTGTTCCTGTCGAAACGTTCGCGCCTCCCGTCTTTCTTAACAACCACGAGGTCCGCGGATTCTATCCTTTCATAAGTCGTGAACCTTTTCCCGCATTTCAGACACTCCCTTCGCCTGCGGATCGATTTCTCATCCGATTCCCTTTTATCGATGACCTTCAGTTCGCTGTTCATGCAGTAAGGACAGAGCATTTTATTAACCCCCCGATATTTACTACTCCCCAAAAACACAATATGTTGTATTCAACCACTCTTTATATTCAATATATTGTAGGTTGATATCATATATAAACATTTCTATTCCGCGAAATATATTTTAACCTTCATGTTAAATTATCAGCATGGTTACCCACATTAATTTCAGGTTCGCCGTACTGATAATCGTTTTGTTTTCCATGTTAACCGTTTCCGGGTGTGTTCAGCAGGGCAGGCCTCCGGCCGGCGGCGATGCTTATGCAGGCAGCCCGGGCCAGACCGCAAACCAGTCCGTCACGAATGCGAGCTCCGGGACGGAAGGCAGGGAGCTAAACATATGTGACAGGGCCTGCATAGATTTCTGCAATGCGCACCCCGGGACGCCGGGACCTAAATGGGAGGAAATAACACCGCCCGGCTCAACAAAAAACTGCAAGACCATTCTTGAGGAGGATATGGGAATCCCGATCAGCACCTGCAAGGAATGCAAGTGCATGTGCTTCGGGAGACATGAGGCGAGTTAACTCCCGGTTATTTTATAAAACCTAAGTACAAGAATTAACAAAGATTAAGAAGTGTTTTCCATGATCGAGAGACAGACTGCCAGGAAGGTTCGCATATGGGACATCATGAACGGGTCTTTCATCAGGAAGGAAGGATTCGAGCCAAGCGTTGTGAAGACCCGGACAGGCGAAGAGATATCCCGCGCAAGGATTCTCGGGACGGTTGTCTCAAAGTTCATAGCAGACGACGGGAATTATGCAAGCGTCACTATAGACGACGGAAGCGATACGATCCGCCTGAAGGTATTCAAGACTACAAAGCCGCTGGATTCTCTGGAACCAGGAGACCTAGTTGATGTTATCGGGAAGGTCAGGGAGTACGAGGGTGAGGTATACATCATCCCGGAAATCACAGCGAAGGTAACAGACCCGAACTTTGAACTGCTGCGAAGGCTTGAACTCATCCACAAGGCAATGGAAAACAAGAAGGTGAAAGAGATCGTGGAGAAGAACAAGGACAAGAAGCCGGAAGAGCTGAAGAAAGAACTCGAAGACAAGGGCCTGAGCGGAGGTTTCGCGGAACAGGAGGAAGGAAAAGAGAACGAAGACAAGACGCTCAAAAAGCAAATCCTAAAAATAATTGAAGATTCCGGAGACGGAATCGTTTACTCCGAACTCATGAAACAGGTCGAAGGCAAAGAGACGGACATAGAGAGCGCGATTGATGAACTGCTTAACGAAGGCATATGCTACGAACCGAGCCCCGGGAAGATAAGAAAGATTTAGCCGTCCGTGTATTCTTTGGGCAGCGTTTCTTTTGATGCCCTTTCAATTTCCTCTGCACTGACAGTGACCTCTTCTCCGTATTTTATGGTGCCCATGGGATAACACTTTTCAAAAACGTTGTTTTTATACTTCTCAGAATCAGTAATAATTAGATGTACCAGGTCATACACAGGGACGATCTCTCTCCCGTTCGAAGTTTGTCCGCCTCCTGGTGACAGCACTCCGATTACCTTCGCCCTGTAAAATTTTTTCATAGCTTTAATTGACAGAAAATTTTTTAAGTTTATCTTACCCTCCGGTTGCTATTTTCATTCTCTGTAATGCCGTCACGTTCGTGAGAACCGCAAGAATCACTATGATGTACGTAAGGTAAACAATGCTGAAATACGCAAGGAGCATGCCCAAGAAAAGTATTATCAGCCTTTCCGCCCTTTCGAGCAGGCCTCCCTTTAACTCCCTGTCAACGATGCCCTTCTCTTTTGCGGCCGCCTTCGCGTAGGTTGTCATGAGACTTCCGAATACGTAAACCAGTATCCAGAATTCGGCCGGAAGATAGAAATCCGGGATGCCTGCAAAGAGAAAACCAAGTGCTATTATGAATTCCACGTAGCGATCCATTATGCTGTCCAGATACGCCCCGAATTTCGAGGTCTTTCCCGTGACCCTTGCGACTGACCCGTCTATCCAGTCCATGAAAGATGAGATGAAGAAAAACAGGGCGGCCAGCAGAAAATCCCTTTGAATCAGGAAGTAAAGGGTAACAATCGTTGGCAGCAGCGTAAGCAATGTCCACTGGTTAGGAGATAGGCCGAATTTGGAGAAAAATCTCCCTATCTTAAATGATAATCCTCCCAGCTTCTGCCTCCTGGCATAGAGTGTCATTCTTCAACTCCATAGTATTTTAGGCCCAGGTGTGTTATTAGCTTTTCGCCCATCATATATCTCAGCATGTTCTTGAGCTTTGTGTGCTGGATGAAAAGGTCGTGTTCCGGATAAATGTCCGGCGAATGCATGGGGGATTTGTAGTAGAAGGAAAGCCATTCCTGTATCCCTTTCAGGCCGGCCCTTTGAGCGAGGTCCATGAAGAGCACGAGGTCCAGCACCACGGGCGCCGCAAGTATGCTGTCTTTACAAAGGAAGTTTACCTTTAGCTGCATGGGGTAACCGAGCCATCCGAATATGTCTATGTTGTCCCAGGCCTCCTTGTCGTCTCCCTTTGGGGGGTAGTAGTTTATCCTCACCTTGTGGTACAAATCCCTGTAGAGGTCGGGATACATCTCCGGCTGGAATATGAATTCCAGAGCGGATTTCTTGGAAATTTCCTTGCTCCTGAATGAACCCGGGTCGTCAAGCACAAGGCCGTCCCTGTTGCCGAGAATATTCGTTGAGAACCATCCTCTCACACCCAGCATCCTTGCCTTGAGGCCTGGTGCTATCACAGTCTTCAAGAGCGTCTGCCCTGTCTTGAAGTCCTTTCCCGAGATGGGAACGCCCTTCTCCTCTGCAAGTTTCTCAAGGGCAGGTATGTCCGTTGTAAGGTGAGGTGCACCGTTTGCATATGGAACTCCCTCCATTATGGAGGCATAAGCGTATATCATTGAAGGTGAGATGTATTTGTTGTTCTCTTTAAGGCCCTTCTCAAACGATTCTATGGTCTCGTGTACGGGCTGCTTCTCTATGTGAACTTCAGTGCTCCCGCACCAGACAGTCACAAGCCTGTCCAGTTTCTTTTCTTGCCTGAACTTCCTTATATCTTCTCTTACCTGTTCAGCAAGGTCCCATTTGGTCTCGCCCTTCTTCACATGCGTTCCTTCAAGGTTCTTGACGAAGCTCCTGTCAAAAACAGCTGTCATGGGCTTTATCTTTTCCATCTCTTTCCTCACGTCCTCAAGGTCTCTCTTCTCAAGGACTTTCGCTTTCATCGCTGCTTCATATGCGTTATCCTCAAAGATGTCCCATGCAGCGAATTCAAGGTTTTTGAGGTCTGCAAGGGGAATGAAATCCTTTATCAGTGGATATCTCTTTTCATCCCTTCCACCAAGCCTTATGGTCTGCATCTGGCTGACGCTTCCGTATGGTTTTGACAAACCCTTCCTTATACTCATCACACCCGCTATGAATGTCGTGCTGACTGCGCCCAATCCCGGCAATAGAACACCAAGCTTACCCTCAGCGGGTCTTATTTCCATTTTTTGAGCCATAAACACCACCAATATTTTATAACTGTAAAATACTTGGGTCCTGATATTTAAATATTTTATGAACACAAAATATAACAGGTAATATGCCTTTCAAGAAACTCGAAAGAAACAACACCTACGATTGCCTCTGGCCCTACGTGCTGAGGATACTTCGGGAGAAGCCCTCGCATGCATACGTCCTCAGGAAGGAAATTGAAAAAAGATTTGGTTTCAGGCCGGGAAACGTGACTGCCTATTTTGTTCTGTATTCTCTCAGAAAAAAAGGCTATGTTGAAAAGAAAAAATCCGGAAGAAAACAGGTTTATACGATAACAAAAAAAGGCAGGGACCTCCTGAAAAAATGCGTGGAATTTTACAGGCAGAGAGCCAAACTTCTGGAATAAGGCAAACTAAATTCTGTACTCGATATTCTTTCTTTTTTTCATATGCACAAAGGAGGCAATCATGATTAGTCCGAAAACAATGAGTCCTGCTATGTGCAGGAACGGAATATGGGGGGCAAGGACGAACGTCTCCCCTCCGCCGCCTGCCGAAGGGGCCGTGGCAGCGGTTTCCCTTAGAACGGTCTGCGGGGCACCAGCTGAAATCACAGACCGGGAAAGCGTTCTCAGAAGATCGTACGCTATGCCCACGAAGGCGATTCCCGAAATACCAAGGAGGATCCATATTTTCTTGTCTTCCGGATGAAGGACGCCCCTCCCCTTCTTCGTGAGCTCGTAGTACTTCCATTTGTGCCCCTCATCCTTCTGCTCGATGAGGCCGACCTTGACGAGGTTGTCCAGATGCTCCTTGACCGAGGACACGGACATGCCGAATTCCTTCGAAAGTTCGGTGAGAGTTTTCCTTCTCCTGTCAAGCGATTTGAGAATGTCGACCCTTGTCCCAGAAGCGAGTGTCTTGAACACTTCCTTGTCCAGCGTTATTTTCTCTTCTGGCATGATTAAAGATGGTTCATGGAACTTAATATACTTTCCATTTCTTTCGGTTTTTTCCGAAAATATACAGGACAACCGAAATCTTTATAAATACATTTTTTAATAACTATATGGTGATAAAAATTACTGTCAAAGAAATTGGAGAAAAAAGCTACAAGATATGTATAAATCAGGGGTATGACCCGAAAGAATACGCAAACACTCTCGCAGGTATAAATGAAACAGGAGTGCTGTTTGATAAATTTACAAAAGAATTTATATCGGAGCATGCTCCAGAAGAAGCACTGTTTTATGCGGACCACAAAATAAACATTCTCAGGGGCTTCGGAGATGCCGCCAGAAAGGCAGGAGACAACGAGACTGCCGATTACGTATCAGAATTAATCAGGAAGTTAGTTTTTGAAAAAATGGAAGACTGGAGCGGTCTTGAGACGGACACGAAGCGGTGAGTAAAAGGTGAAAATATCCGGAGAAAGACCCGGATATTATAATAAAGTGCGTCCCAACCCCGACCTACCAAAGAATAATTTTAATTGAAAGAATTTCTTTAAATGCATTTCGCCAGTTGAAAGAATAAATCGGAAAATATATGATTTTAAATATTTATTGGACTTGTTTTTTGAGAATCATGTAAGCGAATTTGTCCGTTACATTGGTAAGGAAGCATGCGTTTTTCTCGAGGAATTTTTTATAATTTTCCGGATTCTCTGTCCTGATAAAATCCTTGTTGGCCGCCAGAAACTCGTCTATTGTTTGGGCCCTCTGTTCAGGGACGAGACCATTCCTTTTCATGAAGATGTAGAGGTTTCGCAGCTCGGGCTGCGAGAAAAAACTCACGAATTTCTTCTTCTTTATCCCGAGAAATTCCGTCAAACGTCCGTTTTTGATGACCGAAAGTTTCAGCTTCTTTGCCGCTTTCTCCAGCCACTCCATCCTTATGGTGTATTCATTGTGACCGAACATGCGTATGCGCTCCGGGAACCGTGAAGTTTTCTGTTCACTTATGAAGATGACCCCGTTCTTCCCGAGAATTCTGTTTGAAACCTCCAGAAATTTTATTGCCCCGTAATTGAAGCTGAAAATTCCCTTCCCCCGCAGGCCGTATTCTTTCATCATCCTTTTTGCATCTTTGTACATCCCTTTTCCTGGTTTCTTGGTATCAAAGTCTACAATCGTGGGAAAATCGCTGAGGACTTCGTTGCATATTATGAGGTCGAACTTCCTTTTGATTTTCCTTTGCAGGAAGTCACCGAGAATGAAATCGAACTTCCCCTCTCCAAACCGTGTTTTCAGGAAATTTATTATTTTGGGCGAAATGTCCATGAAGACATATTCATCCGGCTTCGCCTCCCTGCAGAAATTTTTGGCGAGGTCTCCGAGGCCCGGCCCGACCTCGAGAACTTTCGCTCCTTCGTTGAGCAGACCAGTCTCCTTCAAAGTTTTTGCTAGCAGTACGCCAAAAGGAAGTCCGTCTCTTGTAAAACTGTTTTCGTGGCGAAGAAGATGCGAAACTGTAATCTCGTCGTCCATCCCTCCTTCCGGGTCCTTGATATTCTCGTAATAGTCTTTTGTATCGTTGATGAACATGTCATCAGCATTAATTGGTTACAAGAAATGTAAATAAATACAAATATAAATCCCCTTTCTGAATCCTAATAAGTGTGGTGTTCAAAGATGCATAAAAACACGTCCAAGGTTCTTCTGCTTTTCTTTTCCTTGTTCCTGATGCTTGCAATTATACTCCTGACCCCGCCGGACTGGCAAATGACGGTAACCCTCATCTTCGGCTTCTGCTTGCTGGCGGCTGCCTTCATGTTTCTCCTTGGTCATATTCATTCGCTGTAATGCGAATAGTGCGGACTGATTTTTAAATCTCCCTGATAAGATTTCAAGATGTTTGGTTTCGGCAACGGAAGGGCAAAGCTCACAAAGGACGGGGCGGACGCGAGAAAGGGGGATGTGAAAATAAGGATATCAGAATCCGGGAAAAGGGGATATGTTAAGACAGGACATGTTTTTCTGGACAAAATCGTAAACGGGCTGTCCGAACATTCGCCCTTCTTCTTTGAAACAGAGTCCAAAGACCCGTCAGACAAGATAGTCGAAAACTCCGGCTTCGCGATCGGCCTGGGCCTGAAAAAACTTTTGGAAAAACGCGGAAAGAAGTCTGCCTCTTACATACATTCCGATGGGAAGGCCATGTGCATGTTCAATATCGGGCTTTCAAAAGACATGAGCGGTTCTACCATACAGCTTGTTGGAAAGGCCAGGGAATTCGACCCAAATGAACTCTTTGCTTTCTTTGATTCGCTCTCACAGGGGATGGGTGCGGAGATAAGCGGTGTCGTGAACATAGCCAAGAGGAAGTCCGGGCAGGCCGAATTCATATCAGAGGCCTTTGGGAAGTCCTTGGGGGAAATGTTCGGATAAATTATATATACCGCAGACCAATTTCTTAATATGAAAAAAACCCTTTTGCTCATAATCGCTTCTGTCATTTTCATTCCGTCTTTTGTCACTTCGCAGTTCCCTCCTGTGAGGGAGGTCACGGTTCTCTATCCCGTGGATATGATAAACATTACGCAGGGCAAGATATCAACAATTCCTGTCACCGTAAACAACACGGGGAACGTGACACTCGCAAATCTGAACATAAGTTTCGAAACGCCTGATACACCTGAAGGCTGGTTTTCCAGCTGGAATTCCATAAAAATACTGTATCCTGAGATCGTGAAAACGGTCAATGTGAACCTCAGGGCGCCTGAAAACGCCTTCGGTTATTATAACATGACAATTCACGTTATTTCTCCGCTTGCCGGGCTGGACAAGAAGGAGCCGATAAGCATTTACGTCCACGGAGAGAAGCCTCCGGAGGTTGTGGAAGAAGAGAACATGCGGAAAGAGGCGGATGAAAAAATCTCGAAGGCGAGGGAAAGCCTGCAGAAGGCGCTGGATATGGGCCTCAACGTCACGGGAGTTTCGAATGTTTTTTCCCAGGCCGTTGACAACTTCAACAAAGGGAACTACACGCAGGCGATTTTTCTTGCAGAGCTTTCGTACAATGCAAGTGAAATTTTGATCGAGGAAGGACCCCCGAAGGCAGAAGAGACGCAGGAAACCGGAGGAGGATTTGATTACACACTTATCCTGCTCCTCCTTCTGTTCATAATCGTGATAATAGCCATTAACAAATATATTCTTTGAGAGGGTCAGAAGAGTCAAATCTTTTATTGCAGGCGGACAATATTCTAATATGAGGGGCAGCGAAGTAGCGATGATTTTTTTAATATTCCTCTCCTTCGCCGTGAGCATATATTTCTACCCGCAATTCCCGGAGAGGGTTGCCTCTCACTGGAATGCGAAAGGCGAGGTCAACGGCTACCTTCCGAAGTTCTGGGGGATTTTTCTGTTGCCCCTGACTTCGATGGGCCTGTTCCTGCTCTTCCTTGCCATCCCAAGGGTGGACCCGCTCAGAAAAAACATAGAGAAATTCAGAAAGCATTACGACAGATTTATTTTGATTATGATGGTGTTTTTCCTTTACATACAGACCCTTATCATCCTCTCGAACATAGGCATCCAATACAATATGAGCCAGGCCGTTCTGCCTGCCATTGCGGTGTTATTCTACTGCGCAGGGGTTTTGATGGAGAATGCAAGGCAGAACTGGTTCGTGGGAATCCGGACACCATGGACACTGAGCAGCGAGAGGGTATGGAACAAAACGCATAAGAGGGGAAGCAAGCTGTTCAAAATACTCGCTCTCGCTGTTCTGTTCTCAATGTTTTTCCCTGGTTACATGCTTCTGATAATCCTGGTACCTGTTTTTGTGGTGGCAGGTTACCTGATTGTTTACTCCTACACTGAGTACCGCAAAGAGAATGAAGCTACCAGTTGAAATAGTATTTGTAACGGATCAGCGGGACAAGGACCAGGAAACCGCATATCACCTTCACCACGGGATCAGCCCCGACTATGGGAATGATCAGCGGGCCCGTGGCAAGAACCCATACAGCAAAAACAAACAGTATCCCGCTCGTTATGATTCCGAATTTCCTTGCTATCTCGCTTGCCCTTCCTATATCCTTCGAGAGAAACGCGAGAAATATGCCTGTCAGAAGAGATGAGAGACCCTCGAGTCCAAGGCCCATCAGCATAATCCTGTAATAGTTGGTTCCCGGTCCGAAATAGCCGAGAGTCACGATTCCCGAGAAGGCAAGCTGTATGGCTCCCCATACAACAAGAACGGCCCCTGCAATCAAAACGAGATGCTTTGTAAACGTGGTTTTTTCCAGTATCATATTTAATTTTTATTCAAGGGGATTTATATTTTAAAAATTCCGCCTATCTATAGAATATGTCAAGGGTTTATTTTTTGCCAGCCACAAAAAAAGAAGAGATTGTCAAATCCCTCGGGAAACTCTATGAGCGTGTTTCCGGGAACTTCGAAGTTAAAGGGAAGAAAGTCGCCGTCAAAGTCCACTTCGGGGAGAAGGGGAACATAACGCATCTCGACCCCGCCTTCGCAAGAAAAATATGCGATATCATCCGGTCGGAAGGCGGAACGCCTGAACTTGTTGAATGCAATACCCTCTATCGCGGCGAAAGACTGCGAACCCAAACCCACGTTTTGCTTGCGAAGGCCCATGGCTTCACCTTTGCTCCTGTTGTGATATGCGATAAAGAAGGCGAATGGGAGATACCAATCGAAGGCAGGCACTTCAGGAAAGTGAAAGTCGGATCGCTGCTCAGGAATTACGATCTCATGGTCGCTGTTTCCCACTGCAAAGGTCACATGGCAGCAGGATACGGCGGCGCCCTGAAAAACATAGGCATGGGCCTGGGAAGCAGGGCAGGGAAACTGGAAATGCATGCAAAGGTCAGGCCTGTGTTCGGTCATTCGAAATGCAGGGCATGCGGGACATGCGTCGAGAATTGCCCGGTGGGCGCAATTTCTCTCGAAAAATACGCGGTCATGGATGAAAAGAAATGCATAGGTTGCGCGAAATGCATAGAGGTCTGCCCTTACGGGGCTGTCGAAATCCCATGGGACGGAACAACGCACAAAGAACTGCAGGAAAGGATGGTTGAATACGCGAAGGGAATAACCGGCAAAATGAAAACGATTTATTTCAATTTCCTTCTGAATATCACGCCGCACTGCGACTGCCTTGCGAATTCAGGAAAACCCATAATGAAAGACATAGGAGTTCTCGCCTCGGGAGATATTGTTTCGATTGAACAGGCCTCAATAGACATGATAAACAAAAAGGCAGGAAAGGACGTTTTCAGGGAAATGCACAACATCGATGTTTCTGTCCAGCCGGAATATGCGGAAAAGATGGGCATGGGGGAACGGAGGTATGACGTCTTGAAGGTCTGAATCAGGCGCGGCACCACCAAGATAAACAGTTCATAACACCATAAAAGTGCAGCATTTCTTTAATACATTTTTGTCCCTTAATTGCTTTTATATTAGTTATAGAGAACTATAAAATTAAATTATGAAGAGAGCTTTGGTTTTGATTATTTTGGTGATTTTTTTCTTACTGATTTCCATGTATGCGCAGGCCACCGTTTGTAATAATGATGCTGATTGTGAACCTGATGGCTTGTGCAATTACATAGATAATACCTGCACTGCAAATTTCTCGCATCTGGAGTACTATGGGTATTATATGGATCCCTCTGACATTTCTGACCTTCGTAAGCTTTCTTATTATACAAATGTCTGTGTTTGCAAGAATTCTCAATGTCTTGAAACTGTAAAGAACCTTGGTATGAAAGCAATATACTGGATTCAAGGCGCTTTCGAATACAATCCGGAATCTGAATGGGATACTTCGGTTGAAAAAAAGAGGGATGAAAACATAGATTTCATAAATGATATTCTGGCAATATACGTTTATGATGAACCTCCTTTCAACAAGACGATGTTGACTAAAATGGTAAGCATAACAAAAAAATATTTTCCGGGCAAGCCTACAATGATCGTTTTTAATCTGGTTAATACTGAACCTCCCGATAATTTAGACTGGATAGGTATTGATCCTTATTTCAATCCAACGGATACATCCACCTGCGCAGAAAGGGACAGGTTCATGAGCAGGGTGTGGAACAACACGTTTCGTATCGAGGGCAAACCTGATATGGAGTGGTCATCGCTTTTGTGGGCCTCGCAATTCAATAAATCAATTGTTGTAGTTGGAGAAAGTTTTCAATTTAATTCCTCTTTACTGGATTTGTTTCATCCAATGCCTTCAGTTTGCCAGCAGAACTGGTATTTTGAGGCTTCCAAGGCGTATCCCCTGGTAAAAGGTCTGTTGTGGTTTACATACTCAGATGCCAAAGGCTCGGTCCGGATTGAATGCGGGCAGAATGATGATATTCCTGTTTTCGGGGATTACGCTGGTGATGGGAAAGACAATGTTGCCTTGTGGAGACCTATAGATGGGAATTGGTATATATTCATAAATGGGACTTTCCACGTAGTTCAGTGGGGCACCTCAGGCGACATCCCCGTACCTGCCGATTACGATGGCGACGGGAAAGATGACATCGCGGTATGGAGACCGAGCGAGGGCAGATGGTACATAAAAGACAACGGGACTTCTCTGTGGGGCACCTCAGGCGACATCCCCGTACCTGCTGATTATAACGGCGATGGAAAGGATGACATCGCGGTATGGAGACCGAGCGAGGGCAGATGGTATATAAAGGATATCGGAACATATTTATGGGGTGTTGAAGGTGATATTCCCATACCTGCCGATTACGATGGCGATGGAAAGGACGACATTGCAGTTTTCAACAATGAAACAGGGTTATGGAGTATAATGGGTTCACAGGCAGGTAGCTATAATCTTACATGGGGCACCTCAGGCGACATCCCCGTACCTGCCGATTACGATGGCGACGGGAAAGATGACATCGCGGTATGGAGACCGAGCGAGGGCAGATGGTATATAAAGGATATCGGAACATATTTATGGGGAACTTATGGGGATGTTCCCATACCAATGAATTATTACGGTATCGGTGAACATATACAGACCGTTTGGAGAAAGAGCCAAACATCATCAAATGCCTATTGCTTCCTTAACATTAAAGAAAACGCTGTGACGGGCGTGAAGGAATATCCTGGCAGATTGAATCTCCATCGCAGAATAGGCAGGGAGATACTTTGCGAATCACCACCATTTCCGCAAATTTGTGGTGATATAAATATTGATTATTACATTGACGTTTATGATTTGGCTATCTTGAGCTCTCATTTCGGTTTAACCGCTTCCGACCAGTTCTGGAATTCAACAATTGATATTGTCGATAACGGAGAAATAGACATATACGATTTGGTTTTCGTTGCGAGCAGGTTCACTTGATTGAAAAAATAAATAACGCCGTTATATTTATAAATCCTTTTTCCCAATTATACAATCCATGTTTAAACACAAGAAAAACAAAGGGACCTGGAGGTTCCGGTTATGAAACCGCTGTGCGAATACGTAAGCTCTGAAATACTCCCGGGCGTTCGCGCCCTCATTGCAAAGAAGATGGTGGAAGACCACGGCATCACGCAGAGCAAGGCAGCCGATCTTCTGGACACCAGCCAGCCGGCGATTTCCCATTACAAAAGGAATATGCGCGGCAGGAAGTTCTCTTCGTTCAGGGAACATCCGGAACTTCTTGAAATGATAAATTCCATCGCGAAGAGGATAATGAACGGCGAGGTTTCTCCAGGGCAGACAGGCCTGGAATTCTGTTCTATCTGCAGGTACATGCAGAAGCGCGGCCTTATCCCTGTCGGCGAAGGAGCCGGGCAGAACGGAGATATTTAATTTTTATCCATGCGAATACAATTTTATATTATGAACGTGTCCGAATTCCTGAGACCGAACAAATACAAGATCATTCTGGCCCTGCTCGTCCCTTACATTTATGCAGGAATCGTTATTCTGGCTGGACACGCGGGCAACTTCATAAGTGGTTCCCAGATTAGCATTCTGATACCCTTGCCTGTTCAGTATGTTTCTCTGGTCATCTCTGGGCTCTTGGAATCACTTATAACGTATCCATTTGCCTGTGCCTTGATTATCTTCTTCAGCATGCTGCGAACCAAAACCCTAAGCGAACTGAGAAAGGACAGGAAAGGTCTCCTTCTGGTCTCTTTATCAATTCTCATATTCAATCCCCTGTCGTTAAGGCTGATACTGCTGGCAGTGATTTTAATTGCTTTCCCTGTTCAGGCTGGCCTCCCCTGCGGTGTTCTGGTTGTTGATGTGTTTGAGGATTCACCGGCATACCTTGCTGGATTGCAGGAAAACGAAACAATCCTGGTTTTTGACAATGAGAACGTACGGGACTCCTCATGGCTATTAAGATTGCTTTCCGGGCACAAGCCGGGCGATCTGGTCAGGATAGCAACGAATAAAGGAGACCACGAACTGGAACTGGGTATCAACCCCGAGACAGGCGGTCCATTTATCGGAGCCACTTTCACGAACAACTACTGTGATTGCGGAAACGGAATCTGCGAGCCCGGGGAACAGGTAAGAATAGAGAATACAACATTTACCTACTGCGGCAAGGATTGTGACTAAAATCTTTTTATGTAACCCTCCAAAAAGAATTAAATTGTATTTTTTGGTGTAAGGATGGCGAAGACCAAAAAACAGAGGAGACCGGAGAAGAAAGTGGTTAAAGGAAGACCCAGGAAAGAGAAGGTTATAGAGAAGATAGCAAAGATAGACAAGAGAAAGGAGATAGAACTGAAGAAGGAGCTGGAAATGCAGTCCAGAGGGTTTCCCTTTCTTTACGCGGCCGCGATTCTTGTCCTTGTTGCCATTCTGGGAGCGGTTCTTATATTCAGCGGTCCGGAGAAACCCGTTGTCAAAAAGGGGGATACCGTTCTTGTGCAGTACACGGGAGAACTTGAGGACGGAACGGTCTTTGATTCCGGAAACTTCACATTCACCGCAGGCTCGGGTCGGGTCATAAGCGGGTTCGACGAGGCTGTCACGGGCATGAGGGAAGGAGAAACCAAAAGATTTACGCTCGCCCCTGACAAGGCATACGGTGAATACAACCCCCAGTTGCTGATGGACGTACCGCTGACGCAGGAACTGAACAGGACGGTAAACACAACGATGGAGCTTTTCAACCTTACGATGGGGGAATTCCCTGTTTTAAACAAGGTGTATGAAGTGGAAGGGATGTCATGGCCCATAAAGGTTGTCAAGATAGAGGATCCTTACGTTATATTCACACAGGAGGCGGAAGACGGCCAGGTGATACATACGAGTTACGGAACATCCGTTGTTAACGTGACCGAAGACAAAATAAAGATAACGCTCACGCCGATAATAGGAGGCCTGGTGAGAACGGTTGCAGGAAACGGGAGGGTAGTAAGCGAGAACGGGACGCACATGACCCTTGATTTCAACCATGAACTCGCGGGAAAGAATCTGACATTCACGGTAACAGTTCTTAAGGTTGTTTCTGGTTGAGAATTGTCTGCTGATTGTCCGGCTAATCCGGTTCGCAGTGGACGACCACGGAGCTTACATATTCCACCTGCCTTTTAATCCTTTCCTCCACCTCTGTTGCTATCCTGTGAACCTCGGAAAGTCTCTTTCTCCCGTCAATGTTCAAATGCATCGCAACGCAGGCATTCGGCCCTACATAGTGCACCCGAACGTTATGAACATTCCTTACGCCCTTCACACTTCTCGCCACTTTCCTTATATCCTTCAAAACATGGTCTGATGGGATCTCACCCATGAGCGAGCGTATATTCTTTCTTCCCACATCAAACCCTATTTTTGCGATCCAGAGGGCGACTATCATTCCTGCAATCCGGTCGAGCATTGCAAATCCGAGCATCGCTCCTCCCACGCCCGCTATAACAACAGCGGATGTGTAGAAATCTGATTTGTGGTGGGCTGCGTCTGCAAGAAGGGCGGGGGAGTTTATACCCTTTCCAACTTTTTTCACGAATGCAGACATCCAGTATTTTGCGAACACAGAAACCACGGCCGCCACCAGCGCTATCATTCCTGGCGTCTGGACTTCCCCTGCCAGCATGCCAAAAACCGAACTCCGCGCGAATTCGAATGCCACCAGACATATAATTATGGAAACAATGAGTCCTGCTATGGGTTCTGTATCCCCATGCCCGTATGGATGGTATTTGTCAGGAGGTTTCTTTCCCAGCTTCAGACCTATCCAGACAACCACGCTGGTAAGCGTATCTGACAGACTGTGAACGGAGTCCGCGACCACAGCGAAGGAATTTCCCAGAAGACCGGCAGCCAGTTTGAAAATTCCCAGGAAGAGGTTTCCGAATATGCCGAGCAGGACGCAGACCCTGGCCTTCCCGTATCTTTCAGAAGCGTTCATGTTTAGAATTTGTTTCCCTTCCAATAAATTACTTCTTGAACTTTCCGACTTTCTCCATCATCTCTACGTGTGTTAGAAACAGCGAGCGGCAGCAGTATCTTTCGATGCCGAGGGAATCGAGAACCTTCTTCGGGTTCGCTCCCTTCTCCACCTGTTTTTTATACCTTTCCCAGAGGTGACCGAGAGGTTTGCCGCAGGTCATGCAGCGGACGGGTATTATCATATCTTACACCATGAGTTCAAATGATACAATATAGAAACGTTGTATTTATAAGTTTTGACATGGTGAGGGTGAGATTCAGCCGGATAAGAAATTTAAAAACCTCAGGACCTTCTTCTTTGTTTTCTTGTCAATTTTCACGATTTCTTCGATGCCTTCCGCTTTCCTGTTTATATTAATCAGGTTCTCCATTCCTGCACCCTTTAAAATTTATTTTTTATTATTAAAAGGATTTTTTGTATATTTTAACTATAATTATGTAAATTTATCTAATATTTAAATATTACTATTAAAAAATTATTTTGAAAAATTGTGGGCCAAAACCAGAGGTTCAGGCAGTTTTCTTCCCTTCAGGCAGTGAAGACAGATCGCGAGCGAAGTCTCAAGAGAAACCATGTGGCCCGGAGAAACGAATATGGGCCTGCATTTGGCCTTCGAAAGCGCAACCCAGCCGATCTGTTCTCCATCAAAAACAAGTTTCGAAAATTCTCCCTCTTGTTTCGGTTCTTTGTATTCCCCTACCAGCCTTTTTTGAGCGACTCCCATGCTCGGCTTTCCTATGAGAACACCTACATGGGCCGCCAAACCCGCTCTTAACGGATGGGCGATGCCCTGGCCGTTGAACATCAGAATGTCCGGTTTCCTCTTGAGCTTCCTGTAACATTCAATAACAGGAGGGCCCTCTCTGAACGTAAGGAAGGTGGGGATGTAGGGGAAGCGAACTGGCGTTTCCATTACTTTCTTCTCCAGAATTTCGAGGGTTTCATAATCCAGAACGACCCCGGCCACTTTTGCCTTCCCCCCGGAATAACCTATGTCAAAACCGGCGATAGTCCTTATTTTTTCCGGAAGCCTGTCTTCGAGGATGATTTTCCCGGAAATCCTTTTCTGCTCATCCCTCATTCCTTCGAGGTCGTATTTCATAGGCATCTCATAAATTTATAATATCAATATGTATTATATTAAGAACCCAAAAACCCGAAGGGGCCGTGGTGTAGCTAAGCTCCTGAGCCTTTTTACAGGAGTCTTCGCCTTCCGCAAAAGGCTAAGGCTCACCCAAAAACAGGAGCTCAGGGCTCTGCAGTGGTTTAGTCTCCGTCTCGCAGGAGACGTGACGCCGTGAGCATTGCAGCATGGGGTAAGGTTTTTCCGGGAGTTGAAACTTCCACAAAAACCTCAAGCAAAAAGTTCCGGAACCTTACGTAACGCTGCCGACCGGGGTTGGAACCAGCGGAAAGGCATCTCAAGGATGCCGGAGAAAGAATTGAAAGGCGACACGCGTTTGTTCCACCGGACTTCAAATCCTCGCGGCCCCATCTAAAACCACGTTTAAAAAACTTTTTGCTAAAAATTTAATATGCCGGAACCGGAGAAGGGGATCAAAACCCTGTATGAAGTGCAGTTTACGAAAGAATGGAACAGGTGGGAACCTTATTTTTCTACTGACAATGAATATGCTGCGGACACCATTGCCGGATGGAAATCGACCCAGCCCGGGTTGCGCGTGAGGATACTGGAAATGAGGTTCAGGAAGGGGAAACTTCTGGAGATAAAGGAATACGGCGTAAATCCTCCGCACTGTTCCGGCAATGGACTGCCGCCGAGGGGCCCTGAGAAGTACTTAAGGGGGTTTCTCGATTTGTAACTCCTTTAAAGCGGTTTTTCAAAACCTGTCAGCATTTTTATTCAACCCCTGCCAATTAATACTATGAGACCTGACTTTTCGAAAAGACAGAAAAAACTCCAGGAGCTGATGAAGGAGAAGAATGTGGATGCGGTCCTCCTCACAAACAATGACGACATATACTACTATACGGGCTACCGCGGGCTTGCAGAGGACAGGATATTCGCTGTTTCCCCTGCCGACGGGAAACCCAAACTCATAGTCACGCCCCTTGAAAACGAAGCCATAATAAAATACAGAAACACGGTCTTCATCGACAGCGTAAAGGATTTCATCAAGGAACTGAAGGGCTACCGGAGACTCGGATATGATGAAAAACAGCTAAGCGCAGTCCTATTCAGTGAACTTGGAAAGCTCAAAATAAAACTCAGACCCTTCGGCAAATTTCTTGAAATTCCGAGGATGGTTAAGGACGCGTACGAAATAGAACAGATAAAGAAGGCAATAAAGATAACCGGTAAAATTTTTGAAAACATAGGTAATAACCTGGTCGGAAAATCAGAATCCCAGATAGCGAACAAGATAGACATAGAGTTCAGGAAGCATGGTGTAGCAAACGCCTTCGAAAGCATCGTTTCCTCTGGTCCGCAGGGAGCGTATGTTCATCACAGGCCAAACGAAAGGGTGGTTCGCTCCGGGGACATGGTGCTTGTGGACATAGGCTGCAAGGTGAACGGATACTGTTCGGATATCGCAAGGATGTTCTGCAAGAGGTGGGGCAGTAAAGAAAAACAGATATACGAAGACGTGAAGGAAATACATGATGAAATAGCCGGGAATATACGGGTGAATGTTGCCTACATGGATATCGAAAAACTCCACAGAAAGCTCTTTAAGAAGAAGGGATACAGGGTGGTTCACGGGTTTGGCCACGGTGTTGGTCTGTCGGTCCACGACCCTGTGGGAAAGACCCTGAAAGAAAACATGGTACTCACAGTGGAACCAGGCATTTACATAAAAAATAGAGGTGGCTTTAGGATAGAGGATATGGTCCTGGTTAAAAGAGGGAAATCCCAAATTCTTTCTGGCTTTATACCCTCGTTGTAGCACTCGCCTGTTCAGGACTTTCCGCCGGTTCTTTAGCTTCGCCTTCTTCTTCCGATGCAGGAAGCGATATGTGCTTTATGAGGATTATATCCCCGATTGACTCCACCATGGGAAATGGTATGATCACCCCTTTCTTGCTCCCCAGCATTTTTGAAATGTAGGATTCCTTGGCAGCCTTGACAACTAAAGAACGTATCTTGAATCTTTTGAGATCGCACTCCACATCCTCTACTTTCCCGCAGAACATTCCCTTGTTCGTGAAAACATCTTTTCCATATGTTTCAGAAACACTCGCTACCTTGATAGCCATTCACCCACCTCGACATAGTTTAATTGATTTGATATATAAAACTAATATTTATAAAGATTTCCTCGTAAGGCGCAGATATTTAAACCATGACGTTCAGTGCTAATTATGAGAGAACTGCTGTCTCTGAACAAAGAAATCCTTGGCGAGGCGTGCGGGATATTCGCAGGAGACGGTAGTTTATATTCAACAAAAAGAAGTTATGTTTTAGAAGTCAGGAGCAATGAAAAAGAGCTTTATTACTATGTTCATTACGTAAAACCTATTTTCGAGAAGTTGTTTTTGAAGAATCTCAAAATCATAAAAAGGTCATATCCAGGAGGTTACGTAATCGGGATAAGGGTGTGCGGGAAGGAAGCCGCGAGGATTTTTAACGCGCTTCTCGAGTTCCCGATAGGCAGGAAATCCCACAGGGTGAAAATTCCACAGGTAATATTAAACAATTCTGAATACTGGAAACCATACGCAAGAGGAATTTTTGATACAGATGGTTCTGTTTATTTGAGGACAACAGGGAGAAAATATAAAAATCCTGTGATAGACATTGCAAGCCGTTCTATTGAGCACCTGCTACAATTGAAAGAAATTATGAGGGATTTGGGGTTTTACATGTGGCTTGAAAAAAGTAATTTTAAAATAAGAATGGCAGGCTGGAAAAACATGGAAAGATTTTTTAAAGATATAAATCCACATAATAACACGAAAGTGGAGAAATACGAAAAGATGATCGCAACGAGAAACAAATTGATGTGAATTGCTGGGTAGGTTAAGCTGGGTTTCTTGGAAATGAAATGTTTCCAGGCCCAACGGCCGAGTGGTTAAGGCGCAGAAATCTTTTGAGAAATCATGTGGTTGCGTAAGGTTGCTAACCCTGTGGGCGAAAAACGTTGGACGCAGTTCATCTGCGTCATTCGATCGCAAGCCCGCGCAGGTTCGAATCCTGCACCCAGCGTTATACTTTACATGTAGCGCTTGTCCCTAGCGCCTTTTTATTTTTTAACGCTCTTTTAAATCAAAGTTTATAATTTTTATTTTAGTTTACTATAAATTTTATGACGCGCCGATAGTCTAGAAAGCCTTTTCCAGGAGCTGAAGCTTCCACAAAGGCTTTAGCGAAAAAATGAAAAGGTTTGGGCAACCTGGTATGTTCCTTCGCGAGAAGGTTTCGAAGGCAGTAGGACACGGGCTTCCCAAGTTGAAACCTCCGGCGGGTTTCAACACTTCCCGCCGCCAACGGAGAAAGCCTGTAACCCGGGTTCAAAGCGATCCTTTCCGGACGCCGTCGCAAGTCACAAAGGCTCGCGACCCAAAGGGAAAGAATGTGAAATTCCCGGTCGGCGCATTTATATTCCATTTTAAATGGTAAGGTGTTCACTCTTTCTTCGGCGTTTGAGTAGCTCGAAAACAAGAGCCTGGTTTTCTTCCGGGTTGGGTATTGCCTTAAGGTTTCCTTCGGCGCCCCCTCTTCCTCTTATGCTGTACTGGCCTGCGAGTGTTTGTATGTGAAGGCTGCCGAAGCCAAAAATTCTCTCTAGGAAAGAACGCGATATCAGGACATCGGAAATCCTTTCAAGCGGGATGGAGTTTATTGAATATCCTATCAACCCCCTCTTTACGATTATTCTGTTGTTTGTGATCCAGTAGTATCTCATGTCATATCTTCTTTTGACGAGAACTATGTCCAGAATCACTATAAGTATCATGATAGCCGAACCAATGGCCAGTAAAAAAAGCAATTGCCCGTTCATCTTGGCCGAAATAAGAATTATTGCAAGAGGCAGGGAGAAAGGGACTATGAAAATGGACAAAAAGAAAATACCCACAAAAGAACTTACCAGCATATACCAGAGATAACCTTTCAGAGGTTTTGCTTCAAAGAATATCTTCTCCCCATCCTGAAGCCGGAAGAACCTGCTGTGGTATCCTGACCCTTGGCCGCCCTTCATTTCCACATGCACCTTTTCGTGTCTCCTGTCTGAGTGGTGATGATAGTCAGGGGCTTGTGGGGCTCTCCCCCTCTCTATTGCCCTGAAAGCGCCCTCTATTTCAGAATCAGGCCAGCCATGCCTTTTGAGTTCTCTCCTTATAGAAGATTCAGGTTTGCCCCTTTCTAACGCGACTTTGACATAATCGAATAATTGACGGTCAACCATAATTACAATTATTTCTAGTGCATATAAATAATTTTTTCGGGCAATCAATTTCAAGTTTTTCTTCTTTACGTTGTCGGCGCATTTTTCTAAACAATTTAAACCAGGCCAGGCAATTAATTGATATGGCTCTGGAAACCCTTTTGTTCATCATCATAGCGACTGTGATAGACGGGTTTGTGGCCCTGATAGGGGTTTTGACGCTGTGGCTCAGGGACAAGCTGCTCAGGAAAATACTTATCATGCTCGTCGCCTTTTCCGCCGGTGCGCTTTTGAGCGGGGCGTTCTTCCACCTGATAGTGGAATCTTTGGAAGAGATGGGTTCCATTGCGGTCTTTGCATACGTTATGACAGGCTTTGTTGCGTTCTTCCTGATAGAAAAATTCCTCCACTGGCACCACTGCCATGAAGGGAAATGCGATGTCCATCCGTACACACAGCTGATACTTATTGGGGACGGCATACACAACTTTATCGACGGGCTTGTGATAGCAGCGAGCTTCATAGTGAGCATACCTTTCGGCCTGATCACAACCCTGATTATAATATCCCACGAGATACCGCAGGAACTCGGGGATTTCGGTGTCCTTGTCTACGGGGGATTAAAGAAGGGCCGGGCGCTCCTTTTCAATTTTCTCTCCCAGCTCACGTGCGTGGCCGGAGGGCTGATAGGATTCTTCCTCCTTCAAACGCCGGAATCTGTCGCATTCCTCCTCCCGTTCGCCGCGGGAGGGTTCATCTACATCGCTTCCTCTG
Source organism: uncultured archaeon (assembly GCA_964613955.1). Classification (GTDB taxonomy): domain Archaea; phylum Aenigmatarchaeota; class Aenigmatarchaeia; order QMZP01; family QMZT01; genus CS3-C152. Next base: position 29,965 of record CAZTJN010000003.1, on the reverse strand, counting down.
ACCTCATTCCGGAACTTCACAAAGAAAAAAATCTGAAGAAATCCATGTTGTCCTTTGCCTTCTTCATAATAGGGGTGGCCTTCCTTTTGGGCATTAAACTCCTCGCGGGCGGATGAGTCGTTCCCTGCCCCATAATGGTCGGAACAACTTCTCGAAAATGGCAAAAGCTGAGTTTAAATTATTTTCCTTAAAGATTTTTTCCTTAAAGATTAAATGTGTATAGAGCAGAGCTGGATAAATTACCTGCAGAGGAAATAGAAAAGGGATGGGAGAAACAATTTTTTATAGGAAAGGAGAAGCTGGATCTGGTTTTAAGTTTTTATAAAGAGAGCGGGCTGGACTTGGAAAGGGATGTTTATTTAAGAAAACCACGCCTTGAGGAACTGGACCAGAAATGCAGGGAGTGTTTTGAGCAAGGCGGGTAATCGAAGACTGCGTGGTAGTTTACCTCAGAAAAGACAGAAAGTGAGCGGTATTTTGGCGTCTTGCACCGATTTCCTGATAATTCTACAGAAACAGTCACAAACCCGCTAACGCTTTGCCCATAAAGTAAGGATTTTCAAGGATTTTTTGTGCATAAACTAGTTTTTTGGCAAAGCCCCCGCTACCGAAAGCTTTATAAACCCTAATGAATATATATTCAATATAAATAATGAATATAAATTCAAAATAAGAAGGTTAACGCAGCTCGTCTGCGTTTCCGTAAACGTTCGTAAGAGCGTTGAGCAGGTTATCTATATAAGTGGAGGTGGTAAGAATGCCATGGGGAGATGGAACAGGTCCATGGGGTTTAGGACCCATGACCGGAAGAGCAGCGGGTTACTGCGCAGGATTTGACAGACCTGGATATGCAAATCCGGCTCCGGGCTTCGGAAGAGGTCTCGGACGCGGCTTCGGAAGAGGATTCGCAAGAAGGAGATTCTGGTTTGCCCGTCCGGCTTACCCGGCGAGCCCGCCGAGAACAGTTCCCGTCCGCTACAGCCAGTATCCGGCATACCAGTACACAAAGGAAGATGAAATCGCGGGTCTCAAAGCGGACAAGGAAGCACTCGAACAGGAACTCGGGGCGATAAACGAGGACATCAAGGCAATAAACGAAAGGCTTAAAGAACTCGAAACCAAGAAATAAATCAAGGGGATAATTGAGAGTTAAGTGAAATTATGCCAAGACCGAGGATTCCAAGAAAGGTCTGGTGCAGGCCCGGGTTCACACATTTCAGACCGGCCGGGTCTGCCGTGACTTCGTTAGAGGAGGTAGTCCTCACGGTTGATGAATTCGAAGCGATCCGCCTGAAGGATTACGAAGGCTTGGATCAGATAGGAGCAGCAAAGAAGATGGGCATTTCCCAGCCTACATTCCAGCGAATTTACGAGAGCGCAAGGAAGAAGGTAGCGGATGCAATCGTGAACGGGAAGGCCATAAGGATCGAGGGAGGACCCTACAGAATGATGGGCCGCGGCAGGGGAAGAGGAAAGATCTTCAGGGGAGGAAGGTTCTGATTTTTATGGAATCGAAAGAAATCAGGGAATCCGGCATCAAGGTATGGAACAGCTTCAAAAACGTAATGCCTGTTTTAACAGGAGTTCTGCTGCTGGTCGCCCTTTTTGTGAAAATCGTGCCAAAGGAAATTTTTGCAGGGCTTTTCACAGGCAATGCTGTGATTGATCCGTTTGTGGGAGCCGTGTTCGGGAGCATCCTGGCAGGGAACCCCATAAACAGCTACATCATAGGCGGGGAGCTCCTCAGGAACGGTGTTTCGCTCTTTGCGGTCACGGCATTCATAGTTGCATGGGTGACTGTCGGGGTGATTCAGTTCCCCGCAGAAAGCATGATGCTTGGAAAACGTTTTGCTGCTGTACGTAATCTCACAAGTTTCATTCTTTGCATAATTATAGCTGTTGTTACAGTGTTTTCTCTTGGGTTGTTTACATGGTAAGAAAGGCTGTAAGAAAGTTAGGAACAGGATGGATTTTCTTAGCGATAGTTCTGGTTATTTACGGAGTTCTGGGCATGTTCAATTACGGAATATTCGAAAAAGCAATTCTTGGTTTCTTTAATCTTCTGTTGACCGTTCTGCCTGTGATCGCCCTCGTTTTTGGATTTCTTTTCCTGACCAACCTTTTTTTCACGCCAAAGAGGGTAATGAAGTATCTCGGGAAAGGCTCGGGAGCAAAAGGCTGGCTGCTGATGATCGCAGGCGGAATTCTCTCGACCGGGCCTATTTACATGTGGTATCCGCTTTTGAGCGATCTTAAAGAGAAGGGGATGAAGTCTTCGCTCATCGCGACTTTTCTGTACAACAGGGCGGTTAAGATACCGCTTATTCCAATAATGATCTATTATTTCGGGTGGATTTTCACGATAATACTTACAATATATATGATTGCGTTTTCCGTGATCAATGGGATGATTGTTGGAAAAATTTCGAGGTGATAGTATGAAGATAGCAATTGCCTCCTTAGGGAAGGATGAAAATTCGGAAGTGAGCGAGAGGGCTGGAAGGGCTCCCTATTACCTGATATTCAACGGGAAGGGGGAACTTCTTGAAAAGATAAAGAATCCTTTCGCGGTTGGAGGTGGGGGAGCAGGATTTGCGGTGGCCAAGATGCTGGCAGACAAAGAAGTTGATATTGTTGTTGCAGGAAGCTTCGGACCCAACATGACAGGAGCTATGGAAGGCAGGGGTTTGAAGTGCAAGGAAATGAAAGGACGGGTGAATGAAGCCCTTTCCAAGGTTTTGAATAGGTAGGTGATAGCATGCCGAACGGCAGAGGAAGAATGGGAGGATTCGGAATTGGGCCCTCAGGGGAATGTGTATGCCCCAAATGCGGACATAGGATGGCGCATGGCAGGGGAGTTCCATGTTACGAACAGGTTTGTCCGAAGTGCGGAACAAAGATGACAAGGGCAAGGTAATTTAAAGAAGAAAAATAAGTCTAATAGTTGAATGGAGTAAAGGAGGTTTTGGTATGAAAATAGCGATAAGCTCAAATGGTCCCGGTATGGATAGTCAGGTTGATTTGAGGTTCGGAAGATGCCCGTATTTCCTAATAGTGGAATTAGAAAACAAGGAAATAAAGAGAAGCGAATCCATCGAGAACACAAGTATGAATCAGCTGGGGGCAGCAGGCATAACTGCAGCGCAGGCAGTAGCCGACCAAGGAGTGAGCGCAATAATAACAGGCAACGTAGGACCGAGGGCCTTCACCGTTTTCGAACAACTTGGAATAGAGGTTTATCAGGGATCAGGAACCGTAAAGGAAGCGGTCGGGAAATATCTGAGGGGCGAACTCAAAAAAATCAGCGGACCTACAGGTCCTATGGGTGCTAACAAACCTGGGGCAGGAAGAGGCTTCGGAATGGGCAGAAGAATGAAAGGAGGGAGATGATGAAGATAGCAATACCCACGGAAGGGAAAAGAGGTCTGGAAGAGAGTGTGGCATATCATTTCGGAAGATGCGAAACATACACAATCCTCGATGAGAACGGAAAACTCCTGGAAGTGATAGACAACGCAAGCGAGCACATGGGAGGAGAAGGTCTGCCGCCTGAACTTCTCAAAAAACACGGTGTTGACGTACTTCTCTGCCAGGGAATGGGCCCGAGGGCAGTGGATATGTGCGGGCAGTTAGGAATAGAGGTTTACACCGGAGAGGCAGAAAGTGCGAAAGAGATGTTCAGTTCCTGGAAGGCAGGGAAACTAAAAAAAGCCACGGAAGAGGATGCCTGCAAGGAGCACAGAGAATAAACATGACGGTCAGAATAGCTGTTACAGGAGGAAAAGGAGGAACCGGGAAGTCAACCGTAGCTGTTTCGTTAGCCGTTGAGCTGGCAAAAGAAAGAAAAACCCTGCTTATTGATGCGGATTCTGACTGCCCGAACGATCATCTGATTTTATCGGTCAAAAGGAAGAAGGACAGGGATATATATCAGGTGATACCGAAATGGGACTTCGGGAAGTGTACGAAATGCGGGGAGTGCGCGAAGGTGTGCAAGCAGAATGCAATAGTCTTTGTCAAGGGGAAGTATCCTGCATTCGTTCAGGATGTCTGCATAGGATGTAAAGCATGCGTGGTTGCGTGTCCTACAGGAGCAATAGGGACATCAAAGAAGAAGATAGGAACAATATATACGGGCGGAAATTACGGGGTTGATCTGGTTTCAGGAGAACTGAAGATGGGAGAAATGGCATCAGGCGAAGTCGTTGCTGAAGTTAAAAAGAGAGGGGAAGAGGTAGCGAAAACCCTTGGCTCTGAAATAATCATGACAGACTCCGCAGCAGGGATAGGATGCCCTGTAATAGCTTCAATAAGCGGTTCTGATTATGTGGTTGCAGTCACCGAACCAACACCTTCTGCTCTGCACGACCTGAAAAGGGTTCTTTACATAGCGGATCATTTCCAGATACCGTATGGCATAGTTATAAACAAGTCAGACCTGGACAAAGGATTCCGGAAGAAAATAGAGAGATTCGCCAGAAAGAACACAATACCGATACTTGGCAGGATACCCTACAGACAGAGTTTTGTCAATTCCGCAATCAAAATGAAGCCCGTGGTTGTTTATGATGAGAGCAGCAGGAAGGATTTCCTGGAAATATTGAACAATCTGAAAGGCAATATCCAGATGAAAAAATAATTATTCAAAAATTCCCCTTATCTCATCCGAGAGTCTTATTTTATTGGTTTTTCCGTGGGGTTCCTTGGAAAGAATACCCTTAGCCATCAAACGTTCTATCACCCTGAAAACCTTCACCTTTTGCAGACCCGTTTGGGAAACGATTTTTGCCTGGGTTATTTCGCCTCTGTTATCAAGAATCACATTCATAACTTTTTGCTCTGTGGGATTCAGGAATTTCAGCACAGCGTTTCTGTCTATCCCCCCTTTCTCGAACCTTGGGGAATAAACATAGTAGATAAGGGTTCCCAGCAGAAGACCTATCGAAGAGAGGAGAGGGATGAGGACAGGGACAGGTATTGTGCAACTGCAGACCGTTCCGTATTCTATTTGTGCCTGGACATAGAGAGCTGTGAGGGATACGATAAGGACGAATATGGTCATGAGCATCGAGGTTGCGATTATCTTTTTTGATTGCTCCATACTAATGGTTTCAGATTCTGAAACTTAAATATTTATATGGTTTCAATTAACTATGAGTATCATGAAAAGTATTATTGCGATTTCGGTGGCGGTATTGCTGATAGTGCTGGCATCACCGCAGGTATATGCACAGGCAGAGAAAAATGTTTGTGCCGTTTACTTTACCTATGTCGGCTGCCCGCACTGCGCAAAAACAGACCCTGTTATCCTTCACGACTTACTGGAGAGGTACCCTGATTTGGTCGTGATAGAATATGAATTTGTCCTGGAACCAGATAATTCCTATGTGCTTTATGATTATAACAGCGTCTATAACTGCGGGACAGGCGTCCCTTTGATGATCTTTAGCAAAGAAAGAAACATAGCCGGGGATACGCCAATTTTGCAGGCTGTTGAAGGAATGATTGGGGCAGGCCCAAACGGCTGTCCACTGCTTAACGGTACCGTTACTTTCAAGGATTTGGACATAACCAAACTGCCTAAAAAACCGAAAATATGGACAAAAGACAGGATACTGATTAAATCCGGAGAAGGCGGGGATAATGGATTGTTAAAGGAATTGCTGACAACTGAAGACATATCTGCTGCCTTGGAAGGGGTTGAATTCGAGGCAACGGAGCCGGAAGAAGTTCTGCTTTCTGGGGTTAGATTCCCTCAATTGCAGGTTAGGGGTAGCGTGAAATTTGAGCATGCAATCAGACTGGACGGGTGGACATTTCAATGGAATGGAGAAGGCATCCAAGGGAATAACAACGTTCCCAACAACAACGGAAACAACAACCCGGTAAACGATGGCCCAAGCAACAATAACAGTCCGCAACTGCCTGTGTATGTGTCTTTGGCAGCAATTGCGCTTGTTATTTTTGTGCTCTTCCTGTTGATTTACATCGTCAAGTTCAGGTGATGACAAATGAAGGAAAAAAGGAAACGACTGGTGATTGCCCTTTTGCTGGCCCTGATAATAGTAGCATTCTTTATCCTTGCCAGCTATGCTGATCCGGACTATTTCAAGGAGATGGGTCTTGTCATGCCTTTGCCTTTGTTCACCTTTGTAATAGCGATAATAGATGGTTTCAATCCCTGTACGATGTGGGTCTTGACATTCCTTCTGGTATTGCTGGTATCTGTTTCGGAAAGCAGGAAGAGGATATTCAGTGTCGGATTTATATTTGTCATAGTTGTCTATATATTTTACTTTCTGTTCATGGCGGCGTGGCTGAATGTGTTCCTTTACATAGGCTTCCTTGATCCTGTTAGGATTGCAATAGGAGTTCTCGCGTTGATAGCGGGAGCGATAAACTGCAAGGAGTTTTTTGCCTTCAGGAAAGGGGTTACGCTAATGATACAGGAGGAACACAAGGCTCCCTTGGTTCATAAAATAGAGAGAATGAAGGACGTCATAAAATATGGCTCTTTCCCCGCCCTCGTAGTTGCTTCGGTTGTGTTGGCAGCATTCGCTTCGCTTGTAGAACTTCCCTGCACGGCAGGGTTTCCGATTATCTACACCCATATCTTGGCAGAAAAGATTTTTGCAGAAAGCATAACATACTATCTCTACATCATTTACTACAATATTGTGTACGTGATTCCACTTTCTGCGATAATACTCCTGTTTGGATATTTTTTCAAGGGCAAGCAGATTACAAAAAAACAAATGCAGATAATAAAGGTCATCGGGGGGCTGATAATGATAATGCTGGGCATCATACTGATATTCAACCCCGGATTACTGATGCTGGTTTAAATGGATATGAAGACTTTAGGCGTGGTTCATTCTGTATACAAAAACAGGGTCCAAGCTCCCCGCCAGGGAGGGACTATAGCGGAGATAGAGGTATCCGAAAAATATGAAGAGGGTCTGAAGGACCTGGAGACCTTTTCCCATCTGCACGTTTTTTACTGGCTCCACCAGTCCAAAGGTTTCACTCTTTCGGTTAAAACTCCTTGGGATTCAAAACCTCACGGGCTTTTCGCGACCCGTTCGCCCGACCGCCCGAACCCCTTGGGTTATTCCGTGGTGAGGCTTGTGGAAAGGAAGGGTAACATCCTAAAGGTGGAGGGTCTGGATGCCATAGAGGGAACCAAAATTATTGACATAAAACCTTATATTCCAGGGCTAGACTTAAAACACAAGGCGAATTCCGGGTGGTTGGAAAGGAGGACAGGATGTTGAAAGCGGTCTACGGACCTGTCCCTTCGTGGAGGCTTGGAAGGTCCCTGGGGATAGATCCTATCTGCAAGAGGAAGGTTTGCTCCTTTGACTGTGTTTATTGTCAGCTCGGAAGGACAACCGAAAAAACAGTTGAAAGAAGAGTTTTTGTGGAGGGCAGAAAGCTGAGGGAGGACTTGAAAGATATATGGAGAAAGGTTAAAGGAAAGGCAGACGTGGTCACACTTTCAGGAACGGGAGAACCTGAATTGGCGGAAAACCTCGGAAAACTGATAGATATCGCAAAAGAAATAACAGGTTTGAAAGTGGTAGTTCTGACCAACTCGTCCCTTATGGACAATTTAGAAGTAAGGAGGAACCTTGCAAAGGCGGACATGGTGGTGGCAAAACTGGATTCTCCAAACCAAGAACTTTTCAAAAGGATAAACAGACCTCACCCGTCTATAAAATTTGAAAAAATACTTGAAGGTATGAGGAGGTTCAGGAGTGAATTTAAAGGGGAGTATGCCTTGCAGATGATGTTTATAGATTTGAACAAAGACCATGCTTCGGAAATGAGAAGACTGGCTGAAGAGATAAAACCGGATGAGATACAGATTGATACGCCCATAAGGGCTTCACCTGTCAGGTCTTTGGACCCCAAGGAAATAGACGAAATAAAGAACGTATTTGAAGGTATGAATTACATATCCGTGTACGACAGGGAAAGGCCAAGGGTTGAGATAATAGACAGAAATGAAACACTTGAGAGAAGACCGGAATAACTTTTTAAGTCACTTTACATAATTATTAAAATCGGGGTGTTTTATGGAGAATCCTGAAGTTCTCGCAAAGGAGGGAAAGAAAGTCGTGCTCCTTGGCAATGAGGCAATTGCGAGGGGAGCGTTAGAGGCGGGAGTGGGCTTTTCTGCATGCTATCCTGGAACGCCGAGTTCTGAAGTTCCCATGACGCTTTCGGATGCCGCGCAGGAGACGAAAAGTTTCTATTTTGAATGGAGCACTAACGAAAAGGTCGCCTTTGAGGCATGCGCAGGCGCTTCGTACTCAGGCGTTCGTTCGCTCACCGCAATGAAGCACTTTGGCTTTAATGTGGCGAGCGATTCTATTTTCCCTGTTGTATTCACAGGAGTGAGGGGCGGCCTTGTTCTCGTGGTTGCGGACGACCCTCTGGGTCACAGCAGCGCGCAATCAGAACAGGACACAAGGTTTTACGCCAGAATGGGAAATATCCCGACACTCGAACCTTCCAACACACAGGAAGCCAAGGATTTCACCAAACTCGCCTTCGATATCTCGGAGGAGTACGAGATTCCTGTCATTCTCAGAACAACCACGATGGTCTCGCATTCCGCGGGGACAGTGAAACTGGGAAAAATAAAGAAAGCGAAAACCAAGGGAAAATTTGTGAAGGATTTCGACAGGTTCTACAACATCCGCCCGAACCTGCAAAGGCTTCACTGCAAACTGATCAAGAAACTTGAAGACATCGAAAAAAGGTATGGAATGAGGCTGAACAGGGTCGAGGGAAAGGGAAATGTGGGAATAATAGCGAGCGGGGTTTCTTACCAGTATGTTAAAGAGCTCGGGCCGCTGAAAAACGTGAAAATCGCTAAGCTAAGCCTTACGCACCCCATTTCGAAAAAATTCGTTGCCGATTTTCTCAGGGGTCTTAAGACCGTTATAGTTGTGGAAGAACTCGAGCCGGTGGTGGAGAACTTCGTTCGCAGGACCGCGAAGGACGTGAACCCGGGCGTTAAGATATACGGGAAGGACATTCTTCCGAGGGTCGGGGAGTACACCCCGGACATTGTTCTCGAGGCGCTCGCTCCTCTTCTCAAGTTGAAAAAACCTGATTTCAGGGAACATGAAAAGAATCTGAAAAATATCAAGATTCCTGTGAGAAAACCTGTCTTTTGTCCGGGCTGCCCGCACCGTTCGACGTTTTATGCGGTGAAGAAGGTTCTGGGCGAAGATGCAGTATGGGCCGGTGATATTGGATGCTACGTTCTCGGCATATTCGAGCCTTTCGAGATGCAGGACTTCGTGATATCAATGGGGGCGAGCATGGGGATTACGCACGGAATCAAAAAGGTGAGCAAGCAGAGAACGGTTATATTTATGGGGGATTCCACGTTCTTCCATGCAGGAATGCCCGGTCTCGTAAACCTTGCCAGATACGGGGCGAAAGTCATGGTCGTGATAATGGACAACGGGGTGACCGCGATGACGGGGCATCAGCCGCACCCCGGGACGGAAATCGATGGCATGGGAATTAAAAGGAAGCCCATACCGATAGAGAATGTCGTCCGCTCGTTTGGGATAAAGAACGTACGCGTCGTCAACGCGTTCGACCAGAAGGCCCTGCAGGAGGCCGTAAAGGAATTTTCAAAAAAGGATGAGCTCTGCGTTCTGATTTCCAGGGGACTGTGCAGGCTTGTCATGAAGAGAAAGGTACGTGCACAGGGCGGGACGCTCCCCAGCTTCCGCGTCATCAACACGTCATCACCAAAACTAAAGGAACTGGTCAAGACATTTGCATGCCCGGCAATGGTGATGGAAGGCGGGAAGGTTTTCATAAGGGAGGATGTCTGTCTGGGGTGTGGCGTGTGCATGCAGCTCGCAGGTAAAGGAGACATCGCTCCTATTGTTAAGAAAAAGAAGGGAAAGAAATGACGTACAACATACTTTTAACCGGAGTCGGAGGAGAGGGTGTTCTCGTCACTTCGGTCATAATAGCGAAGGCTGCGAACCTTGATGGCTACGAGGTGAGAGGAACGCAGCTCCATGGTCTCGCACAGAGGGGCGGTTCGATTCCGACCCACCTCAGGCTGGGCAAGAAAGTGTATTCACCGATCATACCGAGGGCATCCGCGGACTTGATATTCGGTCTTGAACCAATAGAAGCCGCAAGAGTCTGCTATTACGGAGGGAAGGACAGAACAAATTTCATAATCGATACATATCCTCTCAAGCCTGTTTACGCAAATATTTTTGGGCATGCTTATCCATCGAATGAAAAAATAAGGAAAATGATAGAACCCTTCGCCAAAAAAATCATGATGGTTGATGCCTCGAACATCTGCAACGAAAAACTGGGCAGCCCCATATACGGGAACGTTATGTGCATAGGGGTCGCGCTGGCTAATGGTATGCTTCCCCTCAGCGAGAAAAATGTTCTCAAATCACTGAAAGACGTAGTTCCGCGCGGCCTGGAAAAAAACCTGAAAGCATTCAGGATGGGGCTGGAATTCAAAGGTTGATTAACAGGGCATTCATTTTAATGGTATTAGTTTGACTGGAATGAAAATATCCATCAAATTGCTTTTGATTTTGATCATGTGCATGGTGATATTATTTTTTAGTCCAAGGAAGGTAAATAGATTTGGAGGTGAATTCGGGGGGATCGAAATGAAAGCGGATAAAGCGAGGTTGACTACTCTTTACGATAACTACGCGCACAGCTCTGGTCTGAAAACAGGATGGGGTTTTTCCTGTTTTATTGAGCTTGAGAACGAGACAATACTATTCGATACAGGTGGAGATTCTGACACCCTCCTTTACAACATGAAAAAAATGGGGAAAGATCCGAAGGCAATAGACAATATCGTTCTTTCTCACATACATGGAGATCATACAGGAGGATTGAGAGGGGTGCTTGAAGTAAATCCTGATGTAACTGTTTATTTGCCGGAGTCGTTCCCAGAAAGTTTCAAGGATGATGTGAAATCGCATGGTTCGAAAGTTGTAGAAGTTCGCGACAGCATAAAAATATCCGAGAATGTAATAAGCACAGGAGAGCTTGGTTTCACCGTAAAGGAACAGTCACTCGTGATCTCCACAGAGAAGGGTCTGGTCGTAATAACCGGATGTGCACATCCCGGGGTTGCCAACATAGTGAAAGAAGTCAAAAAACTTGTAAACGGGGAAATGTATCTTGTTCTCGGTGGATTTCATCTGGCATGGACAAGCGATTCCGGGATCAGAGACATAATAAAATCCTTCAGGGAACTCGGTGTCCGAAAGGTCTCGCCTTCTCATTGCTCAGGGGACCGGGCAAAGGAGCTTTTCGCGGAAGAATACGAAGACGATTTCATAGATAACGGTGTAGGAATGGTGATAGAGTTATGAAGGCCGAAGAATTCCTGAAGAAAGAGAATGCAATTGCAGTTGTCGGTGTGTCCGCAAATCCGGAGAAATGGGGATACAAAGTTTACAAAACCCTGAAACAGATGTTCCGTAAGGTTTATGCTGTCAATCCCAGACACGCGGAAATCTCGGGTGAAAAATGTTACCCGGACCTTAAATCGCTCCCTGAAAAACCGGACGTGGTGATAACCGTGGTTCCCCCGAAGGTCACGGAGGAGATAGTCAGAACAGCAAAGGAGCTCGGAATACGGAAGATATGGATGCAGCCGGGTTCGGAATCGGAGGAGGCAATAAACTTTTGCAAAAACAACGGAATCGATTACGTATATAATGCATGCTTCATCATGGACGGGTTAAAAACAAATTTATCGAGTAGAGCGAGAAAAAGCACCAAAAACGGTTGAGAATACGGAAAGGGTAGCAAAGACACGAAATAAAGGGTCACAGAGTTACTTAAATAAAGAGGATTCATTCTTTGGATTTGAATCGTCTTCAATGGAGTTGATTGAAAGTGGATAAAAACAGGGAGAAAGAGGCCCGAGAGGCCATAAAAGAAGGTAGGGAAAGGATTGCCCGGAACCTCAACGGCGTCAAGTATAAATTAGCGGTTATGAGTGGGAAGGGAGGGGTAGGAAAAACAACCACAGCCATCAACCTTGCCGCATTCTTGGCAAAGAATCATAAAGTTTCGATTCTCGATGCCGATATAGACTGTCCCAATGTAAACAAATTTCTGGGTATACACAAGAGGTTCTCTGTGAAAGGGGGCAAGATAATTCCTGTTGAAAAATTTGGCATGAAAGTCGTATCTTTTGCATCCTTCCAGGAAAGGGAGGATCAGGCGATTATCTGGAGAGGTCCCATGCTCTCCAAGGTCCTGATGGAGGTTTTGGAGAAGGTTGAATGGGGTGAACTGGATTATTTAATTGTTGATCTGCCTCCGGGAACCAGCGATGCACCTTTGACAATCATGCAGATGTTGAAACCTGATGGTATAATCATAGTTACAACCCCTCAGGATGCCGCCCTCATAGATGCCAAAAAATCCGCAAATATGGCCAAGAAGTTGGATGTCCCTGTGTTAGGTGTCGTGGAAAACATGGCCGGGGATATCTTCGGAAGTGGTGGCGGCGAAAGGATAGCCAAAGACTTGGATGTGGATTTTTTGGGCAGGCTGGAATTGGACGTCAGGATATCAAGATCAACAGAAAAGGGAATACCCTTTGTGCTGGAGAAATTCGAAAAAACGGGGGAATTCAAAAGGATTGCTGAAAGGATAAGCCAAAATCTCATGTAAGGGGCATCAACAAAGTATGCAAAGTGACAGAACTATGAAAAAGAAAAATATATGCAGGTGGTATAATGAAACATCCGCCATGAAGAGGGCATACGAGGAAGGGAAATTAGACAAGAAATGGATGGAAAATTATTGCTGGAATGGCGGGAAGGGATGTATAAGAAAGAAAAGGTTCGAGGAGGAAGGATATGTATCCCCGGATTACATACTTCCCAATGGGAGTGTAGATAAAAATTTGAAAAAAACAGCTGGAAAACAGGTCGCAGAAGAAGTGGTAAAATGAGCATAGCAGAAAATTACCTTAAAATCAGGGGGGAAATTCCGGATGATGTGGACATAGTGCTGGCAGCCAAGACAAGATCCTCAGAGGAAATCCTTGAAGCCATACAGGCAGGAGCTAAGGACATAGGGGAGAACTATGTTCAGGAGGCTGAGAGAGTATACAGGGAACTGGGCAAAGAGGCGAAAAAGGTGAAATGGCATATGATGGGGCACCTACAAAAAAACAAGATAAACAGGGCCCTTCGTATTTTTGACGTGATACAGACTGTTGATTCGTACGAAAAGGCAATGGCTATTGATAAAAGAGTGGAAAGAGCAGGAAAGAAAATAATTCCGGTTTATATAGAAATAAATATAGGCAATGAGGATTCGAAAGCGGGCATAAAACCAGAAGAGCATGAACCATTTGAAGAGTATATTGAAAAATTAATCAGGGATGTGTCGGAGCTCGAGCATTTAAGGCTGGAAGGCCTGATGACCATAGGTCCCCGTTTTGGAAATCCTGAAAATTCTCGACCATATTTTAGAAGAACAAGAAAGATATTTGAAAGAGTTAGAGACCTCCATTTACCGAAGGTATATATGAGGCATCTCTCCATGGGAATGACAAATTCATATAGAGTTGCAATCGAAGAAGGCTCCACCATGGTGAGAATAGGAACGTCTATATTTGGGGAAAGAAAATATTAAGAACTGGAAAAATGCACGAGAAATTGAAAATTTTTAGGGATTTGAATCAGGAAATCAGAAAGTGTAAGCGATGCAGGTTGTGGGAAACCAGAAGGCATGCCCTTCCCGGCGAAGGGGATATACATGCAAAATTGATGCTGATAGCACAGGCGCCAGGATATAATGAGGACAGGGAAGGCAGAATGTTCATCGGTCCTTCAGGAAAAGAATTAAACGAATTACTTGAAGAAATAGATATCAAGAGAAAGGATATATACATGACAAATCTCATCAAATGTATGCTCCCAAAATACAGGAAACCAAAAGAGGATGAAATTGAGATTTGCAGCAAACATCTAGATAAGGAAATAGAACTGATAAAGCCAAGGGTAATAGCTCCCTTGGGACATTATGCAACTAAATATGCACTCAAAAAATACGGCATTCCTATATTGCCCAAACCGGAGTTTTACGAAGTTTACGGAAGGCTCTTTGTGGGGAAAAATATGAAAATTTTCCCGCTGCAACATCCTGCTGCCGTTCTTTATAGCAAATCTATCAAAAAGGTGGTAATCAAAAATTATCGCAAGCTGAAGGTTTTGCTTACAGACTGCAAATGGTATCCAGCATGTCCAATGAAAGGATTTTATGAACAAGGCAGGCTGGATAAAAAATGGATTGAACTTTATTGTAAAGGAGACTGGGAGAGTTGTGTCCGCTATCAAATGGAAAAGGAAGGGAAGCCCCATCCAGATTGTATGCTTCCGAATGGAAGAGTTGATGAAAGATTAAAAGATATAAAGTAGAGGATGTAATAACCGTTACAGGTGAAATTGGAATGTCTGATGAAAATATGGCAGAAGATTTTATTTTGAAAAAAACGGAAAATCACCAAAGAATTCTGGACGTTGGATGTGGTGATGCCGGACTCCTCATCAAGATTGCGAAAAGAAATAAATCTGCAGAATTGAATTGTGTGGATTCAGAGGTTGAATACGCAAGAAGTAACATAGAAAAAGGGGGTTACAGCCACAGGATAAAATGTGTCGATGCGAAGGCTGAAAGGATTCCTTTCAAAAGCCACTCCTTCGACTTCATCTACTCCCTCAGAAGTCTGCACGAATTCTATGATCCAGTAAAAGTATTGGGGAAAATAAAGAGATTGCTAATCCCGAGTGGGGATATAATGATCATAGATTGGAAAAGAGGAGCCAATACCGGTGTGATTGAGAGATATTATGCCGAAGGGGAAATCAAAGAATTCATGAAACAGGCTGGATACAATGTAGATAATATAAAAATAGAAGAAGTAAATAGATTTAATGTGGTATCATATTCAGAAAGTAGTTAAAAGATGGTCTGAATGGATGAATTAGAGGAGATAAGAAAAAGGAAGATGGAGGAGATCCTGAAAAAAAATAAATACCCCGAAAAGCCGGTAAAGCTGGAGGACGGAAACTTCGATGAAAACATCAGGAAGTACCCGCTGGTTGTAGTGGACTTCTGGTCCGAGTGGTGTCCTCCGTGCAAACTGATTGCTCCTGTTGTTGACGAACTGGCAAAAGAATTATCAGGAAAGGTGGTTTTCGGGAAGCTCAACGTGGACGAGAACAGGAGTTTGGCGGCAAGATTCGGAATAATGGCGATACCGACGCTTCTCGTATTCAGGAAAGGAGAAGTTGTGGACCAGATAACGGGTGCTGTCCCAAAAGAACAAATTTTGGGCAGCATAAAGAAGCATCTCTAGCGAGGTTTGCGAAAAAATGGACATGGAAGAGGAAATTTCAAGGATAAGAAAGGAAGTGGAGAACTGCAGGAAATGCGAACTCTGGAAAACCAGAAAAAATCCCGTTCCTGGGGAAGGTCCGCTCCTTCCGAAAGTAATGTTCATAGGGGAAGCTCCGGGGTTCAATGAAGATGCGAAAGGACGACCATTCGTGGGAAGAGCAGGGGAGGTGCTTGATAACGCATTGGAAGCGATTGGCCTGGAAAGAAAGGAAATTTACATAACAAACGTTTTGAAATGCCGCCCCCCGGGGAACAGAGACCCGAAACCTGAGGAGATTCGCAACTGTACACCCTATCTCGACAGGCAAATCTCGCTTCTCAGGCCGGGTATTATAGTTACGCTCGGAAATTTCGCAACATCTTACATTCTGGAGAAATTCGGTTTCAAGGCGGATGGTATAGGGAAGGTTCACGGAAAAATTTTCGGGGTGAGCAACCTCCTCATCCGGGCGAAGATACTGCCCATGTACCACCCTGCTGTCATCCTCCGCAACTCAAACCTTTTCGAGAATTTCATGGAAGATTTCAGAGTTCTAAAGACCCTTATGCAAAAATGATCAGAATTCTAAGGAACATTCCGCCCATCATTATCGCAAACAGGACTTCGAACACTGTTATGAAGGTCGCACGTTTCCAGCCAGTCTCTTTGACAAGGGCCGCAATAGTCGCCGCGCACGGGATGTAAAGCATTGTGACAAAGGCAAACACCAGCATCTGAATGGGTGTGAGGACACCGGCGAAATTCGTCGTCCCCAGCAGCGCGGAAAGCATGATGAGCGTTAACTCCTTCCTCAATATCCCGAAGACGAGCGCTATCCCTGTGACCGCAGGAAGACCGAGCCACGCAACGGTAACGGGATTGAGAAGGCTGTTTATCACCTCCAGCATACCGGCAAACTTGATAATTTTTATGATGAGAGTGCTCGCTATTATTATGGGGAACGCTATGTAAATGAAATCCTTCAACCTGAACCACGTCTGCTTTAGCGTTGTTCTCACGTGCGGCAAGCGAAGAGGGGAAATTTCCATTATCAGGCCTGTCGGTTCGCCAGGGAGCACACGGAAGGCAACCCTCCCGAGGGCAAACACTATTGCGATGTCTATCACATATAAACCGATTGCCCACCAGATGCTAACAAACCTTGCAACCAGACCGAGTATAACAGTCGTTACGGCGGCGCATGGTATAAGCGTGGTAACGAATATCGCTATTAACCGCTCTCTTTCCGTTTCCATTATCCTACAGCTCAGGCATGCCGGAACGTTGCAACCGTAACCCATGATGATGGGGATGAACGCCTTTCCGTGAAGCCCTATTTTGTGCATGAAGTTGTCCATGAGGAAGGCGATGCGCGACAAGTAACCCGAATCCTCAAGAATGCCCAATACGAGGTAGAACGGAAGGATATATGGAATGACAACGGTCAGCCCTGCTATCACGCCTTCCAAAAGACCCGTGATGAAGTGCAGAACCACGTCGCCACCTACAATTGTTTCCAGCATTCCAATTGCCCCTGCGAATCCCCCCTCGATTAAACCAGAAAGAAAATCGCCGAATGTGAAGATGGCAAAGAACATGAGTAGAACAACGGCTATCATGATGGGATAGCCCCATACTCTGTGAGTGATAATGCTGTGCAGCATCTTTGAGTGCGACTTCCTTTTCTTAACCGGTTTCTGGACGTCCTTCGCTATGCTGCTTATTACCGAATATTTTTCGCACGTTATTGCCGTGGGGCATGAATGGCCATGGATTTTTTCGATACCCTTCTCTGCCTTTCTGGCTTCGTAAAGGAGTTGTTTATTTGACGATGCCAGCCCTCGAACTTCCCTGTCCTTCTCGAGTAGTTTTACGGCAACCCATCTCGGAGGGTAACCGGTTTCAGATTTCCTCGCGATTTTTTCCAGCTTCCTGAGGTTTTTTTCTATCTCCTTCCCGTATACGATTTTTTTCGGTTTCTTCACCTTTTCGAACATCTTTATCGCTTTCTCGGCAACCTCGTATATTCCAACGCCTTTCGTGGCGATGGTGGGAACAACGGGAACTCCGAGGAGTTTTTCCAGTTTTCTGTAGTCTATCCTTATACCCTTCTTTTCCGCCATATCAACCTGGTTGAGAGCAATGACCAGCGGCGCACCAATCTCTATGAGTTGCAGCGTCAGAAACAGGTTTCTTTCGAGGACGGACGCGTCCACCACGTTTATCACGACATCCGGCTTTTCCTTCACTATGTATTCTCTCGCTATTATCTCTTCCAGCGAGAATGTGGAGAGCGAATAAATGCCTGGGAGGTCTATGACGTCTATTACGTAATCCTTGAAGCGGAACGTTCCCTCTGCCTTTTCCACTGTTTTGCCTGGCCAGTTCCCTATGTGCTGATGGAGCTTCGTCAGGTGGTTGAATATTACGGATTTCCCGACATTGGCGTTTCCAGCGAGTGCAATCCTCATCTTCTTCATGTTTACACCCTCACGAAAATCTTCCTTGCCATGCCCCTTCCTATTGCGAGTCTCGAGCCCCTCACCATGATTTCCACAGGTCCACCGAACAACGCGGATTTAACGATTCGGACCCTCGTTCCGGGGGTCAATCCCATCTCCTCCAGTCTCCTTTTAACGCGAAACCCCGTTTCCACCGAAACCACCTCTCCTGCCTGCCCCGGCCTCAAATTAACCAGACTCACGACACCCCTTTTGTAGGATGGTTCGCTTATCTGTTTTTCTATTGCCTTTTCCAGTTCCTCAGAGATGGAATGCTCGAGTTTGCATGCCTCCTCATGTATCCTGTTTTTTGACAGGCCGAGCCTTTCGAGAAACTTCTCCAGCAGCCTGTGCTTCCTGAGTATCATGGCTCCGAGTTCGCGACCCTTTTTTGTCAGGGTCACGCCCTTGTAGGGTTCGTAATTGAGATATCCCCTTTTATCCAGCTTTTTGAGCATTTCAGAAACGCTTGGCGGAGAGACCTTAAGAATTTTTGCTATGTTGGTGGTTGTTAATTCCTCTTTTTTTTCAATCAACCTGTAGATGGCCTCCAGATATTCCTCCACGTTTTCCGATACCATAGAGGTATTTAGGTACGCCTAAATATTTAAATGTTGGCGTTTAAGCATCTTTATCTGGTCAAAAAATAAAATTTTAGATTTCAGCTCCTGTTTCACCCCTTTTGTAATTTTCTTTAAATTTATCGAGCGCATCCTGAAGATAATTAGAAATTAAAAAACAAATAAGTAGAAATTATTTTCAGCTGGAATATCTTACCTTTTTTTCTTTGCTGCCTTTTTCTTCTTAGCCATGCCAACCTCAGATCTCGTGGGTTACTCTTCCCCATTTTATCACGATTTTGTATCCTGCCTCCTTCAGGGCTTTCAGCTTGTGCGACTGTATCCTTTCCCTCTTCAGTGCATGGTAGAGCATGGCCTTCAGAAAATAAGGAATGCTGGTTATCCTTATGTGGATTATATCCCCCTGCATTATAATTTCAGCGAATGCTTTCTCTCCTATCATTGCACGGAAATGAAGTTTTCCGAAAACCCTGTCGAGCAGGTCCATGGTCTCTCTAAACTTAAATTAATAATACCATATATAATAAATTAACCATGTTTATTCATGGGCCGGTGGTCTAGTCCCGATCCCTTTTCTTGAAAGAAAAGGTCCAGGGTTCACCCCAAAAGAACCTTGGCGGGGGAAAGTGGCTATGACGCCGCCCTTACAACAGGCCTTTTTCAAGAAAAGGCGAGCAGCATGAGACGCATACACAGTATGCGTCAATTGAAAGTTCGAAAAGGAGCTTCACTTGTTTCGCTCGCTTCCGAATGAAAGGCTTGTTCGAGAGGCGGAGATCGAGAGTTCAATTGCACAAAAGAATATGAGATATGTTGTATGATGTGCCTGTCATTCATGGAAAATCTCTCCCGGCCCATACACTCCCAGCCGGCGAACAATTTTTAAAGCTTGGTTTCAATTTTTTATTGCTCAATTTT
>CAZTJN010000003.1:0-10432 GCA_964613955.1 uncultured archaeon | reverse complement strand
CCCAGCCGGCGAACAATTTTTAAAGCTTGGTTTCAATTTTTTATTGCTCAATTTTTAAATCTAAAATCCAAAGGGATTCTATGGCGAAGAAGGGGACACACGAGGAAATGGTGGCGAAGTTCAGCGATTTTTTGGAGAAGGTCTACAAGAAAAAGATTACGAAGGCCTCAAACAAAGGAGAGCCGCTGGTCATTGAATTCCCAAAGATTTACAATTTTGACTCCGAACTTTCTGATCTGCTGATAAACGAACCAGAAAAGTTTATGGATACGGGCTACGAAGCCCTGGACCACTTCGAACTGCCCAATCCTGTAAAACTCAAGGTTAAAGACGTTGATATCACCAATATTCGGGACCTGCGTTCAAGACATATAGGTAAATTCATATGCGTGGAGGGGACCGTCAGAAGGGCGAGCGAGATACGTCCGGAGATCACCGAAACGGTGTGGGAATGTCCCAGCTGCCATGAAACCATAGAACAGCCGATAAGGGGAACGTTCATATCAAGGCCGTTGCAGTGCAAATGCGGAAACAGGCAGGGATTCAAACAGGTCAGCAAAAAAATGATAGACATGCGCTGGATGACAATAGAGGAGCCGTTCGAACTAACTGAAGGCGAAAAGCCCTCCCAGCTGAATGTCATGCTCAAGGACGACCTTGTTTCCCCGGAAGGGAGGAGGATTACCGACCCGGGCAACAGAATAAGAATAACAGGCATACTGAGAGAAATACCAAAGGGCAAATTCCATTCCGTCAAGCTTGATTTTTACCTGGATACGAATTTCTGCGAGCCCACAGAGGTTGGCCTTCAGCATCTGGAGGTAACCAAAGAGGACGAGAAAGAAATCAAGAAGATGGCGAAGGACCCGATGATTTACGAGAAACTTGTCGATTCCCTCGCACCTTCCCTGTACGGCATGAGGGAGATAAAGGAATCTATTATCCTGCAGTTGTTCGGGGGGGTCCCAAGGACCCTGAAAGACGGGACGCATTTCCGGGGGGACATACACATTCTGCTGATAGGCGACCCCTCTTCGGGTAAATCCCAGCTCATGAAACTCGTGCCCCAGATAGTTCCCAGGGGAAAGTACGTCAGCGGAAAGGGGGTGACAGGGGCCGGCTTAACAGCGACTGTTACGAAGGACGAGCAGTTCATGGGCGGCTGGGTACTGGAGGCAGGGGCACTGGTGCTCACGAACAGAGGCCTCCTTGCTATCGATGAGTTCGAGAAAATGTCACAGGACGACCAGATCGCGATGCACGAGGCGCTCGAACAGGGCAGCATTTCAATAGCGAAGGCCTCCATAGTTGCCACGCTTCCCGCCCAGACATCCGTTCTCGCGGGCGGCAATCCGAAGTTTTCAAGGTTCGACCCTTACATGCCCATCGCCAAGCAGATAACGATTCCTGACACCCTGCTCTCGAGGTTCGATCTCAAGTTTGCCATGAGGGATGTGCCTAATACGAATATGGACAAGAGGATAGTTGATCATGTTCTAAAAACAAGAAAGGACGATTTTGAAGGCTCGATACCGAAGATAAGCAATGAAATGGTGAGGAAGTACATAGCGTACGCGAAGCAGAACTGTAACCCTGTTCTCACAGAGGAAGCAGGGAAAATTATACGGAGATTTTACATAAATACGAGGAAACGGGCAGAGGCAGGCGGCGCTGTTCCCATATCACTCCGCCAGTTCGAAGCACTCATCCGTCTGTCAGAGGCTTCCGCGCGCATACAGCTCTGCAACGAGATAAGAAGAGAAGACGCGCAGAGGGCGATTAGATTGATGAAATTCTCCCTGAAGCAGCTTGGCTATGACATGGAAACCGGGCAGATAGACATAGACCGTGCAGAAGGGGCCTCGGTAACCTCAAGCGAGCGCTCGAAAATAAGGATGGTGATGGATATAATAAACGACCTATCAGAGAAGACCAAGGAAGTTCCGCTGTCTGAGATACAGACGCTCGCCAAAAAGGAAGGGGTAGAGGAAGTTGATGATATAATAGAGAAACTCAAGCGCGAAGGTTTGCTTTTCGAGCCAAACCCTGGATACATCCAGAAGGTCTGAACCACGAGGAAAAACCTTAAAAGATTTAGCTTCTATTTAATTGCTATGAGCGGAGTAGGACTTGTTGAAATCACGGCAAATGATTCGAAACTCGGGGGTTACTATTCAGAATGGATGAAAGGGATAGACGACATGTACAGAAAGGTATGCGAATCCTTTCGCAAGAACAACGCAGTCCTGGATATAATGAAATCAGGATACAGGAGCTCCTACAAAAACGCCTGCAGGGCCGCGGAGGAAGGTGACAGAAAGGGAATGAAAAAATATATAAAAAGGATGAACACTTATCATGTAATCCTTAGTACGGAATCTTTGCCGATGGGAAAGGCAAAAAGGGTTTTGAGGCACCTGCCCGAAGAGTGAATCAATTTTTAAAACTTCTGCTTAAGAATAAAAACGGTATGGTTAATTACAGGAGAGTATTCAGAGAGGTATTTAAGGTCCTCTGCAAAACTGAATACGAATCAGAGCTGTTTTTAAGAAAGGATAAGGTGTATAAGGAAATAAAGAGCAAGTTCAGGATAAGTGAGGATAAACTTGATGAGTTTTTAAAAACATATGAAGTTGAGAAAAACGGAAAAGTTTTTTACAGAAACCCGTTCAGGTATGACGAATTTGTCCTTTCCACAATCGAGTATCTGTTAACTGGCGGCATTACACGGCCCACGGGAATAGACTACAGGGAAGAGACTCAGATAAAGGAAGGCAGAACACCCAAAGAACTCTCAACGGAGATGCAAAGAAAGTTCCAGATTAAAATTTCTCCTGGGGAAATCCGTTCCCTGATCAAGAAATCGCGTTCCACAAGAATAAAGGTCGGTGCCGACGAACATTTTTATGTGAGCCCTGAATGAATCTAACAAATTTATACCTGTCAAAACAATATTTTCTTATGAACTGCCCTAAATGCAACGGGGGAGCATACGTCTCGGAGGAGGAAGTAGTGAAGGTTCTGGAGAACACGACACCCATAAAGGTTATTCTGAAAGTCACGTACGTATGCCGTTCCTGCGGGGAGAGATTTTCAAGGGTTTTCTCTGAGGACGTCCAGGCAAAGAGAAGGGAGGACTGGTCGCCTTCGCCCGGCATGCCAACCTCGGAATATGCCGTGAGACCCGCAACCAGCGCAGCAGAGCCTGCTGACAGGCTGAGATTCCTGGACAAGATCTAGCGAATCTCGATGTCCAGGCAGATTTTCCAGACCTTCGGTTTGTAGGGGAGAACTTTTCTAATTTCTATCCTCTTCACACTTTTTCCAACTGCTTTCGCTGTTTGCCTTACGAGTTCTTTTATTTCTTCGAACCCGTGTTCAGGGGCCCAGTAATAGAAATGTATCCACCCGCCGTTCTTTTTCAGACACTGCATGGCGAGCTGGAGGTAATCGTATGCTCCCTTGGGCAGGGGCATCACAACACGGTCGCATTTACCGAAATATTCCGGACATTTTTCATCAACATCCCCAAGAACAGGAATTATCTTATCCCCTGCTTTGTTTATTCTGATATTTTCTTTCATATATTCAAATGCATCCGGATTCATTTCAATGGCATAAATTTTTTTTATATTTTTATTTTTCTTTGCCATGATTATTGCATAAGGACCTATTCCTGCAAACATTACCATCACGGTTTCCCCGGATTTTATTTTTTCTGCTATTTGCTGTCTTTCATGTGATTCCCTGGGGGAGAAATAAACTCTGGAAACATCAATTCTGAACTGGCAGCCATGCTCTTTATGAACGGTTTCTGTTTTTGAACCTGAAATTATCTTGAATTCTCTCAAACGATATTTCCCCTTTCTCTTGCTCATTTTTCTGCAGACAGTTTTCACGTGCTTGTGAACTTTCTTCAAAGCGTCTGCTATCTCCTTCTCCTTCGCTTCCAGCTCTTCCGGTATTTCTATGACTGCGACGTCCCCGATTATGTCGAAAGAGCCCTTGAGGAATTCCATTTCCTTCTCGGACAGCCTGCCCCTCAGAAGTTCCCGCAGCTTCATAATTTATATATTCATACTATTATATTTATATAAAAAATTTCCTTCGAAATCAGCCGATTTAAGAAACAGTTCAGACGCCTTTGCGAAGGAATCCGGCATTTAAAGCCGAAGGCCATAGTACGCATGTATAAAAATAAGGGGTGTGAGGAGACTGGAAGAAATCGACATCATGCTTGAGGAACTCGAAAAAATCGGGGAAGAAAGCAGAAATCTTGAAGCGGACAAAAATGTGAGGCACGATGACGAAGACGTCGATGAAAACGAAGAAGAGGAATACTCTGGACCGATGGAGAAGGAAATGAAGAAGTATCAGGAAAAGTTCAGGGAATATGTGAAAAGCATCAGGAAGAACATTCGGATACTCTATGAACCAGAGGAAGACGCTCCCATGGAAAAACAGTATTCTGAGAAGGGAGATGAAAGGAACGACATCAAGAGCCCGTGGGAAAGAGGCCATAAACTGGGCTGTGGCTGTCCCGGATGTACGAGATACAGGGAAGTCCACGGGATAGTGCTAGAAAACAATCACGCTGGTATAAAATTACACGGTCTGGAACTTTCCAAAAGGGAAAGGCCGAAAAACGAGTACAAGGAGAACAATGCAAGACCATGCGGCGGGAAACACTATCATTTTTTCCACGGGAAAGGAGCGGATTTCAAAAGGCTTTTCAGGGGCTATTTCAAAAAACTCAATTTAAATTTGGCAGGGTATTAATTAATAAGTGTTGCCAACCTAATAGTAATTTTAATGACGTGGTGATATTGTGCTTGAGCTGAAATTCGACCCGAAAAAGGGAATCTGGGCGGAAGAAATCGAAACAGCTGAAAAACTGACAAGGGATTTTTTCGGCGACAGGAAAAAGAACAAAGTTTTCCTGCTCCCTGAAGAAGCGATGTACCTGATGATGTTCAGAAGGGCATCTGTCCTCGACAAGAAAGGCAGGGAAATTGATTTCAACACGCTTGCCAGGAACTTCATAGAGAACGAGCCAAGGCTGTTCATAAGATACAATGCCTACAGGGACTGGAGAGACAGGGGTTTGGTGATAAGGAGATTCAACGAGAACGTCCAGGGCAAGCACTCCAAAAAAACATACAAAAAATACCCTTCCCAAAAATTCAAACCTCACAAACTTAGGGCAAAGGTCTACTGGTATCCCGATTCGCTCTTTTCCGTGCTGGACAATGAGGAGGCCGGGAGAGAAATATTTGAAAAATACTGGCTGGGGCAGTACGGTGTGTACAAGCAGGAAAGAGGAAGGCAGTCAAAACTCGATTTCTTCGAAACCATTTTCCTGGCAAAGCATTTCGGCGTTCAGATCGTGAACAATGAAACGGGAAAGAAAATGACCTATGAACAGGTTTTGGAAGAGGTGGTAAAGAAAAGGGAATACGCGAAGCAGCTTTACGAAATCTACGAGGACTGGAGAACCAAGGCCTACGTGGTAAAAACCGGATTCAAGTTCGGCTCGCACTTTCGCATATACTTCCCTGGGGCCTCTCCTGTGAAAGAGGACAAGTGGATACATTCCAGACACGTCCTTCATGTGTTCCCCAAGGAGCAAAAGTTGCTGATCTCCGAATGGTCAAGGGCGGTTCGCGTGGCGCACGGGGTAAAGAAAACGTTCATCCTGGGGATACCTGAATTCGGGCCAAAGGACTACATGGATTATCCCGGGGATTTCATGGCGTACAGGAGAAAGAAAGGCGGGGGCGTATGGGTCAGGGAAACACCGAAAGACAAGCCAAGGTACATGATGGTTTCCGTTTCAGAGGACGAGCACATAGGAGGAGTTGAACTCGCTTCAATGCTGAAAAAGGCAAAGGATGCCGGTCTGAATCTCCTGCTTTCCATAACCGACCGTGAAACCTCAATAACGTACTACGAACTCAAGAAAATTATTCTTCCGAAATCGAAATACGAGTACTACGAAATAGAATGGTTCAAACCGTAACTACTAATTAATAGAAAATTTTATAAATATGTGGAACAAACTATTTGTATGAATATAAACAAGACACTCTTCAGCATCAGAAGGGTCATGCCCAGTCCCTGGGGAGAAAGAATATGGGAGGTCGAGCCGGGAGAATTTTACAGGTCCAGATTTCTTTACTCAGGGGAGCTTGAAGAGCTGCATGACAAATACAATTTAAAGAGCGTGGTGAGTCTGCTGGGGGAATACCCGAATGCGGAATGGCTTGAAGAAGAGATGAAAACCTGCCGCAGGCTTGGCATGGGGTTTTACACATGCAATGCAAAGGACTTCAAGAAATTGATCAATGTATACAAAAAATGTGAACCTCCCATTCTCGTCCACTGCCTCTACGGTTCGGACCGTTCCGGGATCGCATCCTTCATTTACCTTCGTTTTTTAAGGGGAAAACCACATGAAGAGGCAAAAAGACAGCTGTCAGTCAAATACGGACATTTTGGAATTTTCCATCAGGATTACGGGGAACTGCTGGAGAGGATGGAGAATGAGCGTGAAAATCTAAAAGATATGTTCAGGGAACCGTGTGTTGGCCGTTTCAATGCTTCTGCCGTTTAAATCCTATTTTTCTTATTTCCCAAAGCTCATCGATAGGTTCTGTTTTTGTTTTAAACCTGCCTGGGTCAAAATCCTTCTCGCTCCCTTCAATCTCGTATCTTTTTAGACCTGCCTGCATGGCTCTCGAGGAGGTATGCTGCGCAAAGCCCTCCTCCTGAAAAAGTTTCTTTGCACCCTGCAGAATAACAGGTTCTTTCATAATGTATATGAAGTTTGCCTTCCCCTGCTTTTCCCATTTTTCCTCATTGAAAATACCGCGGAATTTCAGTTCAAAACCCGTTATGTAACCTGCTTCCTGAAAATATTCCCCTGTCTTTCTCAGCATTCTTTCCCATCCTTCTTCACCCCTTATGTCATCCGGGTCCCTGCTGCAACGGATTGTTTTTATTATCTCTATTTTTTTGTACATCTCCTCCCCCACAATTCTCGTAAATTCTATCCTTCTCTCATGTTCGGGAACGTGCCCGGCAATCCTTTTGTAAATCTGATAAGAATATTCGTCAAAACCCTCGGGGTGAACCAGATGTTTCCCGTAAAACCTGTTTATATCGCTGAATAACTTTCCGGGGTCGAGATCAAACAACCTCGTGGCCGTGTAGACGGCGCTGTTGTGCAGAGAGATAAGCCTCGAATCAAGCATTCTTTCCGCATTTTCCATAACCATAACAGTTTAAATCTTAAGATGATGTTAAATAAAATTTATTTTTCGATAATTTTGGATTTGAAGTTTTTAACCGTTTATTGCCCCAGCAACGCTCTCATTCCGTCCTCGTGCCCGGCCCCTACGACACAAACAATTTTCTGGAATTCCTTTCCAAGTATTTTCAGGTTACTTGCCATGTGCCTGTTCCTGTCCTCCACCAGGACCTTGTAAAAATTAGGGAGCTCCTTCCTGAACTGTCTCATGGCGTGTTCAATGAGTTTTTTCGTGGGTAGCCTGTTCAGGTCAATCTCCACTTTTTTCCCGAACGGGCAGAACACCCCGAACACCGCCTTTATCAGCATCCATATAAGGCCGAGTTTCTCCGAGAATGGAACCTCTTTTATTCCCATGAACGTTTCCTCTATCGGCTGGTCTATGAACGCATAGGGAATCCCCATTTCTTCTGCGATTTCCACTCCCCTGAGCATCTCTGACCCGGGCAGAATTCCTGTCTTCCCCCCGAAATAGTTCTGCAGCTTTTTCATAACCCAGAATATGAGAAAAGTGAAAAGCCCGAAAGCCTTTATCATGCCTATCGTTCCAGCCCTTTCGCTTTCTTCTGCTTTCAGGGCATGATACCGGTTAACGTCCAGTTCCAGAGCTATGCAGTCCGGTTTTTCCTTGCTCACTATATTTCTGACATTTTCAAGGCTCTCCCTCGCAACATGCGACGTGGGAACGAATATTATTTCAGGCATAATATATAAGACCCCTTTCAAAATAAAAATTAAAAATAAGGAGGGTTTATATGATAACCGTCTTGGAGGAGATAAAGAAACAGACGCTTACGCTGATGACAGCGGCATTCGGTTTTGTTTCTGCGCTGGTCTGGAAGGATGCGATATCCGCGTGGCTGAGGCCTTTGTACGAGAGCGCGGAGGGAGCGGCAGGCCTGACGATAGCTGCTTTCGTGGTGACAATTGTTGCAGTCGTCGTAACGATAATACTGTCAAAGCTGCTGGCTTCCAGAGAAGCGAAAGAGGCAAAGTGATTTGAAATTTAATAGCATGAACGCCCAAAATTAATCTATGGGCAGATTAACCTGGACACTTATAATTCTTAACATAATAGTTTTTGAATTAATCTTCTCCATGCCCGAGGGCATGATGAAGCAAACGTTCGATCTCCTCGCTTTCTCCTTTCCGCATATTTTCCAGGTGTGGAGGCTGCTGACATCACTCTTCCTCCATGCCAGCGCTTCCCACTTGTTCTTCAACATGCTTGGCCTGTATTTTTTCGGGGGTGTTCTGGAAGATGAGCTGCGCCCGAAAAAATTCCTTCTCCTGTATTTCATATCCGGGATTGCAGGTTCGCTCGCCTACGGGCTAACCTCTTCCAGTCCTGTTGTGGGAGCGTCTGGATGCGTATTCGGGCTGATGGGATACGCGATGCTTGCGAAGCCGAAAAAAATGATAAGGTTGTACATCTTCCCGCTTCCGCTCGGGCTGATAGCCATAATCTACGCGATAATCGAGACCATGCTCGTATACTATGGAGAAGTTGTTTCTGGGGTTGCTCACATAGCTCATGTCGCTGGTTTGGCTGTGGGAGTCTTGTTTGCCTTCCGGGCAGACCTGAAGAGAGCCGGGAAGGGATTGCTGTGGCTCGTATTATTTGTAATAATAATTATAGTTCTTGGTCCGATATTCAGCTTCATAATGGGCATAGGGAACTTGTTCCTCGGAGCCGTGGACTTCGTTGTGGGAATATTTCTGTACGGGCTTGCGAAGATTCTTGGCGTTGTTCTCTGGTGACGCTTTTCTGCGGGCAAAAGCTATCCTTCGTGAGTTCGTAAGCCCTTTCGAATTTCTGAATAGCCATAATAACATGTTCTTTTTTTACATTGTTCCATAGGTTTTTCATAGTCATAACCATAAGTTAATTAATGACTTATATAAAATTTCCGAAAGCTAACCCCGTAGCAATTGGAACCAACATCAGGGATAAAAGAACTTTTTGGAGCGTAGCGGAGGAATTTGGGAAAATTGCGAGTCAAGTGATTTTCCGTTAAATCGCTGTTAGTTTTCCCCTAATACCTGGAGGGATTGGATTTTGGTGCAACGTTCGGACTTCGTCCGAAAAATCCAATGTTGTCGGCACGAAATTAAAAACAAGGGGTAGGCGAGCTTTTTACTCTGCACCCGTTTGAATTAAGAAATCAACTAAAGGACCTTCACATGATTGTTTCATTCTATCTCCTTGCAAGTAATCTTTAAAGTTTGCAAGATCTGACTTAGGAACTTTACAAGTCATCTCTTTTCCAACAAAACCAGGTACAGGGGATTCTGTATAAGCCAAGGTTAATATACAATCATCCCCTTCATAACCTTCGATTGTTTCTACGTAAGCCAATCCTTGATCACTAATTGTTGCTTTAGCTGGGGTGCATGTTTTTACATAATCAGAAAAACAAGTATCCGAAGAACCACAATCTTCATAATCCACCTCTTGTTGAGGTATGGTTGGAGTAGTTTCTTGCTTTATACCCAATCTTTCGTTACATTGGTCTTTAATATAAGTACTTTCTATTTTTTCGCAAATTTTCCCATCTTTATTATCCACAGCAAAATCACGATAACATAGGTCTTTAAATTTTTTATCTTGTTCGTTTTCCAGATACTTTTCACAAATTGAAGCATCATTATTTTTAATTGCAAGCTCAGTATAACAAATAGCCCTCATAGTTTTTAGTGATTCTTGCTCACATTTGCTAAAATCAGATGCTGTTGGCTCTGTTGTTCCTTTTTCTCCAAGCATAAAAAATGCAAAGATGCCAGCAATAATAATCACAACAACTATTGGGATTACCCATAATAATTTTTTTGAGAGCTTGTTGATAGATCGTCCTTGAGCTAAGTTGAGTGCTTCATTAATATCATAATCAGACCAACCTTGTGCAAGCAAGCTTTGTTTTATTTGCTGAAAGGAAGCACCTCTCTGCAAATTTAATTGGATATAATTAACAAGTCTTTGATTTACCATATCTGGCCTCTTTTTATTTTATTAGATTTCTTTGGCATAAAAACTTTTGATTTTGATGTGAGCAGACCTCTAAACAATAAATATGCCGACAATTGAAACTAACATATGGCATTAAACGAAGCTTTGTTGTTAGG
>CAZTJN010000002.1:73525-130722 GCA_964613955.1 uncultured archaeon | reverse complement strand
GGTGATAAAGTAATGGTGTTTAACAATTTCATAATAGAAAGGTGGCGGGATTCGTCAAAACCCGCTGGAGGTTTTAACATGGCGGCTGGATTCGTTAAAACCCGCAGGAGGTTTTAACATGGAGAGGTTGTGATAATGGTTTCCAAGTTCATGAAAATATTGCCTATAAAGGACAAGGAACTCTTTTTACGGTACGCCATTCCCTGCGGCAAGGTCCTCGTCAGCAGAGGGGAACTGGAAAAAGAGCTTTTGGAAAGGCTTGGCAGTTCAGTAAAAACAGGGAAGGAAATCGAGATACCTGTAGAAAATGTGTTCCGGGTTGCCACCAGCATGTGTTCTATCATAGCGAAAGGGATGGGAAAGAATGAAATAGATGCCGAAGTCATTCGCAGATACTTCCTTCTCGAGCACGAGAAGGCGATAAAATGGAGGCAGCAGATCAGGCCTGAGCTCAAGGTGAGTGAATGCCTAGTTTACCCGGGCAGGGTTATTAAAATCGATTCCCAGGGTATCATAGTTAAAACCAAATTGGGAGAGAAAACGTTCAGGGGGGATTTTATCGAAAGGTTGCAAAAGAACGACTGGGTAAGCGTTCATTACGATTACATATCAGAAAAAATAAAAGCCAGCTATGCGAATAAAATATTGAGTAGGGAGAGGTATGAATAAGGAAACCTATGGAACAATACTTGCCCTGTTGACTGCAATAGTGAGCGGTGTTGCCATACCTGTGAACAAGATATTCGTTGTTAGTCTCGACCCCACTGTTTTCACTGCCGTGAGGGCAGTAGTAGTAGGTTTGGTATTTCTTCTTCTCTCGCTGGTTACCGGAGGTTTCAAGAAGGGGAGACTGAAAGTTAACTGGAAGTACCTGGCTCTCATCGCCATAATAGGCGGGTCATTTGCATTTCTCCTGTTCTTCACCGGTCTGAAGTTCACAACCGGTGGGAGGGCTGCCTTCCTTCACAAGACCCTGCCTCTGTACGTCGCCGTTTTTGCCTTTATAATAGTTAGGGAAAAAATACCGAGAAAACAGATTTTCGCCCTCGTCGTCATGTTTCTGGGGACAATCATACTTTTTTCGGCCAAAATAAATCCCGCTGAGCTGTGGATGAATCCGCAACTGGGCGATCTCCTTGTAATAGGGGCGACTGTCCTCTGGGCACTGGAAAACGTGATTGCCCGTAAAGCAATGATAAACGGAGAAACGAATTTCATGGTTTCCTTTGCAAGAATGTTCTTCGGGGGGCTCATTCTATTCGGCGTGGTTCTTTTGCTCGGGAAGTTCGATATTCTGCTCTCCCTTACTGCGCAGCAATGGGGAAACATATTTGTTTCTGTTGCTATCCTCTTCGGTTATGTCCTCTTCTGGTACTGGAGCATCCGGTACATAAACGTCTCGAAAGCCGCCACCCTGCTTTTGCTTGCTCCCGTTATTTCCCTGATTCTTGGTGTGCTCTGGCTGGGCGAACCCGTCCCAGCACTTCAACTTTTCGGCAGCGCGCTCATACTAATAGGTGCGTATTTTGTGGTCGGGATAAAGAGCAGGTTTGCAACAGGGGTCTGAATCTATTTTCCCTTTCCGCTTCTGGGGTATTTGTATACGGTCTGGCTCCTTCTAAGGTACGTTCGAATATCGTTGCCATAGGTCCCAGGCACGCCATGCCCGTATTTAGCGACATAGAAAGGAAAAACTGGCGGCACGTCCCGGGAAGTGGATAACAAATGGATTTTCAGGCATTTGAAACGCATATATTATTTGAAATGAAATTTTTTAAGTTTCATCTGTTCACACCGCAGAGGTAATCAGGTCCTTTTAGAAAGCAGTTCGACGTAATCGGCTGCGTGCTGAAGGGCCTTCGAGAAGCCTGCTTTTGTTCCTATGACAAGGACCTTCTTTCCCTTCTCCTTTGCGAGCTGTATCGCCGGCAAATAATCCGCATCCCTTGAAGCCAGTGCTATTACATCGATGTTGTCGTTAAAGGAGGCCTGGACCATGCCCACTGCAACGCTGACATCAACGTCCGATTCCACTTCTCCCGCCAAGACAACCTGCGGCTCAAAACCCTGGTTTGCGATAGCCTCTATCAGTTTGTCCGAGGCGTGCTGGTTAAGGAATACCTTCCCTGTTACGATCCTTCCATACCTCTCCACAATACTTCTCAGCTCGTCCAAATCTATGTTGAATTCTTTTCTTATGATGTTGGGCCCGTCCACGAAAAGGGCGAGGTTCTTTCTTTCGTTCCCTTTCTTCTTTCTGAAAAACATAGCATCACATTGAAGTTAAATATTATAAATAGATTATTTGTTAAAAAGGTTTATAGGCGAACTTAGGTGGGCATATGTTCAGGAATCTTGAAAAGGAATATGATGTGATAGTGGTGGGAGTAGGTCCTGCCGGCAGCTCTGTTGCCAGGTATTGCGGAGAAAAGGGTTTGAAAGTCTTGGCAGTTGAGAAACGCCAGGAAATAGGAACACCTGTGAGGTGCGGAGAAGGACTGTCGAGATCGGCGGTGGAAAGAATGGGCATAAAACTCGACAAAAGATGGGTTTCCAAGCTCATCAGGGGAGCGGCCGTCTACGCACCAAATGGAAAGAAAGTTACAATCGACTTCAACGGACCCGAAGGATGGATTATTGAAAGGAAAATTTTTGACAAGTATTTGGCAAAACTCGCGACAGAGAAAGGCGCAAAAATTCTTACCAAAACAGAGGTAACCGGGGTCAAAAGGAATGGTTCTAAACTAAATGTCAGGATGAAATCAGAGGGTGAGGACTTCGAAATAATATGTAAAGTACTTGTCGCTTGCGATGGCATCGAGTCAAGGATTGCGAGGATGATGGGCATAAATACAACCTTGTCCTTGATGGATATTGCCTCCTGCGCGCAGTTTGAAATGACCAATGTCAAAATCGATCCCAACAGAATAGAGATGTATTTTGGAAACAACATTGCTCCTGGCGGCTATGTATGGATATTCCCAAAGGGAAGGAAGAGTGCGAATGTCGGATTGGGGATAAGAAGTCCCTCAGCAGGAAAACATGCAATTGAATATCTAAAAGATTTTGTGAAAGGCAGGGAAGGGTTGAGAAAAGGCTCTGTTATAGAGGTAAATGCAGGCGGAGTTCCTGTCGGCGGTTTGCTGGAAAACATGGTACTGGATAACTTTTTGATAGTCGGGGATGCAGCACACCAGGTAAATCCTGTGCACGGAGGGGGCATAGCGGAATCATATATCGCGGGCAGGATCGCAGGAGAAGTCATCGCCAAGGCCATAAAATCCGGAGATTGTTCCAAAAAGAAATTATCTGAATACAACGAAAAATGGTGGGAAAGCAGGGGGAAGAAACTTAAAAAGTTAGTCAAACTCAGAAAGGTCATGGAGACCCTGAGTGACGAGGAGCTAAACTGGCTGGCAGATTATCTGAAGGGAGATGAACTTGTCGATCTCGCCAGGGCCTCAGGACTCAAAAAACTGGGTTTGCTTTTAATGAAAAAACCGCGACTTGTTCCGCTTGCGAGGAAACTCCTTTTGCCGTGATTGATTTTCTGAAAGGGTTTTTGAAATCATCCGGAAAGCATTTAAATAGAGAATATGTCTATAAATATCTGGAGTTGTCAGGAAATGGATTTAGAAAGTCTGGAACCGCCCGATATGCCGGGTGAAAACAATGGTAATGAAGAGAATAAAAAACATGAGGAATGGGAAAAAAATCAGTTATATAGCCCAGAAAATAAAGCCGGAAAAGTTCGGGGTGGACGATGCTGCACAGCAGATTTTTGGGGCGGTGCTCCTGGCGACGCCCTTGTCTGTGACTGAAGAGGTCTGGACTTTGGCAAAAGAACTGGACCCTTTACGACTCGTTTCTTTCGTTCTGCTCTCCATCGCTGTCGTTACGATAATTATATATTATACAAAGTTCCAGAAGGTTGCCAAAGAATCAATAGGTGGGGAATTCGATACGTACATAGCAGGTAAAACGTACATACCCAGGAGACTGGTTTCTCTTTTTATCATTTCTTACGGTGTTACATGGTTCATTCTGTGGCTCTTTGGCATAATGAACCATGTTAACGACTCTGCATGGACATTTAACATTTTCATATTTGTTTCGTTTTTCGCGTCCATCGGAGCTGCAACAGCAGATATACTTAAATAATTTATTTATATCGAAAATTGAAGTGTATAATATGAAATGCAGAAGGTGCGGGGCAGATGTCAGGGGAGATTGGGAGTTTTGTCCGCGTTGCGGAGCGAGGATAAGTGGCGACATGTTCTCTGACATGTTTTCAAGGATGGAGCGTGAATTGAAAGAGATGGGCAAGATGTTTGAGAGAGATTTCGAAGTTTTTGACCTGTCCCCCTTTTTTAGAAAACCCCTCAGAGGTAGAGGTTTTTCTATCAAGATAACTCAGAGTTCCGGTGAGAAACCCAATGTTTCGGTAAAAACTTTCGGTAATGTTAACAGAGAGGAGATAGAAAAGGAAGTGAGGAAGCTTGGTTTCAGGGACAGATTGAAGGGGATTAAACCGAAAATCATGGAGGTTGGACAAGCGAAAGGGGGTGCACACATGAGTGAAGCGAAGACAACAGAAGAGCCCAAGACATGCGTAAGGAGGCTGGGTGACAACATAGTGGTTGAAGTGAAGCTCCCGGATGTGAAAGACGAAGGGGACATAGAAGTGAAGTCCCTGGAAAACTCAATAGAGGTCAAAGCAATGGCAGGGGACAAGGCATACTTCAAGATTCTCACTAAACCCCCGCAGACAGGCATACTCAGGAAAAGTTTCAAGAAGGGAATTCTTTACCTAGAACTTGGTTAACCCAAAACTTATATTCAATCTAAAACAATATTTCTATGTGAAAAACAAAATCCCGTTCCTGCCGTTGCCTTATGAGAAGGTCAGGCGCATATCAGGGCATTTCTTGGGCTTGGGAGAAAATATTTCAAAACTCTTTCCATCCCTTGAATTTGATTTAGAACAGGCTGGCATTGAAATAAGCCCCAGAAGATGGATGGCAATAGCGATTTTTACCTTGATATTCTATTTTGCTCTTGTGTTCTCGCTCATATTTGCGGTAACAATAAGTGCGAAAGCAGGGCTTATCAAGGCATTGTCAATATCTTTGCTGTCGGGGGGCAGCATAGGTTTTGCAAGCTTCCTCTTCCTTTCATTCTACCCGAAACTCACATCCACAAGAAAGGTAAAGGATATAGAGAAGAACCTTCCGCCAATGCTTCATCATCTTCTTGTCCAGGTAAGGGCCGGTGTTCCGCTTTACAATACATTCGTGTCCATAGCGAAGAGCGATTACGGTCTGCTTTCCAACGAAATACGCAGGGTGGTCAACGAGGTTAACACGGGCAAATCGGAGGCAGAAGCCTTGGAAATACTAACAAGGGAGACGCCTTCATTCTTTTTCAGGAGGGTGATGTGGCAGGTAATTAATGCTCTTAAATCAGGGGCCGACATAGGAATCACAATGAAGGAGATAGTTGATAATCTCGCTGTCGAACAGAGGGTCGCCATAAAAAAATACGGTTCACAACTGAACCCTCTCGCACTCATGTACATGCTTTTCGCCGTCATATTTCCGACTTTGGGCATAACGTTCCTTCTGGTTCTCGCATCTTTCACAGGCCTGACGCTGAACCTGGAAGTGATACTGATCGGTATTATAGCGGTTCTTGTCATGTTCCAGTTTATGTTCATAGGTCTGGTAAAATCAAGGAGGCCGATAGGTATAGATTAATATGTTATGGAGAATGGCCCCACCACGCTACAGGAACTGGGTAAGGGAAATGATAGAATTGTCAGGCATGAAAACGAGCCCACAGAAATACGTGACCAAATCGCTGATTATCAGTATTATAATTGCAGTTCTGCTCGGATTTTTGGCAGGAGGTATTTATGGTCCATATGTCTTCGCTGGGGTTTTTTGTACTGTCTTCCTTCTTTACAACGGATGGCTCATACTGGCGGTTGACAGAAGGAAGAATTTCGTGGAAAAGGTCCTTCCCGATGCCCTAGAGTTAACCGCGGCGAACATACGGGCAGGCTTCATACCCAGCAAGGCTTTGCTTCTTTCTGCAAGGAGCGAGTTCGGACCGCTGGCCGAAGCCATAAGGAGGTCGGGGAAAGAGATAATGACGGGCAGGTCCCTTGCAGATGGTCTGAAGCAAATCTCCAGATACATAAGATCAGAGATTCTTGAAAAAGCGGTAAATCTGATAGCAGAGGGCGCAAAATCAGGAGGCCAGCTGGTTGCCCTTCTTGAAGAGAATGCTATCGACATACGAAGGAGGCAGGCAATAAACAAGGAGGTGAAGGCGAACATCGTGATGTACGGGATATTCATAGTTTTTGCAGGGATACTGGGAGCCCCTATTCTTTATGCACTCTCCCTCTATCTCATAACAACGCTAACCACGTTTTCATCGGTTGGGACGCTCCCAGAATCATTCTCCAGCAACATACCTTTCTTCAAGTTTGGTGTATCCATATCGCCCGACTTCCTTCTGATATTTTCTGTCATTTCGATAATAATAACCACGTTCTTCTCTGGAATAATAATAGGTCTGATAGATACAGGCAAGGAGAAAGGCGGAATCAAATACATACCCATATTCATGACAATTGCTTTGCTGGTTTTCTTTGGTGCAAGGATGCTGATAGCCGGTATGTTTTCTGGTTTCCTGCCCGCTTAGCCCGCTTAATATATATATACCAGTTGAAACCAATTATAAAGTGATCAACATGAAGAAAGGACAATCCGCAATGGAGTATTTGATGACATACGGTTGGGCAATCTTGATTGTAATAATAGTGGCAGCGGCTCTGTACGCCCTTGGGGTGTTCAATCCAGCGACGTACGCAGGTTCACGGGCAACAGGATTCGCCAACATAGGCGCTCCAGCGACAGGTTCATGGAAGTTGGCAGCAACAACACCAAACAACTTTGAACTGAATCTGAAAAACAACCTGGCTTCCAGATTGAACTTTACAGCAGTTACAGTAACTATAGGCGCTACCTCCTGCACGAACGCGGACTTCGATGGTGCTGCCTACAAAGAAGTTGGTATAGGCGGGACCTTCAAGGTCGTAGCGGACTGCGCAGGTTTCACGTCAGGTAATACGTACACGGCAACAGTTGAGCTAACATACAACAACCTTGACTCAGGATTGACAGGATTCAAGGAAACAGGAACTGTAACAGGAACGGTCAGTTAAACACAGTAAATTGCCTTTTCCCGTTTTTCTTTGATTTTTTTATTTTTAACTATGTCTTTTCATAACGACACTTTTTATTTTATAATCCTGTTAATTTATTCTATTGTATGTACAAACAGGTTATTGTCGTTCGGAAGGACCTAGGAATGGATAAAGGAAAAATCGCTTCACAGGTAGCACATGCCTCCCTTGAAGCCTATAAAAAAACGGATGAAAACATTCGAAAGCTCTGGGAAGAGGAAGGGTCAAAGAAGGTTGTTCTCAAAGTCGAAAGTCTTAGAAACCTGATGGACATCAAAGAGAAGGTAAAGAAGGAAGGAATCCCTTATGCGGTAATAAGGGATGCAGGCAGGACCCAGGTAAGGTCAGGTGAAGTCACCACTCTTGGAATTGGCCCGGCCGAAGAGGAGAAGATTGACAGGATAACAAAAAATCTCAAGTTGTTATAATTCGCTTTTTGTTTTTGCCACAAAGAGAATATCTTGAAAAATACAACCTTTTTGAAGTTTAAATTTACTGACTACTTCAGAATTAAGAATTGATGGACATGAAAGGGATTTTGAACAAGGGGCTCGCAAAATACAGTCTTGTTTTCTTTGCTTTCTACGGTCCCGAGGCGGCAGGAACGAATCATGAGGTACGGGTTGATAGCAGGTAATATCAGAAACATGGACAAATTCATTATTTAAATAACGTATCAAATTATTATTACGTGATTTGATGTCAAAGGAAAAACTTCAAGAGAAATACGTTCTTTATCAGCTGCTCCAGCAGAACCTCGAAACCCTCAGGCAGCAGTTAGAGATGGTCGAAAGACAGTTCATTGAAACCAAAACGACCGAACAGGTCTTCAAGGATCTGAAATCAGGGAAAGGTAACGATGATGTGCTCATCCCCCTGGGTAGCGGGTGTTACGGGAAGGGAAGGGTAATGGATACCAAAAATTTTCTCGTGGGTGTCGGGGCAAACATCATGACCCAGAAAACAATGAAATCGGCCGAACTTTTTCTTCAGGAAAGGGAGAGGGAACTTGAAAACGCCAGCAGAGAAATACAGGAACATATGAGCAAGGTGGCAAATCAGATAGATGAAATTGC
The DNA here is from genome assembly GCA_964613955.1 of uncultured archaeon. Lineage (GTDB taxonomy): Archaea > Aenigmatarchaeota > Aenigmatarchaeia > QMZP01 > QMZT01 > CS3-C152. The sequence continues at coordinate 122,391 of CAZTJN010000002.1, read as the reverse complement.
CACCGAAATACAGGCTATGGTTAAAAAAGATAAATAGGAATTAATTTAACAGAACACATATTATATATATGATGTTTGTTCCCCTGCTCTTGCTGCTGATACTTTTCTCTATCATGGCAGTCTATCATAAGGACCTGCTTTACTCTGTAATATTTCTGGCTTCTGCATCCCTGACACTTGCCATCCTCTTCCTTCTCCTGAATGCTCCTGATATCGCTATCACAGAGGCTGCCGTGAATGCTGGCCTGACCACCCTTATCTATATAATCGTCATAAGAAAGACTAGGAGGTTTGAGGAATGAAAGGTATTTTGTTTTTCGCGTGTCTGGTCGTTTTCGGCTCCCTGCTGCTGTACGTCTTCCTCACGCCGTCTTTTGCTTCATGGAAAAACAAGCAAGTTGCCAGTTACTATATTGAAAAGGGTCTCGAAAAAACAGGGTCAGCGAACCTCGTAAGTTCCATAGTCTGGGATTTCAGGGGGTTCGATACAGTGGGCGAGGAAACTGTTTTGTTTACGGCAGCAGTTGGTGTTTTCACTATCGTAGTATTTGGGCTGAAGAGGCGGAAATAATGGATATTATAATAAGAACTGTGGTGAAGGGCCTGTTTCCTTTCATAGTATTGTTTGGCGTGTACATATTATTTCATGGTCATCTGACCCCCGGCGGCTCCTTTCCCGGCGGGATTATAATAGCGTCGGGGATTGCCTTGCTAATGTTATCGTTCGGTCTGAGCAAGGCCGAAAGAACCATAAAGGAAAAAACCGCACACATAGCAGAGGCTTTTGCCGCATTGCTTTTGGTGTCTATCGTTCTGTTTGAAACATTTGTTAGGTCTGTTTTGAAACCCACGGGGACTATTTTCGAATTGTGGAGCGCGCAGCAGATTCTGTTCCTGAATGTCACTGGAGGGGTAATGGTCTCCATGGCTGTAATACTTATATTATTCCTGCTGATGAAGGAGTGAGTATGTTAGAAATATACGCTGGTATGGTCCTGGTTGCATTGATAGGAATTTACTGCGTAGTCCGGAAGAAGAACATGATAAAAAAAGTCATAGGTCTCGGGGTGTTAACAAATTCCGTTCATCTTTTGTTGATAACGATTGGATTTCAGGAGAACGGCATACCTCCGATTGTAACACCTACGAATATCGAGTACTTCGTGCGGTATGCCGTTGATCCGTTACCGCAAGCGCTCGTCCTTACATCGATAGTGATACAACTGAGTGTCACTGCCCTGGCACTTGGGATTGTTATACTCGCATACAGGGGCACGAAGACGCTGGATATGGAGAAACTGAATAATTTGAGGGGGTAATGTGATAACATACATGCTGCTTATACTTTTTTCCGCGACGTTTTTGGTTCTGGTTCTCAGGAGGGATGAGATAGCGGTAGCAGCTATCTTGTTCTCATTTTTCTCTGTCTGCTACATGCTGCTGAATCCTGATATAATGGTTGTGAGATTTGGAGGGTGGCTGCCACCCTTCGGTATAGTATGGGTTCTTGATAAATTTAACCTGTTTTTCGCCTTGATAGTAACCGGGGTGTCTTCATTCGTTGCCGTGTATTCATTAAAGTACATAAAGGAGAGAAGATATAGGTTTTACACACTTCTATGCCTGCAGACAATAGGTCTGCTTGGCATCTCGCTTACAGGTGACATATTCAATCTTTATGTGTTCTTCGAGATACTATCAGTCTCTTCTTACGCCCTCGTCGCCTTCTTTCTCGATAAGCGCGCGATAGAAGGAGCGTTCAAGTACCTGATAGCAGGCTCTTTAACCTCCACCTTCATACTCATAGGCATTGGCATGCTGTACGGTCTGACAGGAACGCTGAACTTTGCCGACCTTGCCTCAAAGGTATCCCTAGCCTCCCCGTATATTGTAGCCCTTGGTCTTATGATAGCGGGATTCTCCCTGAAAGCGACAATAATTCCTTTTCATGCATGGAAGCCGGATGCCATCGAAGGCACGCCCGCTCCCGTAGGAGCCGTATTTACGGCTGCATCGACAGCGATAGGTGTTTACGGTATTCTGAGGATTTTGTTTATTTTCAATCTCATACAGCTAAACTGGGTACTCATACTATTCGGCGTGTTCACCATGCTTGTCGGGGCATTCATGGCATTGGCCCAGGTAAATGTAAAGCGGATGCTTGCATACTCGGGAATTTCTCAAATAGGATATGTCGTGATGGCTTCGGGCTTTGGAACGTTACTTGGTCTGACTGCAGGCATGTATCATCTGTTCAACAACGCCATCCTGAAATCCATTCTGTTCATGGGCGCTGGGATAGCAATATACGTAACGGGTAAGGATAATTTGAACGGGATGGGAATGCGAAACACGCCGCTGATGGTGTGCATGGGCATAGGGCTGCTTTCGCTCTCCGGCATACCGCCGCTAAACGGATTTGTTTCGAAATGGCTGATATTCATGGCATCATGGGAAATAAGCCCTGTGCTGACGGCCCTTGCAATCATTGCATCGGCAATCACGCTCGCATATTCCTTCAAGATATTTTCAGCTATCTTCTTGACAACGGAAAGGGTTGAGAAGGATGTCCCGAAAATTTTGCTCATACCAGTCGTGATACTGACGATAATATGCGTTCTCATAGGGGTGTTCCCACAAATAGGAATGAATATCGTTGAACCTGCAGCCAACGCTTTATTAAATCATAGTCAATATATAACTGCCGTGATGGGAGGTTGAATAACGAATGAATCAGACTTTCGCCTGCCTCGGCATTTGGGTGATTTTGAATGTTTGAGCAGTGGTCATGGTTTGTACTGACATTCATAGGATTTGTATTAATAGGTTTTTTGGTCTATCTTCTTGGCAACAGAAAAACAAGAGAGGAAGAAAAGAAATACGAGACCTATACATGCGGGGAGGATTTCCCAATGGTCACCGTGAGCACTGAAAATTTCTATGATTCGCTGAAGAAGGCTGTGGGCGTGGATGTCCTGCGAAACTATCATTCAGGAAAGCTTTCCGACTACCTCCTCTGGATTATGATAGGGACTGTTGTAGTCATATTTTCAATAATTATATGGGCGTTCGCATGAAAGAGGGAATGATAAGGCTGGATGGCAAAACTCTGGAAAAAACAAAGAAGCCACTACTGAGGAAACTCCTGAACTATTGCAGGAAAAAATCCCCATGGGTCCTGCATCTCGGGGGTTCGGGGTGCAACGGATGTTCCATAGAAATCCTCGCTTCCCTTACGCCAAAATATGACCTGGAAAGGTTCGGGATTCTTTCGAAGGGCTCGCCAAGGCATGCAGACATCCTGATAATAGAGGGTCCCATAAACGTGAAGATGAGAGACCGGATTAAAACGATTTACGAGCAGATGGGAGACCCGAAATACGTGATAGCGTTCGGAACATGCGCTATCTCAAAGGGCGTATTTTACGACTGCTACAACATTGTTGGACCCCTTGACAGGATCATACCGGTTGACGTTTACATTCCCGGCTGTCCTCCAAAGCCCGAAGCATTAATAGACGGAGTGATAAAGATTCTAAAGAAAATGGGGGAATCGTGATGCACATGGAGAATTATCTGAAACGGCTAAAGCCAGAGATAGAAAACAACAATGTATGGATCAGCACGACCATGGAAAAATTTAAAGGTATTCTGAAGGATCTCAAAGACCTTGGTGTTTACAGGATATCCTCGATATCAGGGACAGACGTCGGCAGGAACATAGAGGTCATTTACCATCTCATACACAAAAACAGGGCAATAAACATACGCGTTCCTGTGGACAAAAAAAACCACACCATTGAAACTGTAACGGACATTTATCCTGGAGCGAATTTATTCGAAAGGGAGCTTTCGGAAATGCTGGGCATTCATATAAGGGGTCACCCTGACCCCCGAAGACTTTTCCTGGCGCACGATTCTCCCAATAACCCGTTAAGAAGATCATAGATATTCAGGCGTTATTTAAAGCCGATTGCATAGTACGAAACAACCGATGACTCATCGCCTGTTATGTCACCCGAATCCGTATGCTTTATAATTTTTGCTGTTTTCATTCTGAGTTCTTTCGCTATGCACATAACGACGGCAATCGGTCCATAGCCGCACACGGATGCATCAATCTCTTCGAGCACTCGGAAGAATCCTTTTGTATCGAGTTTCAGGATTTTTTCTATCGCTTTTCTGTCCTTTTCGTCTGCGAGTTCTCTCGGGAGATAATGTGAAAAATCAGAAGAAGCGATCACACCGACATTTTTGTTTCTTATCGTTTTCGCTATTTGTTTCCCGAGGGTTTCGCATTTCCTTAAGAAATCATCCGAGTATCCGACATTGGAGATGGAGATTGGAACAAACCTGAACTTTTTAAACACGTATTGGAGAAATGGCAGCTGAACTTCGACGGAGTGTTCGTGCGTGTGGGCGAATTCGTCTTCCTCTATGGCGTCGCATTTTTTAATTTCATTCGCCAGTCCGTTATCTATCTCTATGTTTCCTAGGGGTGTCTCCCATTCGCCCGAAGACATTACCGAGAATTCAGAGCCTAACAAATTATGGTTGGGACCGAGAATGACGAAACTCCTGGCAGGTCTCAGCGATCCGATTGCATGAGCTGATGTTTTCCCGGAATATTCATAGCCTGCATGCGGCGAAACCACGCAGATGAAATCACCGGGTTTTACCCCTCCAAATAACCCCGAAAGCTTTTCGTTAAGGTTGTCTCTGTTCAATGGATAGAACATTCCAGCCACCACAGGTCTCCTTATCATAGTTCTCTTTTGTATTTCATGTTAAAAAATTTATAAAACATGACAACAAAAATAAACTGATGTTATGAGGGTGAGCTCAGGGATACCGGGGCTGGATGAATTGATGGGCGGGGGATTCGAAGATGCGAGCATAAACCTTGTTTCTGGCAAGACAGGAACGGGGAAATCCATATTCTGTGCGCAGTTCCTGTACAACGGAGCGGTTAAAAACAACGAAAGAGGCCTCTATCTGACAACAGGAGAAACAATAGCCAACATAAAGAAGCAATCGAAAACGTTCGGCTGGGATTTCGGTGAACTCGAGAAAAAGGGCATGGTGAAGGTCATGGAAATCGAGCCGTTTGACATAGAAACCCTGATAGAGAGGATTACAGAGAACATAGAGGCGGCAAAGGCAAAAAGGGTTGTAATTGATTCGGTCAGCATGTTCGAACTTTACATGCATGAGCCGTTCAAGATTCGAAAGTCTTTGTTCAAGGTCCTGCAGAGATTAAGGGACATGGGCAAGACAGTCCTTTTGGTTGCGGAAGTTCTTGAGGATAGCAAAGGGCTTTCAAGATTCGGGGTCATAGAATTCATGGTGGATTCGGTCATCATTCTCCAGTATCTTGGAATAGCGAAACACAAGCGTTCCTTAATGATAAGAAAGATGAGAATGACCGATCACTCGACAGATATACATCCCTTCGATATAACGCCCAAGGGTATTGTAATACGTTCTGTTTAGGTTCCTTCGACCTACATTCTTTCCTGAACTTCTATGCCCAAGAGTTTCAGGGCGTTCTTGAGGACGACAGAAACAGCTTTAACCAGAGCCAGTCTTGCTGTCTTCATGCCTGCCTGGGCGTGAATAACCGGCATGAACTGATAGAATTCATTGAATCTTGTCGACAGTTCAAAACAATACTTAGCAACATAGTGCGGACGGAGATCCTCCGAAGCGTTTCGTATGAGTCCGGGGAATTCTGATATCATTTTGATAAGTTCCCTTTCCATGGGGTGCTTGAGCAGATTCATGTCGAAACCTCTGATTTCTTTGACCCCTGATTTTCTAACTATGGAATGTGCGCGCGCATATGTGTATTGCAGATAAGGGGCGGCATTGCCTTCGAAATCCAGTGCCTGCCTCCAGTCGAATATTATCGTTTTGGAAGGGGACATCTTTATCATGTCGTATTTCAGCGAAGCGAGGGCTATGTTGTCCGATACCTGTCCCAGTTTTTCTTTCTCCATCTCCGGGTTTCTTTTTGCCGTCTCTTCCCTTGCATGCTTTTTCAACTCCTCCAAGACATCCTCATACAAGATGACGTCTCCCTCTCTCGACGCCATCTTGCCTGTTGGCAAATTCACAAGCTCGTAACACAGGTGATAACTTTTCTTTGCAAGCGGGGATTTTGCAAGCTCGAATGTCTTGAAGAGCTGTTGGAAATACAATTTCTGCTCAGAGCCCACGACATGGACAGACTTGTCGATTCTGTACTCTCTTGATTTTAGTTCTGCCAGCCCTATATCCTTGGTGGAATAAAGAGGGGTTCTGTCTGATTTCAGCAGAAGGAAAACCCCCAGACCGTATTTTTTCAGGTCCATTACTATTGCTTCCTCGCTCTTCTTTGCTATGCCTTTTTCAAGGAGATTTCTGACAATTTTTGTCCCCAGCTTTTCGACCTCGCTTTCGAAATACAGACGGTCGAACTTTATCCCGAAAGTCCTGTAAATCTTGTCGAAATAGTCAAGACTCCATTTTCTCGTTTTCTTCCATACCCTCGTAAGTTCCGGGTCGCCTGCATATATTTTTTTGTTTATCTCGTCCACTTCTTTTGCATACCTTTCGTTTTCTTTTAATTTTTTGCTTGCCTCTGCGTACACCTTTCCCAGCCATTTGCCTTTCTCCTTCTCAGGTTCCTTTCCCTTATAAAGTTTGAGGAATCCCCATATGCACCTTGCAACATGAGGTCCTATGTCTCCCTGATAGTTCGCCCTTATCACCCTGTATCCTGAAAATTCAAGTATCCTTGAGAGCGATTCGCCCAAGCAGGCAGTTCGTATGTGACCTATATGAACAGCTTTGTGCGTGTTGAAATGACAGTACTCAACCATTATATTTTTTCCTTTCCTTTTACCCTTTCCGTATTTTTCTCCCTCCCTCAGAATTCTTCTAATGGCTTCCTGACCTATCTTGCCCCAGTCTGCAAAGAAATTGAGATATCCGCCCTTTGGCTCCACCTTCACAACGAGACCGGAAGGTCTGAGCTTTTCGGAAAGGTTTTTTGCTATCTCATCCGGAGCCTTTCTAAGTTTTTTGGAGATGGTAAAACAGGGGAACGCTGCATCACCGAACTCCGGCTGCGGTGGTTTTTTGAGTAATATTTCATCCTTCTTTAGCTTTGTCGCCTTCGACAACAATCGCAGAACATCTTCCCTGAACTCTTCCGAGGTGTTCATATTTTCGTCTCCTCATCTATCCATCTTGTATATTCCTTGGACCCTCCTATTATCGGCAGAGCGATGACCTCGGGGTTTTCGTACTGATGGTGCTTCTTGACAATGCTCACCACTTCCCTCAGAAGCTTCTCCTTGGTTTTAACAATGAGCAGAACTTCTTCTGCGTTGTGGAGCCTGCCTGCCCACCAGAAATGGGATTTCAGGTCAGGAACAATGTTCACGCATGCAGCCAGCCTGTCCTTTAACAGAATATTTGAAATCTTCTCTGCCTCTTTCGTGTCAGGACATGTTATTAAGACAACTATGTACATTCACCCACCTATTGTTGTGCCGACGAATTTTTTTCCTTCTATCGCCTTCTCCATGTTTTCAATTTTTTTGCCGTTTAGGACTATTGTCTTTGTTTTCGTGCCCCTCAGGAGCTCCACAGCGACAGGATCTATAACGACGACTGGTTTTGCCTCATGCTTCTTTGTTTTGATTACTCTGAGGAGTCCTTCAACCGTCATGTTTTCCAAGAGTTTTGCCTTCTTGTGTTTTTTCGGGTCCCTGTCGTAAACACCATCCACGTCTGTTCCTATTATTACTAAATCCGCCTTAAAAAGTTCAGCCGCGGCAATTGTGACTGCGTCCGTCGTCTGCCCGGGGACAGTCCCGCCCATCACCACGATCTTCCCCGAGGACATCGCGTGTTCCAGTTCCTCCTTGTTCTTCACCACCTTTCCATACGCGTTCTTCCCGAGAGAAGCGATCAGAACCATCGCATTCATTCTTGTACCGAGTATCCCTATCCTATCAAGAAAATCTTCAGAAGGGTTAAAACTCCTTGTGGCTTCTATGTACTTTCTTGCGATTCCACCGCCACCCACGACAACAAGAATCTTGTGCTTCCCTTTTCGAAGAGCAGAAACAAATCTTGAGAACTTCTTTACATAAGCTATATCAGGCATACCGGAAGGGCAGAAGACCGACCCGCCTATGTTGAAGACTATCCGCATGCAAACACCTCATTAATATTATATATTTAGTATTTAACATTCTATTTTTTAGTATGGATTTCGGAATATCGTTCGAAAACTTCGAAATGGAACTTGAGGATGTCGAGGTCAGGAAGACAAGAAAATTTGACAGGGTTTTTCGGGTAGGTTTCGGAGGGAGCATAGACCAAAAACCAGCGTTGGTGAACGGCATTGTCTATTTTGGTTCGCTGGACCATAATATATACGCCGTGGACGCAGAAAGCGGGGAAGAGGTTTGGCGTTTCAGGGCGAACGGACCGATAATGGAATCGTCCCCCGTTGTTTTCGAAAATGTCATGTACATAGGCTCTTTTGACTGCAATTTGTATGCAATAGATATACGTAACGGGAAGGAAATTTGGAAATTTAGAACCGGTGGTGAAATCCTTGGATGTGCTGCTATGGAAGGCGAGTATGTGTACATAGGTTCAAAGGATGGTTTTCTTTACTGCATAAATAAGAAGGACTCTTCGCTGGTATGGAAGTTCCGAACAGGTGACTGGATTGCCGCAACCCCGCTCGTCCATGAAGGAAGGATTTACATAGGATCTTTTGATGGGAATTATTATTGTCTGGATGCAAAAACAGGCGAAGAGGTCTGGAGGTTCAAGACAGGAGGGGAAATATATGATGTTTATGCAGGGGAGGTCTACAAAGGTATGGTTTTCATTCCCTCCTTTGACAATTTCCTTTATGCCGTTGACGCTGAAACAGGCAAGGAGATATGGAGGTTCAGAGCTGGAAAATATGGCCTGGCTTCCGCACCTTACATACGAAATGATGTTATCTATCAGCATTCTAGGGAAGGGATTTTGTATGCGCTCACCCCCGATGGGAAAGAGGTTTGGAGGTTTAAAACGGGTGAAGTGGTTGCCGTCCCTGCTGTTCACAGCAAAAGGATTTATGTAGGATCTGGCGATTCGAATTTCTATTGCTTATCGCTCGATGGGAAGGAGATATGGCGTTTCAAGACAGGGGGCGATGTTTTCTGGCGGCCCGTGATATGGAATGACCACCTATATTTCACCTCATGGGATTGTCATTTATACTGTCTTTCGCTTGAGGGAAACGAAATCTGGAGGTTTTCGACATCAACAACAATTCCTGCCAAATGGCCGGAGGCCTTTGAAGGTTGGGAAGTGGAAGTTAAGAAGGGCGTGGAGGAAGAGTATGCAGAAGAAAAATACACTGTTGATTTTTCAAGGGGTGAAGAAATCGGAGGTGAATACGGAATAAAAAGCGAGTATTCCGTTAGGTCCGAATACAAGCAGGAAAGTGAATACAAATAACGTGCGGCTTTATTTCTTTATCAGCCCTCGCATCCTCTTTCCTGAGGACGTCAGGCTCCTAAAAACCCTTCCTTTATGCTGCCCTTCGCTTATCCATTTCCTTTCCCCGTCCTTCGAAACATTCGGATTTTGTGGGTCGAGGAGAATGACTTCGAACCACTCATACTGTCCGTCCTCTCCAACATAATAGGAATTAAGAACCTCCAGATTGGGAAACTTCCTTGCCGCTTTCTCCTCCCCTCTCAGCTGGTTTGATTTCCCTGGGGGGAAAAATCTTCCCATCTTCTTCGGAACTCTTCCTCCCTTGAACTTCGGTCGCTTCCTCTTCCCTTTCCCTACCCGGACCCTAGCAACAACAAAGCCCTGCTTTGCCTTGTACCCGAGCGATCTTGCCTTATCGGGCCTCGTGGGCCTGTCGATTTTTTTGACTGTCGTTTCCTTCCTCCACTGAACCATTCTTTCCTTCCATGCCTTTCCAAGCGTTTCCCTTGGCTTCTTCCATACACCAGCAAGCCTCATAAAATCACTCTGTTTCGGCAAAACTTTCAACGGACCTAAAGTATTAATAATTATCGAACACAAAATATATAAATAGATTCAAGAGTTAAATAATCATTAAGGTGGAATCATGCATGCAGCTGTTAAGATAGTAATAGGGTTGATCCTTATACTGATCGGCCTGGGTCTGTTCGTTGATTCGGTGTATCCGCTTTTCGGCAGCAACCCGCTGATACCAGTTGACTGGCTAGGAAACTTCATAGTGGTCTTGACAGGGATAATACCCATATTCCTGATACTGATAGGCCTTTTTGTGGTCTGGTTAGAGGCGGATGAACTCAAATCATCAGCAGAATTTGAAGAGCCGGAGAAAGAAAAACCCAAAAAGAAGAAATAATTCAGAGCTCAGTTCTCTGAACCACAGAATCTTTCACATTTATTTCTTTATCTTCACCCTCACCCGTCCCTATATCTGATCTCTGAACAATAGAATCTATTATGTTTATGGTTTTCTTGACTTCGATCTTTTCGACTTCTGTCGCCAAACTCATTATCACTATGGCATGTTTTATTACCTCCGCAATCTTCGAAACCAATTCTTCAAGATTCTCCCTTCTGTCTGAATGAAGTTTGAACGCCAAATGGACGAATTTACCTTCTTGTTTGACGACTACCGTAAGCAGGTAGATTCTTTTCTCCTTTATTGATTCACCTGAAAAAAGGTAGAGCGCCTCATCTTTTAACTTGTGTGTCCCGGCGAGTTTGATGCATTTGCACTCTTCGAGTACGTGCTTCGAAACTGTTTCGATGTCTATATCTTTCAACGTGTATCCCTTGATGACATAATGCAATCTTTTGGCAAGGGAAACGTATTCAGGTTCTGATATTTCCAAGGGGACCATTACAGAACTGAGATATCTCTTGAATTCCTGGGCTTTTTTGGTTGTTTCCAGACTCTCCTTGGATGGAGGTTTGGATGTGACTTTTGCTATATCCATGTCCTTCGGAGGTTCGAGTATTTCTTCCAGAATGAAAGACGTTCGTATCTCATGCTCTTCCCCGTTTGTATCCTTGAAGACAATTTCCGGGCTTATTCGGGTTTTCCCGACTATCGTTGGCAGAATCTTGAAGACAAAACCTTTCTCCTCATTCCCGAGAATTTCATCGAAACTGTAGCCAGTTATGGGTTTTACCTCAAACTCCAATGGGAAGTTCACGTTAAGTTTCACGTTGGTGATGGGGTTTGGTGAGTTATTCTTGACAGAGATCACAAAATACGAATATTGCCCTACCCCGGGCTTGTTTTTCATATAGGGTTTTATTTCGATGTTTGGTTTTAATGGTATTTCGACAGGTTCAACATCATCAGTGAATTCCTTCCCCTTGGTCTTCCACTGAACCTTGGCCACGGGAGACGGAAGCGACCCGACATTTTCTGCCATGACCTTTAAAGAAAGTGTTTTTTCCTCCCCGGGTCCGATTCTGTCCAGAGAGCAGAGCTTTTCGTTTTCATTGTTTAAAAGGCAAAGGTCTTCGAGCGCTACCGGAGATTCGTTCCTTATTTTTATCCCGAAAACAACATCTTCCCCTTCCTTTGCCTTTCTCCTTTCTGGGTATTGCTCTACCGTTGGGTGGGGAATTTCCTTGAGTATGCGATCCAGTTTCTTTTCCACCTCCTTCTTCCTTTCTATTTCAAGCGATTTCCTGTAATATTTGGCTGCCGTCAGGTAATCCTTCATCTCCTCGCTCGCCTCACCGGCCAGATTGTAACACCATTGAACAGCATACAAAGAGTTGACCCTCGAAAAATAGGGGATGGCCTTCAAGGAGAAGTTCACAGCATTGTTAAGGTCCTTGAAATCCTTAGAAAACATGGCAGCGTTTCTGTAGGACCAGCCCACATTGAAATATTTCTTTATCTTGAGGTTGTATTTCACGGCTTCCAGAGCGTAGTCTATTGAACGCCTGTCACCTATTTTATGTGCAATCAGGGATGCCTTTTTGTAAAGGGCTGCCGCATTTTCGTAGTTTTCCTTCCTGACGCTTCTCTCAGCGTCTTTCAGAACCCTGTTAAGTTCCCTGCCCAACTTTTTTTCTTCTTTGGATATCATTGAATCACGATACTACATCCCAAGTTCCCTGCCCCATTCCTCATATCTCTTTATCGTCTCGGGGTTCACGGAAGACTTTATCTTCCCGAAGGCCTCTTCAAAATCCTCATTGGTAAGCGATCTGTAGTTCATTGCATAATTTTCTATCTGTGCGGGTGTTAGCTCCTGAAGCTTGGGGTTTTGTTCGCGGACCATGAACATTACCGCTTCCCTGCACACGTTAGCTATATCCCTTCCCGAATAGCCTTCGCTCATCTCAGCGAGTTTTTCAAATGTTATGCCATGAAGAACGCAGCCCTTGAGGTGTATTTCGAATATTCGCTTCCGGGAGGCTTTGTCAGGAAGGGGAACGTAGACCTTTCTCTGAAACCGAGAAACCATTGCATCGTCAAGGTCCCACGGTTTGTTGGTCGCGGCTATCAGCAGTATCTTATCTTCGGATCTCGTGTTGAAGCCTTCTATTTCCGTAAGAAGCTGGCCAACAACCCTTCTTGTGGACTCCTGGATGCCTGAATCCCTGCTTATCATTATCGAGTCAAACTCGTCCATGAATATCAGGGAGGGCTGGCTCTTGCGGGCCTTCTCGAAAAGCATGCTTATTATCTTTGAGGATTCTCCAAAGTATTTTGAAAGCAGACTTGATGTCCGGGCCTCAAAGAATGCTGCATTCAGAGTGTTGCTGGCCGCCTTCGCCAGAAGTGTTTTTCCTGTTCCTGGCGGGCCGTAGAGGAGAATGGTTCTGGGAGACTCAACAAAGGCTGGTTTGTTGCCTATGAATGGGAGTATTATCGCTTCCTTGATCACCTTCTTGACCTCTGACAGGCCTCCTATGTCTTCCCATGTAGTTGTGGGCCTCTCGGATATTATCATGCTTTCTATTAGCTCAGGTGATTCTGCCCTTTTCTCAGAGGTTGCGGATTTCAGGGCATTTGACATCGTCTCGTATTGTGAGGCAGAATTGAAGAAGGATTCAGCATGTTCCCGGGGAGCGACGTAGGCAAGTCTTCTGTATATGGACGCTGCCCGCTTGTAATGGGCAACAGCCTCGTCAGATTTGCCCTTTGATTCCAGCTTCTTGGCAATATCTATCTCATGCTGGAGCTGCTGTCTTAGAAGGTTGTTCCTGAGTTCTCCCATAGAAACCACTATATTATTTAAATAAGCTCAAGGTTTAAAAAACGAAAAATTACGTCACTCCTCTTCTTTCTCTTCCTTTTTAATGGGCTCTTCTGAGAGTTCTTTTGCCTTTTCTCCTGCCATCTTCAGAGCGGTTTCCTGATCTACTTTCTCTAGATCATTTATGGCTGCTATGAGTTCTTGGGATTCCCCGTCAACAAGCATTTCTTCCTTGCCGAAGACCCTTTCGAGTTTTTCCTTTACGAGGTCAAGTCTCCCTTCCCTCAGAGCCTCTTTAACATCCGTGTCCATAAGAACCCTGTTAAGTTTGTCCACGTCTGAGTTGAGGATATCCTCGGTTATTTTCGATATTTTCTCTTCTTTTTCCCTCTCCTTCATGGCTTCTACGAGCAGCAGCAACTGCATTTGGGCAAGATAGTGAGAAGCCTCCATCTGTTTCGTCCGGGATTCCAAGCGCAGGGCTTTTATCTTCTGGACATTGAGCATTTTCAATGTGTTCGGCTGGCCTTTGGCCTCGAGCATCAACTTCTGAATTTTCTCCTGTATGCCCTTCAAATCATCTGAAATTTTTTCGATTTCCTTTTCAACCTTTACCCTTTCCTTTACTATGTCATCTTCTTTTATGGAAAATATATCCTTCCCGAATTTGGACATTATGAACTTCCTGAAATCCATACAAAACCACCTTTGGCTTTTACTTGTTTGATATTTATTTTATCTGCTTTTAAATATTAATACATGAGAAACGGCTTCCTTCTGTCTATGGATGCGCTGGTTGCGATAAGTCTCCTGCTGCTCGTGTCGACATTTTTGGTGGGATTGTCGCACACGTATTCCTCTCCTGATCTCCGCTACCAGAGATTTTATTATGCAGGAAAGGATACTGTGACGCTCTTCGAAAAAACCAAAATGGAATCCGTTTCATTCCTTCCGGAGGTCCAGAATTATCTCAGTCAGGGGGTTCTGAACGACGAGGACATGAACAGGACGATTCTTGATGTCGTAGGCTCGTTCTGGGCAGCGGGGAATAAATCGTACGCGGAAAACCTTACCAGGGGTGTCATTTCCCTTCTCCTCAACAACACCGTATACGGATTCGAGATTCTGATCAACAATGAAAGCGTATACAGGAATGGTTCTGTTAATGCTGATTACGTAACAAGACTCAATACAATAGTTTCGGGCTATGAAAAAACGAAGCCCGTCAACGGCTACGTGGCAAAGGTTTACATGACAAAAACAAGGAAAACAGGAACGAACTTCGTTTACTTCGGGGGGTATGTCGGGGATGGCAACATAACAAGGTTCACGACGCTGCCTGAGGATGCGAATGTTACGAACGTTTACCTTGAAATGAATGCAGGCGGAAATTTCACATTGTGGGTGAACGGGCAAAACGCCGGTTTCTACAATAAAACTGCCGCCAATTTTTCTTCAGACAAGTGGGTTGTTTGTTCTAAGACTGTGAATCCTTCATATTGTTCATATTTCGGAGGGGGAAACAACACTGTTAACATAAATTTCACTGAAGGCAAAAACAATTACATAGGCGGCGGATATCTGAAAATTACATACATGACGTCGGAATTGACGGGAAAAGGCTACGTGTACGGCGGGGGAACATCCGAGAAGAGATACTGGTTCCCAGGAGTAAAGGGCCTGATAAATCTTTATTCCTCTTTTTACGTGCCAGGAACCCTTAAAAACATAAGCATCAGGCTTCATTACAAAAACAATCTCAGCCTGAACAATCAGGGCATTCCTGTTTATCTGATAATAGGGTCGGAAGAAATGATGAGGAGCAACACAACGGGAGAAATAAACCTGTATATCCCTGATGAGAACATCTCAGAAATATTCGGCGGGAAGGAGAACCTGACTAAAATTTTGAGCAACGCCACCATACCATTAAGATTCGGAACGGAAACGTTCGCGTTCATAAGCGGCGAGGGGACGAGCGACTCTGTTCTGATAACAGATGTTTCGGGAAGCATGTCAACATGCGATGTCGAATCAGAATGCACAGGAGGAATATGCGACACCACACCCATCTGTCACAGGAACAGGATAAATGTGGCCAAGGACGTGGACAAGGAATTCGTTTCTACCATTCTCAATTACACAGGAAACAGGGTCGGTCTCGTAAATTACACCACAAGGGTTGTCGGTGTCCACCCAATGAGCAACGACAGCAATTCCCTCTATTCTCATATAAATGGTTACTATGATGATTCGGCCACCTGCATATCATGTGGTATAGCGAGTGCAGTGAATCTGTTGGACACATCCAAAATCGTTAAAACCGTTATTCATTCGAATTCCTTATGGCTTTACAATACAAGCTATCCTTCGGCTGAACCTCCGAACGACATTAACGGGACACACTGGACATCCCATAACTACAGCGATACGGAATGGAGCGAGGGACAGGCAATACTAGGTTTCGAAAACAACCCATATCCTCCGAACGTACAGACGGATATAGGGAACAACGGAGGGAATTATTATTTCAGAAAACATTTTGACATAGAAGATCCCAGCCTGATAGATTCCGGGGAACTGCACGTTCTCTCGGATGACAACGCTGAAGTGTACCTTAATGGTCACCTGATAAACAACGATACAAGAGAACACCAGGCAGAATACTGGAATAAAGGAGGCGTCGTATTCTACGATGATTTCGAAGGTTACTACACAGGAGGTGCGAACAGACTTTACTATGACGAGATAAACCGTTCCCCCGGCTACTGGATTGCTGACGGAACGCCATCGGATGACAAGGAAGTGTTTCTCATGGCAGATTACCCCGGTTATCCCGCGCACAGCGGAACCGACGTCTTGGTCTTCAGGGACATGGATTCATATGGTTACGCGGAAAAATCCATAAACTTGTCCGGAAAATCGAACCTCACACTTTCGTACTGGTGGAGGATGGGCGACAATCCGGTAGAAACCAGTGAATACTCAGATGTCTGGATATGGGACGGGGGATGGAAAAGGTTGAGAAGATATTCGTCAAACCATAATTACAACGAGTACAACCATGAAGAAATAGATCTATCAGGGTACAGCATGATTGATAACTTCACAATAAGGTTCGGTTCCAGATCAAGCCTGGATTCTGAAAGGTTCTACGTGGATGACGTTAAGATAAGGGAGAGAATACCAGTTGATAGATCGTATTTCAGGAAGGGGGACAACGTCATAGCCGTGAAACTCCGTAATAACGACAACGAAAATGCGAAATTCGGTCTGGAGCTGAATTACACGATGAAGAGATACGAGGCTGTACTGGTCATGAGCGATGGATATGCAAACAGGTGCGTTCCTGGATACTACTGCCCCTCTGGGATAGATGCAAGTGATCAGTCAATTGAAAAAGCGTGTGAAGCAAGGGAAAACCACAGCATACAGGTATATTCGGTTGCATTTGGAAGCGGAGCGGATAACGAAACGCTTAAAAGAATAGCCTGTTGGAACTGTTCAGCGAATGATTGGATACCTGACTGCAACAAATATTACAACAGTTCGAACGCAGAAAGTTTGAAGAAAATATACAGGGATATAGCGAATGACATAGCCAACGCAACCTACCAGGCCCAGATTTTCAATGTTAGTGGGAATGTCTCGCTGAACAACATTCTTTATCCGGATTCATTCATATCGTTCAATTACACCCCTGTCGTCAGAACAATGGAATACGGAGAGCTGACGCTTAATTTCGAATCCCCGAGACTGAGGGACTCGACCGGCGAAGCCATGATAACAGACAATGAAACAGGAACGAAAGAGGGGTGGTTTACAATTCCGGGCAACACAGAAGTCGTAACAAAGGTCTTGGATTCGAAAATAACTTCGTATTCATCATATTACTGGACAGACAGATTATGGGTTAATTCTTCAAATACCCCCAACCAAAACTGGACACGCGTATACTGGCTAGGGAATTATTCAGACAAATACGAGGGGCTGGGCGATCCGTACATCGTACAGATACCGCCAAACCTGCTCGAACCAGGAGGCAACAATTCATTCAGGATAGGAACAGGGCTTCACCCTTCCCTTCAAGACGGCTTGGGAGCATCCCCAGATGACAGGGTCATTTACACGTTGGGCATCACGGGCGTTGGCCTCACGGAATACAGTGACGTTTTCCCCAAGGCGAAAGGATCAAGCCCAACAATTTATTATGATTCCGATGGCGACAACATCCCTGAAAGTTCGGTGACTGTGGAGGTGGGTGTTGACCCCAGCGATGTGTTTGATCCGGAAAATGATTCGATTGATAACGGCTTTATGAAGCTGATGGACAAAATAAACTTCATGGCTGACCAGAACCCTGCCGTTGTAAATATGGAGCATAATGAAACAGGGCCCACCGGAAACGGAGACGGATCGTACAGCAACCCTATTGACCTGGAAGTGACAGAAGAGGTCAAATTCCAGTCGGATTTCATATCCCAGATTCCCTCTATGTGGGGCCCTGCTGTCATGGAGGTAAGGATTTGGAAGTGAGGAGGAGATCGTATGAGAAAATTGTTCATCTTGTTGGTTATTCTTTTGCTGTTTCCGGTAGTTGCTGCGCAGGATGTCACGAAAGAAAACGTTGTCTGTCTCGTATATTTCACAGGTAATTTTTGTGATGAATGCGGCATAACGGACAGCTTCATGGACGGTCTCCTTAAAGAATATGCAAAAACTCTTACGGCAATAAAATACAATGTGGACGCCAGCCAGGAAAACAGAAATATCTTTGATGCATACAGGGAGGCCTACAATCTTCCAGATGCCGTTCCGCTGGTCCTCTTCGGTGTGAACGATTACCTTTTGGGAGAGAGCAATATATTCAGGCATGCCGAATCAAAGGTATATAGTTTTTCAAGAGCAAACGGGACCAACTGCCCGCTTGAAAGCGGCTATCTTCCACCAAGTGAAATAAACCCCGAAGACCTCCCAGGCCAGCCTGAAGTTTACGAAAGCGAAGAGACGGGTGAGGGGAAGGCGGTGGAAGGCGGGAGGGAAGAAGGTGGGGAAATCCCTCGTAACAATCAAAGTGGACCTGCTGCGGCACCGGTGCCGGGCAGCCTGAAAAAAGTGTATGAGAAAGATCCGCTGTTCTTTGCCTTGGTGCTTGTTCTGGTCATTCTCATGGCAGCCCTGGTGGCAGTGTTCTTGAAAGGCATAAAAAAATCTTAGCCATTGTAAAATTCAAAGGAGTTATGTAATATGCAAAAGAAAAGAATCGTTGTGCATGACAAGGATTTGTGCAGACATGAAAGCTGCGGTTACAAGTGCATCAAGGTTTGCCCCATAAACAGATCCGGGGAGGAGTGCATAATCAAGGGGGAGGATGGCTATCCAGTATTCAATGAAGAGCTGTGTATAGGATGTGGTATATGTTCGAAGGCATGTGAAAAACTCGGATTCAAGGCGATAGCTGTTGTTAATCTTCCAAAAGAACTGGAGGAAGACCCCATACACAGATACGGAAAAAACCAGTTTGCCCTATACAAACTGCCCATACCGAAGAAAAACGTAGTGACAGGTTTGATAGGGCCGAATGGTGTTGGAAAAACAACCGTTCTTAACATTCTTTCAGGAAATATCAGGCCGAATGCAGGGATTTTCAAGGGAAGAGTTCCGTGGGATTTCATAATTAAAAAATTCAAGGGGACAGAACTACAGGAATACCTTGAAATGTTATCCCGCAAAGGATTGAAGATAAGTTATAAACCACAGCACGTTGACCTTATACCAAGAACATGGAAAGGGGAGGTGAAAGACCTTCTCGACAAGCATGGTGATAGTTCGGATGTTGTGAAAAAACTGAACATGCAAACAATGCTGGACAAAGACGTAAAAACCCTCTCAGGCGGCGAGCTTCAATTGCTAGCGATAGCGGCAGTTCTTTCAAAGGAATGCGATTTCTATTTTTTCGACGAACCTTCCAGCTACCTTGATGTGAGCCAGAGACTTATGGTAGCAAGGGAGATAAGATCTCTAGCGAAGGAAAGGCAGGTGATGGTGGTTGAACATGATCTGGCAATACTGGATTATCTCAGCGACCATGTTCATATACTTTATGGAAGGCCGGGGGCATTCGGCGTGGTTTCAAATCCTTACGGTGTGAGGGTGGGGATAAATACGTATCTTGAAGGTTATATAAGGGAGGAGAATGTCCGGTTCCGGGAGAAGCCTATAACTTTCTCAGGAAAGGCACACATATCGGTAAAGGACAAAAAGTTTATGGATTTCTCAGGTTTTGAAAAAGATTTCGGAACTTTCAGGCTGAGGACAGAGGAAGGGGATATCAACCAAGGCGAGGTAATAGGGATCGTCGGACCCAACAGCATTGGCAAGACCACGTTCATACGCATGCTTATTGGCGAACTTAAACCTGACAAAGGAAAGTTTCTAAAATCCCTCAAACTTTCCTACAAACCTCAGAGGCTCGTGCTGGGGAATGACGAAGGTAAAGCAAAGGTGTGTGAATATATAGAATTTCAAGTTGGGAAGAAGTTGTACGAAAGTGGATTCAAGAGGATGCTCTCCATGCTTGGGATAGAAAGAAACTTGGATAAAAAAATGAAAGACCTTTCGGGCGGTGAACTGCAGGCAGTGTTCATCGCGTGTTCGCTCGGCAGAGAGCACGAAATCCTTCTCCTAGATGAGCCTTCCGCCTTTCTTGACGTTGAGCAGAGGTTAAGGATGTCAAAGATTATAAGGTCTCATGTAGAGGATAAAGAGATATCGGCGTTTGTTGTGGACCATGATCTGCAGGTCATAGATTCCATATCAGACAGGATAATGGTCTTCGAGGGAGAAGGGGGAAGGCAGGGTCTTGGGAGAGAACCGTGCCCTATGAATGAGGGGATGAACAATTTTCTGAAGATGTTGGGTGTGACCTTCAGGAGAGATCCGCTTACGGGAAGAGCCAGGGCAAACAAACCGGATTCGCAAAAAGACAGAGAACAAAAAGAAAGCGGCCAGTTTTATTATATTGGATAATCCCTCACTCTTCTTTTACAGAGCCTAAATTGTACATGTCCCTTATAACTGCTATAAACTTGTCAGCCATCCCTTTGCAGCGGACCAGCATGGACTGCCTCACGCGGTTGTAGAAAAGATACCAGTACAACCACCATAACCAGACGACCAGCCTGTTCCCTTCAAATTTATGTCTCAGAATAGGCTCGATCTCCATCCTGAATGTCCCTTCTTTTCGGGCCTTCGATATGAACCCGACCGTCCTGATGCTGATGAGAAAGGTTGTGAACCTGCTGTATTTCTTCTTTGCAATCCAGTGCACGTAAAGCTGTATGGGGTCTCCTGTCCAGTCCCACATCCATCTAGGTTCGCCCGTGCTCGAAGTTCCTACTTCAAAAACCGGACGGAGAATGTTTCTGTGCTCCCTAACGAAGGCGAACGGGTCCGGTCCGCTATATTCAAGCCATTCGCTCTTCCTAGGTGCGTAGCAATCGTCTTCTATCTCTACCTTTGCCATTGCGACCAACCATTATTTTATTCCTCTCTCAGCTGCTTGAAGAACTCGTTTATTTCTCTCTGGAATAACGTGATTAGATTTCTGCACTCCTCTGCGTATTCCTCTCTCTTTCTGTGATAGAACATCCTGTGCCAGAATGTCCGCATCATCTCGTAGAAGAGCGACCTCTGCCACAACGTATCCTGCGGATATTCTGTCCTCATCACGGGTTTTATCTTTATCTTTGCGTTTCCCGACTTCTCGTTCCCAGAACCGGAAACGTCGAACCTCAGGTAGAGGTATGTGTACGGGTCCAAATCTTTGTGAACATACCACCTTACCTTGAACTTTTCCTTGTCTGCCGCCTTGCCCCAGCTGTAGTTCTCCTCTTGTATGTCAGAGTCGGACGCCCTGATAATGGATTTGAGAAGCTCGTAGACCTTGTAGTAGAGTTTCGTAGGATTCGGGCCAACGTATTTTATGGTTATCCTTTCAGGTTTCTCCCTGTAGCAGTCCTCTTGCATTACGATCTTTGTTCTTGCCCATACCGGCATGTTTCACCTCTGGTTTTCCTTATTTATATTTTCACTTGTAAATTATAAATTAGTTAACTTGGGCAGGCATGATTTGTATGCTATGGTGGCTTGGAGTAAAAGTTCTCGCGGTCTTGCTCATAATCGTTGGTGGTTTTTTGGTTTTGTTCCTCCCCGGTATTTCGGATACACAGAATGTGGAGACGATGGGTTTCCACATGGATGTGATCGGTGTTCTGGTCGGTCTCGTCTTGCTTGTCATAGGTGGCTTTCTTCTTTTCAGTTAGATTTAGTTTTTTATTTTAGCTTCGACAATAGTTAAATGCGGGGAGAGAAATGGTATTTTTCAGAAAGAAAGTGAAAAGCGAAGCCCAAATAAGCAGGGAAAGGGAGAGGGAACTCCGAAAACTTCAGGAAGGCCCGATGATTGCTGATATATTGATGGAGAAGGCGAGAAAAAAGGCTATCCTGGGTGAGGTTGTCATTTCCCCAGCTAGCATAGACCAGATGACGAGCATAAATCCGGTCACGCTGGAAGGACAGGCAGAAATCATATACAACGTAATGATGTACCGCGTTGCGAAGTGGCACTGGAATGTAAAAAAGGCCGATGAATACATACTTCTTACACCCAACCCTCCGCCGGCCTTCGCCCCGGTGCTTGCACAGAAGGAAAAACTGGAAGGCCAGATAAAATCCGGACTCGCTTCGGCGGCGCAGGCCGTCGCGGACTACGAGCTTCTGAAGCATGATGAAAGGAAGTACAGGGAGATCCTTGATTACTTCAAGATGGGGAAAAAGGACGAGCACATCCTTCGTTCGCTGTTCGTCGACAGAGTGGATGCGTACACGGGCGAAGGTTATTCGATGATTACCATGGCGAAGAGATGGCCAACCATAATCTCAGACTTCATAAGGATGAAGAGCGAATGGAGGGATACTGAAAAAATAAGAAAGGAATTGAAAGTCTCTCAGGCTGAAGCCGTGGTTCTGAAGACGAAGAATGAATTGTTTCTCGAATGGAAAAGGCTGTTCTTCCCGGATGTGAAGGAGAGATATGCAAGAATAAAGAACCTTCTCGAATCGAGAAAGAGGTCCGTTGACCAGTACAGGGACTGGCTGAAGCCGTATCTGCAAAGGTTCAAGAGAATAAAGGAGGTTTCCGAGATACCCGGTCGCGTTGCAGATGACCTGACAAACCCCCTGAAGATGGCCATGACCCCTGAAGGAGAAATCTGGGCGAAACTGTGGTTCATAAAACCCATAAAACCCGAGGAAATGGGAAAGCCGGTCATACTGCGTGGACAGGGGTATGAAATAGACCCTTACGACGACTGGGCAAAGGAGCAGCAGGCAAAAATAGAAAAAAAGTACGGTGTTAAATTCACCGAAAAGGACATACGAAGATTCCTGAAGGAATGGACAATGCCCGGCTACACTGCAAAAAAGAAAGAGATACTCACAGTTCATCCCGGCCCTGTATACGACCCGAGGTATCTGTACTACATATTTGTGGATATGGATTACAATGTTGCGTATAAGAGGGGGTCGACAGGGCCCATGGTCGTTGAGGACCAGTACTTTCATTTTCATCCCTTCCTCATATCCCAGAACGCCCTTCTGGTTTTCATGCTCGAACTTGAAGCCAAAAAGATGGCCTTTGAAAGAGAAATAAACGAGCTTATAGGCGTTAAAGAAGTCGAGAGGGGGATAAAGGAAAAAATTGAAGAGGAGTTCGAAGAGATAGAGAAGAAGAAGATAAAATCCAAAAAACTCGCATCTTTAAAGAAGGGTGTGCGTACGTTCAGGAGAAAGGTCATAAGACCTACTGTAGGCATTTTCGTGAAACCAGGGCCTTATGAAATAAACATACAGAAGAGGATTTCAAAGTGTTACGGCGATTACATGGGTCCGCAGGTTGCCGAGATAGTCAACCTGATAAAGCAAACGTGTTTTAGATTAAGCGGACAAAGCATATGATAGATTTTTATGTTAAAGGTAGGCGTTACAACAGGTCTGTATTACATAGCAAGAGCAGAAGAACTGGCTACTACTCTGAAAAAGGTAGGGTACGGTTTGACCAGAGGGACAGATGTTATAGAGATATCCGGGGATGCACCCCACGAAATATCACAGACAGAAGGCGAAGAGATAAGACACCTGGCAGAAAAACAGGGGGTTGATCTGCTTTTCCATGGTTCTCTTACGATCCCCATGGCCATCCCCGAGCGTTCGGACTGGAGAGATGCGCATGACCATATACAGAAATCGATACGTTCCGCTGTTTATGCCGGCTGCAAATACGTTTTGTTTCACGCATGTCTTCATTTCTGGCTGGAGATGATAACATACACGACTTCGAAGCTCGAAATCGTTATGTGCGACCACCTCGGGAGGTTCGTTTCCGAGATATTGTACGAAAACGCTAAGCTCAGGGAATGGTTCATAAAGCACATGTGGGACTTCGAAAGGCAATACCCCAGTTTCATAGTTGATGAAAAGGAACTGAGAGAAGCCGAGGGAGGAGCGCGAATAGAATCCGACCTCATGGCAGGCAAACTCCAGGAAAGGAAATGGGAAGAGTACACAAAGGATTATCCTGTCATTATGACCCCGCTGGGACCAAGAAAGAACATACCGGAAAGGGAAAGGGAAAGAATTGAGGACAAGATAAGGGAAGAAGTTAGAAAGGAGGCAGGAGATTTGTATGCCAACTTGTTCAAAAAATACATGGGCGTAGCAGCCAGAAAGAAGATGATGCAGAAGAAGTACGATGACAGGAAATGGAAAGTCGATACATATGGAAAGCTGACGGACGGTTACAACATAATGGCCCACTATCTTTTCTACACAAAGGATCCCATATGGGTTGAGATGTGCAAGGTTTATTCGGATGTTCTGGGGAAGTACAAATTGGACTACAGCGATGACGAATGGCTGGATAAGTCGTGGAAACGGGCGGAAGAAACCAACGACAGACAGTTCAAGGAATTTTATTATGCGGCCGTTGCTGCGAAATTCCTGGAAGGGCATATTCAGGAGGCGTTGAAGTGGCTAAATGACAAGTTCATAAAAAATGAGCTGGCTGGCAGACCCGATCTGATAAAGATAGCAAAGAATCTAAAGTTCACAATTGAGATGCCTGATGCAAGAGACCCGAAATATGCCGGCCTGTATTTGCTTTGGCATCCGAAGCAGATATATGCTGCAATAAAAACCATAAGAAAGACGCTGAAAACGGACAGGGTTTTCATTACAATGGACTGGGAGCACGTGGCAGGTCATGGGATTGATCCTCTCATCATGATCAAAGACCTGAAAAAAATAGCTCCTGACTATGGAAAATACATTCTTTCCGTTCACTCAAACACACCTAACCCTTTGCATGCACATTACCCAATAGAATATGGTGACATGGTTCTTTACAATTTAATGTATTTTCTGAGGACAACGGGCATGGGAAAGCAGGGTCATGATGTTTATCTGCTCTTTGAGAGGGGGGGAGGAGACGACCCATTCAAACAGGCTGTTGATGCCCTTAAGCTGCAGGCCAAATTCTTGGAAAAGGATACCCCGCCTGACAAGCTCCCTCCGGAATTTTTTGGTGTGAGGATGACTGCAGGCGATTACTGGAGACAGGAACAAATAATGAGAGACCACCGATTCGAACCCCTGAAGGATTTACTCGAAACCCCGGAAGAGGAGTGGGGGCTGCTTTCGAGTGTCGCAACCAAGAAAGGCAAAACAAAAGAATTCAAGAAAGAAGAAATGAAGTAGGCTATCTTTACGGGTTTTAATAATGAAAGGTTCTTACTTCGATGCCCAGACCTGGGTAAAGAAGGGTTCTACAAAACTCTTGATCGCATGCTTTGACTGCGCCCAGAAGGCAACATCCTGCGTGTGATGCACTTTCTTGTCATCGGTCAGGGCAAAAACGAAATGTTTATCATCGATTGTGAAAATCCTGTTCAGAGGCTTTTCCGTGTGTCTCAAGTCTGCTATCTCTGAGAACGCCTTTACAGGGGTAGTTTCGCTCATGGGAGGAGCTATTATCTTAAGTTTCACCCCCCTCTTGGTTATTCTCTTCAAGGAGCTGTAATGGTTCGAGTAAAGTTCATTAAGACCGTCTCCCGTGGTCACTATCTTTATCTCTTTGTTGGCCTTCTTGAAGAGAGAGTTCAAATGTTGGTTGATGGAATGTCTTCCCTTAAGCGTGCCTGTCATCTCAAATGGCTGAACGAGGTTCAAACCCTCTTTATATATTGTATCAAGTTCTGCTGCAATGGGCGAATTCTTGAGTTCCTCTATTCGCTGTATCACCTCTTCATGTTTCTTTGTCAAATTTTCCTTTGTTCTTTCAAGTGCATCTTTGGGAGCGAGAGCCACGTAACGTATAGGTTTTGAAGGCTGCACAACGACGAATCCTTTTTCAGCGAGTGATTCCAAAATGTCGTAAGACCTTGATCTCGGGACACCCGCTATCTGGGACAATTCGCCTGCCGTCGCCACCCCTCTTGCTAGCAAAGCTACGAATATCTTCCTTTCGTACAGATTTAAGCCAATGCTTTTCAGAGCATCCATAGTTTTTGTTGATGCCACCATTTTTTCACCTAATTGATAGTTAATTGCTGTTGGAGATTTATAAAGATTATAGTTACTGGTTTATGATAATTATTTGAATGGAAAGCTTTATATATGTTTATCACTTGATAGTAAATATATTTAAATAATGATTGTTCCCAAGAAAATCAGGACTTCCTTCCCCGCTGTTGCTTATAAAGTTTCTCTATCCTTTTAACATCGTCTGCATCAGAAGGGGACTTGTCGAATCTTACCCTTAGCAGACGGGGGAAACGCAAAGCAAAGCCTGAAGAATAATTGGGGGATTTCTGGATTTCCTCATAGGCAACCTCCACAACAACTTTTGGTTTTATCGTGACGGTCTTTCCCCTTTCGCTCTCTACGAACGGCTTCAGCTGTTGGGTGAGGGTTTCGAAGGTGACTCCCTCGCCTTTTTCCTTTATCCCTGTGCCCATCATGCCGCATTCCAGAAATTCGTCTCCTTTCCTGCAGGACAAGACGAAAGAACCAAGCCAGCTGGCACGTTTTCCCGCTCCCCATTCCGCTCCTGTTATAACCAAATCGAGCGTTTCCATTATTGGTTTGACTTTCAGCCAGTAACCGACCCTCCGCCCGGGCTGGTAAGTGGCATCGAGATTCTTGACCATTACACCTTCTTGCTTCGCCTTTAATGCCTTTTGATAGAAATCCTCTGCCTTTTTCAGGTCCTTTGTTACAAGCTGCCTTGCCAACTGAAATTTTCCAGGTACGGATTTTACGATACTCTCCAGCGTTTTTCTCCTCTTTTCCAGCGGTTCAGAGAACAGCTGCTTTCCATTGTGGTACACGATGTCAAAAAGGTTGACTTGGATAGGTATTTCCTTCACCATCTTCTCTATATCATACTTCCTTTTGATTCTCTGGGAAAGCATCTGGAAAGGCATAGGGCTGCCTGTTTTAGGGTTCACCCCCAGCATCTCCCCTTCAACGATGCATTCTTTCGCCCCGATGCTTTTTCTTGCAAGCTCGGTCAGGTCAGGAAATTGCCTGGTGATATTCTCCAGCCTTCTGGTATAAATCCAGAAATTTTCATCTTTTTTGTGTATGCACACGCGGGCTCCGTCATACTTGAATTCCAAGGAAGGTTTTTCAAAACTTTTCATCGCTTCCCTGAGATTCTTTGCCTTTTCGGCTAGGAGAACATGATAAGGTTTTCCAACCTCTATTGAAACTTCCTTCAGACCTTTAAGGCCTTTCTCCTTTGCTATCTTGGCTATTTCGGAGTAGTCCGGCCTCAAAAACCATGCCCATTCTATTGATTTGACTATCTCTTTCTTTTCTTCTCCTTCCTTTTCAGGAAAGAATGCCTTTGCTATGGAATCCCTTAAAACACCCTCGGCAACCCCTATCCTCAGCTGTTCGAGAACCGTTCTTACTATATATTTTGCCTCCTTTGGCTTGGCATTGGAAACAAGCTCCTTTATGAGTGATATCTTTACCTCCTGCGAGCCCCTTCCCTCGACATTTGCCAGCTTTCTCAGGTTCTCAAAGACCTTTTCTATCTCCAGTTTCCTTGAAACTAAGGTTGTTTGCCTCTTCCTTTTCATCAATTCCTCTACCGTAAGGCCGAGGTCTCCGGTTTCCTTGAATTTTTTCACAATCCCGTTTTCTGCGAACCCCGTCGAGGATGCTACGACCTTCACCATCATTTTGTCTGCCACTCCTATCTCTTTTTCGGAATAGGAGGGGAACACTCTTCCCTGTACAAGCAACACAACCTTTTCCAGAACAGAGGTTTCCGCTTTCCTGAGGAAATCAGCAACTTTGTCTATCTTTTTTAGCCTCGATGGTGTATGTTCCAAGTATTCGTAGAGATCAACCAGTTCTGAGTATTTCATAATAGAATATTGTATTCTGTTTTAATTTAAATCTCAGGTTCCTATTTGAAAATAAAAAGCGATTATTCCACTAGGATAGAAATGCCTTGAATAAAAACCAAAAAGACTTCTCTGACATCTTACGACGTGACATTGAAAGATATGGAAAGCTACTTGCAAGAAGGCAATACCGATGTGAAGGGGATAAGCGTAAGAGGATAGAATAATTGTTAAGTACAAGGGTAAAAAAATAAATCTTATGCCCATCGAAGAATTTGTTGAACTTCCAGGGGGATAATTCCAATTTAATTAAATCCCTCCATATTATTTATATGAGGGGTCAGTTTTATTCTGCGACTGCAATACTCATAGCCATACCCATAATACTTTTCGTAACCGTTTACATAGGCTCGCAGACAATAGGGTCAGATATTTACGAAAGGATAGTTTCTGACCAGGTCCACCAGCTTGAAAAAAGCATCGAGACTGATTTCAGTAAGGCCCTCGTAACGTCCTGCAAGAGGGCATTAATAGCGGCAGGGGATAGAATTGTTATGAATGGAACGGCACTCAACAACTCTGTTGAAAGTCTGAAGGAACTGATGGAAAATGGAACGCTATCTGGTGAAGAAGCAATACTCATGGTTAACAACACACTCGGCAACTGGACACAAAGGATAAGGAATGTCAAGACGAATTTCAATGTTGATTTGAACTATTCGGGCCTTCATATAGCCGGCAACGATTACTCCACTGTAAGGGTAAGTTCCAATCTCAGCGTGCATGTAGCAGATGATATGGGCATGGCAAGGGTAGAAAAAAATGGCGTGAAGGAGGAAGTGCTTGTCTCCGTAGTCGACATGGAAGACCCGCTGTTCCCATTAGAAACGAACGGCATTCTGACAAGGGTTATAAGATTTTCCCCCTTCACCTACAGAGCGAAAAAAATCGTTAAGGGCTCTTTCAATTCAGGGGGTTCGTGTGAAGGCAACGTCACCTTTGAAAAATCCGAATGCAACCCGGCAAAAATACTTGTAGCTTCCAACACGAGCGGAATTGATTTCGGGTGCTACAGGGGGATTATCACAGAAGAGGATGTTGATTTGAGCGGAAATACAGACTGCTACGTGACCGGCAACGCCAGCTCTCTTGATTTGATAAACCAAACAATAACAGAAACAGGTTATGAAAAGGTGTACATTGATAACCAAACGAAATCCGTATGGCATTTGCCCATAAAACTCGAGCTCGATGAAGGCTATTATTTTGAAGGCGAGGGTCCTGATTATCTTGACAGGCTCGAAGGGGATTTAGAGGCTTCGTCAAATGGTCTGGAGTCCCTCGTAAACGCCCCTGAACTGGAGAGTTTAGGCATACCGATAAAGGAGGGCCAAATCTCTCTGGATTATTTATATTTCTCGGACCAAGATTATATTGGCCATGGCGTGAGGGGCTTGCCCGAGTGGTTCAAGATAAATCAGACTATCGCAGAAAGATACGGTCTGAAAGAATTATTTGAGGGTTGAAATGAAGACAGAAACAAAGCAGGGCAGGGGTTACCTTGAAACAGATGTGGACAAACTGTATGAAATGATAAAAAAGGGCGGGATCGTCAAGGTGAAAAGGGCTGCAAAGAAATTCAAAGTAAAGGAAGACAGAATAGAGGAGTGGGGCAGAATTCTGGAGGAGCATGACCTCGCCATCCTCCATTACCCGCCTTTTGGTGACCCTGTTCTGATACTCAAGAAGTTTAAACCAAAGGCTGGAGTGAAAAAGCCTAGGAAACCCAGAAACAAAAAGGCACTTATAATCAACATTGTAATAATCATGATTTTCGCGGTTTTTGTTTTGATTTACACGGGCAGACTGAATATATTTTTCGCCACGAATTCCTTTGTTATTCCTGATTTAAGCACGTTCCTTGGTACACTGCTCCAAAATCAAATTTATTTAGCTCTCATCTTAATTATAATTGTAGTGCTCCTTCTAATCGTAACGCTGCGTAAGGCAGTGAAGAGGGGCAAAAGGAGAGGAAAACATGCCAAAGAAAAAAATAAAGGCAGAAAGGGTAAGAAAAGCAAGACAAAGGGAAAGAACGTATAAAATAATTTCAGAGGATGTTCCTGCAACCGTTGATATTATCCATGACCCCGATGAATACGTGCCCATATACAAAATAACATATCCCAGGATAGAACGGGCAACACATGCAGTCCTTGATTCCATAAGAGAGCGAATAGTTGCAGAACTCGCATTCAAAACAGAAGAGATACTAAATCCTACAGATGTTAAGGAGATGAAGGACAAATTCGTGAATAATGCCTCTATGCTTCTGAAGAAAGAGCTTCCCAGCATCAGCGAAAGGGAAAATAAAATTTTGATAGGCATACTTGTGCAGGAAGCGCTTGGCCTTGGTCCGTTGGAGTTCATGCTGAAGGATCAGGGCCTAGAGGAGATTGTTATAAACAGCTCAAAGGAGCCCGTATGGGTTTACCACAGGGAATTTGGATGGCTGAAGACAAACATCACGATTCCAGACGAGGCGAAGATATACAATTACTCCGCACAGATTGGAAGGAAGGTGGGAACGCAGATAACCAATTTAAATCCCTTGATGGACGCGTATCTGGCAACAGGAGACCGGGCCAATGCGACCTTGTTCCCCATATCCTCGGAGGGCAACACTTTAACCATAAGGAAATTCGCTCGCAGGGCATGGACCATAACTGATTTTATAGAGATGGGGACACTATCAGCCGATGTCGCTGCGTTTCTTTGGCTGGCAATACAGTATGAAATGAACATTGTTTGCACGGGAGGAACGGCCTCAGGTAAGACGTCCTTTCTCAACGTTCTGAGCATGTTCATACCCCCGACGCAAAGGATTATCTCCATAGAGGACACAAGGGAAATCCAGCTGCCGAATTTCCTTCACTGGGTCCCCCTTACAACAAGGCCACCCAATATCGAAGGCAAGGGTGAAGTGACGATGCTCGAGTTGATGATCAATGCACTGAGAATGAGGCCGGACAGGATGATAGTCGGAGAGATAAGGCGTTCAAAGGAAGCAGAGGTCCTGTTTGAAGCAATAAACACAGGACATTCGGTTTATTCAACACTTCACGCAAATACCTCCGAAGAAACATTCAAGCGTCTTGTCAACCCGCCGATAAACATACCGGTTTCCTTGATAAGTTCGCTCCAGCTTGTGGCCGTCATGCACAGGGACAGGAGGAAGGGCATACGAAGGCTGCTTGAAGTAACAGAACTCATACCCAGCGGCGGTCTTGAGGAGATGAAAATTGAACTGAACACTATCTTCAAATGGATTCCTTCAAAAGACCAGATAGTAGAATGGGGGAAACCCCACAGGCTGCTCAAGGAAATAAAACTTTATTCTGCGATGAGCGATGACGAGATCAAGGAAAACATTGAGGGTAAGAAAAAGATACTTCTCTGGCTGGTGAAGAAGAAGATAAGGGATATAAATCAGGTTGGAAGATTAATTTCAGATTATTACAAAAACCCGGAAAGCGTTATGAAAATGGTCAAAAAATAATTTATCTGCGCGTTTTTTCAAACCTCGGAACAAAAATTCTGTATTTGTCCTTGTCCTCCAGTTCGTCAAGTATCCTTCTTATTATTATCTTCTCCGGGTCAGGAAGCATGGAAACGCGTTTCTTAAGATCATCGAAACTTTCGAAGTCCTTTTCCTTTTTGGCCGCTATTATTGCCCACAGGTGCTTCTTGCCTATCCCGGGGAGCAATTCAAGCTGGTGCAGCCTCGTTGTGATAGGGCCTGCCCTGTTGAAAAAATCGAGGAACCTTTTTGGTTTTGTTTTAACAATTTTTTCCACAATATCCGGCAGTTCTTCTTTGGAGGCCCCCGTAAGGTCCTTAAAATCTATTCTCCTCTTTATGAATTTTATTTCCTCTCGCTTGCCATCGCCTATATAAACGCGGGTACCAACCTTTAGATGTACGCCCTCCCTGACTATGACCTCAAGCAGGGAAAAATACTCTTCACCTAAAACCTGGGCAACAGGCTGCGAAATACGCATACCGTAATACCCATGGGGGAGGTAGTCCAAAACTATTGCCCACTCGTCCTTTTTCAGATTCTTTTGCATGTTATCTGCCTCAATATTAAAATAGAATTTGGGTTTATAATATATTACCTATTGTCTTTCACAATTTTAAGTATCTTCTTTTTATCTTCATCTGTCAAGACTACCCTCTCGTTAGCGAACAGTATCCTCAGTTCTTCCTGGTTTTCAGGTAAAAAATTCACTATGTTGGCAATATGTTTGTCTTTAAGCTTCTCTATCTGCCTTAGTTCGCTTATTATCTTGTTTGCCTTTGCTTCTGATATTTTGCAGAATTTCCTTAAATGGTCGAGAGCATTTTTCTGTTCGTACCCAAGTTCATTTTCTTTCTCCTTTTTCAAAAGTATTTTCTTGACCTCGACCCAATTGGTTACCTTCTCATCATTCACTTCCATGAAACCACCTTTTAATTTATCCGGATTTGGATATTAAATGTTCCGGTCTTGCTATTATATTTTTGGTTTTTTTACCAATGCGGAGACTGACCACGTATGCTCTTCCTCTCTTTTCTTTGATCTCCCCCTTTCTCCCTTCAAATACGGGATCAGGGAATCCCTTATGGGAAGATGGGTTTAACTTTATAACTACCTCGTCCCCTCTCTTGAATTCTTGTAGGTAGGGGGCAACCGTGAATTTGTCTTTCACATTGCTCTTCAACTTTCTTCTCGTTTTTCTTCTTAGACCTCTGCTCTTTTTAACCATTTTTTCACATCACTATCTTTATAACGTCAAATTCTTCAACCCTTCCGTCATTTTTCAGCAGCCCGGATATTGACGGTTTGGTCCTTCCGTTATCACCGGTAACAAGTTCCTTTATGTATAAACCAGCGTCCATTCGTATTTTAAATTCATATGTTTTAGTACTTATCTTTTTCCATCTAATATTTTTAACCTTTTTGTATCTCACTTTGTCGGGTTGTGCATGCAAAATCCTTTTGGGCGTCCTCTGACTTACGATACCCACAATTTTTTTAACTCTCTCTATACCTTCGACAGGGTTTTTGAAGCTGACTTTTACGCTGTAAACCTTTTCCATCTTCCTTTTTTTAAGTTCGACTATCTCCTTGGCAGAGGAACATCTTAGACCCTTAACCTTCACTTTCCTGCCCTTGTTTATGACCCTTTCAATATTTTTCATGTTTATTTCACGTTTTAACGGCTGGCTGATATCAAGAATGAACGGCCTCCAGGCCAGACATCTCGCCTTCATATCCTCCCTTCCGCATGCATGCATCCTGTAACCAGAACCCTTTGTGAATTTGATGAGGGGCCTCGCTATCATGTCTGCCACGCTGTACCTGTATCCACTTATCTTGGTCTGGGGTATACCCCTAGCGAATTTTTTGTACATGCCGTAGACGTACATGGGATTGATTGTGATTTCTATGCGTTTGTTCTGCAGGTTGAGCATTACAATAACATCAGGTTTCTTTTCATCGGCCACCTTGCCTGTCTCTTTCTCTATGAGTTTCCCCAGTTCCCTGTTAATTTCGGATTTCAGCGATTCACAGTATGCAATTCCTGATTTTTCCCAGAGAGATTCCTCCGCAATGGCAAGTGAATCGCTCATCTTGACCCCGACCATGAACGTCTTAAAATCAATGGGTTTCAGTTTTCTTTTTGCATCCTTGGCAAATTCCGGGAGTCTTTCGAACAGGTTTTTGCAAACTACACAACTACCTGGTTTATTTGCCTTTATCTCTCTTTTCCTGAACCTGAAACCGTAAAAGTTCGGAAGGCTCACTTTGAAAGGCTTCACCTCGTATTCCATTGCAAGGAAGCTGCGTATGAACCTTCCACGCTCATCGTTCGTATAACCACTGAGCAAACTCGCGAACTGTCTTCCCAGACAGTGATCGCAGACATATCCCTCTTTCAGTATTTTCACGGCCGTCTCTTTTATCATGTTTTCACATAGAAATTATGATTTGTCGGTTTTAAATTAAAAGCCTTGATAGCGTTCATTTTTGCGTTTTCGAGAATCTCTTCTTTCAACGTTCCCTTTATCTCCGCAATCTTTTCTGCGGATAATTTTATGTTCCACGGATAGTTTCTCGGGTCCTTCGCCTTGTCTGGTGAGAGGAAGGGGGAATCCGTTTCGAGAAGGAATCTGTCCAGAGGCATGTCCTTTGCGATTTTACGTATGTTCTTCGAGAAGAGGACCATGGTTGAAATTGAAATGTAAAATCCGCGGGAAACTATTTCTTTTGCGAGCTCCCTGTTACCTGAAAAACAATGGAATATTATATTCGCGTGGGAATCTTTGACCATCTCGAAACATTCGCGTTCCGCATCCCATGAGTGGATAACCAAGGGTTTCGAAAGTTTTCGTGCGAGCTCTATGAACTTTGCGAATTTTTCTTTCTGCTCTCTGCGTTTTTCTGTATCTTTCTCCCAGTGATAATCCATGCCCACTTCTCCCACGCCCACGATTCTTTCAGAATTTGCCTTTATCAGTTTTATTGTCCTTTCAAATTCCGTCCCTTCAGTCGGGTGGTATCCAAGTGTGGCAAAAAGGAAGCCTTTGTATTTGTCGACAATATCCAGAACCTGAAGGCCTTCTCTATAACGGGCGGAACTGACTATTACACCGGCAAGTTCTTTCTTGCATTTATCTATCACTTCTTCCCTGTCTCTGTCATATTCCGGGAAACAGAGATGGGCATGTATATCAATCATAAACAATAAATTACCAGAATGGATTAAAAAATAAACTATTCCAAGAAATAATTCAGCGCCTCTTTTACTGTTCTCACTTCGATAACCTCGATCCCGGCCTCGTCTGAGATGTTGACTTCCACAGGTATCTTCTCTGTAGTGCATATCTGCGAGATTCCGATTTGTTCGCAGTATTTCTTCGTCTTGTACGTCACCTCTTTGGAGTGGAGGAGGGGGACAAGGAAAAGTTTCGCTCCCGCTTCCTTAGCAGCTTTTGCCTTCGGGAGTATCTCCCCCACGGGTCCGATCGTCCCGTCATGGTTTATCGCCCCTGTTATCGTGACCTTAGGATTGAGTCTTTTACCATCCAAAGCGGCTATGGTAGCTATCGTCAGGGCAGCGCCGGCAGAGGGACCTTCGACAGCTGTCGCCTCTGTCTCTATGGTGTAAATTATGTCGTACTTCGAAAGATTTATTCCTGTTGTATTGGATGCTACCTTCGTTGACGTACGAATTGAGTTCTGCGTATCTGTCCAGAACAAGAGCCTGTCTATGTTGGCAAGGATTTTTCCTGAACCAGGGACTATCTGGACGTTCAGAACCGTTGTCAGTCCCTCACCGTTTTCGTCGACTGCAGGAACCATAATCGAAGCATAAGATGCGTTTTTTCCCGCGTATGGTACGTATGTAACGATGTTGGCAGGTTTGGTGTGATTCTCGTATATCACAACTGTTTCTGTCAACCGGTTCCCTGTATAGTAACCTGCAAGAAACACAAGAAGTATGAGAATAATCGAAACTGCTATTTTCAGTCCAGTGAACTTTCGTGCTCTTCTGTACATATTGATAATATTGTTTTTGGATTTTATATTGACTTGGGCAGAAAGGAAAAGAAAAGTGGTAGGGACACACCCTTGGTGGATATTGATCCGCCAATAAGTTTATCCTTAAACCCTCCTCCACTCCGCTACCCTTCAAGCGTCGTTAATATAACTTAGGGCTGCTGTCTTTCGGGTTGGCACGCTTCACGTGTCAAACTTTCCGACCCTGACCCGGTTCATTATATTTTTCGGAAGACGGCTTTGATTGATTTTCAGGCCGTCAACCTCTAAAAACCCTGAAGGACAGAGCTTCCCAGTTGGGATTAAGGGCCCATTGGCATCTCAATATCGCCCTCGGGTTTCGACTCCATCATGAAGGCGGTTTATGGTTACAGGAGACGCCTAACCTCCCAGTCTAGTCCCTACCATCTTTCTTTTGGAAAACGGTATTTAAAAGTTTATTTTTATGAAATCAAAGCAAATAAATTATTATGTATTCATTCTACAAAAGGCTGGCAATGGTCTTTTTTGGAGGTGTCACCGAAAAATATATAGACTCGTTCAAAACGCTTGAACCCCACATAAAGAACGCGAACATGAAAATTCTTCTGAAGACGTGGGTCTCCCTTATACTCTTTACCACCGTCTTGCTCTTCATAATAACATTTACCGTGACCTTTGTTTTGTTAACTTTCTTCATAGAAGTTGAATTTTATATCTACCTGTTTACCATCATATTCTTCCCTGTCTTCGTCTCTTCGGTAGCATTCATAATTTTTTACCTTTATCCAATCCAGAAGGAGAAATCGAGGAAAAACAACATAGAAAATAATCTTCCGTTCGCCATCACCCACATGGCCGCCATTGCTTCCTCGGGAATACCAACTGAGTTCATATTTGAATTGCTCATGGGCTTCAAGGAATACGGTGGAATAGCAGAGGAATCAAGGCTCATAATAAGGAATATAAAAACATTCGGTATGAGCAGTGTCGACGCGATAAAAAACGTGGGTGAACGCACGCCTTCACAGGAGTTCAGAGAGCTTCTTTTGGGCATAGTTTCAACAATTGAGACAGGAGGGAACCTCATAGAGTATCTGAGGGAAATGGCCGATAAAGCGCTTTTTGATTACAGGATAAAGAGGGAAAAATACCTTAAAACGCTTTCGACGTACGCTGACATATACACGGCCTTGCTTGTTGCAGCGCCGCTGATGATGCTTGCCTTGCTGGCAACAATGAGCATAATAGGCGGTCAGGTGTTGGGTTTCGGCATACAGGATATCATGCTGCTCATAACATGGGTGATACTGCCGACACTCAACGTGTGTTATTTGGTGTTCATCCATGTAACCTATCCGGGGATTTGATGAGTATGAGATGGGATGCAAAAGACCTTAAGATATTTGTGTTCGAGGGTATGTTCGTTGCCATAGGCGTTGCTGTATTAATCTTAAATTTCCTGCTGGTTTCAGAGATTTTCCCTTTCATAAGTCCTCTGCTCAACATGATAGGGGCGCTGATAGCGATAATCCCCCCCTTCCTTCTGTTTTATTCGAGGTACAAACTGGGAAAGGAAATAGAAGAGCAGTTTATTATGTTTATTTCCGATTTGACAGAAGCGATAGACTCAGGCATGACACTGCCAATCGCATTGAAACATTCAGCACAAAGGAGTTACGGCGTGTTAACACCATATGTCAAGGAAATACACAGCAAGGTGGATTGGGGTGTCCCCTTCGAACAGGCACTTTCCATGTTCGCCTTAAAGGTGAGGTCGGTCCCTATAAAGAGGTCTGTGGGAACCATAATAGAAACGTACAAAGTCGGTGGTAAAATTTCGGACACTTTACGCGCTATAGGGCAATCGCTTATTGAAATAAACAAGATAAAGCAGGAGAGGACCGCTTCAGTTCAGTCGCAGATCGTGACTTCTTACCTAATATTCTTCGTCTTCGTGTTTATTTTGGTCGTGCTCAAGGCGTTTCTGATTCCTGCTTTGGGCACCGCAACCGTCGCAGGTCTGGATGAAGAGTCACCGCAACTGCCGAGTGAAATATATTCCCAGACGTTCGTAAATTTCATTATCGTACAGGGTTTCTTTGCGGGCCTGGCAACCGGTAAGATGGCCGAGGGCTCTTTGGTAGCCGGGTTCAAGCATTCTCTGGTCCTTGTGATCATAGGATACACGATATTCACCCTCCTTGGGCAGTTCCAGATAAACATATTCCAGATGCCGGGGGGCGAAGCAGG
Organism: uncultured archaeon; assembly: GCA_964613955.1. Taxonomy (GTDB): domain Archaea; phylum Aenigmatarchaeota; class Aenigmatarchaeia; order QMZP01; family QMZT01; genus CS3-C152. The sequence continues at coordinate 84,838 of CAZTJN010000002.1, read as the reverse complement.
TATTGTGTAAAATATGCAAAGCACAAAGGATTATCCATTTTTAAATAACAACGTAAAGAAATTATGTTATGGAAATCATGTGGTGATAACGTGGGCAGAATAAAAACGGTAGCGATAAAGGTGATGGGAAACCAAATAATAAGAGAGCACGGAAATCTCTTCACTGACAGCTTTGAAAAAAACAAAGAGGTTCTGAATGAAATCAAGGACATAAAGTCCAAAAAGATAAGGAATATTCTTGCAGGATACATAACAAAAGAGATAAAGAGAATAAAGAAAAGCGGACTGTGATTTTATGAAAATGGAGAGCGTGCTCGAGAAGGCCTTCCTAGTCAAGCCGGATGACACGCTTTCTCATGTGACTTCAGAAATGGCAAAGAGGGGGAAATACGAGGCCTTTGTCTTTGATGGCGAGCTAAGGGGGATAATCAGCCTGAATGACATAGTTAAAAGACGAATAAGCGAGTCCCATCAGGTAAAGGTTTCTCGCTTCATGAAACCTGTAAACCCCTTCGATGTCGATGACCCTGTTGAAAACTTAATCAACTACATGCTGGTGAGCGAACACAAATCCCTTCCCGTAAAGAAAGGGGGGAATATTTTTTCCATATCAAAACCAAAACTGTTAAACTTCATTAAAGACGAGGTTTTTGAGGGGAAGAAGGCAAAGGATGTTATGCGCTTTCCTTATTGCGCAACAAGTGATGACACGCTCTTAACAATTATTTCTGTGATGAAGGATGTGGGTACAGACAGAATACCGGTACTTGATGAAAACGGGAAATTTGTTGGTCTCGCAGACAATGTGAGCCTTGCAAGGTTTTTGGTTGATGGGCATAGAGCAAAGAGGGGGGAGAGGTTCGGTGACAAGAAAGGATCGGGTGAAATTGGTATAGGAGAATTCCTGAGAAGTGACGTGCTGCGCGTAGACCCGGAAACAGACCTAAAACAAATAGCAAAAAAACTTTCAAAGGAAAGTTTTTCTGTGGTGATAGTCGAGAAGGATGAAAAATTTGCAGGGATGATCACGATAAAGGATATATTCAAGTTGATAGGAAAGTCTCTGGAAACCGTGTATGTGAGAATCAGTGGTCTGGATAAAGAGGATGCATTCATAAAATCGAAAATAGATGAAATGGTTGATAACACCATCACAAAACTGCTGAAAATCGTTCCCTTGAGGTACGTCGCAATACATGTAGAAACGCATAAAACAGGCGGAAGGCGAAGCAAGTACTCTGTCCAGGGCAGGTTCGTTACAGAAAGAGGGAATTTCTACGCAAGCGACCACGAATGGGACCCAACGAAGGCGATGAAACTGTTCCTAGAAAAGATAGAGAGGGGGGTTCATAAAAAGCTGGAAAGGGAAAGGGGATATTAGAATATTTCTTTGCCCTCAAAGAAATCGCTTATTCTGGGTTCCAGGTCTTTTATCTTCACGCGTATCTGTTTCATGGAATCACGGTCGCGCAGGGTCACGTCATTCTTTTTCAACGAATCGTAATCAACGGTTATTGCCAGCGGAACACCGAGCTGGTCGTATATGACGTAACGCTTGCCGATCGACTGCTTCTCATCGTATTTGGTTTCGAACTTGGTTTTAAGAAGTTCGTGTATTTCCTTCGCTTTCCTGTCAATCCCGTCTTTTCGAACCAGCGGGAATATCACCACATCCAGGGGTGTGAGGTGACATGGGAACTTCAGGACAGGTTTTCCGTTCCTCTCCGAAAGGGAATTTTCAAGCACCGCGTAAAATATGCGGTCCAGCCCCATGGAAAGTTCGAAAATATGCGGGGTAAACTTCTCACCATCTTCAACCACCGAAAGATCAACGCCCGAAATTTTCGAATGGGAGGAGAGATCGAAATCCGTCCGGTAGTTGCACGCAACGAGTTCGAGCCATCCCACACTCGTCTTTACTTCGAAATCCCATGTTTCCTTCGAATAGAAGGCCTTCGCTTTATCTTCGAGTTCGCGGAAGCGGATAAGCCTTGGGTCAAAACCTGCCTTTTCGAAAAATTGCTGAGTTATTGCGAGATAATAAGCAATAAGCTTGCCTGATACTATGCCTTTCTTAACTGCATCAGCCAAGGATACAGCCTCTGTTTTCTCCTTACCCAAGAGCTTTAGCCGAAGTTTAAATTTTTTGTAATGTTCAAAACCAGAAAAGTCGTTGATTTTTTTTGGATTAAAGAATACCTCTGTTTCCAGCTGCGTAAATTCCCGAGTTCTAACGAGGCCCTGCCTGGGTGAAATCTCGTTTCTGAATGCCCTTCCCGCTTGCGATATTCCCAGAGGGAGGGATACACGTGCGGTTTTATAAATCTTTCTGAAGGCGGTGAATATGTTCTGACAGGTCTCCGGCCGCAGATAAGCGTTATATTCCTTGGATAACGGACCTATGGAAGTTCCTATCATCATGTTGAATTTTTTCACCTTCGTTAGCGTTCCATTACATTCCGGGCAACAGATTTTGAATTTTTTTATGAGTATGTCGAATTCCTTCGCATCCAGTGCCTCAGGAACCTCCTTTTTGCCCGCGTTTTCTATCAGCTTGTCCGCTCTGAAAATTTTGTGGCATTTCTTGCATTGAATCAACGGGTCGACAAAGCTCTTCAAATGGCCGGAAGCCTCGAAATTCCTTTTGGGGAGTACCACACATCCTTCTATTTCGATGGAATCGGTTCTGCGAACGACCTCCTTTCTCCAGAGATCGACTATTTTCCTCCGGAGCACGGTCCCGAGATGGCCGAAATCCCAAAACCCGGAGAGGGGGGTATGAATTTCCGCGGACGGGAAGAATAAACCTCTTCGGTCGGCAAGTTCATGTATTCTTTCGAATTTTCCCATAAAAACACCTGGTTATATACATTTATTAGAGTTTATTTAATAAGAATAATCTATGTCGTCCGAAAATATTCTGAAGGGAGATTTCCACATTCATACGTATCATTCTAATGATAGCGACTTGAGGCCGGAATGGATTATAAAGAAAGCAAAGGAACTCGGTCTAAATATCATAGGAGTTGTGGATCACGGAAGCATTAAGGGGGGGAGAGAAACTGAAGCCCTCGCAAAGAGGACAGCAAAGAACCTTGTTGTTTTTGTTGGCGAGGAGATAAAGACGAAAGAAGGGGAGATCATAGCTTTCAACATAAGCAAAGATATTCCTGAATGGATGGATCTGGAAGAAACATGCAGGGAGGTTAAAAGACTCGGAGGATTCATTGTTTTACCGCACCCTTTTGACAGTCTCAGGAGGGGTTTGGGTGTCTCCGCCAGAAAGATAGTAAGCTATGTGGATGCCGTAGAGGGATTCAACGCGAGAACCATGTTTGACAGATTCAACAGGAATGCCGTGAAATTTTCAAAGGAAAACGATCTGCCTGTGATAGCAGGTTCGGACGCGCACTTTATGGAGGAAATAGGCATGGCTGTAACCTTCGTGAAGTCCAGACCTGATAAGGAAAGCATTATGAAGGCGATAAAATCGGGCAAAGCGCATATCATGGGCTGGAAGTCGGGTTTCAAACCGCATGTTAAAACGTTTGTTCAGAAAAGATTTAGGTAAACGTTTCCTTTATTGTGAGGTTAAGGGTTTTTTCTACATCTTCGAGGCTTTTGTATTTTTTAAGCTCATCGGATATGTTCTTTATGGGTTTCGTAACCTGCGGGGGGAGATTTTCTGAAATTTCGCTGGTATATTCTTTGATATCTTTTGCAAGATTTTCATTCATTTTGGCCAGCACAGGGTTGAGTATCAGTATGAGAAAAGACGCTATAATAATAGGTAAAAGAAGGTACTCCAGCATTATCATGTTGGTTATCTTGTGACATTTCCAATTTATCTTCTTGAAAAACAGAAGAATACATGTCGGAATCACCACGAGCATCACAAGGCTGAGGGGAAATCCGTAAACAAGAAAGGAAATGATGTAAAAGCTTCCTCCGAGTATCCCGAGTGTCCAGAAGAAACCTTTTCTGCTCTTTATCTTCTTCCCTTTAAAACCGAACTTGTATATTATGTAGCTTGCAGTGTAGACTATCGAAAATCCTGTTATAAGCCAGAAAGGGAAATGGGATATGTTCGACGTTAAAGCGAACCACCCTGTTGAAAATTTAAGGAACTGTATAACAGTCATGTTAACTGATGTCTTTGCCAGACTCTTCTTGAATCTTGTCCAGGGGGAGGAGTGAAGAAAGTTCAAAAATATCAAAACTACCATTATCAAGAAGTACCATTTGCTTATGAAAATCGATATCAAGAGACCAGAAAAAAGCAAAGTTAAACTCAGGGCAAACGCAGCTCTCATGCTTATCATTTTTCCTGCAACAAGCTTCCATTTAAGCTTTTCCCTGTTTTTTATGTCCTCCTTGTAATCCGATATGTCGTTGAAAAGGTAAACAGAAGAGTACGTGATCAAAAAGCCTGAAAGCGCAATTACCATTGTCAAAGTCTCGGGAACCCCCATAACCAGCCAGAACAGAACAGCGCCTAGAAAAAACTGCACCGCATTCTTTGGCAGACTTATAGTTATGCTGTTGTAAAACAATTTTTTCAGGTCCATTACTCTCCCTTATTTATTACTTTTATATATTTAGTTCTCAGCTTCTAAATTTTTTTCCTTGCCTTGATCACGATGGTTGATGACAGGCTGGCCTTCTTTGAAAAAAGCCTGTCAACCGCGTCCCATATCATTTCCTTGCTCCTGGAATATTTCCCGCAACCTATCAGAGGGCTCCCCTTCACCTTTTCTATTTTAAATCCCTTTAACATCGCGAGTTCTATCAATGATTTCTTTGTGAAGGCATGTATGTGTCCCACACCCTCCTTAAGGAAGGGATTTCCCGTGTAAGTTTTTGATGATGATTCTATCCATGTGGGCATCCATCCTATGAGAAGGAAAAATCTGTTGTACCACGAAGCTATGTTCGGGACCGAAATTATCGCGTAGCCTCCTGGCTTTAAAACCTCGTATATACTCTCAAGAAGGTCCTCTGTGCTGTAGACATGTTCAAGTATGTCGCCGCAGAAAACTATGTCAAAATATCCTTCCGGGTATGGGAGTTTCCCTTTGTCAAGATTTGCTTCCACTGCGTTGATGCCGCTTTTTTTGGCGGATTCCACTGCATTCCTGCTTATGTCAATACCATGGGGCTCGCAACCGGTTTTTTTAGATATTTTAAGCGTGATGTAGCCATCCCCACATCCTATATCCAGCATCCTTCCGTTCGGATGCTTTTCCAGCATCCCCAGGATTATTTTTATCTTTTCTTTCTGTATCTTATAGTACATCTCAGCCTCGTTTTCGAAAATTTTTGAATAGTACGATCTGTTGTATTTTCCGGGCCCCATAATAATCTATTCTCCTGAAACCTTTATATCAGAATGAAATTATAAAAACAATAGTCTTTATTATATAATCTATGGGTGTACCACAAATTCTTGAGTCTCTTCATGTTCTGGAGAGAAAAATCCTGCCTTTCATAAGGAACGGAGTGGAACTGAGCGATATCGCCAAGAAGGCGGGTATGAAAAAAATAGAGGCGATGCGCGCGCTTCAGTGGCTGGAAAACAAAGGCGTGCTCAAGATAAAATCCATTCCAAAGGAGATTGTAGATGTTGATGAAAATGGAAGACTCTACCTGAAGAAGGGTCTTCCAGAGAGGAGATTTCTGGAAAATCTTGACGGTGAAATGCACCTTAGCGAAATAAAGGAAAAGGCAAACCTTGATGACGACGAATTAAAGGCCTGTCTCGGCATACTTAAATCAAGGTACGCGATATCAATACTCGGGGACAGGGTAGAACCGACTGTGAAGAAAAAGGAACTGCTCAAAGAAGGGTTCCCTGAAGAAAATTTCCTCCGGCGTCTCCCCCTCAACCTATCCGATCTTACACAGAAGGACAGAACAATATATTCCAGACTAAGCAAGAGGAAAAGGATAGTCAAGAGGAACAGGGTCAAGCTGAAGTATATTGATATTACCAAGTTCGGGAAGAACGTCCTGTCAAAATTCAAGAAGGTGAAATCCCTTGAGTTCATTGAAACCCTGACGCCGGCCATGCTGAAAAATGGGGCATGGAAAGGGAAGAAATTCAGAAGATACGATATCAAAATAAATGTTCCCGAAATATACGCGGGCAAGAGACACGCATATAACGAATTTATCCAGGGAGTCAGGGAAACGCTAGTCAGGCTCGGGTTCAAAGAAATGGAAGGTCCGATTATAGAACTTGGATTCTTCAATTTCGATGCGCTCTATCAACCGCAGAACCACCCTGCAAGGGACTGGAGTGCTACCTATCGAATCAAGTATCCAAAATACGGAAGGCTTCCCAAAGGCAGGTTCGTGAACAACGTGAAGGCAGCGCATGAAAACGGCTGGAAAACAGGTTCTACCGGGTGGGGATACAAATGGAGCAAAAAGATAGCTTCGGAGCTTATGCCCAGGGCGCATGACACAGCAATATCCCCAAGATATCTGGCGAGGAGTGTTGAAATCCCTGGAAAATATTTCAGCCTTGTCCGTTGTTTCAGACCGGACGTTATCGATTCTACCCATGGAGTGGAATTTAATCAGCTGGGTGGCTTTGTGATTGATGATAATTTATCGTTCAGGCATCTGCTCGGTCTGCTAAAGCAATTCGTCTTGGAAATAACAGATATCGAGGAAACAAAGTTCGTTCCAGATTACTTTCCATTCACTGAACCTTCCGTTCAGATATCGGCCAAGCACCCGAGATTCGGATGGATCGAGCTGGCGGGCGCAGGTGTATTCAGACCGGAGCTTACGGAACCCCTCGGCGTGAAAGAACCCGTTATAGCATGGGGGTTCGGGATAGACAGGCTGGCCATGATGAGACTGAACATAAAAGATATACGACATATCTTTTCGCATGATATTGAATTTTTAAGAAAAGCTAGAAAGGTGTTGTGATGCCAACCATCGAACTATCACTGAGGGACCTCAACGGTCTCGTGGGAAAGAAGTTTAGCCTCAAACAATTACATGAGGCGCTGCAATACGTAAAGGGTGAGATAGAATCTTCTGACGGCGACAGGGTAAAAATAGAAATTGCTGACACCAACAGACCTGACCTCTGGTCTGTAGAGGGGGTAGCAAGGGAGTTGCGTGGGAGGTATGCGAATGACAAGGGTTTAGCAAAATACAAAACCAAAAAATCAGGTCTCAGGGTCATAGTTGATAAATCATTGAAGAACATAAGACCCCTGACCGTATGTGCTGTTATAAAGGGCCTAGAAATAAACGATGAAACCCTCTTTCAGATGATACAGCTACAGGAAAAGATATGCGAAACCTTTGGGAGGGGTCGCAGAGAAGTTGCCCTTGGTATTTACGACTATCATAAGATCTCTCCTCCTGTCTACTTCCGCGCCTGCAAACCGGATGAGATAGAGTTTATACCTCTGGATTTTGACAGGAAGGTAAATCTGAGACAGGTGCTTTCTCAGCATCCCAAAGGCAGGCAGTATGGACATCTGCTGGCTGGATTTGAAAAGTATCCTGTGTTCATAGATTCCAAGGGCCAGGTTCTTTCCATGCCACCCATCATAAATTCTGACCACACCGGGAAGGTCACCAAGGAAACCAAAGACATTTTCATAGAATGTTCAGGTTTCCATTTCAAGTTCCTTATGCCTGCCCTTAATATAATGGTTTCTGCGCTTGCTGACAGAGGAGGAAATATAGAAACAGTGGACCTTGTTCTTCCTGACAGGAAAATCGAAACTCCGGACATGGAAGCAAAAAAGATGGTATTGGATGTTGAGGAAGTAAGGAAACTTTCAGGTCTTGGTATGAGAATAAGCGAGATTAAAAAATTGCTATTACAATCGAGGTATGGTGTAGAGAACGAAGGGAATAAACTTGTTGTTTCATATCCGCCTTACAGACAGGACATAATGCACCAGGTGGATGTTGTAGAGGATATCATAATATCATACGGCTACAACAGAATAGAGCCGCTAGCTCTGAAAATCGCTACCGTAGGAAAGTCAGCAGAAATAAATTTATTTTCCAGTAAGGTGTCAGAAATAATGGTAGGTCTGGGGGCACAGGAAGTTCTCTCGTATATTCTCACCAACAAAGATTGCCTTTTCAGGAAAATGAACATGGAGGTTTCAAAGGCAATAGAAGTTGAAAATCCCGTATCAAAAAACTGGTGCGTATTCCGCACATGGATCATTCCTTCTCTCATAGAATTCCTTGGGAAAAATACGAACAGAGAATACCCACAGAATATATTTGAAATAGGAGAGGTCGTTCTTTTGGACGAAAAAGCAGAGACAAAAACCTCGAACCCCGTCCGACTCGCATGGACTTTTGCAGGTTCAGGTGCAAATTTCACTAAGGCCAAGCAGAGTTTTGACGTGTTTATGAGGGGGCTTGGTCTTGAGTACAAAATCGAAGAGGCCAGTCATCCTTCTTTCATTCCAGGAAGGGCTGGGAGAATCTCTGTAAAGGGCAAAAAAATCGCTTACATGGGTGAAATCCACCCGCAGGTTCTGGAAAACTTCGGGATTGAACAGCCTGTTTGTGCGTTTGAAGTTAATTTGAGCGATATCTTGAAAATACTTAAAGGATAGACTATCTGTTAAGCCAGCCAAACAAACGGACTCTCCACGGTGTTTTTGGTACGTATTCTTCCCCGATGAGACTGGCGGCCAGCGATAACATGTGCTGCGCAGCGTGTGATTTCGGGTTGTAAGAAACAACGGGTTCCTTCAGGGCGATTGCCTTTCGTACCTCCTTGTCCTCGGGTATCATGCCAATTACAGGGACCTTCAGCATGTCCTCTATGTGCTCTTTGGGCAGTTCATGATATTCTCCTTTGACCCTGTTAAGAACCACCCCTAGATTTTGGGTTTCGGCCTTTTTTGCAATGAGGTCTAATTTGAGGGCGTCCGTCACTGCCGGAAGTTCCGGGTTCGTTACCGTTATGAGCTCATCCGCAGCCTCTATCGAGGCGCGCGCTTCTTTTCCAAGGCCTGCTGCTGAATCTATCAAAATGAAATCCGTGTCCTTAAGCATCTTATAAAAAATGTTGACATAATCATGCGATTTGACGTTTCTAATCTTCCTGAGTGATATGTCAGCGGGTATCACCTTGAACCCTGCCCTGTGTTCGTACGTTGCTTCCCTTATGTCAGCACTTCCTTCCAAAACATCATGCAAGGTTTTTGGGTATAGGTGCATTCCTAGGTGGAGACCAAGGTTCGATGTCGTCAGGTTCGCATCAAGTGCTATAACCGATTTTCCATATCGGGCAAGAGCAGCAGCAAGATTCGCAACAAGCGTTGTCTTCCCGACACCGCCTTTTCCAGAAGCAATCGTTATAATTCTTGTCATGTTTATAATTTATTTTTGAAAAGTTATAAATCTATCCTACCTTAGATTCCGAAAGGCACTTCACTTTCAATCCAACCCGTCTCATTTTTTCGATGGACCCAAGCCGTGGCCGGGTCATACGATAACGGACCTGGTGGGAATTTCGAACCAATCGGTTGCTGGATTTCTCGAACCAACGACGGACGCAGATATGATCTGCATCATTCGAAACATCCGCTGGGGGTTTGAGCTTCGAACCCACGACCCCTCGCTTAGGAGGCGAGTGCTCTATTGTCGGCGAAACGGGCAAACCCTTTATTCGAAACTTCCAACTGAGCTACAGGCCCGTGAACCTTATAACTATTATCTGGAATGTTATTTAAATTCTAAACAGGTTTTTAAAGAAATTGGCAATGTCTTCTATGAAACCTGCAAACCAGTTTTTTCTCTCAGATGTGATTCTTCCTGTAGGCAGTTTAATCTCTTCCCTTTCGATTGTTTCGTTGGCTTCGTTTTCATGCGTTACCTCCTCTATTGATTCTTCGGGCGCTTCTTTGATAATAATGTCTCTGGTAACATCATATTTTTCGTCATTGAATTTTATCCTAATCCTGAGCTTGTATTTGCCTGGTTGTGTATCATCTGCTATCCTGTTGATGAGAGTGAGGTTAGCAGATGATTTCCTTGGCAGGTTTAGTTCTTGTTTGTTTGCGTCCCAAGTGTTTGACCAGTTGTTGCCATCGAACCCCAAAGACAGCGGTTTTTTCCCGTCATAGACATACGAATAGACAGTATAATTCCTCTGGTAAACGGAAGGGTTTTCAATCCTGACCTTTATCTCAACTTCTTCATTCTTCACGACCTCTCCAGGGCAGGAAATTATCTCGATTTCATTCTCTTTCTTTGTTTCTTCATTTTCACAAACACATTTAGGGCAGGGACTGCATGAGCACGGTTTCTCTGTTTCGATTATCCTTGTTTCACATGAGCATCCCTTTTCGGAATATGGCTGTTCCCCCTTCACAATTATTAATTTTTCCGCGTGGTTGTTTGAAAGGTTAGTGTCGTTGCAGATTTCTCTCGTTATTTCTGCACGTATCACGTATGCCTCGGTTCCATTGATTTCGGGCGGGGTCCAGGATTTGGCAACATTCGTGTTGTTGGTTCTGACTTTAGACCTCGCGATGCCGCCGAACATGTCCTCTATCCAGTATTCAACCTCCGGCTCGTAAACGCCTCCCATCAGGTCCTCGACCATGGGATAATATTTGTTGCTGCCCGTTCTGAAAGTGCTATTGCATTTTATCCATATGCGAAGGTCGCATGTGTTGTTCGTTGTGTTGGTCTGGTTGTCGCCGGTTTTGTTCTCTGTGATGTTTGCAAAGTTGTTGGGAAATCCGGGGGTGGGACGCCAGCAGTAAATCCAAGTTCCGTTTTCCGTTCTGCACCAAGAATAACCCTCATGGGAAGAGAATGAAGGGTAGGAGACATTGTCCAGAAGAACTGTTGAATTATATATATAGACACTTTCGCCTCCGTTTCTAAGACGGTTTCCTATCTTCCCTTCTGTACGGAAATACGTGATGCTTTCGTTGGTTATTTCACTGATGTTTGCGTTCTCTCCCACCACGAGAAAGTACGTGGCGTTTGTCGAACCTTCAAAGGAAATGCTTTTGTTTGAATACTCGTCGCCTATCACAAACAAGGAAAGGTTTAATTCTGCATCCCCCGGGTTGTATATCTCAACCCACTCATTCGTTTCGTTCTCGGGGTTTGGCATGATCTCGTTTATAAAAAATGCCTGGGCACTGGCTGAGATCAGAACAAAGGCAAGTAAAAAGACGAAATAAAATTTCATAAAGAAATCTGGAATTGTGTACTAAAATATATATGTTTAAACGCATGTTTAAACGAGACGGGATTTTATTGCTGTGATTTCTCAAGACATTCCTGACAGAC
>CAZTJN010000002.1:48132-73425 GCA_964613955.1 uncultured archaeon | reverse complement strand
GTTTAAACGAGACGGGATTTTATTGCTGTGATTTCTCAAGACATTCCTGACAGACCCATCTCCCTTCCCTGTTTTTCAGTTCATCAGAATAGGAATCGCAGATTTCGCATATCCCCGATATTGTCTGGTCAGGTCTCGCAACCGCCTCAACCTTCGCCTTCAGTTTCTCCGAAAGGAGCTTTATCAGTTCAGGCGAGACCAAAAGTATTTCCTTGGTTGAAACTATGCCCTTAAGCTTCCCGTCCTTTACGACAGGGAATCGCTTGATTCCGCTCTTTATCATTTTTTTGGATACGCTCAGTATGTCATCATCCGGGGAAACGGTCATGAAATGCCTCCTCCTGTTCACCCAGAACTTCCCTGCCTTTATCTTTTTTGGGTCTTTGTTGCTGGCAATCAGGGTTACAATATCATTCGTTGTTACCATTCCGACCGGCCTGTCATTTTCAACTATAACAACTGAACCTATCCTGTTGTTTGTAAGAATTTTGGCGACCGTCGACATCGAAATGTCAGGTTCTATTGTAACGACATGTCTCTTCATTATGTCCTTCACTTTGACCATATCCGTCACTAATTTTAAATAGCAATCGAGGTTATTTAAACGTTTTTATTGTGCAAAACTGCTGTTTAAATCTATATTATCCGTTCTTTATTTTTGCCTGTGCGGCCGCAAGCCTTGCTATGGGAACCCTGAATGGAGAACAGGAAATGTAGTCCAAGCCGATAATGTGGCAGAATTCGATGGAATTCGGTTCGCCCCCATGCTCGCCGCATATGCCTATCTCAATCCTTGGGTTCGATTTTCTTCCTTGTTTCACGCAGATTTTCATCAACGAGCCAACGCCCTTCCTGTCAAGAACCTGGAACGGGTCATTCGCAAGGATTCCCTTCTCTATGTATTTGGGAATGAACTTTCCTGCGTCATCCCTTGAAAAGCCATACGTGGTCTGTGTGAGGTCGTTCGTGCCGAACGAAAAGAAATCCAAGATCTTTGCCAGCTCGTCCGCCACCATGCATGCCCTTGGAAGTTCCACCATGGTCCCTACAGTGTAACTGACGTTGATCTTTGATTTCCTGATTAGCTCTTTTGCGGTTCTGTCTATTATTTCTCTCATCACCTTTGCTTCCTCAAGGCTCCCGAGAACAGGTATCTCTATTTCCGGTAGCGCCTTGCCTCCGCTCTTGTTAACCTTTATTGCGGCCCTTATTATGGCCTCTACCTGCATCTCCGATATTTCCGGGTAAACCACACCGAGCCTACATCCCCTGAAACCAAGCATCGGGTTGAACTCGCTGAGGGAGTTGACCTTATTCTTCAGTTTCTGAAAGCTGACTTTCATCTGCATTGCAAGTGCCCGTATCTCACGGTCATTCTTCGGGAGAAATTCGTGAAGCGGCGGGTCGAGCAGACGGATGGTCACAGGCAGACCGTCCATGACCTTGAATATACCGACAAAATCGTTCATCTGCATGGGAAGGAGTTTTTTCAGGGCCTTTCTTCTCCCCTTTTCATCATCGGCCAGTATCATTTCCCTGACTGCGTCTATTCTGCTCCCCTCGAAGAACATATGTTCTGTTCTGCAGAGCCCTATGCCCTCCGCCCCGAAATTTCTCGCCCTCTTTGAATCCTCCGGTGTGTCTGCGTTTGTCCTTACTTTCAGTTTTCTGATGTTATCGGCCCATTTCATCAGGGTTTTGAATTCCCCTTTCATCTCCGGGTCAATCACAGGAACTTTTCCTATTATCACTTCACCTGTCCCGCCGTCAAGGGTTATCCATTCCCCTTCCCTTAATCTGACATTACCGGCGATTAGCATCCTCTTTTTTTCGTTTATGATTATGTCTTCGCACCCTGCGACACAGCACTTGCCCATTCCCCGGGCAACGACAGCCGCATGAGATGTCATCCCTCCTCTTGCCGTAAGTATGCCCTTTGCAGCAGACATGCCGCCTATATCTTCAGGGGACGTTTCCTCCCTGACAAGTATGACATCTTTTCCCTTGGCAGCCATCTGCTCCGTCTTTTCAGCAGTAAAGCACACGACGCCCACGGCTGCGCCAGGAGAGGCAGGCAAGCCCTTTGCCATAACCTTTGCTTTTTTCTTCTCCTCCGGGTCCAGCTGTTTGTGAAGTAACTGGTCAATCTGCGAGGGGTCTATCCTCATTATTGCCTCTTCTTTGCTTATGACCCTTTCCTTAACGAGATCGACAGCTATCCTTACTGCAGCCTGCGCCGTTCTCTTTCCTGTCCTTGTCTGAAGAACGAAAAGTCTTCCTTTTTCCACAGTAAATTCCAGATCCTGCATGTCCCTGTAATGTCTGTCAAGGAGTTTGTAAACCCTCATCAATTCTTTGTAAGCCTTAGGCAGATCCTTTTTTAGTTCGCTTATTGGTTTCGGTGTTCTTATGCCCGCGACAACGTCCTCTCCCTGGGCGTTTATCAGATATTCCCCGTAGGGTTTGTTTTCACCTGTTGAGGGGTTTCTTGTGAAACCCACGCCTGTGGCAGAATCATCGCCGAGGTTCCCGAAAACCATTGCCTGAACGTTAACGGCTGTTCCCATGTTATCCGGGATGCCGTGGAGCTTTCTGTAAATTTTCGCTCTTTTGTTGTCCCAAGATTTAAAAACAGCATTTATGGACATATCCAGCTGTTTTTTCGGGTCAGAAGGGAAATCCCTACCTGTGTGTTTTTTGATAAGTCTTTTATATTGACTGACTATCCTTTTCAATTCATTCACGTTCAGTTCGGTGTCTTTTCTTCCCCTCTTGTATTTTTTGAGAATTTTCTCAAATTTTGAGTGATCTATTCCCAGAACAACATTGCCGAACATCTGTATAAATCTTCTGTAAGAATCCCATGCAAATCTAGGGTCTCTGCTCTCCTCTTCGAGACCCTTTATACTTTTGTCATTGAGACCGAGATTGAGGACCGTGTCCATCATACCGGGCATGGAAACAGGAGCGCCTGACCTCACGGAAACGAGCAGAGGCCTTCTTTCATCTCCGAATTTCCTTTTCATTTTTCTCTCAAGTTTCTTTAGATGTGAATCTATCTGTTTTTCCAGGCCTCTGGGATATTTTTTCTTCCTGATAAAATTCATGCACACCTCTGTCGATATCGTGAAGCCCGGAGGTACGGGCAGACCTATCTTCGTCATTTCGCCCAGATTCGCTCCTTTCCCTCCTAGGAGGTGTCTGCTCTCCTTTCCCCTTTCGCCGAAAAAATAAACCATTTTTTTCATAAAATTCACATAAATAGAGATAATCCATCCCCTTATTTATAAATTTTGTTTCATGTTCGATGATTGTCTTATTTCAAAGGAGGGTTTTAAGCTTTATTAGTGAGCTGTATCAAACTTATTAATATGGGCATGAAGGGCATCTCCCCGATAATAGCTGCTGTCGTGCTGATAGCAATAAGCGTTGCAGTGGGGGTGATGATATCGTCTTGGGTAACGCACTGGGTTACAAGCCAGACAGGCGTAACAACGCAGTGTGTAGCGCTAACGAATTACAACATAGAATCAGCGACTTACACCAGCAACAGCAATAATTTGACACTGGTTGTAACCAACATGGGTTCGATAAAAATTTACGGCTTCAGCGTCCAGATAATGAATTCAACGGACATAGTCACGTACAACGACACGAGCCCTGATATAAAGGTTACCCCCAACATAAGCAAGGAAGATCCGTTGAGCGAACAAAGGTCCGCCATAATAGTTGTAAATCTCAATGGAACGCAGGGAGATTACTCAGGGATGGGAACAACAGCTGAAGAAATCAAGGTATTCAACAAGGCATGCCCTGCATTTTCGGCCAAGATACCAAAAAATGATATAGTTAAGGAGTGATGAGATGAGGAAAGGTATATCCCCTCTGATTGCAGTGATAATGCTTATAGCATTCACGATGATCGTTGCAGGGATCCTCGCAGGGTGGGCGACCACTTTTGTCACCCAGCAAAGGGAAGAACTTCAGTTTTGTGGAAGGGCTCAACTGCTTATACAGAACGCGAACTACAATGACACCTCGAAGGTCCTCACCATAGCATTATTCAATACGGGTGACGTTCCCTTGTTGGGGTTTGTGGCAAGGATGACTTATGAAAACAACACAGTGGCTTCCGACAGAATCGGTTTGGACACCACCAGAATAGACAAGCTTGAAATAGCTTCGCAGGACATAAAGACCATTAGATTGGGCACGGCAGACAACCTTGAAAAGGTTGTTATTCAATCGCTGCAGTGCAGGGGGGCTCAGGATATGATAGGCAAGTACGATATAAGGGGACTGGGTTATCCCGCATACTAGAAAATCCTCTTTATTTTTATTTAAAAAAATCTCAAATGTTTTTATGAGATACAGGTTTATAGACGATCTGACGTCTGATGTTCTTTTCGAGGCGTACGGAGGGGATTTGAAAGAGCTCTTTACGAACGCAGCCCTTGCCCTCTTCAGTGTGATATGCCAATTAAAAATGGTGAAAGCAAAATTGAAGAAAGAGGTTGAAGTGAATGGAGAAGACGTAAAAGATCTTATGTTCAACTGGCTGCAGGAGCTCATAAGCATTGTTGATACAGACGGGATGTTCCTTTCAAAGTTCGAAATAACCGAGATTGACAAGAAGCATTTAAAGGCCATATGTTACGGTGAGGAGGTAACAAAGGAAAAGGGCGAAACGCTCGTCAAAGGAGTTACCTATCATAAGTTTAATGTTGAAAAAACAGAAAAAGGCTACAGGGCTGTCGTGAGTTTGGATATATAGTTGGTGTGTTTTTTACCCCTTGCACACGCCTATGGGGACCAGGCGGCATACCTTTTTCGATATGCCTATGCCATGAACACTTTCTATAACATCGTCCACATTTTTGTATGCATTCGGGGCCTCTTCTGCCAGAACCTTCGGATGGGTCGATTGGGCAATGATGCCTCTTTTGGCGAGATCTTCCTTGACCTTTCCGCCCCAAAACTTACGAATAGCCGTGTGTCTCGACATTCTTCGCCCCGCGCCGTGAACTGTCGAACCGAAGGTCTTTTCCATTGCCTTCTCCGTTCCTTTGAGTATATAGGAGGATGTGCCCATGGTGCCGGCGATGAGAACGGTATCTCCTGGGAAGGAACGTGTTGACCCCTTCCTGTGAACGAAAACCTTTCTCTTCTCCCCGTTTACAACATGCTCTTCAAGTTTCACCACATTGTGGCATAGTCCATATACCGTATGCATATCCATGGATTCCCAGTCCTTTCCGAAAACCTTTTCGAACGTTTCACGAATCCATTGTGTCATAACCAAGCGGTTCGTGAAAGAGTAGTTCACCGCGCATTTCATTGCAGAAAAATAGTCCTGGCCTTCTTGGGATTTCGCAGGAGCGCATGCAAGCTGCCTGTCTGGAAGCCATATGTTGTATTTGCTGACTGCTCTCTCCTGTATTTTAAGGTAATCGGTCGCTACCTGATGGCCAAGACCGCGCGAACCGCAATGGAGCATAATCAGAACTTGGTCTTTGTCGGCAATCCCCCATTTCTTTGCGGTTTCTTTGTCGTAAATATCCGAAACCAGTTGTATCTCTAGAAAGTGGTTGCCAGCACCGAGTGTCCCGAGCTGCTGCAAACCCCGTTTTTTTGCAAGGTCTGAAACCTTATCGGGGTCTCCACCTTCCATTCGTCCGTTTTCTTCTATATGTTTTTTGTCCTCCTTCGTTCCATAACCGTTTTCTATTGCCCAGTCTATTCCTTTTGTCAGGACCTCGTTCAGTTGATCAAAAGTGAGTTTTAGCCTTCCCTTCGCTCCCACACCGCATGGAATGTTTTTGAAGAGTTCGTGAACCAGCTCGTTGATTTTGTTTTTTACCTCATTATAGGAGAGGTTTGTTCTTATCGAGTTGACACCGCAGTTTATGTCAAAACCACACAAGCCTGAAGATATTATGCCCTTTTCGATGTCAAACGCTGAAACTGCTCCCATCGGTAACCCGTAGCCCCAGTGCATGTCCGGCAGGCCTATGACAGGTTCTATCACCCCGGGCAGGCAGGCAACGTTCGTCAGCTGCTGAACAGCGTCGTCTTCGATGGCGTCAACTACCCTTTTGTTTGCTATTATCTTCGCCTTAACGTTCATCCGTGGTCTTACGTTTTTATCGAGCTCCCATTCGTAGGGGGAAATCTGCTTTAGCCTCTCTTTCATCTAAATCGCCTCATAAAAATTTTAGTAGGTTGGCTATTTATTTAATCATTTCTTATATATCCTATCCATTTAAATATTAAATTGTAAGAGAGGTGTATCTGTTATGAAAAGAAGAGGGTCGTACAGAAGGGGATGGCACCACACGAAAACAAGGGGGAAGGAAACACTCGTTACGTGCGGTTTTTGTGGAAGGAAGGTTCCCAAATACAAAACATTCGCTGTTTACAGAGGCTTCTCTATATCCGACCCTACCCTCAGAAAAGAACTTGGCAGGGGGAGATTCTCATTGTCCTCAAGTAAGATTTACGCATGTCCTGCATGTGCGAGGCACAGGAAGATCGTCAAAAAAGTCAGAAGGAAGTAGGTTGAATGGCTTTGAGGGGTGCTTTGAGAAAGAAGATAGAGGCACTGACAAGCAAGAGGAAGGTAGAATACCCTGTTGTGAGGGTAAAAGAGCCGAGACACCTTATAATCTTTCCCTCAACCAAGGCTTTTGCAAAAATCGATATAAAATACCCGCTTCTCGAGCCGTTTGTTTATGCAAGAATAAAATGGGAGCAGAAGAAGAGAGGTCTCGTATACCATATAATCGAGCCAAAATTATCAAAGAAGGAAGAAGGAATTTTAAAAACCGTTAAAAAGGATTTGCTTGAAACCATAGATGTTGAGTTGTCCACCATAAAGGAGAAGGGACAGACATTTGAATACGTACAGAAGAAGCTGGTTAAAATACTTGATGATGAAAACCTTGTTTTATCCTCCGAAACATATGTGAAGATAAGCTATTTTATCTACAGGGATTTCGTGGGGTTCAACGAAATTGAAGGCCTCCTCCATGATCCTTACATAGAGGATATAGGATGTCCTGGTCTGAACATACCCGTTTTTGTTGTACACAGAAAATTCGGTTCGATAGAAACTAACATTGTTTACAAAGACAGCAGCTATCTGAATAACTTTGTCATAAAGCTTGCTGAAAGATGCGGGAGGTACATATCCTATGCAAAGCCCCTGCTTGACGGCTCGCTTCCGGACGGCTCCAGGGTGCAGGCAACTCTCGCAAAAGACGTCACCACAAAAGGGCCTACCTTTTCCATACGTAAGTTCAGGATAGAACCATTCTCACCGGTTGATATCATAAACCTTAGGACAGCATCACCTGAGCTAATGGCATATCTTTGGCTTGTCACCGAAGCGAGAGCTTCGACCCTTATATGCGGCGGTGTTTCAAGTGGGAAAACAACATTCCTGAATTCGATTAGCATGTTCATCCCTCCGGAAGACAAGATAGTTTCTATTGAAGATACACGCGAACTTAACCTTCCACATGAAAACTGGATACCAAGCGTGTCTAGGGTGGGATTCGGTATCCCTGAAGCTTCTGGTAAAAGGTACGGAGAGGTCACGTTGTTCGAACTCTTAAAGGAATCGTTCAGGCAGAACCCCGATTACGTAATAGTAGGAGAGGTAAGGGGAAAGGAGGCATATGTTATGTTCCAAGGCATGGCATCAGGACACCCATCCATCGGAACCATACATGCAGGTTCAATAGAAGATGTCATCAAACGTCTGGAAACGCCACCGATAGAACTTTCACCCAGCCTGATAGAAACCCTTGACCTCGTTGTGATAATGGTCAATGCAAAAGAAAAAGGTAAATCAGCAAGGAGGGTAAAAAATATAGTGGAAATAGAGTCTGTTGATCCGAAGACGGGAACCCCCCATACCATAAAAACTTTTGACTGGGTGCCCTCAACTGACTCATTCAGTTCCAATCTTCAGGAATCGTACCTTCTGAAAAGGATAGCATTTGATAAGGGCATAAATTATGAAAAGATAGAAGAGGAGATAAAGAAGAGGACACGTATTCTCGAATGGATGAAAAAATTTGACGTGACGGATTTCAAGGAGGTCTGCAAACTCGTGAACATTTATTACAAAGAACCTTCTATCATAATGGAATGGATCAAGAAAAATATTCCTCCCTACAAAACTAAAAGCAAGGAGGCCAAGAAGATATTGGAATCATCCAGTGGGTTGAGGATTATAGAATAGTTAACTTGCAGTTTAAACGACCTTGTAGAAAAGATGTTTGAAATTTCTTGTCAATGTGCCGATTTTCTTTATTTTCCATCAGATTTTGACATTTCTCAAGATTAAACTTGATTGTAATCGATTTTGATGCCTTATTCTTCAGATGATTTCTACAGAGCCGTTTAAACATATATTTTTATAACTAATTCTCAATTCTTTATTATCGTGTGATTTCATGCATTCTCTCGAGGACATTACAAAAGAAATTGCAAACAAATCAAAAGTATCAGAGGAAGATATCAGGAAGAGAATCGCTGAAAAGCAAACAGAGCTCTCAGGTCTCGTTTCTGCAGAAGGTGCAGCATACATCGTAGGCAAGGAACTTGGTGTCAACCTTCTGAAGGAGTCCAAGAAGAAACAGTTAAAAATCAAAAATATAATCTCGGGGATGAATTCTGTTGATGTTATCGGGAGGGTTGTAGATGTTTCGGAAAGGAGGGACTTCGAAAAAAACGGCAGGAAAGGTTCGGTTGTTAATATTGTTCTTGGCGATGACACAGGAACTATGCGTCTTTCTCTGTGGGACAAAGAGATAGAATTACTGGACAAGCTGGGGATAAATGAGGACGATGTCTTGAAGATCACGAATGGTTACGTCAAGGAGGATAGCAGGGGCAACAATGAACTCAGGCTGGGGAAGTTCGGCAAGTGTGAAAAAATAGAGGGGGGAGCGGCAGACAAATTCGATTCGCAGATACCAACTTTCGAAAACATCAAAAAAGACATGGGAAAGCCCAAGGTGAGGAATATAAGTGATTTAAAGGAAGGTGAATACAATGAAGTCAGGGCATCGCTTGTCCAGGTCTTCAAAAGGAACCCCTTCTTTGAGGTTTGCCCGGAATGTGGGAGAAGAATCGAAAAATCAGGTGAAAAATGGATGTGCAAGGAACACGGAAATGTTGAACCCAAATACAATCTTGTGATATCGGGTGTTATTGATGACGGCTCAGGGAATATACGTGCAGTCTTTTTCAGGGACCTTGCAGAGAAGATACTGGGCAAAAAAACTGAGGATGTCAGAAACATGGCCTCGGGCGAGGTAGACCCCCTTCAGATATATGAAAATCTAGATATTCTGGGGAAGGAATTCATAATAAAAGGAAGAATAAGGAAGAATCAGTTTACCGACAAAATGGAATTCGTTGCAAACGAAGTTGAAGACGTAAATGTAAAAGAGGAGGGAAGAAAACTTTTGGAAAGGATAGAAAAGATTAAAGACTAAATTGCTAAATATAAAGGTGATAACATGTCAAAAGACCTGTCTGATTTGCCTGGTGTTGGTGAGAAAACACTGGAAAAAATGAAGGAATCCGGTTATGACAACTTGATGGGTATAGCTGCTGCCTCTGCAGGAGAACTTTCGGCGGCAACAGGAATCGGGGTCGAAACGGCAAACAAGATAATAGCAGCAGCGAGGCAGAAGCTTAAGATGGGCTTCGAAACCGCAAGTAAAGTTATGAAAAAGAGAGGGAAAGTAGGAAAGATATCAACATGTTCCAAGGCACTGGACGCCTTGCTCGGAGGTGGGGTAGAAACCCAAGCAATAACGGAAATGCACGGTGCATTTGGTTCTGGAAAATCACAACTGGCGCATCAGCTGGCTGTCAGCGTTCAACTTCCGAAAGAAAAGGGTGGTTTGGGTGGTAAAGCGATATTCATAGATACCGAACAGACCTTTCGGCCAGAAAGGATACAGCAAATGTCGGAGGCCCTTGGTCTGGACCCTGAAAAAACTATGGAAAATATTTTTGTTGCACGTGCATACAATTCAGACCACCAAGTTCTGTTAGCTGAAAAGGCCGAAGAGATACTAAAGAGAGAGAACGTAAAACTTATCATAATAGACTCTGTGACTTCTTCTTTCCGCTCTGATTACACGGGAAGGGGGACCCTTGCCAACCGTCAGCAAAAACTCAACAGACATCTCCATCAGTTGCAGAGGCTGGCAGATGTTTACAATGCAGCAATATATGTAACGAATCAGGTCATGGCAAGACCGGATGTTTTGTTTGGTGATCCAACTGCTCCCATAGGAGGTCATATCCTTGGGCATCAGGCAACCTTCAGGGTTTATTTAAGAAAATCCAAGGCCGACAAAAGAATAGCCAAACTCATAGATTCTCCCAACATGCCGGAGGGTGAAGCAGTCTTCAGGATAGTGACAGAGGGTGTGAGGGACTAAAAAGTGAGACTTTGTCTGAGCTTGACCATCCTCAGAACCTGTTCCTTGGTTATATCAGGCCTTTTGAGTCTTATGAACTTTATCTGCAAACCGACATCTTCAAAGCCATCCGGCACAACTACCTCCACAAAATTTTTCATGTGAATGTCGAGCGTTCTGGACACAGTCCACTTGTGAAGGCCTGTTATTTTGGCTATCTTAGAAATGGTAAGCATCTCTCCTGTTTTTTCGCATTTTTTCAGTAAATTGAGTATCTGCACAACGTTTTTTATGGTTTTTCGGTAATATCCCTTTCTCTTCATAAATAATATATTGACGGGGTCAAATTTATAACTGAAAATTAAAAATAAAGAAATGGTTGGATTAAATTATGTCCTTTTCTGTAACTATCACGAAGTCTCCAACCGATTTCACGGCTGAGAACGGAACGAGTACCCTTCCTGATTCGTCCTCCTGCAGGTTCAGTTCATTCGTATGTTTTGTCGGTTCAACCAGAACCAGATTTATAAGTTCTCCTGATTCTATTATGTAATCGATATCACCCACAACACCAAACTTCTTTCCTGTTTCCTCAGAAACCAGTATCTTTCCGACCAGCTGCCTGCTCCTTACTCTTTCTTCCATCATTACCCCTCCTAAATATCATGCTATATAATTGAAAACAAAGTATTTAAAAATTATGCATTAACCATCATTGTTTTTACCTTCTCTGAAAGTTTGTACCGGAATGTTTTTCCAAACCTCTTTCTTGTTATGAATTCTTCTTTCAGAAGTCTCTTGAGTATGTTGTTGATTGACCTCACCGCATTTTCTTTATCCTTGTATCCGTCAAGCTCAATCTTTGAAACAATCTCTGACGGGGAAAGGTTTTTGTGATTATTCAGAAGCTCCAGTATGGATTTCTGGCGTGAAGGGAGGTCGCTTACCTTGCTTAGGGGAAGTCTCCTTGGGGTTTTTGTCTTTATCTCTTCCAAGAAATTAAGGTCTATTGTGGATATGTTTTTTTCGAGAGCTTTTTGAACCAGTTCGTTACATGTTTTTATCACCTCTCTCGGGAATCCTCCCGACCTATCATAAATAGCCTCAACTGTCTCCGAGGTGAATGGCCTTATGTCTTCTCCGCCTGCCCATTCAATTCTTTTCTTTATGAGTTCTCTTGTTTCTGATTTCGTTAGATTTGTCAATTCGACCCTGCTGCTTATCCTTCTCATGAATGTTTCTAGATTTTCGTTAAGGATGTCTTCGATTTTTACCAGACCTGCAATTACAACCGATAGATTATCTATTTGGTCTGTCAGAGTTCTCAACCACTCCAGTGTTTCAAGGCTGGCTTCATGTCCTTCATCCAAAAGCAGGGATAAGTTTCTTTCACGTGTCCTCTTGTTCACCCATTCTCCGAGGTTGTAGAGATTAAGGTTTTTGCCTCGTGAAAAAAGTCTTTCACGTATACCAAGTCCTATGAAGTTCGTGAAGATGTTAATCCAGTCCTCTGGCTTCTTTGGTGGTTTGGGAAGGTAAAAAACATCTTTGCCGTCAAACTCATTGGCTATAAATTTCAGAAGTGTTGTCTTTCCAGAACCGGTCGGGCCTATCAAGAGTAAAATTTTGTCTCTGTTCTTTATGCCATTAACTATTTTTTCTATCTCTTTTGGATAACCAACAAATAATTGCGGGAGTATTCTAAAACTGAACGGGTTGTCTCTCCATTTAAATAACTTCACATATTTTTCATCCAGTTTCATATTTTCATATATTTAACCAAATTATTTAAATACTTACGTGACCAAATCGGTTTTTATATGTGAACCCAATAATAATATTATGCGATGCTTTATTGCCGTGGACCTAAAAAAAGATATTGCAGAAAAGGTGAAAGAAATACAACACAAAATAGCCAATCTCAATGTGGATGTGAAGTTTGTTGAACCTGAAAATCTACATTTCACGTTGAATTTTCTTGGTGAAGTTAACGAAAACGAACTTGAAGAGATTAAAAAGCCCCTCGTGCAGTGCCTAAAAGATTTTCATGTATTCAAAATAAGAATAAGTGGTCTGGGTTTTTTTGGGAGCCCCAATTACATAAGGACATTGTGGCTTGGTTTATGTGAAGGTGAAAATGAATTCGTGAAGTTAATGAAGAGGGTGAATGAATGTGTGAATATAGGGAAGGGCAGCAAAAAGGCTCACCTCACTATCGGCAGGGTAAGGTCTGGCAAAAACAGAGAACTGTTAGCAAACTTCATAAACAAATTAAAAGATGTGAATGTAGGTGAAATGTACGTAAAAAACGTGAAATTGAAAAAGAGCGTTTTGATGCAGAAAGGGCCCCTATATTCGGATTTGGTTGTCTTTAAATTGGGAGGGAACATATATGAATGAAGGCAGGTTGTGGAAGATTTCCTTTGTTTGTGTTGTATTCGGACTGATAATTTTGTATTTCCTCGTGAAAAACCCACATTATTTTCACGTGAACATTGGAGATATAGACTCGGCGTATGTAGGTAGAATCGTGAATATAACAGGTGGGATAACAGGCTTGACCGAAAGCGGAGAAAATTTGTTTTTTAGCGTAAAAGATAAAACAGGTGAAATAAAGGTTGTCTTGTGGGGGGATACAATAGGTTTATTGAAATTAAAGGGTATGAATATAGATGATATAGAAAATGGGAAGACTATCAACATAATTGGTAATATCCAGTTGTACAGGGGGGAGCTGGAAGTGATCCCTGTGCGCGGGAAGGTAAAACTTTTATAAAATTTTGTGAGAAGACTTCACAAGTTCTGCAACCAATTTCACGACGTTCTTCACATCTTTCATATCAATAACTTCAACAGGTGTGTGTGCATAACGTGAAGGTGTTAATATCGCCAGTGAAGGTATACCTTCTCTTATTGTTGGCACTATGGAGGAATCAGTTGCCCCACCACTCATTATATCATACTGTAGTGGTATTTTATTCCTCTTCGCAACTTCCACAACCCATTTTTTTAAATTGTCTTGTATGATGCTTATGGCGTCCTTTATGAGAAGTACCGGTCCCTCGCCTATAAGGGATATGGTCTCATGTGGCTTGAGATCAGGCGTCCCGCCACTGACTGTGGTATCAAGTGATATAACAAGGTCTGGATTTATTCCAAATGTGGACCCCCTTATGCCAACAAGGCCGATTTCCTCTTTCACTGTTCCGACCGCGTACAAAGTACCTTTGAAGCTTTTAAGTGTCTTTACAACCTCTATCATTTCCAGGCAACCCACCCTGTCATCAAAAACATGCCCAGCCAGCCTCGAGTAGCCAAGTTTTTCTACCATGCCGTATTGGGTAATAAAATCGCCAACGTTAACCCCCATTTTTTTAACTTGTTTTTTATTGTCCGCGCCAATATCGATGAACATGTCCCTTATTTTGGTGATCTTTTTTTCCTCCTCTTTTTCTTGTAAGTGAACAGGCTTTTGACCTACCACACCTATGACAGATCCTTTTGAGCCATGTATTTTGAACTTCTGCGCGCTTAAAACTCTGCGGTCCCATCCGCCTATCGGCTCAAACCTTATGAAACCTTTTTCATCTATGTGTTTGACCATCAGACCAATTTCATCCATGTGAGCATTAATCATTATTTTTGGATGTCCGGATCCTTTTTTGGTGATGAGGTTTCCTATTTTGTCAACCTTTATATCATCAACATATGCTTTTATTTCCTTTGTGATCAATTCCCTAATGTTTTCTTCAGAGCCCGAAACAGACGGGGCCATGACAAGTTTCTTGAGCAAGTCCTCCATTCTATCACACCTAAACCCGGACAGGGGTGAAATTATACTTTGTTCTGTTCTATTGTTCTACTTATCTATTTATATATGGAGCCACCACATAATAAATTTTTAATCACTTAAGGTCTTCTTTGGACAAAATGGTTATGGGTGATTTTATATTTTCCTTTTCCATGCCAATAAGAAACTTTATATCCTTTATCTTTGCTATTGACTCGAGTCTGCGGTCAACCTTCCCGTCAAATATAACTGCATAGGGTTTTTCAAGCGTTTTGAGCGTGTTTATAAGTTCCTTGACCGGGACCTTTCCGAGTATATTAAAACTTGAATCAAATACGCAGGCTGCCCTGGTACCTATCAGTTCATCAAGGGTTTTCTTGAATATGTTTTTTTGTTCGTCTGTGATTCTGGGGACGCCTTTCCTGTACACCCTTTCCATGCTCTCTGGTGCTTTCTCCCGTCCCCTTACTGCAGCTCTTTCGGTTTTTATCGGAACTCTCTGTGCTGCTTTTGGTCGCATTTCCTCGGTTTTTACGTCTCTGATCCTGTTTTCCATTTTGAATTGAGAGGCGGCTATCTTATCTCTGAGACACTTGAAAACCTCTTTTTTGGATAGTTCCTCAACCTCCTTGCCCGGGGGCGCCAGAGCAACATAATCGAGATCCGTTGTCTCTAAAAGGCTTTTAAGGTTAAGGTCACCACCTCTGTCCCCGTCAAAGAAAGCAGTTGTAATTTTCTCTTTGGAAAGTTCTATGATGGTTTGCGGTATTGAACTGCCCTCTATCGCTATCGCATTCTTTATGCCGTATTTTATCAGATTTATCACATCTGCCCTGCCCTCGACGATTATTATCTCATCGGAATCAAGCAGGTTCGGGCCGCACGGCAAGCCTTTGTACGTGGTTATTTCATGCTTCTTTATTTCTTCCTTTATTTCTTCAGATATGTGAGCCGTATCAGGCAGGCCTTTCTCTAACAACCCCTTCAAGATGGTTTTTGCCTTCTCGACGACGAATTTTCTCTTTATTTCTCTTGTGTCCTCCACGGATTTCAGAGTTATTTTCGCTGTGCATGGACCCACCCTTTCAATAGTTTCGAGGGTTGCGGCTATAAGGGCAGTCTCTGTGGAATCCAAAGAGGAAGGAATTATGATTTCTCCATAGGAATTTCCCTTGTCTGACTTTATGTTAACTTCGATCCTCCCTATCCTGCCTGTTCTTTGAAGTTCTCTCAAATCAAGATCGGGTCCCAGCAGACCTTCTGTCTGCCCAAAAACAGCCCCTATGACATCAGGTTTCTCTATTACTCCTTTTGCATTTATTTGAGCCTTTATCAGATATTTTATTGAACTCGGTGCGAGCTTTGACATGAACATCAACCTCCTTAAAAGAGACTCGGCTGTTCAAAACGCCGAAGTCCTCTATTTTGTTTTTTCCCAACGACATGATTCTCCCCCTTAAATGGGAATTTACATGTATTTTGTGCCTCTGCAGCAGATTTCTCAGCTTCGAGTGTATCTTTCTGCCTTCTTTATCGAAATCTGTGAGTATGACTACTTCCTTGTCTGTCTTTATTTTATCGGCCAATTCGTAAAGCGGCCTCCCGTTGATTGCAATAATATTTTTCACACCTAGGCTTTTTAAAGCTTTTTTGTCCTTTTTTCCTTCTACTATTACAAGTTTGTCTTCCACATCTCTTAACATATCTATTAGTTCTTCCTGCGCTATCCTTTTGTTACTTCCCACAGACAACCATACCATGAAATCTTATTTTAATATTGCTCTGATAAATAAATTACTATGGATAATGTACTCAGAAATGTTCTGAAAAGGATAACCCCTAGCGAAAACGAAAGGAGAAAGATGCGTGACATTTTGAAACGCGTAATAGAAGCTGCTGACAAAATAATAAAACCTCTTGGTCTTGAAAAGACCATCGCAGGCTCTTTCATCCGCGACACTTGGCTGAAAGACAAGAAAGAAATAGACTTGTTCATATTGTTTCCTGTCTCCGCCCCTAGGGAGGACTTGGAGAAAATCGGTATTGATGTCGGGAAGAAAATAGTAAAACTGCTTGGGGGAGAGTATGAAATAGCGTATGCAGAACACCCTTATGTCAAGGGGAAATTCGGTGGGTTTTCAATAGATATCGTTCCCTGTTACAAGGTCAAATCGGCATCAAAAATAATTTCAGCAGTTGATAGAACGCCTTTTCATAACAGGTACATAGAAAAAAACCTGAAACCTGTGATGTCGAAAGAGGTCAGGCTATTAAAACAGTTCTGCAAGGCCATGGACGTCTATGGCTCAGATGTGAAAACGTTGGGGTTTTCAGGCTATCTGTGCGAACTCCTCATAATAAAGTACAAGACATTCAGGAATCTGGTCTTGAAGGCAAGAGCATGGAAGCCCGGTGAATTTATAGATCTGGGAAGGCACTGCACAATCAAAAATCCAAAATCCTTTTTCAAAGATCAGCCGCTGATAGTTATAGACCCCACGGATCCCAAAAGGAACGTGGCCGCCGCCCTGTCCGAGGAGAATTTTGTGAAGTTCGTGAAATCATGTGAAGCATTTGTGAAAAACCCTAGCAAGAAGTTCTTTGAAAGGGATAGAAGAACCATAAGCATTTCAAAATTCAGGATGTATCTGAAAGAGAGAGGGACGAAATTTTTTGCGGTGTGGTTCAGGAGACCAAAGGTGGTCGATGATATTCTCTGGTCACAGATGAGGAAGACATGTTCAAGAATCGCAAACCTTTTAAAGGAATATGAATTTGAAGTTTTTGAAAATGCTGTGTGGAGCGATGAAAAGGATTCCTATCTCATATTCGAGATGAGCGAATGGTTTCTGCCCAAAAAAAGGAAACTCGAGGGCCCGCCGGTATATTCAAAGAAGCACTCGAAACAGTTCACCGAAAAATACAGGAAAGCGAAAGTCTATGTTGAAGGCAAAATATGGGTGGCAGAGGTCGAAAGGGAGTACAGAGATGCTGAGAAGCTGCTTGAGCGTTTTTTGAAAAGAAGCGAAAAATCTCTCCTGATGGACGGTGTCAGATCGCACATAGCGAAAAGCATTGCCAAAGAATTTAAGATTCTGGATTCAAAGGGGTTTGAAAAGGTGCTTAGTAGAAACAAGGAACTTTCAATATTTATAAGGAAATATTTTGGGCATGAATGAAGAGAGAAACATTTAAATATCCTTTGCCATAAATTAAAGAATCAAGCCGTTTACTGCGTAAGCAGGAGGTTTTGAGATGGAAGAGTTCTTGGAAGAGATAAAGGAAGCAAAGGAAAAGGCGAAAAAAAGGAATTTTGTTCAAACATGGGATCTGGCAATCAGTTTAAAGAATATCGATCTCAAAAAGCCAGAGAACAAGTTAAACTTGGAATTCCCGTTGCCTGAAGGCAGGGGGAAGGAATCAAAAGTTATATTCATTGTTGACTCTTTGATCACAGAGGCAAAGAAGACGAAGGCATTGGTCATAACCAAGAGTGATCTGGAAAAGATCGGGAAAGACAAGAAAAAACTGAAAAAATATGCAGATGAATACGAATGGTGGTTTTGCGAGGCCCCGCTGATGCCACTTGTGGGTAAAACCCTAGGTCTGGTTTTAGGGCCCAGGGGCAAAATGCCCAAGCCTATTCCCCCGAAAGGAAGTGTACAGCCGTTCATAGAGATGTCAAAGAGGCTAGTGAAAGTGAGACTGAGGGATTCTCCTGTCATCCATGTTCCTGTGGCGGCAGAAGATATGAAAGAAGAGCAAGTAATGAAAAATGTCATTGCTGTCATAAACTTCATCAAGGAAAAACTTCCCAAAGGGGCAGCAAACATAAAGAACGTTCATATAAAACTCACAATGGGACCATCGGTAAAGTTGAAGGTGTAGGATATGGTTTCAGAAAGGAAAAGGGAAAGTGTGAAGAAACTTGAAGAAGAAATTAAAAAATATCCTGTTATTGGATTGCTTGATATGTTTAAATTGCCTGCAAAACAACTCCAAGAGATAAGGGATAAGCTCAGGGGTAAGGCCAAAATAGAGATGGTCAGGAAAAGTATAATCAGGCGTGCAATAGAAAATGCTGGTAAAAGGGGTATCAAGGAACTAGAAACGAAAATACAGAATCAGCCTGCCCTTCTATTCAGCAAAACAGATCCCTTTGAACTGGCAAGAATTATAGAATCTTCCAAGTCATTTGCGGCTGCCAAGGAGGGTGATATCGCTCCGAGGGACATAATTGTAAAGGCAGGGAAAACTAACCTGAAGGCAGGTCCTGTAATAGGCGAACTGCAAAGAGTCAAGATTCCAGCCGGGGTAGAAGGGGAAAACATTGTTATAAAGGAGGATGCTGCTGTTGTTAGAAAAGGAGAAACCATAGACAAGAACGTGGCAGATGTTTTAATGAAACTGGGTGTTGAACCCATAGAAATTTCACTAAATCTTCTTGCAGTTTTGGATCAAGGCATTGTCTACCCGAAAGAACTTTTATTCATACCCCTGGAAAAATACAGGGACGATGTCATAAGGGCCCACCAAAACGCATTCAATCTCGCCCTAAGCACGGGTCTGCCCACGAAAGATACCGTGCCTCTTTTGCTGTCAAGGGCGTACAGAGAGGCGATCAGCCTAGCCCTTGAAGCGGATGTGATCACAAAAGGAACGGTGGACAAACTTCTTTCCAAGGCGTATTCCCAGATGCTGGTACTCAAGGGGGAAATTCCTTCAGGGACGGTATCCGATGCTGAGGAGAAAGCGGCAGAAGAGCCTGGCAAGGAAGAGGGGGGAGTTGAGAATAAAGATAATGGTAAAGGCAAGAATGTAAAATAGAGGAGGGATAAGATGGAAATGATATATGCGGCGTTGCTCCTTCACTCGTTGGGCAAAAAGGTTGATGAGGAAGGAGTCAAAAAGGTGCTTGAGGCTGCAGGAGCAAAGGCAGAGACTGCACAAATAAAGGCCTTGGTATCAAGTCTTAAGGACATCAACATAGATGAAGCGATAAAGCAGGCATCAGTTGTACAGCAAGCAGCGGCACCTTCGAGTGACAAGCAGGCTGAAGAAAAGAAGGAAGAGAAAAAAGAGGAAGAGAAGGCCGAGAAAAAAGCCGAGGAAGCTGCAGCGGGTCTTGGCGCACTTTTCGGATAAGATGTTGTTGGTTCAATGCAGACGGTGCGCCGAGACTTCTCTATTCTGAAGTTTCTAATTTAAGTATCGTGCGGTGAAATAATAACTATGAAATCAGACAAAGAAGTTAAAAAGGAATTTCTTCCGAAATTTTGGAAACACCCTGACAAATACTATGCAACCAGAGTTCTAAGGGAAGAGGGTTTTTTGCGAAACATCTGCATTAAATGCAAAAGACCCTTTTGGTCGACTGACCCCGAAAGAAAGGTTTGCGGAGACCCTTTATGCAGCAACGAAGGTTTTGGGTTCATAGGTGATTCACCGGCCAAAAGGAAACTTGAATACACGGAGGTTTGGCTGGATTTTGCAAAGATGTTTAAAAAATTAGGTTACACGCCCATAAAACGGTATCCTGTTGTTGCAAGATGGAACCCGACGATGGAATATACAAATGCCTCGATTTCGGCGTTTCAGCCGTACGTCATTTCCGGGGAGGTGGAGCCTCCTGCAAACCCGTTGGTTATTCCGCAGTTCTGCCTGAGATTTAATGATATAGATAACGTGGGTGTAACGGAATCGCACAACACAGGTTTTGTCATGATAGGGCAGCACATGTTTGTCGAACCGAAGGACTGGGACCAGTCCAAGGTTTTCAGGGACATATATACCTGGCTCAGAAAAGGCCTGGGACTAAGAACTTCAGACATAATTTTTCATGAGGATGCATGGGCCGGAGGAGGGAACTTCGGCTCCTGTATGGAGTTTTTTTCCAAAGGCTGCGAACTTGGGAATCAGGTTTACATGCTCTACGAGCAAACTTCGTCGGGTTTCAAGGAACTTAACATAAAGGTTCTTGACATGGGCATGGGCCAGGAGAGAAATGCGTGGTTCACGCAGGGGTGCGAAACTATTTACGATGCGACTTTCCCGACTGTTGTTAAAAAACTCTTGCTGCAGACAGGCCTTAAAATTGACAGGGATCTGCTGAGGCGTTACGTTCCTTACGCAGGTCTTCTAAACCTAGATGAAATAGAAAATATCAACAAATCCTGGAAGTATGTGGCAAAAAAAGTTGGGGCAGATGTGAATGAATTGAGGAACTTTATTCTCCCCTTGTCAGGTGTTTATTCAATTGCAGAACACACGAGGAGTCTCTTGGTTGCACTTGCCGACGGGGGGCTGCCGAGTAATGTGGGAGGGGGTTACAATCTAAGGATGCTGGCCAGGAGGGCCATGATGTTCAAGGACAAATACAACTGGGACATAGACCTGTCAAGTGTGTGTGAATGGCATGCCCGCTATCTGAAACCCCTTTTCCCAGAACTTTTGAATAGTGTGGAAGGTGTGGGGGAAATATTGGAAGTCGAAGAGAAAAAGTACAGAAACACAAAGGCGAAATCCGTCATAATTGTAGAAAAAATGATGCACAAGACTGTTAGCGAAGAAGATCTAATAAAAGTTTACGACAGCCACGGCATACCACCGGAGGTGATAAAGGAGGAGTTCAAAAAGAAGGGCAAAGGGATAAAAATACCCGAGGACTTTTATTCAAAAGTTTCTGAATTGCACAAAAAGAAAGAACAGGTAACAGAGAATGCAAGAAACGATATTATTCCTCTGGGCGGGGTGCCTGACACCAAAATCCTGTACTACGATGATTACAAAAAACTGAAATTCAGAGCCAAGGTCATGAAGGTATCGGGTGATTTCGTTGTTCTTGATCAGACGCTGTTCTACCCCACATCGGGCGGCCAGCTCCATGACACAGGGAAGATTAACGGAAAAGAGGTTATAGACGTTTTCAAGCAAGGTGGTGTAATAGTTCATAAAATGGAGAAAGGGCATTCTCTTAAAGAAAATCAGAAAGTAGAAGGTGAAGTGGACTGGTCAAGAAGACTCAAGCTTTCGCAGCAGCATACTGCAACGCACATAATCAATGCCGCAGCAAGGGAGGTTCTTGGCAATCACGTGAACCAGGCTGGAGCGAAGAAAACGGAAAAAAAATCTCACCTTGACATAACCCATTACCTGCCCATAACAACAGAAGAGATCAAGAGGATGGAAGACGAAGCGAATAGTATCGTTAAGAAGGGGATAAAAATCGAAAAACTCCTAATACCCAGAAACGAGGCCGAGAAGAGATTTGGAATGAGAATTTATCAGGGAGGGGCGGTCCCCGGAAAGCTTATCAGAATTGTTAACATACCGGGAGTTGATGTCGAGGCATGCGGTGGCACACATTTAAACAACACCAGGGAAGTGGGAAGGATAAAGATACTGAAAACCACGAAAATACAGGACGGTGTTGACAGGATAGAGTTTACCGCAGGGGAGGAAGCAGGAAGAATATCCGCCAAAGAAGGTAGAATTTTCAAGGAGGTTCTGGGGAATCTAAGAAAGATAGTCGAATTCAAGCTGAATGGAGATGTGTCCGAACAATTGATGGAGTGCTCGGATTTCTTTTCTGTTCCTGTTGATCAAGCCGGGAAGACTGTTAAAAAATTCGTGGATGATATCGTAGGGCACAGTAAAAAACTGGGGAAACCCGTGAAAAGAAAAAAGGCCCGTAACATAAGGGAGGCATGCGGAATAGTTTTTGACATGTGGAAAACACAGAGGAAGGAAGTTGAGAAAACCGCAAAACAGCGGGCGCTATCAGTGGTTAAAAAACTAGCTAAAAAGATGAAAGACGGAAAAATCCTCGAAACAGTTAACATGGATAGGAAGGAAATGATAAAAACATGCGAGCTCCTTGTCTCTTCTCACCCGAAGTTCACCATCATTCTTCTCAACAGAAACGGTGAAGTGGTGGGGATGAGCAGAGTGGAAGACATAACCAAGGAAGTGAAAAAGTTCTGCAAAAAATACGGCGGCTCTGGCGGAGGAAGGGGAAAGCTGGCTCAGGGAAAGATAGATTTCTCAGAATTCAAAAAAGACAAAAAATAAAGATATTTGGTTTTATCCGCACGGAATTGAAACAACTGTTGCTCCTGTACCGCCTGTCGTGAATCTGTACGTGCAGACGTGTGGTCCCGATTGTGTGCATGTATCTGTGAATGTTAAAGATTCTTGGGTTGGAAGGTTTCCACTGTTTGGTGTTATGCTTGGTGTTACAACTGAATTGTCAAAGTTGTTGGTGACACCACTTGCATCTGTGTCTGTCCTTGTTATTGTCAACGCACCACAAGTTACCACGTGATCTGTAGTTGGTATGGTACAGCCAGTTCCCAATGAAATTGGTTCTGTTCCTGTGTTTCTGAGTATCACGTTTGATGTTGTGCCGCCTGTGCAGTAAGAATCAACCAGCGTCAGTGACTTCGTGTAACCGGCCATAAACCCTGAAAGGTACGTCCATGCAGTCGCTGCCAAGCCTATGGTTATCAACAGCAAAATTATTATGGCGATTATCGGGGTTATACCCTTTTTCATTCATTCAACCTCCTTTATTTATTTGATCATCAATATTCGGTTTCCCTTCTCCCGGTGTATCCTGGATATCCGGTTGGCGATGTGGCTGCTGCTCTGGGTGCGGTCTGCGTGTAAAGCCTCTTTAACCTCTTTTCAATTATGCCCAGTGTCGTAAGAGCCGCCTGGTTGGTTTCAAAATTCTTCTTGTTCTGCTCTATAAGTTCTGTCATCTTGTCCACCAGGGGAGTCATCACCTCTTTCGAAACAGACGTCACCTCTTCCTCCTCCGCCGATGTTTTCAGCAGTTTCATGAACTCCCTCATCTCTATTATCAGGTCGTCCACCTTCTTTGGGATCTTCGATATCTCCGCTATGAGTTCGCTGTTTGCCTTTATGCTGTCGTCTATTATCCTCTGGTTGGACTTGACAAGCTCTATAACCTGCTCTATCAGTTTTCGAATTTGAGAAGAGTAGCTTCCGGATTCCATTTGCTCGATTCTCTTTTCCAGTCTTCTGATGGGTGATGTTGGTATTACCTCGTATTCTTCTTCCGGGCTCATAATAAATAATTGTCCGTTCCCTAATATAAATATTTGATGCCCGTGGAATCAGTATTCTGGCATACCGCCGCCCATGCCGCCAGGCGGTGAAGGCGGACCTCCACTGCTTTTGCTGCTGCCGGCCGAAATCATGTCATCTATTCTCAGTATCATCTCTGCAACTTCACTCGCACTCTTTATTGCCTGTATCTTTATTTTCAGCGGTTCTATGACTCCGAGATTTATCATGTTGCTGACATTCCCTGTGAACACATCCAGACCTGCTGCTGCCCTCTTCCTCTCATGTTCTGACCTCAGTTGGGCCAGCTTGTCTATCGGGTCCAGGCCGGCGTTTTCTGCGAGGCTCTTCGGAACGATTTCTATCGCTTCCGCAAACGCATTGACGGCAAGCTGTTCCCTGCCTTTGAATGATTCGGCATACTTCCTCAAATGCTTTGCCAGTTCTATTTCTATTGCCCCGCCGCCAGGAACTACCTTGCCCAGCTCGAGTGCAGCTGCCACTCCCTTGATGGCGTCTTCCATTGCTCTTTCAACCTCGTCCACTACGTGTTCGCTTCCGCCACGGATAAGTATGGTCACTGCCTTGGGCTGCCTGCATTTTTCAACGAATATCATCTCATCCCCTGATATCTTTCTTTCCGCCACAAGACCGGCGTAACCCAAGTCTTTCTTTGTTATGTCCTTGGTATTGCTCACTATGTTCGCTCCTGTTGCCCTCGCAAGCTTCTCCATGTCTGACTTCTTGACCCTTCTTGCAGCAAGCACACCCGCCTTAGCCAGGTAATGCTGTGCCACATCATCTATGCCCTTCTGGCATAGCACAACATTTGCTCCTGTTTTCACAATGTTATTTACCATTTCTCTGAGGCTTTTTTCCTCTTCATTCAGGAAGGCCTGAAGTTTTTCAGGAGAATCTATGCTTATCTTGGCGTCACCTTCAAGTTCCTTGACTTCGAGCGCAGAATCCAGCAAAGCGATCTTGGCATTTTCTATCCTCTTTGGCATCCCGCTGTGAACCACTTCCTTGTCCAGAACTATGCCCTCTATCAGCTGCGTATCTGTCATCGATCCTCCCTGTTTCTTTTCGATCTTTATGTTTTCCGTGTCCACCTCGTTGCTTACCTTGTCGAATATCTTGATAACCGCCTTCACGGCAAGCTCTGTCAGATGTTCTGATGCCCTTTCGGCAGATTTTCCTGTCATCGCCGTGTTGGCAATTTTTTTGAGGCTTTTTTCGTCCTTCAGTGTGATGCTGTGCGAGAGCCTGTCCAGTATCTCCAGTGCCTTGAATTTTGCAAGCCTGAATCCCTTTGTTATAACAGTCGGGTGTATCTGTTTCTCAAGCATGCCCTCTGCCTCTTTCAGCAGCTCACCAGCTATTATTACGGCCGTTGTAGTTCCGTCGCCTACGGCTTCATCCTGCGTTTTTGCGACCTCCACCATCATCTTTGCTGCCGGATGCTCTATCTGCATCTCGTCAAGAATTGTTGCTCCATCGTTCGTTATCGTAACGTCTCCGAGCGAATCTACCAGCATCTTGTCCATGCCCTTCGGGCCAAGAGTTGTCCTGACCGCGTCTGCAACCGTCTTTGCGGCTGCTATATTGTTCTTTTGAGCGTCTTTTCCCCTTGTCCTGAGTGTTCCTTCAGGGAGCACAAGGACCGGCTGAAGCTGTTGTCCTCCGTTCATAATATCACCTCTCTGTATATCGATTTAGATTATAAAGATAGATATTATATGTGGAAAGGTTATTTAAATGTTTTCCCAAACAATTAATTTAAAACAGAGCAGGATATATTTTTGATTGGTGCATGCATCACTCGCTGGAAAGGGCTCGTAGCTCAGCCTGGTTAGAGCGTCGGTCTTATATGTCCGGCAGGCGCAATGCCTGCAAGCTTTGGCCAAGAGAGCCGAAGGTCTGGGGTTCGAATGCACACATTGGATGTGAAAATGTCCTTTGACA
>CAZTJN010000002.1:0-48032 GCA_964613955.1 uncultured archaeon | reverse complement strand
AGCCGAAGGTCTGGGGTTCGAATGCACACATTGGATGTGAAAATGTCCTTTGACAGGCTGTCCTGCGCCGATTATCCCCACGAGCCCATGATTATTTTTTCATACTGTTCATGATAGTTTCAGCTATTCTTTTCGCAAGAATCCCGGCAATGCCCCATAGTATGATAAGCCATGCAGGTATTCCAAAAAATGAGGGATTTGAATAGACCCATGCACCAAAATATATACAGATGGCTTCGGTAAATGGCCCCAGAACAGCAGCAACCATGGAAAAGAATACGTCCTCTTTTGTATGCCACAACCTTAATGCAATTACCCAGACTGTCAGCAGCACCAAAAACAACAGCAGATTATTCCCCCAAAAAAGGGAAACAGCTGACACGACGATTATAAATATCACGGCTTCGGATAGGATCTCTAAAGTGAAGTTCATACTTAACTCTTTTAAATCAAAACTAAAATAACATTATGGACATTATATCCGACCTCCACATACATTCCAGATTTTCTAGGGCAACAAGCCATGACTTGAGTATAAGCAACCTAGTTAAATATGCCAAGATCAAAGGCATAAACCTGCTGGGGACAGGGGATTTTACGCACCCTGTCTGGTTAAGGGAGCTTAAAGAAGAACTGGAGGAAGACGGGACAGGAATTCTTAAAAGCAGGGATGGTTTTCCCTTTCTTTTATCTGTGGAAATTTCAAGCATCTACAGGCGGGGTAAAGATTTGAAAAGAATACATATCATAGTTCTTTCGCCAAACTTCGAAACGGCTGAACAGATAAACGATGCCTTGAAGATGAAAGGCGTGAACCTTGCGGCAGACGGCAGGCCTGTTTGCAGCATACGTTCCCCAGAACTCGTCGAGATGGTGAAGGAAATAAGCACGAAAAACGAGGTTATTCCTGCCCATATATGGACACCTTGGTTTTCACTCTTTGGCTCTAAATCGGGGTTTGACAGGATTGCAGACTGTTTTCAGGATCAGACAAAAAACATATTTGCGCTTGAAACCGGTTTGTCATCAGACCCGCCGATGAACTGGCGGCTTTCATCGCTGGACAGATTTTCACTGGTTTCCTTTTCCGACCTTCATTCCTTTTGGCCATGGAGGATGGGGAGGGAGGCAACACTGTTC
Organism: uncultured archaeon; assembly: GCA_964613955.1. Lineage (GTDB taxonomy): Archaea > Aenigmatarchaeota > Aenigmatarchaeia > QMZP01 > QMZT01 > CS3-C152. The sequence continues at coordinate 46,892 of CAZTJN010000002.1, read as the reverse complement.
AATCTGAAGGAATTAACTTATGAAAACCTGATAAATGCGATAAGAACAAATAGGGGACTGGCCGGAACCATAGAAGTTGATCCTTCGTACGGAAAGTACCATTACGACGGGCACAGGGATTGTGGTGTTTCCCTAAAACCGGGGACAGCAAAAAAATATCGCAACATTTGCCCTGTTTGTAAGCATCCGCTCACCATTGGCGTGCTGCACAGGGTCGAGGAACTGGCAGACAGGCCTGAGGGATTTGTTCCAGATAATGCAAAACCTTTCTATTCGCTGCTGCCCCTGTCCGAGGTAATCTCCTTTGTTCTCAAAACAGGCATCAGCTCCAGAAAGGTGTGGGAAGTCTATAACAGGCTTGTCGGGAACTTCGGCTCTGAGTTGAATGTTCTATTGAACGTGAGCGGAGAAGAGATAAAGGGGGCGGCCAACAGAAAGATCGCCGAACTTATCGTTAAAATGAGGGCAGGGAAGCTGAAAATAAGACCCGGTTACGATGGTGTCTATGGAGAAATCGCAAGTGAAGAAAAAACAAACAACATCCCAAAAAATTCGAGTGAGGAGCAGAAGAGCCTTAGGGACTTTGGTTAGGTTCCGGTCACCTTCACGGATGTTGTGGCATCTGTGAAGTATTCATATTTCGCCTTTATTTTGAGTGTTTTTTTCAGTATGTTTGTCTTTGTCTGTTTTATATTCGCCAACATAATTTCACCGTCGCAAACAATACTCCTTTCCCTTCCTTCCCACAGATTAACGCTGCTGAATATGCCCGCATTGCAGTCTTTCAGGTTCACTCCAGATGAAGGGTCCATCTCCAAAAAAACTTTGTTCCAGTCTTCAGGATTACCGCATGAAGGGTAACACGCAACTCCTTCCCCAGTATTTTCTATGCCTATAGAAATGGGGAAGGTTATCATGCCTGTCTTTTCGTTGTATTTCAGAGGGCTTCTCATTTCTATGTCAAGTCTTATTGGGGCGTTGGAAATGCTCGTAGTTTCGCTTGTTATTGCCTTACCCTGTGTCTCTAGGGACCTTAACTCTTCTTCCGACACTATCGTGGCGCTTCGAGCAGTATTGCTTTCATATTCATATGTGACCCTGACCGAAGGACTGAATGTTACAGCTATGTTCCGGGGGATATTTGAAGGGGCGGTGCACTGCCATATACATGTCTTTGATTCGCCTGTTGTGCCTGACTCAGGCTGCGGGGCAAGCATGTATTCGATGAGGCCTGCACACTCCGGGTTGCATGAAATTTCACTTTCCTCCCCGCCATAGGTGGTTCCTATATTCGAAAGCTCAAATCTCACGTTCCTTGCGTTGCTCGTTCCTTTATTTCTCACCATAAGCTGAAGTTGAAACGGCTCGCCAGCATAAACTTCGGAAGGACTGGAAACGAAATTTTCTATCACAAGTCCTTCCCCAGAAGTTATCGGTCCGCTTATGCAACCCGAAACCAAAACAAGCGAAAACATGAGCAAGAGCAACGCACTTGATTTTTTCATAATTTTATATTGAAGGCCGAACCTTTTATCTTTATCCGCTCGGAAGGACACTTAACTCTATGGTCTTATCTATGAAGTAACCATATTCAGCGGTTACCCTTATATTTTTCTGTACCAGTCTCTCCGGTATGCTGTTGACCATGACCTTGCATACAATTGTCTGGGACTTTCCCGCAACCAGATAAATATCCTCTTCTGCGACGTTGCCTCCGTTGCCGCAGCTGCCTGGCTCAAAACTCATGCTGTCTGGAAGTTCTATTGTCAGTTTGAACTGATTCCACAAAGAACCGCCTTCGGTAAATTTCCTGCATCTCTCGCTGTTGGCACAGACTGTCCCTCCACCTATATTTTCTATGTTGATAACTATAGGGAAGGTCAGAATGTTTCCCGTGCCGTGCGTCCTTATCGGGCTCCTAGTTTCCATGTCCAAGGATATTGGAGCGTTGGATTTGCTGCTGGTTTCCACAGGCAAGCTCTTCCCTTGGTTCTGAAGTACAACGAGTTCCTCTTTTGGGACGATTGTTATGGTTTTTATGAGAAATGATTTATAATCATAGAAAACGCGGGCACGCGGCTTGTAATCCACATGTGGAACGTAAACTACGGGAGATACGTATCTCCATGTACATATCTTGTCCCCGCCTTCTATTCCTGTTGCCGGGTCCGGTGGCAGCAGAGTTATCCACCCACCCCGGTTGTCGTATTGACAGCTGCTTTCGTCAGGGAAAACCTCCTGGTTGTTTGGATTGGTTCTTGTTCCCGCCGCCCCCTTCCACATCTGATCAAGGCCCAGAAGTTCTGCAAAACAGTTTTCCGCCTTCTGTGTCCCTGTGTTCCTGAATTTCAGAACAAATTTCACTTCCTCGCCCGAATACACTTCAGTCATTTTAGGTTCTGTACCGAAGCTTTCTATGACTATGCCTGCCCCGGCAGGCGTGTTGGAATCGAACGGTGTGCCCGGCATCGTACAGCCCGAAACCATAACCAAAGAAATGGCTAGCAAGGCAGGCAGGAATGGATAGAGAAATTTTAGGCTATTCATAGTTATATAATTGTCTAAAAATAAATAAAAAGAGGTAATAAACAAAATTTAAACAGTTTCCTCGTACCCCTTGACTGTTATGTGAGTTACTGCATCTACATAATATATGTAGGCAAGTCTCACTTCGAAGTTCTTCTTGACTTTATTTGTTGGTGGCTGCGTGACCTGGAATTCGCATGAGATGTCCGTGTACTTTCCGTTCCATAATCTGACAAACCTGCCCAGTGAAGGAGTTGTCAGATACGGGGGCAAGTTCTCGTAAAAACCTGTTCCGAACTGTATCTGCCTCGGGCAGTCGCCAATAGGTACAACCCCATCCGGCCATCTAACCTCGACAGCGACAGGGTAATCCCTTCCGAATACTTGGCCGTTGCCTGTATTCTCTATCCTTATCTGAAGCTGAAACTTGGAGTTTGCCCAGTCTCTTGTCTTTACAAAGTTTCCTGTATTAACCGTGACTGCCAGCGGGGCATTCCAAGGTGTTGCCTGCTCTGTATCCAAGCTTCCTGCTCCCTGCACAATTCTTCTCAATTCTTCACTGTTAACGAACCAAACAGGTTTTTTCACATCCGTTTCATAGTAATAGTAAACCCTTGCGATAGGCTCGTATGTTATTTTCTGGTTTCTGGATAGTGTCGGTGTTATCACGTCCCAGTCTGCTGTACCTCGCCCGCCTTGTGTTTGTGATTCCGGGTCGGGGGCGAGCAAAAGTCCGAGGTCTCTGTAAACATCACCGAATAATTTCCATTCTGTTGTGTCTATCCCCGTCAACTCGGCAACAGCCGGAGCGTTGTTGTAATCTCCACTGTTTATAACCTCCAGATGGAAGCTTACTGGTTCATCCGATTCTATGGGTGTTATCTGACCTAGCGTGGGCTGGAAGATGTCAACCACAACGCCCGGACCCCCTCCTTTACTGCCACCACCAAAGGGTGTGGTGCAACCAGAAGTCACAGTAACCGCAGCAATGAGTAACAGCAAAAAGAACTTCACGTTCCTTCCGAAAGCTGTTCTGCTCATGTTTATCATTTTAATAATTGACGTGTTACGCTTATAAACTTAATTTGTGTATAAAATCACTTCAGTTGAATCTCCGGTTCAACGGTCAGCTTAATTCTCTTGGTGAATTTATATGTGTATGAAATCTCAGAGGTTAACTGGTAAGTTTTTTCCTGGGTTATCCAGCTGGCGTGAGCCGGCCAAATCTCACATGAATATTTTGGCGAAACCCTTCCTATAAGTTTCAGACCTTCGGTATCTATTTTTTCTTGGCACGCATCACACCCTGCCAGTTCGCCGTTGGCACATCCTATTTTAATGTCGTTCTTTGCTACGGTGTTCCCCTCGAGCTGGCCAGATCCCTTATTCTCGACCCAAAATGTCATCATGCCCTTTCCTGCATGCTCGCCCGTTTTCCCTCCTCTTATGTCTACCATTATGGGCTGGCCAGAAACCTCTATGTATGATTTGACGGGGCCTTCCCCCACGACCATCGTTCCCTTTTCGCTGAACTGCTTTCCTTGGGCGACAAGGTTTTCATATTCCTCCTGGTTAACGAAACTTGCTGAAGAGGTTGTGTGCGTCGTATATTTATACTTCACCAAAACGCCCACGTCACATGGTGTTTTTATCTTCAGGTGTTTCGCAGTCATCTTCCAGTCTACTACGGCAGTCGAACGCGGATACATTTTTTTGATTGTGCATTTATTGCCCTCAAACGTCCCGCCTGTACATACACCTCCGTTTGTCTCGAATATGTCGCAATCATCAAAAAGTTCAATTTCAACACCTTCCTGTGGGTTGCTTTCAGGCATCTGAAGGTTCTGAACATAGGCCCGAAGCGTTAAGGTCTGCCCTGCCCTCATGGTCTGGGAAGGGATTGCCTGGAGGCTTCGTATAACAATAACCTCATGTCTGAATTCTTCTACATTCGGGCCGAAGAGATCGGAAATAACAGGTATGTACAGACCGCCGGGCATTACGCACCCCGAAGCCAAAAGCAGGGATATAACCAACGCCAGGGACAAGAACTTTCTCATAATAATATTTTGGTATTTTCAAATAAAAAGGCATAAGAAACAGTAACTATATTATGTTTGAATCAAAAACATTATTATGAAGGTTGTGAAAGGCCAGTTTGTTTTTGAGTTTCTCATAGCAGGCGTGATATTCTTTGCGGTTGTTTTGTACGCGATGAACTACTTGAGCGCAAACGTCTCTGATTTCCGCGGGAAGTTTTACATGGACAAACTGCAAAGCAAGGCACTGCAAATATCCAGTATTCTTCTGAACGAGAAATCCCCCATGGGTGTGGTTGAGAGCCCTCATGTATTTAACATGAGCAAGATTGATGGTTTTGATACCAAGTACTGCGGCGCCACAGGAGATTACACCTTGTTGAGAAAGAACCTTGATTTGATAGAAAAAACAGATTATGGAGAGCGTGTACATAATATAAACATAACACTAACGAAGGCGTCTGGGGTGCCTCTTTTGAGTTGTGGTTACACTGTTCCGGGTGGGGCAAGAAAAGCGGAGATGCAAAGGTTTGGAATTTTGAACGAGGACAGAGGTTTGGTGATTTTGAAAATGGTTGTATGGTGATGGAACAGTAAAACTATTAACTAACATTTTCCATATATTAAGTGAGAAAAATGAAAATCATAATTGTCGGTGGCGGTTCAATAGGATTGGCCTTGGCTGAAGTTCTGATAAAGGAAAAGCACGATGTCGTTGTCATAGAAAAGGATGAAAAGCTCGCTGAAGATCTCGCTGAAAAGCTTGATGCCCTTGTTTTGCACGGGGACGGAACAGACAAAAACATTCTGAAAGATGCAAACATTAAAAACGTGGATGCGGTTGTGAGTGTCACGTCCGATGACAAAACGAACCTTATGGTCTGCGAGGTTGCCAAGAGTGTCAATGTCCCCAACATAATAGCTAGGATAAACCAGCCGGACAACGAAGGCATATTCACGAAGATAGGTATCACCAACCTCATTAACACCACCAAAACCTCAATACTTGCTTTCAAGAAGGCACTTGAAAAACCGGGCAAACAACTCATCAGTCTGGTTGCAGGAGGGAAGGGTGAAGTCTTTGAGGTAAGCATAGGCAAGGATTCCAAATTTACCAACAAAAAAATAGCCGACATCGTTAGGGGTTTTTCTGTGGCCTTCATTTACCGTGATGAAAAACTTATTGTACCAAAACCAGAGACCAAAATAAAGGAGGGGGATATACTTACACTGTGTGCCCCCCTGGAAGAGATCAAAAAGATAGAGAAAATGGTTTAGTTCATATGTTTTTTACAAACTCTTTCAAAACATCAATCAATTTTGGTTTGCCCTTTTCTTTTAAATTATATTTTACGTAGACAGACGGCTTGTTTATCTTGATTAGTTCGGCCAGGTCCATGGGTGTAGCGATTATCACGAGGTCGCAGGGCGTCCTGTTTATGGTTCTTTCGAGCTCTTTGATCTGTTTTTTGCTATAACCGAGAGCAGGCAGAACCTCCTTAATTTGCGTGTACTTTCTGTATGCCTTTTTGATAGATCCTGTTGCGTATTTTTCGGGTTTGGTGATGGATTTTGCATGGAATTTTTTTGCGGCAACCCAGCCAGCCCCGTAGGACATTCCTCCGTGTGTCAGTGTAGGCCCGTCCTCAACAACAAGGACCCTCTTGTTTTTTATCTTTTCGGGTTCCTCCACTGTAACTTCTGAGCTCGCGTGTATTATTTCCGCAGCGGGGTTCGCTCTTCTAATGTTTTCCACAACCTTTCTTATGTTCTCGCTCTCTGCCGTGTTTTCCTTGTTTATGACAACGACATCTGCCATCCTCAGGTTGGTTTCACCGGGGTAATATCTAAGGCCGTGACCTGGCCTGTGCGGATCTGCAACGACTACGTGCAGGTCTGGTTTGAAGAAGGGGATGTCGTTGTTCCCCCCGTCCCATATTATGATATCTGCCTCTCTTTCAGCCTCTTTCAGAATCTTCCCGTAATCAATGCCAGCGTAAACTACGAATCCGTTTTTTATGTGTTGTTCATATTCTTCTCTCTCTTCTATTGTGCATTCGTTCCTGTAAAGGTCTCCGTACTCAGCGAAACGTTGGGCGATCTGCCTACGAAGGTCCCCGTACGGCATGGGGTGGCGGACGACAACGACCCTGAAACCCAGCTCCTTGAGTAGCAATGATATCTTTCGCGTGGTTTGTGATTTGCCGCATCCTGTCCTGACCGCACATACAGAAATAACAGGTCTTATGGATTTCAGCATGGTTTTTTTCTTTCCCATCAACATGAAATCCGCTCCCAGAGAGTTCACAAGGCTTGCCTTTTGCATTACGCTCTCGTAAGAAAGGTCTGAATAAGCAAGGACAACAAGATCTATGTTGTGTTTCTCTGCAAGTTTTGGCAGTTCACTTTCTGTATGTATAGGGATTCCTTTGGGGTAAAGCTTTCCCGAAAGCTCTCCAGGATAACGTCTCCCTGATATGTTGGGGATCTGTTCTGCTGTGAAACAAACAACCTCATAGTGTTTGTTGCTACGAAAAAATACGTTGAAGTTGTGGAAATCCCTGCCTGCGGCGCCCATTATTATAACCTTCTCCCTCATCTTTCTTCCTTCCCGAAATCATACAAAACCTTCATGGCCTGGGCAGCGTTTTCTGAGCAGGAAAACGTGGGGATGCCTGCCTCTTCCAGTGTTTTCTTGAGCACTTCTGTGTATTCGCCCCCGGCAGATATCAAGAATATGGGCTTGTCGCTTGCCTTGGCTGTGTTCATGATGGTGTCCACCACATCACCGCCGAGTCTCGGGACTTGGAGGAGAACAATGAGACCTATCATATCAACGTTGTCATCTTTGACCGCCGCATTTAGTGCGTTTTGATATCTCTCAACATCGGCATCTCCTGTAAGATCTATCGGGTTTCTGAGGATTACGTAGTGGGGCATTGTTTTCCGGAGTGCCTCTATACTTTCTTTCTTCATCCTGGCGAGTCTTAGACCGTTCTTTATTATATGGTCGGCAAGAAGAACGCCAAACCCTCCTCCGTCTGTTATAATTTGCACACGGTTTCCCTTTGGCCTCGGAAGCGATGACAGTGCACGCGCGAAATCAAACAACTCCTCCATGTTGTTGGCTTGTATAATGCCTGCCTGTTTGAACGCGGCAGAATATACCTCTGAAGAGCCTGCAAGCGAACCCGTATGTGAAGAGACGGCTCTTGTCCCTGCCTTTGTTGTGCCACCCTTCAAAACTATTATTGGTTTCTTCCCAGCCATCCTCTTTGTTATCTCAAAGAACTTTCTCCCTTCTTCAACTCCCTCAAAATAGGCACATATCACCTTTGTTTTCCTGTCTTTCGCAAGATATTCTATCAGATCCGCCTCGTCCACGTCCACCGCATTACCGTATGAAACGAACTTTGAAATTTTGTATCCCTTTCTTGACATCCAATCTATGACGACAGAACCGACCGCCCCGGACTGTGTGATGAATGCTATGTTTCCCTCTTTTGGCCTGCCAAGCTTGTATCTGGGCAGGAAAACGGTGTCCACCCCACTGCTTGGGTCATACACCCCTAGGCAGTTGGGTCCCACGACCCTTATTCTGTGTTTTTTTGCTATCTTCGCGAGCTTTTCCTCAAGCCTAGTCTTACCTATCTCCTTAAAACCACCGCTTATAATTATTACGCATCGTATACCCTTCTTCCCACATTCTTCCAAGGCCTTTGGAACGCCCCCGGAAGGTATAGATATCACGGCGAGGTCCGGTTTATCCTTTATCTCTTTTACATTTTTGTAGCATTTCCGGCCGAGAATTTTCTCTGCATTTGGGTTCACTGGGTAGACCTTTCCTTTGAAATTTCCTTCCACAAAATTCCTGTAAATGATATGCCCTATTTTCTTCTGCTCTCTGGAAGCCCCGATCACCACAACAGTTTTCGGTTTGAAAAAACAATCAATATTTCTCGGTCTTTTCATAAAGATAATATATTGAACGGGACAATATATTATTATGCCGATACGAAGAATACTATCAGAACGCGAGCAGGAGCTTCCCGTCTCAACAATCGGTGAACTGATAAAAATAGCTGAGGAGAGAAGGGATATCATATCGCTCGGGCCGGGTGAACCTGATTTTGCTTCACCAAAACACATAATTGATTTTGCATGCAAAAAGCTGAGGGAGGGTAAAACACATTACTCCCCTCCCGGAGGAAGAAGGGATTTGAAAGAGGCCATAGCCAAAAAACTTAAAAAGGAAAACAGGGTTTATGTCTCCCCCGAACAGATAATAGTTACCGTAGGTTCAACAGAGGCCATATTCCTTGCCCTCATGTGTTCGGTAGACCCGGGGGAGGGTGTTATTATTCCTGACCCGGGCTTCCTTGCCTACAGGCCTGCTGTTGAGATACTCAATGGGATGCCGTTGCCTGTCCGCCACAACGAAGAAAACGGCTTTCAGTTCATTACAGAAGAGGCAAAGAAAACCATCATCCCTGAAAAAACAAACGTAATGATAATAAATACCCCATCGAATCCAACGGGTGTTGTCTTTAACAAAAAAACCATGGAAGAAATAGCGGATTTTGTCTGTGAGTACGATCTGCTCGTCATGTCTGATGAGGCATATGAAAAGTTTGTTTATGACGGAGAAAAACACATATCATTCGCTTCCCTGAACGGTATGGCGGACCGAACGCTTACGTTTCATTCCTTTTCAAAAACATACGCCATGCCCGGATTCAGGGTAGGGTACGCGGCAGGACCTGAGAGGATTATAAATGCCATGAAAAAGATACATATATATTCCACAATATGCTCTCCCACCGTTTCCCAAGAAGCTGCTCTGAGAGCCTTGGAGGGGCCGCAAAAATGTGTGGAAATGATGGTAAAGGAATACAACAGAAGAAGGAGATTAATATTAAAAAGGTTGAATGAGATACCTGGTTTTTTTTGTGTTGAACCCAAGGGAGCCTTCTATGCCTTTCCCAACATAAAATCATTTGGTATGAAATCCCTGGATTTTTCAAAATGGTTGATTAAGAAGGCTGGGGTGGCGGTTGTCCCAGGAACCGAGTTCGGGGGATGCGGCAAAGGTTATATAAGATGTTCTTACGCAACATCATACCAAAACATTAAAAGAGCCATGGATATGATAGAAAAGGCTGTTAAAAACAAATAAAGAACCAAAATCTATATGACCTTAATTTCTTATGGAAGTGAAAAAAAGAGTAAAATCTTTATATTGTTCGTAATATAACAGTGTAATATAATTTCCAGTGGAAATTCAAACAATCTTTCCATAAGAAATGTTGGGGTTGTGGAAGAAAAGAATTTAAACCCTCATTTCATATGGAGATAATATGACCCAAATTTCTCTTACTGACATATTTCAAGGATATACCAAAAGAAGAGGAGTTTTCAAAAACAAAAATACGTTATCCATAGCGTTCACACCTGAAAATATACCACACAGAGAAGATCAGATTAAACAGCTTGGTATGATTCTTGCCCCGCTGCTGGGGGGTGAAAAGCCTTCAAACATTTTTATTTACGGCAAACCAGGCACGGGGAAATCATTATGTATAAAACACATCTCAGAAAAAATAAACGAGCGGGCCAACGGAAAGGTAAGGACCCTGTATATAAACTGTAAAATGAGGAGGGTTTCAGACACAGAATACCGTCTGCTTTCGCAGTTGCTATCGTTTTTTGATGTGGAAGTCCCCTACACCGGTCTACCAACAGACAGCCTCTACAACAAATTCTTTAAACTTTTAGATGAAAAGGAGCAAAATGTTTTGCTGGTTTTGGATGAGATAGACGCCCTTGTGAAAAAGGTTGGTGACGGCATACTTTACAATTTAACAAGAATAAACCAAGAGCTTGAAAAAACCAAACTAACAATAGTCGGCATATCAAACAACATATCATTCATCAACGACATGGATCCTCGTGTGAAATCTTCCCTTTCCGAAGAGGAGGTTCTTTTCCCCCCTTACAACGCCTCTGAAATAAAAGATATACTCAGAGAGAGATCTCTCTTGGCTTTTAACGAGAACGCACTCTCCCCCGGCGTCTTGGAAAAGTGTTCTGCCTTGGCCGCGCAGGAACACGGCGATGCTAGGAAAGCATTGGACCTTTTGAGGATAGCCGGCGAACTGGCGGAGAGGATGGGCAACGAGCAGGTATTGAAAGAGCATGTGGATGTCGCTGAAAAAAAACTTGACAGAGATAAGACCATGGAAATAATAAAAAGCCAACCGAAGCAATCACAGTGTGTCTTGCTGTCCGTGATTGATCTCTACAAAAGCGGAACGAAAAACATACAAACGGGAGACATTTATGATGTGTACACACGCATGTGCAAGAAGGCCGGGGTGAAGGTTTTAACGCAGAGAAGGGTTTCCGACCTTATATCCGAGCTGGACATGTTTGGCATTCTCAATTCAAAGGTGATATCAAAAGGCAGATACGGAAGGACAAGAGAAATAAGGCTCAACCTGTCCCTTGATATGATAAACAAGATTGAAAATTTTTTGAAACACGTGCTTATTTAAAACCAGAAAATTAGAAATAAAAATGAACAAAAAACAGATAATGTCTGCCTTTTTGGAAGAGGGCATTCTCGTCCCGCCAGAGATGTGGGCGAAGGTAAACGAGAAAAATTACATGGAAATTCTGAAGTCACTCAAAGAGGGAAAAACAAAAAAGGAACCCCCGCAGAGAAAAAAGGACGCAAAACCAACACAGAAGACATGCAAGAGCGCTTCTGTGGAGGATTTTATTAATTATTATGAAAAGAAATACACTTTCCTAAAGAACATTTTGCTCAAAAAGATGGATGCCGTTTCCATAAACAAAGGCAAAAAACTGTTTTCCAAAACCTCAATAATAGGGAGAGTCAAAGAGAATACAACCAAAGGGTTTGTTGTGGAAGACGTAACAGGTGAAACAGAGGTCATAACAGACAACAAAGACGTTCTGGAGGGAGATGTTATTGGTTTGACTGGGTGGTTTAAGGAGGGGGTGTTCTTTCCTGAAAAAATCATATGGCCGGACATCCCCCTCACGACGGAGAGGGAAGAAACACCAGACCTTTTGCTTGCGGAAAAACTGACAGAGAAGATAACAAAGAAAGGGGACAGCGGAGAACTCATCATAACCCCCGGGCCAGAGACAAAAAAAACAAGACCATCATACATTGACCTTTCCCATAAAGGAAGCCGGTTATCTGTTCTGTTTTTCAGACCAAAAAAACCAGCAACAGAAAGTGAAATTTTAGGTTTTTTGAAAAGAAGAGAGATTCCCTGCGAGGACGGGGTGGGCGTAAACACATCTTGCTTAATTAAAAAAATACCCAACATTATATGGTTGGCAGGCAACAAAGAAAACTGGGCCAAAAACTACAAGGGCATAATCTTGGTCTCCACAGACAAAGAAAGTTTTTATGAACTTAAAAAAAACGGAGAAGGCAGGTTCGGAAAGATATAAGATGCTATATCCAACCTTTTTTAATTAGTACCACACAAGATTTAATATGCTGAAAATACTCCTGATAGCAGACATTCACGGAGAAATTGATAAACTTTCCACCTTCTTAGATAATTTTAACAGAAAGGACATGGACTTGGTTGTTTGCCCTGGCGATTTCACAGACATGTTCAACATTCCTGAGGGTTATTCTCAGATGGATGTCGCAGAGGTTGTTCTACAAAAGATACTTTCCCTAGGCAAACCCACCCTCTGTGTGCCTGGAAACCACGACCCCCACGAGATACTCGAACTTTTTGAAGATTATGGTGTGAATATCCATGCCAAAAGCAAGGAATTCAAGGGGTTCAAATTCATAGGATTTGGAGGAGCAACAACCCCATTTAACACAAGGTTTGAACCAACAGAGGAAGAAATAAAAAAGAATCTTTCAGGGCTGATCGCCTGTACAAAAGGAAAAACCATCCTGGTAACACACGCCCCGCCGTACGGGACAAAACTTGACACAACAGAAAACGGAAAACATGTAGGTTCAAAGGCAATAAGAAGCATAATAGAAAGAGAAAAACCCGTTTTGGCCGTGTCCGCCCACATACACGAATCAGGAGGCATCGATAAACTAGGGGGAACAAAGGCATTTTATCCTGGTCCTGTGTTCGAGGGATATTACGGTATAGTGAGTTTGGGGAAGGAAGTGAAGTGCGAAATTAAAAAATTTTAGATTGTTTTTTTCAGTTTTGAAACAATGTCCTCAACCCGTTCGAGTCTGCAGAAGGCAAGGGGTATATTCTCCGCTTCTGCTATGTTTCTGGCGACCTCATCAACCTCTTCCATCCCGTGCAAAACCACGACGCCCGGCTGCAGATTTGTCAGCTTTATTGCTACCATGGGCGTTCTCCCCGTAGAAACATTTGTGAATATCAGCGCTCTCTGTGTGGTTGTGCCGTACAACCTTATTAGCTGATTGAAGGGAAGTTCTGATATGGCCTTCACAGAGTCTATGACAGTATAACCATAAATCTCTCTTTCGGTTCCGCCCGTGTCTTTCGTAATGATGTCTGCATTAATGGTTTCGCAGAAACGCTTTATGCTCATACCAGATGAAAACTCCCTTATGTCTATTATGGCCTTTGATATCTCGGGGCTCTGTAAAAAAGAGTCACTGAACGACTTGATGACTTTTCCACCCCTCCTGACATCAAGATCAAGCAGCGCCTTGACATACCGCTTTATAACACTTATACCAGGAGATTTCCTTCTCCCTGATTCATAATCGGATATGACAGAGGAAGTTATGCCCAAATGGTTTGCAACCCTCTTCTGGGAAAAATTAAAAATGTTTCTCCACTTCTTAAGAACCTTTTCTGGACTTTCGGAGAGAACGATCTCTCCTATTATGTCCTTTGCTAGCCTATCCTTTGCTAAGCCGGTTTCGTCAACCATAGAATAAATATACGTTAATTATTTAAATGTTTGTGCTTGGCAAGGCATAAACACAAAACAGGCAAGCGTTTAAACAAATGTTTAAACTCAGGTTCTTAAGTCGTCTGAAAACAATATACTAATGTTCTTGGAAATATTGTTCTTCATGCTTCTGGGGATATTGTTTGGGGTGTTCACGGGACTCATTCCCGGCCTGCACCCCAACACTGTTTTTATTTTGCTTCTCTCTATAAGCTTTCTTTTTTTACCCTTTCCCATAGAGTGTATTCTAGCCTTCATAGTTTCTCTGGGAGTTTCCAACACCTTTTTTGATTTTATCCCCAGCATCGTTTTTGGGGCGCCTGAAGAAGATTCTGTCCTTTCTGTGCTTCCCGGTCACCAGATGCTCTTGGCAGGAAGAGGATACGAGGCACTGTTTTTAACGGTTATGGGTGGTTTGGGCGTAATTTTGCTGACGTGTCTGAGCCTTCCGGCCCTTCTTTACTTCCTTCCCTTGATCTACACGATAATAAGACCAGTGATACACATAATTCTTGCCGTCTTCGTCCTCTGGATGATAGTGAGTGAAAAAGGAGGAAAAAAGAGATACGCATTTCTCGTATTCTCCCTTTCTGGGGTCTTCGGGTTTGTAACCCTGAATGCCCTGCCGTCAGAACAGTCACTCTTTCCTGCCCTCACAGGGCTCTTCGGATTAAGCACGCTGGTGATAAGCATAACCACTAGGATGAAACTCCCTCCGCAGAAAAAGCAAAGGGAAATAAAGGCAAACTGGCTTAAAGGGAGTGTCGCAGGGTGGATTGCAGGCATGCTTGCTGGTTTACTACCTGGAATAGGCTCTTCGCAGGCAGGTGTCTTGGTTGCCCAAATTCTTCGTGCAAGGATGAGGGAGTTCCTTATAGCATTGGGCGGCATAAACACGTCAAACATTTTTTTTACCTTCATTGTATTCTATGTCATCGGAAAAACAAGGTCGGGTGCGGTCTGGGCGATTTCACAGCTGATGGACGCCGTATCATTTTTTGATGTCGCAATGCTGGTGGTTGTCGGGTTTATAACCTGTTTCATTTCATGTATACTGACGATTAAAATAGGAGGACTTGTCATTGATCACATAAAAAACGTGAACTACACGAAGATGATGCTGTTAACAACAATCATTCTCTTTATGCTTGTTTTCATTTTTACAGGCATTCTTGGCATTTTGATTTCACTTACAGGCATGTTCACAGGTTTGCTGGCTATATCGTTTGGCGTGAAGAGAGCACACCTGATGGGCTTCCTCCTGTTGCCTACAATTATATACTTTTCCGGTGCCTCTGCCTTTTTTCTTAGTTTGGTGTTCTAGAAACAAAAACCGGAAAAATTAAAATTTCACGTGGAATTCACATGAAACAAGAAAAACCGCTATGCAGCTAACAATCATGAAAATCTCCATAGGAAATGAAGGTGTCTCTGTTTCACGTATGTTTCTGGAAATTTTTGTGAAGTTTTTACGAACGAGGTTCACGAAATTGGACGATAAAATGAAGCGGCCCTTTGTGAAACTAATATATTATACGTTTCGCGGGCCCTTGTGAAGAATTGAATAGAACGCGCCCCCCGCATTTACAAAGACCCCCGAAGGGAGGGATGCTGTAAGTTTTGTGGCACCTTTCACATACAAAGCCATTTACATCCTTGGCGGAAACCTCATCAACTACTGGTGATTTTGAGTTATTGGTCAAGGCGGTAAACAGGCTGATCTGTTTCCCCTTTCCCAGCAGCTCTGTTTTGGAAATACCAAGGGCAATAAAAATCCTTTCTAGCGGAGGAAGGAGCTGGTTTTCTATGTAGTATTTGGAATCTATCGGAAGTTTTTTTTCCACAATATATGACGGATCCTCGGCCCTTTTGGAGAGGAGCTCCGTCCCCTTTATTATAACATAACCTATCCTGTCTCCAACACCAGGGCATTCCGCAGGAGACCTTTTTTTAATTTTCTTGACCAGTTCAGCATGAGGTTGTATGCCGGCATAACCCTCGGCTTTCTTGGTCATGGTTTTGCTTATGACGAGTTTTTGTATGGGTACCTTTCCCTCAATCAGATCAACTGTAATACCCTTGAAGTAACGTACGGCCTCCTCAATATCTTCCTTTTTAAGAATTGTTTCTAGAATGTTTTCAATAACCTCTGATGTTAGATCACACCAGTCCCTTCTAACGGTTTCTATACCCTTTGTTTCTATTCGATCCTCCCATTTACCACCCGCATATTCAAAAGACCATGCAGCATACCTTTTCTTTGTTAACGGCAAAAACCTTTTGAATATTTTTTCAAACTCGAGTTCCATAACACCCTTTAAACCAGAGGTGACCCTCTTTGACACCTCTTCTCCAGCCTTTTTGATTTCTTCAAGTTTTTCATACGGGACTTTCACCATAACAGAATCCGTATCTCCATAAATGACTTCGTAGCCAAAATTTTTCTCAATAAATTCTTTTGTCTTCTTTATGGTATCCCTGCCAAAAGCGGTAATGGAATTTGCTATGTCCATACTGTATATTTTTGCCCTTGGGTATCCGAAATATCCGTAGAAGGCATTGGACATTATCTTCAAAGCAAATTCCTTTGCCTTCAACTCCCTGATTTTGTTTTGTTGGGGTTCCTTTTTTATTTTGGTTTTGACCCTTTGTCTTTCCTGCATGAGCCTTTCCAATATTTTGGGTATTATGCCTTTCCGAATGTTTTCAGGTACGAGTTTCGCTCCTGTGGGTGATACTATTGCCTTTTCCACATTCACATTTCTGATTAGGGTTGTTGGGCAAATGTTGAATGTTCTTATCAAGGAAGGGTACATGGATTTGAAATCAAGAACCACGACAGAAGAATGAAGACCTTTCTTTGGTTCCAAAACAAACCCCCCCTTCAATTCAATCTTCCTCTTTTTTTCCCTTCTTGCAACCTCTGAGCCATCAGGTTTGCATGGAAGGATAAAATCCTCCTTGTTGAATTCTCTCAGGATAAGATTCTCTATCCTCGTTGTCTCTCCCGAGTCCAGTATGTCCTGAAGAAGTGTGCCGGAAACTTTCGCAAGGGCGATGTACTTGTCTAAAAGATTCAGGTCAAGCACGAGTTTCATGGCAAGCTCGGAGTCCTTTTTTGAATAACTTATCAATGTTCTGTATCCATCCTGTCCGCCCCTCCATAACTTTTCTATCTCTGAATGTTTTACAGGCACCTTCTTTTCACCAAGAAGTGCCTCTGAAACCGTATTCAAATCGTACCGCTTCAACGAAAAATCCCTTTTAATTATTTCAAAAGAATCGACCATCACCCTTCCTGTTATGTTTATTTTGAACCTGCTCATAATTTGACGTTTGGTCACCTGCTTTTTGCATCTCCCGAATATGGGGAGTATGTCATTCTGCATCATTCTTTCCAGTATGTAAGGCATGTCGAAATTGTTGATGTTGAAACCTGTTATGATATCCGGATCATAATCCATGATGATATTTATCAAATCCTGCAGCATGTCTTTTTCCGTCTCAAATACCTTTACATCCTCACTTGATCTTGTGCTGAGAACAAGCGATTTTTTGCCTTTGTATGGTTTGCTGAAGTTAAGAGAAATCATTATTATGGGGTCTTTCCTGGCATCCGGCATTTCGCCCCCCTTCAGGGAAACACACTCTATATCCAATGCAAGGAATTTTAAATCAACCAGTTCATCCCTGTCCGCATTCTTTATCTCCCTGACAGGGATTTTCACCTCCGTGTTTACGGTATTTGTTGTAGCCAGACCAGATTCATTAACTTCTACCCACCCCATTCCACTGAGGTCAAGATCTGCCATGAACCTGTATTTGAATGGGATATCCGCCTCGAAAACCTTGAACCCCCTTGCCCTCAGCTTGTCCCTGAGTTCAGGGGTTTTCGCCGGATTTTTCAGTGTTATTCTGTTCAGGTGTATCATCCTTTTCTGATAACCTATGGGAAGAAATCTTTCCACACCCTCAACCTTTACGACATTACTCTCTCCCTTCATCACCTCTTCGATTTTTTCGCCCATCGCATAAAAATATGGCTGATAATTATCATAGAAAACACAGACCGTCCTAGCCTTTTCATCCTTGCCGAATATCCTGATTATGGGCCTGTTGTCAACCATCGTGTAGTCCACATCAAGTATCTGAAAAAGCATATAGAATTTTGGAACCCAAGCAATAAAACCATTTAGTTATCCAGATGTATAGATTGCAAAATAAAGTTAAAAGGGGCGTTCTTCCAAGAAAACACGTTTTTAAATCATATCCCCAATATCTTTATTGATTCTCATGAAGATCAATCCGAGACAACTCGAGCGTGCCATGCGCCAGATGGGTATGCAGATGGCACACATAGATGCAGAGGAAGTAATAATCAAGACCGCTGACAAGGAGATTGTCATTTCCAACCCGGAAGTTTCAAAGATAAACCTAATGGGCCAAGAAACCTTCCAGATAACGGGCGATGTATCCGAACGTTCAAAAGAGGAGTTCAGCGAAGAGGATGTTGAGATGGTGGCGGAACAGGCCGGCGTTTCAAAGAGAGAAGCCAAAGCCATGCTTTACCAAACAAAGGATATCGCAGAGGCAATAGTAAGACTCAAAAAGGAATGAAACATATCACGGCCTTTTTGATAAAAACAATTTAAACAGCAGCTAACAATATTATTTTGGGGTGAATGTATGGAGTATATTTACAAAGCCGTGGATTTCTTGAAATCACCAGAAAAGAGCTTTGATTCGGTGAAAGGCAAGAAAATCGGAGAGGCATTCAAATTCGTGCTGATTGTTGCGCTGATTTTCGCAGTACTGAACGGCGTGGTGGCTGGCCTGATGTTAAGCTATACACCAATACTGGCCGCGACATTACCACTGATAGTCATAAGCGTTATCGTAGTGAGTTACATAGGTATTATAATCTTTCTTACAATCTGGGGTCTCTGGTTACATCTTTGGGCGTACATTTTCGGGGCAAGAAGGGGCCTTGAACAAACGATTAAAGCGGTTTACTATGGAAATTCTCCTGTGTATTTGCTTGGATGGATACCAGTGATATTAATAATATCTTCAATATGGTCCTTGGTTTTGCAGGGAATTGGTTTGAAAAAACTCCAGGGAATGAACACAGGAAAGGCAGCTTCCGCAATGGTGATTGCAATAATTATACCGCTGGTCATCGCTCTTACCGTGTTTATGACAATTCTTGCCACATTCATGACTATGGGAGGAAGTTTTGGCGGGTTAGGCAGTTTAGGTCCACGCATGGTCTAAACCCAACTCTTTATTTTTATTCAGAATTGTTTAGGCAGCTCGAGCTTTCTCTTTATCATTTTGTATCTGAATAAATCCTCCCTGGCGAATTCTTCCAATTTCAGTTTGATCCATTTTTCGGTGCCCCTGAATTCGGGAAGAATATAGTTTTCAAGGGAATTTACAACTTTTCTCGTTTTCTTTATTTCCTCTGAAAGGACTTCCACGGCATTCTCTATTTCGCCCACCCTCAAGGCCGTTCCCAAGGCAGCTTCAAACCCAAGCTTTGTCTTATCAAATTTCAGGGGCGCATTAAATATTTGAAATGCATTTTTTGGCTTTTCCCAGAAAAACCCCGGCAATTTTATACCCATAGCCCTTTTTTCTCGCATACCAAGAGAGCCTGCAGGAACAGAAAAGGCATCACTTCTGGTTGAGACCATACCCATTATAGACTCCAGAAAAATGAGTTCTCTGAAGGCCCTTGCCAGCAGATCCTCAAGACGCTTCCTTTGCTCTCCCCTCTCCCCGATGTACTCAAAAAAGAGGAGAATTAAAGATTCTATCTTATCCTGTAATATTTCTTTACCTGTCACTGCCATTTTTATATCTTCTCTCAGTTTCAGGAGGCTTGCCCTGTTTGCGTATTCTTTTTCCATCATCATACCACGTACTGGCGGATGTTCATCCACGTTTCAAATACTTCTTCTTAATCTCCTTGCTTATCCTTTTCAATCTCTCTTCAGGCAGTATTGAAATGAGTTTCCATGCCTTTTCTATCGTTTCTTTTATCGATCTTCTTTCATCCCTCCCCTGATTTATAAACTCCCTCTCAAATCTCTCAGCCCATTCCAGATACCTTTTGTCCGTTTCCGTGAGACCCTCTTCTCCTATTATCGAGATTAGTGCGCGCAGTTTCTCAACCTCCGCCAGATTGGCGTAGCACTGGTTGGACAGTGGTTTGTGGTCTTCCCTTGTCATGCCCTTTCCAACGCCCTTTGTCATGAGTCTTGAAAGAGATGAGAGCAAATTAATAGGAGGATATATACCCTTCCTGAATAAATCTCTGGACAAAAGTATCTGGCCCTCTGTTATGTAGCCTGTCAAGTCCGGAATAGGATGGGTTATATCATCTTCCGGCATGGTCAGAACAGGCATCATGGTTATCGATCCTTTCTTTCCGGTTATCCTCCCGGACCTTTCATATATGGAGGCAAGGTCCGTGTAAAGATATGAAGGATATCCTCTCCTGCTTGGTATCTCTTCTTTTGCAGATGACACCTCACGCAGCGAGTTGCAGTAGGATGTCATATCAGTCAGAACAACCAAGACATGGTAACCAAGGTTCCATGCAAAGTACTCGGCCGTTGTCAGGGCAACTCTTGGCGTTGCCAGCCTTTCGATCGCCGGGTCTGTTGCCGTGTTCAAAAACAGTATCACCCTTTCCAAGGCCCCTGTTTTTTCAAATTCATCCATGAAGTACCTCGCCTCTTCATGCCCTATTCCTATTCCTGCAAAAACTACAAGAAAATCCTCACCCCCCGGTAAACGTGCCTGCTTGGCTATCTGTGTTATGAGTTCTGTGTGCGGCAGACCAACACCTGAAAATATAGGCAGCTTTTGCCCTCTTACAAGTGAATTCATCAGATCTATTGAGGATATGCCTGTTTCTATGAATTCTCTCGGGTATTCCCTTGCAGTTGGATTTATAGCATTCCCCCGTATGTCCATTTCCTCTTCAACGATCATTTTACCTCTCAAAGGCTCCCCCATACCAGAAAAAGCAGAGCCTATCATATCCTTCGAAACCCCGAGGGTCATGGTCTTTCCTGTAAACCTCACCTTCGTTCTCTTGACGTCCATGCCCCTTGTTCCCTCAAAAACCTCTATTACTGCCCTGTCTTTGTTCAGCTCAAGTATCTGTCCCCTCCTTTTTTCACCATCTATATCTATTTCAACAATTTCCCCATATCCCACATTTTTTATCCCTTCTAGGAATATGAGCGGTCCTGTTATCTGTGTCAAGGTCTGATATTCAATCATACTTCATCCTCGCCAAACGTTCTTTTACCCCCTTGGTCAACACTTCTTCTGCCGTCTTCCCAGCCTCCACTTCCCTTACCCCCTTCTCATAAATCCTGATGATATCCTTCATCATTGCATACTGCTTATCAAGTGGTGTGTATGCATCTTCAGGGTGGTATGCATCCTGCTGAAGAAAATCCTCCCTCACAATCCTTGCGATTTCCAAGACAAACTTTTCAGATTCAGGCAAAACACCCATACCAACAACCCTCACCACCTTTTCAAGTTCGGCCTCCTTTTGCAGGATTGCCACCACCTTCTTCTCTATAATTTCCCAGTCCTTGCTTACGCGTTTTGCATACCACGAAGCAAGAGATTCGACATGTTTCGAATAAGACATCATCCAGTTTATTGCAGGAAAATGTCTCCTCCATGCCAGTTTCTGATCAAGCCCCCAGAAAACTTTTGCAGACCTCATGACAGCCTGCGTCACCGGCTCTGAAAAATCCGCTCCAGGGGGGGAAACGGAAGAAATAAGTGTCAATGAACCTTTCGAGCCGTCAAGTGTTTCGACGTGCCCTACCCTTTCATGATATTCATTCACCAGTGATTCCATGTAAACAGGATAACCTTCCTCCCCAGGAAGTTCTTCGAGCCTGCCTGATACCTCGCGAAGAGCTTCCGCCCACCTAGATGTTGAATCCACCAAAACAACAACATTATACCCCTGGTCCCTGAAATATTCACCCATGGTTATTGCCGTGTAAATGGAGGTTTCCCTTGCGACAACAGGCATGTTGGACGTGTTAACGATCAGAACAGACTTTCCAAGCAAGGGTTTGCCGTTCCTATCCTTTGATCCTGATAATTCATTTATAATATCGGTTACCTCATTCCCTCTTTCCCCGGTTCTGCAGACAATATTCATATCCGAGTCACAGTTCTTTGTTATTGCGCTTTCCAGAACAGTTTTTCCAGAACCAAAACCGCCCGGCATGCAGACGCCGCCGCCCTTGCCGACAGGGAACAGGGAATCAATTGCCCTCTGCCCTGTTATCAGCGGTTCTGATATCGTTAATTTTCTTCTGAAAGGTCTTGGCGTTCTCACTTCCCATTCCTGTATCATGTTCAGCTTCTTCCCCCCAGATAGCTCGCATACAGCCTGTTCTACCGAGAGTTTGCCGTTCTTCACCGATTTGACCTCGCCCACGGTTCCGGGTGGAGCCATTATTCTGTGAATGAAAGACCCCTCCTTTACCGTTCCCAGCACAGACCCGCTGAAAATTTTATCGCCCCTCTTAACCTTTGCTTTGAATTCCCATTTTCTTTTGCGATCCAGCGTATTTAGTCGGACGCCTCTTGTTATGAAGTCCCCCAGTTCCTCCTTTATCCTGTCAAGTGGCCTACCAAGACCATCATACACAGAGCCTATCAATCCAGGCCCGAGCTCGACCGTAAACGGTTTTCCCAAAGAAGCAACAGGTTCCTTTATCCGTAGGCCGTTTGTGTCTTCATACACCTCAATGAAAGCCCTGTCGGCAGCGAGCTTTATTATCTCCCCAAGAAGCTTTGATTTTCCAACTTCGGCGACGTCCCACATCCTTGAGCCCAGCATGTTGCGCGCGACAACGACAGGCCCTGTTATCCTTTCTATCTCTCCTCTTATCATTCAATCAAACTCCCTGCCAACAATCTCTTTTACGAGTTTCTTCAAATTGTCAATCCCTAACGGTCCGTATTTGTCCGGAACAGGAATGAATACGTTTCCCTTCGGATTTTCTATGAGTTTATACAACTTCTCGTTGATTATAATTACCTTCTTCTCTTTAATCTTTTCCAGATTCTGTTTCAAATTCTTTTCGTCCGTCTCAAGGCAGTCCTCCACCCCCGCCATGCGAAAGCCAATCACGGTCTCCCTGTCCCCAAGCACGGCAATCATTCCATCATCCCCAACAAAATCTTCAAATCCTTTCTGTCAAGGTTTTCCTTCACGAACCTTGTAATGACCTTTAACTTGTTGACTTCGTCCCTCTTCATTACCACATAATAGAGCAGCAGTCCCTCATCAAAAGGCGAGGAGTGGAGGAACTTCAAAACCATGCCTTCCAGATAGCGACCAGATGCTGTTTCAAATATGAGGTCATCTTCAAGATTTTTTATGTCGCTTACAAATATCTTTTTTGATTTTAACTTTTCAAAGAGTGCCTCTGTGCTTTGCAAGCCGAACCATTCCTTCGGAATGCTTGTGGGCTCAATGAAAAAATCTCTCAGCTCTCCTTTGAAGATTATGGACCTCATGATGTTTCGAAGGTTTATCAGGTCATTTCTCCATTTCACATACGAGAGAAACATTTCTTTATCCTTCAGCCCCTCGATAATTTTTATGCAAATCTTCGAATACGCTATGTCCAGATAGAAATCAATTGCTTGCGGACCAAAACGTTCGAATTTTTTTTGCGCTTCCGAGAGTGCCTCGAAATAGACAGTTCCCTTAAGCTTGTTTTTCACACCTTCGATACCGCTGGTTTTCAACACCTCTTCGGTGTCAAACCCCACAACAGGGACAATAAACCCTTTCCAGTCCTCTTCTGAAAAAACCGATTTTGCCAGAAGTTTCAGATTTTTTACTTCCCATTCTTTCAGAAAGATGTCGACCATGTTCTTCCCGTCCTCAGGGTAGAATCCCCTTATCTTTTCAAGTGTTTTTACGAAAAGCACGTCGAGGTCGTTCTCTATACTTTCCGCATCCTTCTCCATGCCATGGTAAAAAACCGGTCCGTATTCTGTCTTTTCAAGTATGTTTGCGATCTCGGAAACAGACTTGGCGTTCACAAGCTTTGAAAACTTTGACTTGTCTATAAGCCTGCCTTTCATTGCCCTCAATCTTGCTGCTGCGTACTCGTATCGTAAAAAATCAAACATGATCAACCCTTGAAAAAAATCTCATTTATATTCTTCTCTATCTCCCTCTCCTTTCTTTCTGCAAGCGATTCCATTAAGTAGTTGGCAGTCAGCCTGCCTGATTTTACCATGCAGCCTCCTGCCGTGTTGATGGCTTTGACCTTCCCTTCGAATCCCTTTCCTTTCAGGAATTTTTTGGCAAAATTCGTGTCATACCTGTTTACGAATATTTCCACACGTTTGCCTCCCAGCTCTTTGATCCCCCTCACAAGAAAATTATTCAAGAGCTTCTCATAATTGTATTCCCTCACCCTTTTCATGGACTCTTCCTTCAGCTCCCTCGCCAATTCCGCCTTGATTTTTTTCAGGGTTTCCCTCCTTTTTATTTCGATGTTCGCAAAACCCTTCTTCCTCAAAAAATCGGACCTCTTTCTGTAATCCTCCAGAATCTTCATTCTGAGGGATACGCATTCACGTCTTGCATCTTCCAAAATTTTATTGGCGTTTTGCTCCCCTTTCCTTCTGATTTTATTCACCTTCTTTCTTCTCTCCTTTTCAATAACCTCTATAATCCTTTTTACCTCTATGGGTATCATTTTTTCAACTTTCCAAAATTATATGCTCACGGCACCAACACCGTAAAGTATCAGCAGCAGGGCTATTACAAAACCATATATTGCCTGCGTCTCGACGAGTGCGGCCAGCGCCAGAGACCTTCCAAAGTTTTTTGAATCCTCTGCCGTCGCGCCTATTGCAGCTGCCGCTGCCTTTGCTTGGCCTATAGCAGAACCGAACGCAGCAATACCAATAGCTATACCAGCCCCAATTGCAACCAAACCTTCTATCGCCATTTTAACACCTCTCTTATTTCACCTTTATGCCTTCATACCTCAATGGTTCAAATGCCTTCCCGTCCCCCTCAAAAAACTGGGAAAAAAACTCAACATAATGGAGCCTTAAAGAGTTTATGAACGCTCCTACAGAGGAAATTATGCAGTTAAATACATGGCCTACGATAAGCACAACGCTGGAAATTACCAGTGAAATACCGGAGAATAACGACGCCAGGTTGTTGACGGTAAGCGCTATGTACGATGTTGCCAGCGAGATTGCGGCAAGTCTGACATACGATATGAAGTTCCCAAAGAAGGATGTCATACCCACCAAATTTATCGGGTTTCGCATCTTAAGCGCAAAGCCTGCCATAAAAATCGCCACGCCTGTGTAGAATACAGGAGGTGTAACCCACCCAAAGAATCTAAATATTATCAAAATACTCCCCACCTCCAGCAGAAACCAAGAGATTTCAGGTTTGATAGACTTTTTATTTTTCAATTTTTGGATAAACGAGAAAACGATGCCTGTGTTGACATGTACAAGACCGAACACCAATGAAACTATTATCAGAAATATGGGATTCTTGGTTGGTTCAAACCAGAAGCCTTGGAAGCCCAGAAGATTCCCGAAAAGATTCCCGAACAAGAGCCCCCATGCCATCGAAGAAATACCACAGAGCAATACTATGACGGAGAAAGCCCTCGAAACAGCGTTTCTGAAGTAATACCTCATTGAGAATGATAGAAGGATAATCAGGAACCCGTAGAATATGTCCCCAAGCATAAATCCGAAGAAGACAGGGAACAGCAAGGTCGTTAAAAGAGTGGGGTCAATGCTTTTGTACCCGGGCAGGCCAAACCCACCTGTTATTAATTCAAACTTATTTACGATGTTTGGATTCTCGAGACATGTGGGCATATCACCGGATTCCTCAAATGTGAAGAATACCCTTTCAGATGTGACCTTGTTGATGATGTCCTTGAGCCTGCTTTCATGCCTTTTTGGAATCCACCCCTCCAAAACGGAAACGTATTTAGTTTCTTTAAAGAACTGCAGCGACCTGAACCTGTCCCTGTAGGCATTAAGTACGAGATGCGTCCTTTCAATCTCCTTCCACCACCCATCACTGAACTCCTTCTTTTTTTTCTCGAGATATTTCCGTTTTTTTTCATACCAGACAAGCTCTCTTGTTTTTTCCTTAAGTATTTCTGCAGGGTTTCCCCTTAGTCCGTACGTATCAAAAAAATCAAAGCCGTGTTTGATCAGGAACCTGCGGATTTCTCCTTCCTCACTTTTCAGTCCGATTATTACCATAGCGTAACCTTCTTCAATCTCTTGCGTGTGGACGTAGACCCTGAAGTCTTTCAGGTCATTCTTCAGGTCCACTATCCCTTCTATTCCCAGCCCACCGACGCATGCAAAGGTTTCCTTCAGTGAACCAAT
Source organism: uncultured archaeon (assembly GCA_964613955.1). Classification (GTDB taxonomy): domain Archaea; phylum Aenigmatarchaeota; class Aenigmatarchaeia; order QMZP01; family QMZT01; genus CS3-C152. The sequence goes on along the minus strand of CAZTJN010000002.1, from coordinate 20,916 downwards.
AAGGCCAAAATCAAAATCAAAACACCCCAGTCTTTTTATCATCTTTATTTCACTCTTCAAAATTCCGATAGCTTTTTTGTTGGCTTCTATTTGCATGACTATGTTGCTGAATTTGTCCTCCACATCGCCGATAACTTTTTCTGCACCCTCGAGAATACCTTTCATTTCCCCCATCTTTATTGGTATATCCTTCTCGAATCTCTTTCCGAACAGCGATTCAAGCAACCCTTCAGGCCTTCCCGACCTCTCGAATTCTTTGTATAGTTTCTCGGACCTGAGATAGAGGGACGAGAGAAGGTCGAGATCAACATCAACAGAATTCAGAAATTCATGCCTGTCTGAAATTTCTTTTATTTCAATGACGCCCTGCTCCTGAAGACTTTCTAAAACTCTTTCCCTGTCTTCAGAGAGAAAGGCCATTCTCACCCTTTCCATTTCTGCAGGAAACAGCATATTATATAATTGGCTGGGCAAGCCTAAATTAATTAATACAGTCATTTTGAGAGTATTTCTATAACCTTTTTTATTCCTATTTCCTTCTTCTCAGCAAACATTTTCTTCAATCGTTTAATCTCTCTTTCAGTCTCCGCGTATGACTTTTTCCTTTTATTTTCCACGTCCCTCTTCGCCTTCTTTAACAGTCTTTCCCCTTCAGAAACAGCAGACCTTTTGGTATGTTTAAGCATTTTCTTTCTTTCAACATCTGCCTTTTTGAGTAAATTTTTTACATATTTTTCCGCCTCGCTCACAGAAATTTCTGTTTTAATTTCAGCCTTCCTTATCGCCTTCAATGCATCTTCCAAATCGGACATATACATTTATTATTTTATTATGTTAAAAATCAAAACTATAATATGCTGGCAGCATTGATAATGGCGGCGATGATCTCGTTTCTGACAGTTTTCCTTTTCGCCCCCAGTACGAAAAAATTTCTGGAAAGGGCAGAAATAATAGGGATTGACCAGCAGAAGAGGGGCAGGCCAAGAGTCGCGACCTCGGGCGGTCTGCTGGTAATAAGTGGTCTGCTTCTCGGAGGGTTTGTGTTTATAGCTGTTAACACGTTTGTGATTAAGGGCCCAGTCGATCTTTCGTACCTTCTTGCCTCTTACTGCTCCATCCTTATAATAACGACCATAGGTCTTTTGGACGACATAAACGTACGTCCAAGCATGAAAAAAAACAAAGGCCTGGAAGACTACAGGATTGGTTTGAAACAGTGGCAAAAACCTTTGCTTACGTTGCCTGCCGCTATCCCGCTGATGTCCATAATGGCTGGGACCAGCCAGATGGCCCTGCCCTTGGTAGGGCTGGTCGACTTCGGCATCTTATACCCCCTTGTGCTCATACCCCTGGCCGTTGTTGTGGTGAGCAACGTAACCAATATGCTGGCCGGGATGAACGGTCTTGAGGCAGGGCTCGGATTCGTTTCCCTTTTCGCCCTGGGAAGCTATGCCCTTTATTTGAACAGAGTGGAAGCCTCTGTTATAGCATTCACCGCGAGCTTTTCGCTGCTGGCATTTCTTATATGGAACTGGTATCCTGCCAAGTTCCTCCCTGGCGATTCACTCACATATCTGGTCGGGGCATCATTCATTTCCGTGGTGATAATAGGAAACATGGAGAAATTCGGTATAATAATATTCTTCCCGTGGATAATAGAGGCATTCCTGAAACTCCGTTCAAAATTCAAGGCAAGAAGTCTGGGGGACATACAGAGGGATGGAACCCTCCGGGCTCCTTATGAAAAGATTTATTCACTGACACATGTTGTCATGAAAATCAGGCCCATGAAGGAGTGGAAAATAACGAGCATCATAATAATTTTTGAAGTCCTCATATGCATTTTCGCCTTTATTGTAATGTAAGAAATTTACGTTTCCAGATCTTTCGCGTCCACGTACTCCCCTGTTATGGTCTCGGGGAAGTTTTCGTAAAGAACCTTGTATATCTTCATGCCCATTTTATCGTACACCTTCTGGAAGTAATTTTCCAGACCTGCTCCATTGAAAAGATAGAGCCTTACAAACATGCAGTCCTCAACCGCTTCCGGAATATATATGACGGCACCTCTCTGGTTAGGGCTGGAAACGCTCGCAATATAAACCATGCCGGGAGCAGCGTCTTCCCTGTCGTTCCTTATGACCTGGTTTCCTATACCTATGTCCCTTATGTACGCCTGCCCGAAACCTGATTTTATCATGGCCGTTATGTTGCCCATGCCAGTCTGGTTTCCGTACTGTACGGTTGAGAATGCAACCAATATGCTCTGGCTCCCCAGGCTGAATTCAAGCAGTGTTTTCTCACCTTGCTGATATTGGTTGGTCTGATAAAATATGGGCAGAACATCTATCTTTTTGCCCCAATTCGCTATCTTAGACATGGCCCCAAACTTTGATATGAGGTCTGGTGAAACCATAACGTAGGTTACATTATATTTTTTGAGGAAGTTCAAAGACCTTTCGGAAAGCGGTCTTGTATAGAACTGGGCGATATCCTGCGTAGGTTTCTGCGGGTGATAACCCCCATCGACTAAGGTTATTTTTTTCGCAACATAATGGTACCACCACCCGTAGTCCCACCATTCCAACAGAACTGCGTCTTCGGGCGTGTTGTCCCTCAGCCACACGAGGGCGTTGTACCAGGAATCATCCAGAGAGGTCCCTATGGAATTCGCCATCACCCATCCTGAAAGATAGTTAGTTACAATGATAATGCCCATGAACACGCCGACTGCTATTTTAACGTAGAGATATACGTTCTCCTTCAGATTTTTAGACCTTGATACTACGAATTCCCCTCCCCTTACCAGACAATAGGCAGCCGTTATCGCAACAGGAAACGCGAACACAAAGCTCAGACGCAACGCCCCCATGGCCAGCATGAGCAATGTCAAAAAAAGAACACCAACAAGAACGAATTCCTCTCTCCTCCTTTTGAAGACAAATTCGTAAATCATGAGGCCCAACCCTATCCAGGAAAAATATATTATCGAAAGGTAAATTGTGAACCCGGGCCATTTCATTGCGTTTACCGTGTTGGCGGTCCCAAAGGTTGATATGCTGTTCCTCATAAAGCTCCCTGCCGTCTGGGACTCGGCAACGGTCGATGCTATCACACCGTATGATATGGGCTGTGACGTCTTTGCCATGAGGTCGGCTGTCCATTCGCCCAATTCCACATTTATGTAGGCGGCGATGCCAAACACGAACAATCCCGCCAAAAACAGGACAGGAACTACGTAAGGGGAATATTTCTCTTCAACCAGCCCGAATCTTTCGGTTGCGAACCTCACGAGCATGAAGGCCAGGGCTACGTAGTTCAATATCATCTCAACGCCCTGTACGCTGGTTGGCGGTACCATCGCTCCCGAACTCCTTGCAAAGAATATGAGAAAGAAAAACGAAATGAAGTAGGAGACATATGCGACAAAGAATTTCTTGCTGTACCTGTTGAGCAGGAGGGAAACAATGACAAAGAGCCCTATTACTATGATAACTATCTTCACGCCACCCCAGCTGCCTGCCATGAGGAAAAGGAAAATCCCGGAAAGCACGCCGTAAGCAATTGTTTTGATCATGTTTATTCTTTCCTTGCTGAACCCTGTTTTGTGCAGGAGGGATAAGGGATGAAATATTGCGTGTTTCCATGAGAACTCCACCTTCTTCTCTCCGGTCTTGAACGCCTTTACAAAGAAAAGTAATGTCAACATCATGAACATTCCACCCACTGGTTCCTTCTCTATGAAGCCCGCGGAAACCCTGTAGAGAATGCCTGGAACAAAAGCGAGGAAAGCGGCTGCCAGCAATCCTACGTTCCGGTTGAAAAGTTCCTTTGCCAGGAAGTACATGAAAAGTACCTGCAGGGCCCCGAAGAACGCAGGCGTCCACACGGCAGTCCAATACCATGAGATTCCAAAGAAAGGATGGAGAATAAAGTACACTATTGGGTAAATGTAGAATGTCACAAGGCTCTCCCTGTTTCTGTCAGGTCCTCCGGGGGTCGTCCCCCACTGGGCAAAGTGATCGTGCGCAGGTAACCCCCTGCCTTCCACTATGTCCTCCCCCATTCTGTAAATGAAGTAAGGGTCTATCGCCTGAAGTCTCGGGTATGTGAGCTTTGTTCCGGGGATGGCCCTCAGATAGAAGGCGGTAACGAATATAATTATCAGCAAAAAAACATAGTAGTGCTCCTTCAGAAATTCCGTAACATTTTTCACGGTGAACTTCTTCATAATCTCATATATTTGAACCTGTTATTTAAAACTATTCAGTCTCGCTGTGTTCCAATGAAGGCAGTATCAGAAGAGCAAAGAGTTTACTACGATTGTCGGATTTTGATTAAAAGATTTAAAAGCCTTGGCCCACCCAAGATATATTAGATTGCTAAAATGCGAAGCGGATGATATAATGAAAATAGGAATCGTAGGTTATGGTGCGTACGTACCGAAGTTCAGGATAAAGGCAGAGGAAATAGCAAAAGTGTGGAGGGCAGATGCCGGAAGCATCAAGAAGGGCTTGGTTATCCAAGAAAAATCAGTTCCTGACAAGGATGAAGACACGGTAACGATAAGCGTTGAGGCAGGAAAGAATGCCCTGCTCAGGGCAGGGATAGACCCGCAGGACGTGGGAGCGATATTCATAGGGTCCGAATCACATCCCTATGCGGTCAAGCCTTCCGGAACCGTTGTGGCGGATGCACTCAAGCTCGGCCCAGAGCTGATGGCAGCGGATTTTGAATTTGCCTGCAAGGCAGGGACAGCCGCCATGCAGTGTTGTCTGGCGCTTGTCAAATCGGGCATGATCAAATATGGCCTCGCCATAGGAGCGGACTGCGCTCAGTCCAAGCCCGGTGATGCCCTTGAGTATACGGCCGCTGCCGGAGGCGCAGCCTTCATAATAGGAAAAAACCCACTCGCCATAATAGAGGATACATGTTCCTACACAACGGACACATCGGATTTCTGGAGAAGAGAGGGTTCGGATTATCCAAGCCACGGAGCGAGGTTCACAGGAAAGCCTGCCTACTTCAGACACGTCACCGAATCAACCAAAAAGCTTCTTGACAGGCTTTCCATGAAGCCTTCTGACTTCGACCACGTAGTTTTTCATATGCCAAACGGGAAATTCCCTATGAGGGCTGCAAAATCCCTTGGTTTCTCCAGCAAGCAGCTTGAACTGGGAATGGTCGTGACCATGATAGGAAATTGTTATTCGGGCTCCAGCCCGCTGGGGCTTTCAAGGGTTCTGGATAACGCAAAGCCCGGTGAAAGAATACTCATGACATCTTACGGGTCAGGGGCAGGTTCTGATTCCTTCTCCTTCCTTGTTACTGATAAAATTCTTGAAAGAGTCAGCCGCGCGAAAAAAACCGATTTTTACATAAACAGAAAGGAAAACATTGACTATGGAACGTACGTAAGATTAAGGAATAAACTGAAAAGGTGATTATGTGAGAGTAGCTGTCATTGGAGTAGGATGCACGAAAATGGGTGAACACTGGATGAAGTCCCTAAGGGACCTTTCAACAGAGGCCGGGGCCCTTGCAATCAAGGATGCTGGTATAGACGGGAAGGATGTACAGGCACTGTACATAGGAAACATGTCTGCCGGGAGGTTCGTGGGCCAGGAACACCTTGGAGCGCTTGCTGCGGACCAGGCAGGTCTTACACCCATACCTGCGACAAGATGTGAATCTGCATGTGCATCAGGATCACTCGCCTTCCGAAAAGCATACCTTTCAATACTTTCGGGCGAGTACGATATAGTGATGGCAGGAGGAGCAGAGAAAATGACCGACATAAAGGGTTCAGGAGCAATCGCGACTTTGATGGGCGCCGGTGACCAGGAATGGGAATCATCAATAGGGCTCACCTTTGTAGGACTCTATGCTCTGATGGCAAGGGCATACATGGAAAAATACGGATTAACCAGAGACGAGCTTTCTCTTGTTCCGATCAAAAACCACAAACACGGCCTCAAAAATCCATACGCACAGTTCAGATTCGAGGTAACGAAAGGGGATGTTCTGAAATCCCCGCTCATAGCCGATCCGCTAAGACTTCTTGACTGCTCGCCCATAACTGACGGGGCAGCTGCCGTCGTTCTGGCTTCAGAGAAAGTTGCGAAAAAATTTGGAAATCCTGTATGGATACTTGGCAGCGGTCAGGCTTCAGATACACTTGCTCTTCATGACAGAAAAAGCCTCACGGAAATACCTGCAGCCAAGGTCGCCGCAGGAAAAGCGTATGAACAGGCAAAGGTGAAACCGGATGATATAGACATAGCAGAAGTTCACGATTGCTTCAGCATAGCTGAAATTCTCGCTTACGAAGACCTCGGCTTTGCAGATAAGGGGAAAGCAAAAGAGCTTCTCTTGAACAAAGACGTAATGATTGGAGGAAGGATACCTGTGAACACGGATGGAGGTTTGAAGATGGGTCACCCGGTTGGTGCAACGGGAATAAAGCAGGTAATCGAAGTTGTAAAGCAGCTCAGGGGGGAATCTCCAAACCAGGTGAAAAACGCAAAAATAGGCTTAACACATAATATAGGAGGCAGCGGGGCAAGTTGCCTAGTTCACATATTTGGAAGGTGATGTTATGGTTTACCAGTCTGTTCCACTGTTCTGGAGACTGAAGAAGTCCAGATACAATCTGACAGGCACGAGGTGTACGAACTGCGGAAGCGTGTTCTTCCCTCCGAGGAACTTGTGTCCTGAATGCAGAAGGAGCGGGAATGTGGAGGACTTCGAGTTCAGTGGAAATGGAAAAATCCTTTCATACACCATTGTTAGGACCGCGCCCGAAGGATTCGAGCACTACGTACCATATGCGGTCGCGATCATAAGACTCGACGAGGGAGCAAACGTTACAGGACAAGTCGTAGGGGACATAGAAAAGGTCAGGACTGGCAAACGCGTTCGCCCGGTCTTCAGAAAGATAAATGAAGACGGAAACGATGGTCTGATACATTACGGTCTGAAGTTTGAACTGGTTGAGTGATTCTACATTCATAACTAACAACTTATTTAAGCCCCCGTCTACTTCACTAAATATGGATAATTTATCCAGATTTGATTCAGAATTTCTTGGGGATGAAGATTTGGAAGAAACAGCCGAAGAGAAAATAGAAAATAATGAAGACGAGGAAAAGGGAGACGGCTTCGAAGTGGTTTACAGGGAGGAAGAAATCGAACTCCTTTACAACGATTACAGGGAGATTGCAGGGGAACCGGGGAAAACGGAAAACGAGTATCTTCTGGCAATGAGAAATGAAAGAAAAATCGAGACACATACGATTCCGGACTTCGAAACAGAGGAGGAGCCTGAAAACCTGACAATACCAAAAGAAGGGAAGGACTACGAAATAAAGAGGAACCTGCTCAAGGTTGAATATGAAGAGCCTGTGTTCTTCAACGACCAGCTGACCTACCAGAGTATTTTCATGGAAAACAACGAGCACGGGAAGACCGTTTACGAACTCACGCTGGAGGCCGCCCAGAAAAACGGTATGGATGTTAAAATAAGTTACGACGAGAAAGCAAGGACGTTCTACCTCGATTCCATGGACGGGAAAGAGGATGGAGCAGATATCAACGGGGAAAAGGCATATCTTGAATTCTGGATAAAGGACGGCGAAACGGGAGAATATCAGATAGGAGAAAACAGTATAGAACAGGAAGTTCTGAAAAGGGGCGACAGGGTAGAGTGGAGGTTCGCAACCGAAAGGGAATCGGGGTGTGGAGGAGGTGGCTACGAAAAATCGAAAAGGGGAACCGATGAAATGGTACTTTATCCAAACAACGGAAATGCTGTCAGGGGATATTTCCCTGACATAGGAAATGCATTAGAAAAAAATCCATTTCTGTACATGGACCTCGGTTTGGATATTATATAAGGGTAAGCGCTGCTGCAATCCCGCCTCTTTCGGCCTTCTTCTCGTTTTCTCCTGATGCGATTATCAACACGTCGTCTTCCTTGAGTCTTTCTTCGATGTTGCCAGCGAACCTGAATACTTCTCCTGTTCCAGGGAACTTTATTTTACCTTCCTGAAAAATAAGCGTCGTTACGCTGACTCCAAGCTTCATTGCTTCATCCCTTTGTTCAATCCCCATTTTCACCCTTTTGGAAGCGTTTCTGACTACCACGGCAACAGACGGCCTTTTGCTTATTGCAGGAATCCTGATTCCAAATGTATCCGGTATCTTGTTGTTGAGGCGGGAACATATCTCCCTCCCCATTTCAGTAAGCATTTCACCTCTGGCAGAGTGTTCTGTGAAACCCTGCCTTCTCAGGTTCTTTATCAGTGTTTTTAGACTTGCTTCGCTCAGTCCAAGCCTTTTTACAAGTGAAGGTCTTCCCGCAGGCTTTTGGGAAATGGCCTTGAGAACCCTGACAACATCCACGACCGAGTAGCCTGATCTCTTGTCTATTTCAAGACCTGCCAGAATTTTTTTCAGACTCATCTGAAAATAATTGTTTTAAAATATAAAATCCATGTCCATCCATCCAAAATTCAGTTTTCTGAACGTCCTGAACGCCAAATCCAGTTGCCTGTTATTCGATATCCTGAGAATTTGTCCCAAGAACATGCCGAAACCTATCTGTTTTCCTATCCTGGTTTTCCACAAGGTTTCGTATTCCTTCAGAACCTTCTCGCTGAAATCATCGTTTTCGAAAGCCTTCTTGATCACGTGCGAGGCGATATTCGCACATGTGAGCCCGTATATCACACCCCCGCCGGACCACGGTTTGACCTGACCTGCTGCATCACCTATCAGAAGTATGCGGTTGAAAAAACTTTTCCTCACAGGACCTATGGGTATCAGACCCGCGAATTTTTTGTATTTTTTAATTCCGAAGAATTTTTCCACATCACGAAAATCCACGTTCTTTCCCAGTACCCCGTATTCTGTGGATTTCCCTCTGGGTATTCTCCAGAAAAAACCGTCCTTCAGCGAGTTCTTGTCGAAATAGAGATCCACACTTTCGCAGCGGGGGGTTCTCTCAACTATGGCTATCAGGCCTTTGAGCATTTTTTTTGGTCTAACGCACAATCCCTTGGCAACGACAGAGTTCGGTCCGTCACACCCCACAAGCATCTCACACCTGAATTTCCCTTTGCCTGAATTGACTTCTACATAATCCTTCTTCACTGCGATGCTGCCTGCCCTGCAGTTGAGCAGAATCTCTGAGTTCAGCATTTCTCCTATTTTTTTATCGAACTTTGACCTGTCTATAACATACGCCGCACCTTTTTTTTTCAAGGAAAACGAGCTGTTCGGTGAATGGACCACTGCGGCATCCACCTCCCTCTCGATGACGCCCCATTCCCTTATGTTAGGAAAGAATACCTCGATGTTCCTTGATATCAGACCGGAACACTGCAACGGCTTTCCTATGCTCCCGTGTTCTTCCATAACCAGAATTTTATATCCCATATCCTTGCAGAGCTTTGCCGTATACAGGCCAACAGGCCCGCCACCAACCACTACGATGTCATACATATTAAACCTATGAACAACACTTATTTAAACAAATATGACAAGTAAAACGTATACGTGATCACATGAAACCGTCTGTGAAAATACCCAACTACAAGATTTTACTTACAGTTCCCATTATCTTCTTATTCCTGTCTGCAGGCTTCCTGGTTAGTCAGTATGTCCGGACAGGCGAATGGTTCCAGAGATCCATCGAACTGAAAGGAGGAACGGTAATAACGATAAACACGGAAAAGAGCCTTGACATCGAAGGCATAAAGACGGAGCTGAAGGAAAAGTTCCAGGATATCAATGTAAGGGAAACGAGAAGCTTTCAGGGTTACGGGACGTTGATAGAAACCCCCAGCGAAGTGGAACCTGACAGAATATTTGCCGAGCTCGAGGCAATGGGGATCGAAACGAAAGACAGGTCCATCGAGACCATAGGATCTTCATTGGGAGAGTCATTCTGGTCACAGGCGCAGCTTGCAATAATAGCGGCCTTCATTTTCATGGGTATAATAGTTTTCGTTATCTTTAGAACATTCGTCCCCTCCATCGCTGTCATAATGTCTGCCATGTCAGATATGGTTATCACGCTCGCTCTGATGCAGGTTTTCGGAATTCAACTTTCCCTTGCAGGTCTCGCCGCGCTTCTCATGCTCATAGGTTATTCTGTCGACACAGACATAATGCTGACTTCGAGGCTGCTCAGGGAATCGGAGGACAAAACGCTTGGGGATAAGATACGAAGGGCGGTGAAGACGGGGCTTACCATGACGCTCACGTCCATAGGGGCTCTGACGGCCTTGCTTTTGTCTGCCATATCCCCTGTCCTTTCACAGATAGCGATAGTCCTGCTCATAGGTCTTTTTATTGACATAATGAACACGTGGCTGATGAACTCGGTCATTCTGAGGTGGTACTGCGAGAGAAAGGGGTTGATATGATGCTGAAGTACTGGAGGATATGGCTGCTGTTGATAATGGTTTTTGGCGCAGCTCTGGCCATAATAGCCAAGCCGCACTACGTTGGCGTTCAGATTGCATACGTTTATGACAACTCTCCTGCGAGTGGTGTCCTCCAGCAGGGCATGGTGGTTTCGCATGTCAACGGAGAGAGAATTTACACGGCAGAAGAATGGAACAAAAAGTTGAAGAACTACATGGGAAACGTAACGCTGACGGTTGACAGAAAAAATTACAAGTTCCATGTAAATGAGAGCGGAATCGGAATAGATGTGATGGACATAGACAAAACCAATCTGGAATTCGGCCTTGACATAAGGGGAGGAACGCGGATACTGCTCCAGCCCAAGGGAAACATATCAGGGGACATGATAGACCAGATCATCGCTACCCTGCAGACCAGGGCAAACATTTACGGTCTCAGGGAAGTCAGGTTTGTTCCCATAAGATCGATAGGCGGTGAAAATTTTGTTGAGATAGAGGCTGCAGGGCTGGGAAGGGAAGTTGTTACGGACCTGCTCTCAAAACAGGGAAAGTTCGAAGCCAAGATATCCAAGCCCGTGTTTCTGAGCAAGGGGAATGGTAACTTCCAGCTGGGCGAGAACAGCTACCCTGTGGAGCTCATGGAAAACGACACGATCAAGCTCGGGGATATGATACTGGAACCAAATCAGACATTCACACTCGAAGACATCGATTTCGAATACACGAATGTAACGAAAACGGGCAGCGAGCTGTTTTTCTTGGGAACGGCATACAGAGGGGATGACATAGAGCTTGTGTATTCCGATTCCAAACATTCGGGCGTAATCCCAAGAGGGCAGTTCTTTACATTCTTTTTTGGAATCCTTGTTTCGGAGAAGGGAGCGGAAAGATTTGCAAAGATAACGTCCGGCATACCAAGCCAGATGGATTTACAGTCAGGCGAATACTATCTGAAGGATTCGCGCATACTGCTCTATCTTGATGACCAGCTGGTCTCGGACCTCAGAATCGCTTCCACACTTGGAGGCAAATTCTACACCACGCCCCAGATAGAGGGTTCAAGGGAAACACGGGAGGAGGCAGTAAAAGAGAAGCTAAATCTGCAGACCATACTCAGGTCAGGGGCGCTGCCTGTAAGCCTGGAGACTGTTTCTGTCGGTGTTATTTCCCCGACCCTTGGAAAGGGGTTCGTAATTTCTGCTGTGTATGCAGGTCTTTTTGCTGCCCTGGCGGTCGTGGTCGTGGTGTTCATTAGATACCGCAGGCTGAGAATCGCGATCCCCATGGTGTTCATCGGACTTTCAGAAATAATCATAATCCTTGGAATAGCAGCCAACAATGACTGGGTGGTCTGGACGCCCGTCCTTATCTTGAACATGGTGGTTGTAGGACTCGCATGGTGGAAAAAGGAGGAAGTGGATGTGGTTGCATGGGTAGGGGCTCTGCTGATACCATTTATGGCGATAGTTTTCCCGGGCTCATGGACAATAGATCTTCCCGCCATCGGGGGAATCATAGCGGCCATAGGTGTTGGTGTGGACAACATGGTGATCATAGCCGATGAAACACTTTCAGGAAGGAAAGAAGAGAAAATCATCTACACAATCAGGGACAAAATCAAGCGGGCATTCTTCATAATATTCGGCTCGGCGGCCACAACAATATTCGCCATGCTTCCCCTGATGGTCCTCGTCGCCGGGTTTGTCAGGGGGTTCGCCATGACCACTGTTGTCGGCGTTCTTGTAGGCATACTGGTCACACGGCCTGCCTATGCAAGGATAGTTGAACTGGGAACGGGAGGAGAGAAAAGTTAACTTCTGAGGTCATTCTTTGCTGACCTTGGAGACGTTGCCTACGAGCCGGATATAGTCTGGCGTTATAATGCCTTCCCCCAAGAAATCGTACACCTTCAGCGATCCGCTTTCCGTCGTTTCGGTCCAGTTTCCAGAAACCATGCTAAGTTTCATGCTGCTGAGTTCCAGGTTGCTGAAGGAGAGACCATGTATTTTGATTGTTTCTATCCTTTCCTCTATGGTCATGCCTGAATTGCTGACCTTCAAGAGAACAATATCGTTTTTCAGATCAACCTCTATATCGCCGTTGAAATTCGAGACTTTTGTGGAATCAGACGTCACATTCACCATGGACTCGGGGCTGAACGTGAAACCCTCGGGATAGAACGTAAGATTCATCTCAGCCATTCGCTTCACGGGTCTTGAAAACAGGCCTCCGAGCGGGGACGATTCAAACCACTTGCCTATATTGTCCAGCAGATCTGAAAGCAGACCAGCGGAAACGCCTGAAGCCAGTATAGAGGTTCCGATGATCAGGAAAACAAAGATGATGATTAATTTATGTCCTGTCCCGTTCATTGCAGACACCAAGTATATTTAACTTAGAAAGGTTAAAATATATAAATTACGTATCTATCATAAGTAAGAAGGATTAAGTGGTGTTATGGTATTTTTCCAGTGGGGCGCAGGGAACGAATGGGTAACAATTCTTTACTTCGTGTTCTTCGTTGTCTTTTTCTTCTTCTACCCGCGTCTGATGCTTTCCCAGATAATGTGGAAGATAGAGAAGACGGCCGAAGAACTTGAATATATGTCCAACTCCTCGAAAAAATTCCTCATCAAAAAGGTATCGAAAAAACCCACAAAGAAACTGAAGGATTCGATTGCCAGGTTCTTCGAGTTCTTTGTTATAACCCCTGTCTCCCTCGACCCGTTCGGGGTTGTCAAGAAGTTCGAACTGGTCATACAGAACGAGAAAAAGAGATTCCAGTACTTTGTTAACCAGATTGCCCCTGAAATGGACAAAGAAAGCAAAGCGAATCTGAGGATGGGCCTGGCAGGCGGAATTGAACTTCACACCATAGCGAAAATCGTGAGGCACTATGTGGAACTGGTGAGGCAGACAAAATCCTATCAGATCGCCCTCATCCTGCAGATGCAGCTTCCCCTGGTTGAGAGGATAGCAAAGGCGGTCTACAAGGGAACAAGGTCCATGGCGAACGGGGAACCCATAGGCGACGGACTGGGACCTCTGGTTGCAGCCAAGCTCATGGTCAAAACCAGACCCAGAGAAATTGAAGAGGACATACTCATGTCAAATGTAAAGATTAACAACAGGAACTGTTTTGTCATAAAGGCAAAGGGCCCTGGCGGAAGGATAGGAAGACCGGGGAAAGCGGTAGAAAGGCTCGTCAAAAGAAAGAAAATATCCAGGATAATAACAGTGGATGCTGCCGCAAAGCTCGAGGGCGAGAAAACGGGATCGATAGCCGAAGGAGTGGGCGTGGCAATGGGAGGCCCGGGCGTCGAGAAATCGTACATAGAGGACGTCGCCGTCAAGAACAACATCCCCCTGGATTCCATAATAGTAAAGATGAGACCGGAGGAAGCAATAATGCCCATGCGAAAGGCAATCAAAGACGCGGTCCCCGGGGTTATAGAATCAATCAAAGAATCATTGAAAAGGGCAAAAACGAATTCAAACGTCATAATCGTTGGCGTGGGGAACACCTCCGGCGTCGGCAACGACAGGAAATCCATTGACAGGGTTAACAAGTTTGTGGAGGCCCACGAAAGGAAAATACAAAGAATGAAAAAGAAGGAAAGAAAGAGGGAAGGGTTTTTCTAGATATCCAACCCCTGTGATAATTTTCAAAAAAAGAAATTTCAACCACTATTGTTCCAAAATTTTGATATCTTTCGGGTCCAGAATAACCTTTCCGAACTGTTCGAAATCCTCCCTCATTCTCGGGCATGCAGTGTTCACAAGAACATCTATCTTCAAACCCGTCAGTTTTTCAGGGGCCAGCTGATCCACCACAAGAATGTAAGCATTTTTGCCCAACGATTTCAGCCTCTCTTTGACCTCTTCTGCTGTTTTCAAGTTTAGCTGTCCGGCCTTTGTCGATACCACGATGCCGAAGTTACGAAGCCCCTTCGCCTTCTGAACCCTCATTATCTTCAGTGTCTCCAACCTTTCCTTTTCCCTCAGGAAATTTGTCATGTTCTTTTTTTCAATATCGAGAAAGAAGACAGGTTTTCTGACGATTTCCTGCAAGCCGAGGGGGTGAAATCTCCCCGAGCCTATGAAAAGGAAGCAATCGACCTTATCTTCCAATACCTTCGCCGACGAGTAATCACAGCCAAGAACCTGACCGTTTTTCAGTTTGCCAGATGAACCTATGTATGCCCGTTTCCCCTTCCCCTCAAGGAATTTCTTTACCCCTTTCAGGCAATGCACGAATTGGATTGTTGATACCAGTGATATTCTTTCATATCCTTCTAATTTTTTCAAGTGCCATTCAAGCAAGGGAATGGGATCACACGGGATTTCGTATTCTACATATATTACGGGGATCTTTGCCTTCAGCCCGAAATCCGAGTGCCCTATGTGAAGTATGTGATCACAATCAAGCATCTTGGCTTCATGATCCCTTAGGTCACACGCCCCAAAACAGGGCTCTATCGAAAGGAGGGTTTCGATCCCGTTTTTTTCCAGAAAGTCCACGAGATCGAGCGAATTCATCTTCAAACCTTCCGGCACCTGAATGAAAACCTTCTTCACCCCCGCTTTTTTCAAGTTTTTTAATATTCCCATCTTCCTCTTTCGGTCGAACATAATGTTTATAGCCTGCACAAGATTTAAAAATCTGCAATCGTCGTAAACACAACAACATCATTTAAATATAGGCTCGTGAGTAAGTAAATCAGGAGATTGCATGGACCCTTCAAAACTTTCGGGCTTTTACAAAAAAACCCCAGAGGAAAGACTGAGTATATTGAAGGAAATTGTTAATCTAACGGACGAGGAAGTTGGGATCCTGAAGAAAACAGGAGCCTTGGGCATGGGAGCTGCGGACAGAATGATAGAGAATGTTGTGGGGACGAGCGAACTTCCGTTCGGTTTGGGTCTGCACTTCCTCATCAACGGGAAGGACTACATCATTCCCATGTGCATCGAAGAACCCTCGGTCGTTGCCGCCGCTTCCTTTGCAGCGAAACTTGCCAGGCCATCGGGAGGTTTCAAGACATCCAGCGACGATCCCGTTATGATAGGGCAGATTCAGATTTTGGGTTGTAAGAATTTCGAAAAAGCGAAAAAAGCGATTCTTGGAAACAGGGAAAAAATCCTTTCGAAGGCAAATGAAAGGGATTCTGTTCTCGTGAGCTTCGGAGGAGGAGCGAAGGACATAGAAGTCAGGAGAATACGAACGGAAATAGGCGAGATGTTTGTTGTCCACCTTCTGGTTGATGTCCGCGATGCAATGGGGGCAAATGCTGTCAATACCATGTGCGAAGGAATATCTCCCCTGCTCGAAGAGCTTACGGGTGGCCGTGCACGACTGAGGATAATTTCGAACCTGGCAGACAAAAGACTCGCTCGCGCGAAAGCGGTCTGGAAGAAGGAAGCCCTTGAGAAGTCGACAAGGGGTATGATGAAGGGGGAAGAGGTTGTGAATGCCATAATAGAGGCTTACCATTTGGCTGCGAATGACCCCTACAGATGCGCGACCCACAACAAGGGCATAATGAACGGGGTTGACGCGGTGGTGATAGCAACAGGCAACGATTTCCGGGCGATAGAAGCCGGAGCGCATGCTTATGCAAGCGTAACAGGGAAATACATGCCGCTTACAAAATATTATAAAAACAGGGAAGGAGATCTCGTGGGGGAGATAGAAATTCCAATTGCAGTCGGAACGGTTGGAGGGGCGACAAGAACAAAGCCTGAGGCGAAAGTCGCGCTTAAAATCCTTGGCGTCAGGACAGCAAAAGAGCTCTCCGAAGTTATTGCTGCCGTCGGTCTCGCCCAAAACTTCGCCGCTTTGCGTGCTCTTGCGACAGAAGGGATACAGAAAGGACATATGCGCCTTCATGCGAAGAACATTGCAGTTACGGCGGGGGCAAAGGGAGATGAAATAGAAAGGGTTACGAAACTAATGGTCGAAGAAAACAGGATAAGTGTCTCTTCTGCGAAGGAAATCCTTGAGAAAATCAGGAAGTAGCCGTTATCTCTTTCTGAACCTCTCTTTTGATAAAATTGCCTACCCTTTCGTATTCTTTATTGTCTTTTGCCTCCCAGCGAAGGACGATGGCCGGTTGCGTGTTCGAAGGCCTGGCGATGAACCATGAACTTTCGAATATGACCTTCACGCCATCCAGCGTTACTGTTTTGTAACCCTGTTTTTCGAACCTTTTTTTCAGATTTTTAACCACCTGAAATTTTTTGTCATCCGGGCAATGGATTCGGGTGTCGTCAGATGTTATGTAAAACGGCAGTTTTTCCCCAAGTTCGGATATGCCTTTGCCTGAATACGAAAGCAGCTCGGCGAGTTTCACAGCCGCAAATATCCCATCGTCATAGTTGAAGTTTTCCTTGAAATAATAATGCCCTGACGTTTCCCCGCCAAGCAGACAGCCTTCTTCAAACATGGTCTTCTGTATGTACGAATGACCAACTCTCGAAAGAACAGGGACGCCTCCTGCCTCTTTTATAACATCCTCTATCATCTGCGAACAAAGAACCTCGTAAAGAATTTTGGCTCCCGGGTTTTTATGGAGCGTGTTTTCTATCATGAGGGCAAAAGCCTTGTTGTCAGGGAATATTCCTCCCTTCTCATCCACAAAGCTGACCCTGTCCCCGTCACCGTCAAAGGCTATCCCCATATCCGCCTTGGTTTCAACAACTTTTTTTTGCAGATCCTTCAGGGTCTCCTTTGCCAGCGGGTCAGGATGATGGTTGGGGAAATCCCCGTCCGGTTCGCAGTACAATTCGATTACCTCACAGCCGAGCCTTCTGAAAAGTCTGGACGACACTTTCCCCGCTGCCCCGTTTCCCGCATCTATCACGATTTTGAGGGGTCTGGAGAATTTGGTTCTTTCCAGAATGAATTTTATGTACTCCTCTTCTATATCATTTTTTGTGAGCCTCCCTTTCTTTCCGTTTGGCTCTACCCCTTCTCTCACGAGCCTTTCGACTTCTCCTATACCTGTCTCGTAGGAAAGGCAGAGACCACCCTTGCCACAGAGTTTTATGCCGTTGTATTCCTTTGGATTGTGGGAAGCGGTTATAATTACGCCTGCATCCATTTTGTTGTGGGCGACTATGAAATAAAGCAAAGGAGTGGGAACCATTCCGACATCCACCACGTTCAAACCCATTTCCAAAAGAGCTTTGGTGATGCTTTCCTTTATGGCAGGGCTGCTCTTTCTGACATCCATTCCGACCGCTACATCTCCCCTTCCCAAAAATTTGCCGAATGCCAGACCTATTTTATACGCTACGTTTTCGTTCAGCTCCCTCGGGTAAACACCACGTATGTCGTACGCCCGGAAAATGGTCATAATAAATATAGACCCGGCGACCTTTTAAAAATAATGCAGTCCACCAGAAAACCATTTAAATATAACACCCCATAATACATTTTTATGAAACTCATGCTCCTCGAAAAGGACAAGGAAAAGATGGTTTTCGAGGTTTCAGGCGAGACACACACATTCCTTAATTTACTCAGAGAAAACGCATGGAGAGTGGGAACTAAACAGGCCTCCTACGTGATCGAGCACCCCTATCTTTCCGAGCCCAAATTCATAGTCAGGGCAAAAAACCCCATAAAGATACTTTCGAGTGCCTCGCAGAGAATAATCGATCAGGCAAAGGACTTCGAGAAGGAGTTCAAGAGGGTTTCAAGATAATTCTGGTTTTATGTTGGGAAACATAAAGAATGAAATAAGGATTATAGGATGGGATGATGTTCCATTCACGTTCAAGGACAATGAAACAACACTGATAGGAGTGATATGCAGGGGAGGAACGCAGATAGACGGTGTTGTAACAACAAGGATAAAGGTCGACGGAACGGATGCAACGGAAAGGATCGCGCAGGCCGTTAGCAAAAGCAAACACAGGGAGCAGCTCCGCCTGATAATGCTTGACGGAATAACCTTCGGGGGTTTCAACATAGTTGACATAAAAAAACTCTACGAAAAAACAGGGCTTCCTGTCATGGTTATAATAAGGGAGGAGCCGGACCTGAAATCAATTGAGAAGAGTCTTTTGAGGTTCAAAGACTCCGGGAGACGGCGGGAGCTTATAAGAAAGGCAGGAAAAATAAAGAAGGCCGAGGTCAAGAACAAGGTTCTAAAGGGAAGGAAAACACTGTTTTACCAGCATGTAGGTATTGATGCCTACGAATGCGAAAAAATTATAAATCTTACGTCCATACATTCAGTTACGTGCGAACCGGTCAGGATCGCCCATATAATAGCGAGCGGGTTCAAATGAGACCTAAAATCAGGTTTGAAGGGACGTTTGGAACGGTTTTTTACATAGCGATTGGCATAGTGCTCGCTCTTGCGATAAACCAGGGACTCGCCTTTGCCCTTTCCACGGACATGCCCGTTGTCGCCGTCGAGTCCAACAGCATGGTCCCCACCTTTTACAAGGGGGACATACTCATAATACAGGGAACCAGTCCCGAACAATACTGGAACTCCCTGAAAATAAAGGATATAATAGTGTTTTCACCGGAAGGGAAATCCACTCCTATTGTTCACAGGCTCATCAAAAAGAACGCCGATGGAACCTTTCAGACCATGGGCGACGCCAACAACGGCAGGCAGCTCCCTTTTGAGAAGCACATACTCCCAGAGCAGATACACGGAAAGGTGGTGTTCATAATTCCTTTCCTTGGCTGGATAAAGATAGGCGCTACAGAATACTTGCTCCCCAACACAGGCTGGGTTCTGCTGTTGGCGATAACCGTTACATTTTTATATATAACTATTAAAGATAGGATACGATAATATCTGTTGTGAATTCCAGGAGATCACATGCACTTCTGCCCGAAATGCGGACTGGTACTTACCTTGAAAAAAGAAAAGAACAGAACGGTTCTAGTTTGCAGAAAATGCGGCTATAAACTCAAGGATTACAAACCCGTGGAAATCTCTGAAAACGTAGAGAAAAAGCCGCATGACGATGTGGTTCTCATAGAGGAAAAGAAAGAAGCGCTCCCGAAGATAAGGGTGGTCTGCCCGAAGTGCGGGAACAAGGAAGCCGTCTGGTGGATGGTACAGACAAGGTCAACGGACGAACCCCCCACAATATTCTTCCGCTGCACAAAGTGTTCGCACTCCTGGAGAGAGTATTAAGCGATTCCGGCAAGTTCTTCCGCATCCGTGATTATTTCGTAGAGGTGCAGGCCTTCCAGAACAATTCTTTCCGGTTTCTTCCCCAATGCGTCTATAACACTAGTCTTGTTCCTTCCCGGTTCATAACGCGCCCTGACAAACCCCCTGCCCTTCATGTAAAAACTCTGGGAAAAATGCTTGATCTTGCCGGATTTTTTATTGATGCTGTAAGTCAGCCAGTTGTTTTCGAACGCGTTTTCCATTGACCCCTCCTCTGTCACGTATTTCGCGCTCAGGAGCCTTGCATGAATGAAAGAGAGGCTGCCGTATCTGCCGGAATGTTTTACTTTCCTGTACCTCATTCTGAGTATTAACTGATTCCCGGCGTTGTCCGTAAGCGTATAATTTCTTTCCATTTCCATGCAGAACCCGAACAAACGTTTCGAACACTTCTCTTCGTACGATACGTCTACGTTTTTGTCAAAGTTGTCCTTCCCTTCGACAACCAGTTCTTCAGAAACAGTGTCATACCCTATAACGGCTTCGGGCGGCTCCACATCGGTTATGGGCTCTTCATACGTTTGAATCCCTCCTTGCCCGATCGGAATGTTGGTGTAGTTCTTTCCGTAGAATACGCTCCCGTTATCCACGCTTATCACGCTAAAATTGTAAACGCCCGTTTCGTTCCCGTATATCTCTATCCTGTATTCACCCTCCATGGGATCAAAGATAACGACGAATTCCGGTTCAGTGTTTCGTCCTGTATAAACCGATTTTCCTATCTCATTGACTATCCCGACGAATGTGCCGTTTTCATACAAACTTCCCGTCCTTTTGCCTTCCGGATCGATCACGAGCATGTCGACAGGGCATGCAGACACAAAGGCCGTCGCCCTTCCCAGAAACCTTGTAGGCAGATCCTTCAAAATACTTGGCAACCTCTTATTAACCCTGTAAGGGTGCACACCCCCCAGGATGTCCTTTATGATAACGTAATCCCACCTGATTTCCGGTTGTGTCTCTATCAAAGAATCCAACAGCACACCCTCCAGGTAAGGGATCAGGACTTCAACGGCAATCTCGACGATTTTAGAGCTTCGCGCCGCAATTGTTCTTGAATATTTGCCTTCCTCGATCCTGGTCATGGGCACCGTATCCGAACCCAGAAAGCCAGAGGGAGCGGATAGGTTGGAATTAACGAATTGAACGGAATCATCATTGCTGATCCATGCAGTTATTGTGCTGTAAACATAATTGCCTCCCAAAAAACTTTCAGCCAGTTCATGAATCGAGCCCGTAAGCAAATTCTCTACATCCGTGTCGATCAGCCCGGGCGG
>CAZTJN010000001.1:45434-169882 GCA_964613955.1 uncultured archaeon | reverse complement strand
CGCAATTCATCCCCGGCCTGAAGGCGCGGAGAATTCTTGCTCCAATTTATTTAAATATTATTTCTGGCTTATCATTTTTGATTTGTAAATTTCGATACCATCCTCTGAATTTATTTCCATGAAATTTTCTGATATAAAATTCTCGAGGATTTTGGATTCTTCTTCTGTCATGGGCTCAAGTATGGTTCTGTCTATTATCATAAAATTTGCATTTACCTGTCTCCTCTGACTTCCGAGATACTCCTGAAGAATATGGATCTCTTTAAAATGACAAGCATAAAGACAAAGACGATCATTTACTATCACAGTAGAATTTTTCGGTATCGAGTTTGTTATGCTTTTTAGCTTAAAATAGTGGTTGCTTATTTTATACGGCAAAAAGATGTCTTCCATTCGAAAGGGTGAAAATAATAAATTTGAGTATATGCTTGTAAACAAGATAATAATCAAAATTATGTTCAAAACACCAGTAAAATGTATCCTCCTCGATAGAAATGATGAAACGCATTTAACCCCATATATCGCTGCTATGAATGTAAAGGGAACCGCCACGGCCATGCAATAAAAGTCCAAGCAAGGACGATTAGCAAGTGTTTGTAATGTATAATCCGGTAAAGCTATAAGCAAGGCAGGGCTGAACAGAGGGAAAAAGGAAAGTGGTAAAAGCATCTGCAATAAAAGTCTAATCCTTTCTTGTAAAAAGGATCTTGTAAAAACATAGACCGGGTTTGCAAAAATTGTACCTATTATCTCTTGATGTGTGTCCCCAAATTCAAAAAACCTTTGACTGACTTCTGACAAATTAATATTGTAAACTGCAGGAAAAATTACATGGAAAACGGAGATGAACCAAAAGACACCAAGCAATGAAATGGTCAAACCAATTTTTTTCTTTTTCCTGAATATAATATAAATTCCAAGTAGTGCTATTACAAATGAGACATTTTCTTGGCAAAACAATGCGAACATCGATAAAATGACAGACTTTTTGTAATCATTCTTCTCCGCAAAATAAAATGCCCATAGGAGAAAAGGTATTGATAAAACCACGGTATGAAATTCAAACAGGTTGGCTCCTTGGGTGACAGGATAAAGTAGGTAAGAGATACTGAATACTAACCCTCCTAATTTAGAATCAAGTTTTTCTTTTGAGAGTTTATATATAGGTATTGCCCCAAGACCAATGAAAAGTGACTGAACAAAAAGTAACAGCAATGGTGTTGGAACAACAAAATACACCATTGCCAAGAATATGTTTATTGGAGAAAAATGTAGATGTGATGAAGAGAAAGAATTTTTATCCATATCAAATAAACCATAAAGTGGTCTCCCGCTGATCATTTTCCATATTATGTGGTCGCATTGGCAAGTATCATAAGTATACCCAAGGGAAAAATAAGTAGAAAAAGACAAATTTGTAAAAACGAGAACGTACATTATAGTTATTAGATAAACAAATATCACAGGCTCTTTCCAGAGTTCTTTTATGAAGTTTGTAAGTTTTGACTTGAACTTTGAAAACTTCATTAAGACCATATAAAATTGATTATTTGCTATTTTTTAATTATTTAGTATTTAATCTGGATGTCATAAGTTTAGTATATACTCATTTTTAAAAGATTTGATTTTTAAAATAGTGTTATGAAAAGACTTGACCTCAAAGTTGGTTTCTCCTGCAACAACAACTGCAGGTTCTGCGTTCAGGCGCACAAGAGACATCTTGGGGACAGAACAACGGAAGAGCTCAAGAAGGAGATGGACAAGGGGAGAGAAACAGGATGTGAAGGGATTGTTTTCACAGGAGGAGAGCCAAGTATCCGAAAGGACATAATAGAGCTCATGAAATACGCGAGAGATGCTGGTTACAAAGTTATACAACTCCAGAGCAACGGGAGAATGTTCTCATACAAGGAATTCGTCAGAAAACTCATAAGGGCAGGCGCGAACGAATTTTCCCCTGCCTTGCACGGACATACCCCGGAAATCCATGATTATCTCACGAGGTCCCATGGTGCTTTCAATCAGGTGGTCCAAGGAATCAGGAACCTGAGGGAGTTGGACCAATACATATTAACGAATTCTGTTGTGAACAAAGTTAACTACAAATACCTTCCTGAACTTGCCAAACTTTTAGTCTCCCTGAAAGTTGACCAGTTCCAGCTCGCCTTCATACACGCTGTGGGGAATGCCTGGGAAAACTTCGATTCCATGGTTCCGAGGAAGTCCCTCGTCAGACCCTACATGCACAGGGCCCTGGATGTTGGGATAGAAGCTGGCGTGGGCGTGATGGTGGAGGCGTATCCATTCTGCTTCATGCAAGGCTACGAGAAATACTGCGCCGAGAGATTCATGCCCTCAACCGAGATACGTTACCCTGACCTTTACGTCGAGGATTTTGAAAGGGACCGGAAAAAATCAGGCAAGGAAAAGTTCCCCCAGTGTAAGTTATGTAAGTTTGACCTGATATGCGAAGGTCCATGGAAGGAATATCCCGAAAAATTCGGGAGTTCGGAGTTCAAGCCCGTCAAGGGGAGAAAGATAAAAAGTGTTGAGGAAATTATTTGAAATATCAAATTAAGGGTGGTGTTGACAACATTGTGGTAGAACCCAAAAATACAGGTAACTATGCAAAAAGGCTTGGATAGATAATAAAAAAACCCGCAACAAGCTGAGCGGGTAGTAATAAATGCTCAAATGTTATGTAAAAATTATAATGGTAAAATGATCATCAAAAATAGCAGGTATTTACACAGAGCTAACAAAGAGCTAGGTTGTTTATAAAATAATTATTCAAATTAATGATATGTTACTGAACATTGCTTTCATAATTGGGTTCGGTTTGCTCACGACATATGAAGACCTCAAAAGAAAAATCATAAGGAACAAAATAATTCTCCTTGCCCTTATTGTTGCCCTTTTTTTGCACATTTTTCAATTAATTCAATCACCAGAGATGTTCTCCCTCGTTCCTAACCTGCTCATGAATTTTGGCTTCTCCGTTTTCGCGGGTTTTTTGCTGTGGGTGATGAACGTATGGCCAGCAGGAGACGCGAAATTATTTATGGGCTATTCGCTGCTGCTGCCTTTGGATATTTACGCGGATCAGGAACTTCATTTCGTTTCGTTTGACTACATTGTTAATACGTTTGTTCCCATTTTTGTCTTTATGTTTGTACTGCTTCTCTTAGGATCAAAAAGGTCCGAAATCACGGACAGCCTGAAATCTGCCCTTGAGCCGTATAGAATGTTTATGGCATGCGTTGTTATTATTGGCTTTCTTTGGGTTTTCATGGGGGGTTTTGGGCTGATGGGCATACCATACAATTACTTCATTGTTGTGGTTGTGCTGTTCGTAGTAATGGAAATTTTCGAGAGGATAGGAACGTTTAGTCTGGAATTAACCTTCATCGTTACCGCAGTCATAAGACTGCTGGTGGATTACAGGAATGTGTTTACGTTCGGATTTCTATACTATCTTGTCACAGTCCTGCTGGCATTTGTTATTTTCAGGTATTTCGTCGTTGAGCTGGGTTTCAAAGGTTACACCTATTCAAAAAAAATAAGTGAACTTAAGCCAGGGGACTGTCTGGCCGAGGTGATTGTCGAGAAAAAGAAGGGTGGGGAGATAGAATATGGAAAAGAAAAAATAAAGCAGTTCAGCATACCACAGATACTGAAGGAAAGAATAAGCAAAAAATACATACACAACATTTCCTTTGAGGGACTGAGCAAAAGGGATGCCGAAAAAATAAAAAGGCTCAGAAAGGAAGGCAAAATAAAGTTTGATGAAATTCTTGTCCACACGAGCATGCCGTTCGCTTTCTTCCTCTTTTTGGGCGTGCTCATGACCATCTTCTTCCACGGAAGTTTTGTGACTTTTCTAAAAGGAATTTAAGCTTATAAAAATTCTTTTTAAGATAATGCTATGAGCGAACAGAAATACGAGATAGGGAAAGTCGAGGTTCTGCTTGGATGGAAATGCAACAACAACTGCATATTCTGTTCTGTCGGGCACAAGTTTCCGGAGAATAAAGTGAAACCGTGGTCGGAAATCAAAAAACATATAGAATATGCCAAAAAAGTCAATGCAGGAACGTTCTCTTTCTCCGGAGGGGAACCGACTATATTCAGGTACCTGATAAAAGGCATAAAGTATGCAAAAAGTCTTGGGATAAAGACCATAGAAATCCAGAGCAACGGAAGAATGTTTTCCTACAAGGATTTCGCCAAGAAGGTTGTTGACAGCGGAGCGAACAGGTTTCTCATATCCCTGCATGGGGATAATAAGGAACTGGTGGACAGGATGAACATGGTTCCGGGTTCCTTTGACCAGACCGTACAGGGTGTTAAGAATATAAAAGAGCTGGGTATTGAAAACCTCAGATTCAGCACGGTTATATCCAGATTTAATTATAACATACTCCCCCGAATCATGAAATTCCTGCTAAAATTCGACCCCATAGGCATCCACGTAAATTATCTGATAATAGACGGCAATGCCTACAGGTATCTTGATACTGTTATGCCACCGAGGATGACCGAAGTTTCGCCTTACGTGCATAAGGCAATAAAAGTTGTCAAGAAGGCCGGGAAAGAGATATGGATTTACTCATTCCCGTATTGTCTCTTACAGGGATATGAGGACACCGTGGCAGAAATGGGAACCATGGACACGAACCTTATAGGCCCTGATTTCAACATATCCCTGCAGGAAAACAGACATAAACACAGGATAAAAGCAAACTCCTGTAAATCATGCAAGTATTTCGATTTGTGTCTTGGTGTCTGGAAGAGGTATGCGAAGGTTTACGGTCTAAGTGAATTCAAACCGGTACCTGGAAAGAGGATAAAGGACCCTTCAGTGTTCATGACGCAGGGGTATAAATTTTAGTGATGCGTATGGTTGGGATTAACAAGGTAGAAATCGTGACAGGGTTCACGTGCAATAACAACTGTTTGTTCTGCTCGGTAGGGGATAAACTAAGGTCTTTCGACAAAACCACGGAAGAGGTTCTGGCAGACATCGACAGGGCCGTATCCGAAAAACCACGGGAAATAAACTTCACCGGAGGAGAACCTACAATAAGAAGGGACATCCTGAAACTTATATCACATACCAAGAGCAAGGGAATCAGCGAAATCCGGGTGACTACGAACGGCAGGATGTTTTCCTACGATAAATTCACGGAAAAGATGGTAGAGGCTGGTCTGACGGGCGCGATTTTCTCTGTTCATTGTCCCGACGAAAAGCTGCATGACAGTTTGTCCGGGGTGAAAGGTTCGTTCGAACAGACCATAAAGGGCCTGAAAAATCTTTATTCATACGACAAGACTATAGACATAAACACCGTTATAACCTCAAAAACCTACAGACTTCTTCCGAAAACAATGGAATTGGTGAAAGATTACATAAGGTCTGTTTGCCTGATATTCCCAACCATAGACGGGCATCTTAAGGAAAACAAATTTTTGATACCCAGAATGAAGGACGTTGAAAAATATATACACAAAGCAATAGATATTCTCAGGGATGCAAGCAAACAGGGATGGACTTTGAATTACCCTGTCTGTTTTATGACAGGTTACGAAGGATTTTCGAGCATGATGGAGTTACAAACGAAGATGTTCTGGCCTCACACGGACACAAATCTTGACGACAAAAGAAAGGTGGACAACATAAAGGTCAAAGCCTGCGAAAATTGCAGATACAGACTCGTCTGCATAGGTGTTATGAAGAACTACATCGATGTTATGGGGGAGAGTGAAATAAAGGCCGTTAAAGGCAAGCTTGTGAAGAACGCGAAAGAAGTTTATTAGTGATATTATGGTTGACTGGCCGCTGACGTTCAAATGCAACAACAACTGCATATCATGCATAAACAATCTGGAAATGGCAGAAAAACTTAAAGTAGGTAATCCCTCTGAGGAGACCATAAAGAAGGTGATAGATAGTGTCAAACCCGGGGAGACCCTTGGTTTGACGGGCGGGGAACCTACGATAAGAAAGGAATTTTTTAAATTCTTGAAATATGCAAAAGAAAAAGACCCGTATATGAATGTGTTCATAGTTTCAAACGGGAGGATGTTTTGTTACGATGAATTTGTAAGCAAGATGGTTGGGATAGGTCTTAAAAATTTAAAAATAGGCATTGCACTATACGGACATAAAAGGGAAATACATGATGCTATAACTAGGACTCCCGGGAGTTTTAAGCAGACCCTGAAAGGCATAAGGAATCTCATCAAGGCGGGGATACCCATAGAACTAAGGGTTATAATAAGCACAATTAATTACAAACATCTGGAGGATATGGCCAAGTATATAATCAAGAATCTAAAAGGCGTATTCAGAGTTGTTTTCATAAACATGAAATACACTGGGAATGCCTATATAAACAGAAAGGCCATTTTTGTAAGGTACAAGGATGTTGTTCCCTATGCTGAAAAGGCTGCTGACATTCTTATGAAAAATGACATTGAAGTGAAACTTTTCCATTTTCCTCTCTGCACAATTAAAAAGAAATATTGGGATTTGGCAAAAGGTGTTACCAAACAAAAGAGCGAACTGATGTTTGTTGACGAGTGCGAAAAATGCGCGAAAAGGGATGAATGCCCTATGATATGGAAGACTTATTGGGTATTGGCAGGTGGCAGAGAATTTAGGGCCATAAGAGGATGATAGAATGGTTCAGTTTAAAGAAGAAGCTCATTTCCTGCCTGAAATATGTGTAGGGGTAGAATGTAACAACGCGTGTTTATTCTGCGCAGTAGGTGGAGACTGGAGCAAGAGTTTCCCCACAAAAAGCCTGAAAGAAATAAAGGATGAACTGAAAAAAATAAGGAATGTTGGAAATTCTATAAGGATAACCGGTGGCGAACCGACAATAAGGCCTGATATAGTCAAAATTGTTTCCTATGCAAAGAAGCTGGGTTTCAGGCAGATCAGTATAGAGACGAACGGCAGAAAACTTCATAATGAAAAATTCCTGGAAAAAATTTTGGATGCTGGAGTCAACCATTTCTTTATCTCTATCCATGGCCATACGCCAAAAATACACGAAAAGGTAACATGCGCACCTGGAAGTTTCCATGAAACTGTTAAAGGAATTGAGAATCTCTCAAAAACCTCATTATATTTTGGCATAAATGTTGTGATAACAAAGTTTAATTACAAACATCTCCCAGAAATTGTTAAGTTTCTCAGGAAAATAACAGATAAACACATAACTTTAAATTTCATAACCGTTCACGGTAGCACCTTGCTGAACAAGAAAATTGTTCCGAAAATGTCCGAAACTGTTTCCTACATCAAGAAAGCCATCAACTTTCTGGATGATGAAAATATAGCCATAGGTCATATTCCACTTTGCCTTCTCGGTGATTACATAAAATATTCGAACTTCGTTAAGCTTCCTGTTGTAACCAACATAGTCAATCCTACTTTTACCATAAAACTAGAAAGTCATCTTGACAGGTCGATTCAAAAAGGCAAAAAATGTAAAAAGTGTCGTTTTGATAAATTCTGCTATGGTTTATGGGAGCAGTATGCAAAGATTTACGGGTATGGTGAATTAAAGCCTGTTCTTGGAAAAAGGATCGAAACTGTTGAAGAATTGAAAAAGGCCATGGACTCTGCCAAGGGTAGAGGCTAAGTGAAATCCATCACAACCCCATGATATTCACTTCTTCTTTTGATTGTGTGTAGAAGGGTTTCATTTTTGAATATACAAATCTTATCGTTATCTCTCACCATTCTATTTCCTTGCTTTAATGCTTTTTCATCTCTTTGGTTCAAGTTGATTATGATCGGGTCGCCATATGTTATTTCATTTTTGTTAACCTTCCCTCTAATTGCAACAAATTCGAATTCGCCGAAAACTATGAATATGCGTTTCAAACTCGAAACAATTTCATCCGCAAACTTTGGCATTTTCTTCTCGAGCAGTTCCAGTACGGTCTCCCCAATTTTAATGCTTTTTTTGCAAGTATATGAACAGGGCACATGGGGTATTAGAAAGTGGTTGTGTCTCTTCAATCTTTCTTTATTTTTAAGTAATCTTTCATCAATATTCGGTCTACTCGCAGAATTAAAAATATTGTTGTTATAAAAGCATGGCTTGTCCTTGGTATTCAAGAATATGGATACTATCCTGGGTATATTATCCCTCTCCATGTGAAAATGAGTTCTCATCCGAGGGTCATTTTGACTTCTCATCCGAATGTCATTTACGAAAAAATCTATGCAACATTCTGGGTATCCTAGAAGTCTCCCCAATTCTTTTTTATTACCGCCTCTTTCCGCCTCGTAGGCATCTCTTGCCAAACTTTTTGATTTAGATATATAAAAAACCTGTTCCTCTGAACCTTCTTTGAATTTCCCCTTCAGAAAATGTAGTCCATATTTATTGCATGAAAATACCAGATTCTTGTAACATTTCTTTGAAGGTATCCCAGATCTTATTACAGATTTCATATCGTTCATTAGCAACAAAACTTCCTGAGGATTCAAACCATTTTCTGAAGCGTACTTTAAATCCATACTAAATCACTTTTAAAACTTACATATTAAAGTATTAAATTGTTTGGGGTTTTAGGTATGAGTAGCAACATAAAACAGCTTTTCGTCCCTGAAGTCTATCTGGGTCCGAACTGCAACAACAGATGCTCATTTTGCTCCTTGAACAAAGAAGATTTTCCAAGAAAAAGCGCAGAGGACGTTAGGAAGGAGCTAAAAATAATTAAAAAGTTTGCCGATGATGTTAAATTTACAGGAGGGGAAGTAACGATCAGACCGAATATTATGCAAATCATATCTTATGCAAAAAGTTTGGGCTTCAAAAATATTTGTATAGAGAGCAACGGGAGAAAATTTAGTGATAAAGAATACGCAAGGAAAATGATAAAATCTGGAGCAAACATTTTTTCAGTATTCATTTATGGACACAAGCCAAAGCTGCATGAAAAATTGACAGGGGTTAAAGGGAGTTTTGGGGAAACTGTCAGTGGAATTAAAAACTTGGTTAGATATGCAGGTAATGTTTTAAATGTAGAGGTAATTGTAGCAATAACAAAACTCAACTACAAATACCTTTCTGAAATAGCAAAATTCTCATGGAAACTTGGGGTTGGTCATGTAACTCTTAGTTTTGCAACGGCATGTGGAAGTTTATTAATAAATAAGGAAGCAATACCCACGATCTCTGATGTAATCACCTACATTACAGATGTTCTGAATACATTTTCGGACAGGAATATGGGAATTAGTTACATACCACCATGCTTCCTAGAGGGCCATGAAAAATACATAAACTTCATAAAAATCCCATCCAAAATGGTAATAAAGAACCCGAACTTCACAATGATAATAGAATCTGAACTCAAAAAAAACATGTTAAAGGGAAGTACATGTAAAAAATGTAGATTTGATGACATTTGTTATGGTCTGTGGAAAGAGTATGCAAACCTTTATGGTCTTAATGAACTTAAACCAGTCCTAGGAAGGAAGGTGAAAACCCTTGAACAGTTTGAAAAGGAATTCTGTTAGAGTTCTAATCTCCCTGTTTTATCGCTAAAATCCCCAACTCCCGTTATGCTCAAAATTGTCAATAATTTTGAATTTATATTTTTTGATTTCTGAAATTGCTTCTTTTAGATTATGGTCTCTGCAGTGCTTTGTCCAGAATTCTGATTCCTTGATAATTAGTGCATGCTCCTCGAATATCACGAGCCTCCCTCTGTCATTTAAAGTTTTGTATACATTTTTAAGAACCTTTTCTAAATTGGAAAAATGTGCATAGGAGGATTGCATTAATATCACTTCGAATAATCTTTCCCTGAATGGGATATGCTCACCGAAACCGCAGACCTCCATGATTCTGGTCTTTGACAATTTTCTTGATTTTCTCACCATTATCTGGGGTAATATCCTTGAATGAGAAATGAAAAAATATAATAATTTTTTAAATTTTTAAGAGCGAAATTTTTAA
Source organism: uncultured archaeon (assembly GCA_964613955.1). Taxonomy (GTDB): domain Archaea; phylum Aenigmatarchaeota; class Aenigmatarchaeia; order QMZP01; family QMZT01; genus CS3-C152. The sequence continues at coordinate 159,896 of CAZTJN010000001.1, read as the reverse complement.
TTTGTCTGATAAACGAATCGAGTAGGCAACTTTGTACATGGTAGTTTTTAGTTTCCATATTAATTGGTTGATGGTCGTAAATTTAAAGTTATAAAACTTGTTTATAAATATTTCGTAGGTCAAGATGGTCACAAGAAAACTTTCTCTAATCTTGGGGTATGAATGCAACAACAACTGTCGTTTCTGCTACTGCGCAGACAAAAGATTTAATAAAAATATAAAAGCCAAAACAACTAAAGAGGCCAAAGAAGAACTGGAAGAAGGATTTAAAAGAGGTTGCAATTTCGTAGATTTCTTAGGAGGTGAACCGGCAATAAGAAAGGATATTTTCGAGCTTATTGATTATGCAAGAAAACTCGGTTATAACACAATAGGCATGACCACGAACGGGAGGATGCTTTATTACAAAGATTTCGCTGAAAGAATCATAAAATGCGGTTTGAATCACATCATATTTTCGATACACGGACATAATGCAGAACTCCACGATTACCTCACAAGGTCACCGGGAGCATTCAAACAGTTAACGGCTGGAATGAAGAACATAAAAGAGATAAAGCCGGACATTTACCTTTGTACGAATACCGTTATAGTAAGACCGAACTACAAATATCTCCCGCAGATAGCAGAGAACAACATAAAACTCGGGGCGGATGCATGCGAATTCATTTTCATACACCCACGCGGGAATGCACTGAAAAACTTTGAAGAAATCGTCCCAACACTTAAGGAAATAGTTGATTATATACCAAAAACCATAATAGTGGGAAAATCCCACAAGATCAACCATTTTGTAATGAGATACCTTCCTCTGTGTTACATGCTTGGTGTGGGATACGAGAGTTACCTGAGTGAATACGAAAGTAAGGACAGATTGAAGGAGGAGCACGTGGGACCTGAATTCAAGGATTTAAATGTGGAAAAAAACAGAAGGGAGTATGGAAGGGTCAGGGGTCCTCAATGTGTAGGTTGTAAGTACTACAACGTGTGTGAAGGGATATTCAAGGAATATGCAGAAAGAAGGGGTTTTGAGGAGCTGGTTCCCGTTCCGTAATCATGAAAAATCCAAAAGAATTCCATCATATTTATGTTTCTTTTTTATTCTGTGTATGATTTCACCATCTCTGAATATTTCCACATATTCCTTTCCCACTTTAACCTTGTCCCCTTCCCTGAATTTGTTTATAAGGTTTTCCGGCATCAGTGATAAGGGAGGCCATATAGAGGTGTAATCTATAATTTTGCCGTTCACCTTGCCATCAAATATCACCCAATTCAGGTCGTCAAAAAAGAGCAATGGCTTCTTGAGTGTGGATGCTATTTCCTTTGCCAGCTCAGGTTCTTCCCTTTTCAGCAGGACGAGCATTTCCCTGCCTATTTTAATGCTTTCTCTGCAATTGTATGAGCAGGGTATGTGGGATATCAAGAAAAGGTGGGAAATCCTGTTGGCAAAATCGGGATTTTTCTGGATTTTTTCAACCCCACTGGAACTTAGTCTGGATTCGAGCTTGAAAACATTGTTAACCAGAAATGAAGGCTTGCCATTTGTTTTAAGATATGTTTTAACCGGAAAAGGAGATTCCGCGTCTTTGAGTGCTCCTGAGAAAAATTCAACGCAACACTCCGGATACCCCAGAACTTCCCCAAGCTTTTTTCTGTCTCCTGACTTATCGGACAGGTATGCTTTATTCAATAAATCCTTGGATTTGGAGATGTAGATTACGTTCAGGGCTGAATCAAACTTTGTCCCATAAAGATGGTTGAAAGATTTTGTCATGGAGAACATATTATCTTCCCTGCAGAGGGTTTCTATATTTTTGATATTTTTAGGATTTATCACAGTCCTTAGGACTGGTTTTATGCCATGTTTCACAGCAAGCAATTCCTGAAGCTGAATTCCATAACGTAGGTATGGTTTGTCCATAGTTAAAGGTAGTAATTAAATTATTTAATTTTAATTATCAATATCGTACTCAAAGGTGGTATCATAAAGATACTGGGCATATCAGACGGGAAGGAGGGAAGCGCTTGTTTACTGGAGAACGGTGACATTATTTATGCTGTTAATGAGGAACGGCTGAGCAGAATCAAGCTACATCCCGGATTCCCAAGGAATGCTATTGACAGGATAGTCGACAAAAAAAGGAGTGACATAGATTTCATAGCGGTCGGTGGTTTGGTAAGTCCGTTCATTCTGACTAGGATGTTCAGAAATTTGCACAGAATGGAAAGTGAAGTTTTGTCTGGGAAGAACGATTTGAAAGCGCGAATTTCAGATTTTATAAAGTTCAAAATGAAATGGCCCTTGATAAAGCCTGATTCTTCATGGTCGGTCCTGGGGAGGGGGTTAATCACTCGTATATTAAGGAGGGATTTACCAAGAGAACTGAGAAAAAAACCTGTAATTTTCGTGGACCATCATTTGGCACATGCGAGTTCAGCATATTTTACATCAGGGAAGAGAGAGGCTCTTTGTGTGACCGCCGATGGGTATGGAGATGGTGTTTCGCTTACTGTCAGTCTATGCAGAAACGGAAATATAAATAGGGTTTATGAAATTGGCGCTTGGGACTCTTTCGGTTTGTTTTACAGTCTGATAACACTGATGCTAGGGTTTAAGTCACACAGGCATGAGGGGAAGATAACTGGCCTTGCCGCATACGGGAATCCTGAAAACGTAAATGTTGAATTTCCATTTTTGATTAACGGACAAATGGTTTCCTACATAAGTAAATGGGGCAGGAAAGGAATCAAACAAAACGGCAAGAAACTTCTCAAACACCCAAGGGAGGATATAGCAGCATGGTTACAGAAGAATTTTGAAACAGGGATCTGCAGTATAGTGAAAAGTTGGGTGGAGAAAACAGGGGTAAGAGATGTTGTCCTTGCTGGGGGGGTTTTCGCAAACGTGAAATTGAACCAGAGGATTTGTGAACTTCCTGAAGTTAAATCTCTTTATGTATTCCCTAACATGGGTGATGGTGGGTTATCGGTTGGTGCCGCCCTGTATGTCCAATCAAGAATGTCAAGAAGACATGGTGGTGAAGTAAAATACCAAAATCTGAATCATGTTTATCTGGGCTGGGGTTATTCAGACAAAGAGATAAAAAAAGAACTCATAAAACACAACTTAGCTTATAAGTTTTACAGGCGAATAGAACCAAGAATTGCAAAGCTGCTTTCTGAGGGGAAAACTGTCGCGAGATTTACAGGAAAAATGGAATACGGACCCCGTGCTCTTGGCAATAGAAGTATATTATATCAGGCCACGGACCCTACTGTCAATGACTGGCTGAACAAAAAGCTTGGCAGAACGGAATTTATGCCCTTCGCCCCTTCCACTCTTATTGAATACGCCGGCAGGTGTTACAAAAACTACAAAAAGGCTATGCATGCAGCCCGTTTCATGACCGTAACTTTTGAATGCACAGATTGGATGAAGGATAAATGCCCGGGAGCCGTACATGTGGACGGGACAGCAAGACCTCAATTGGTAGACAAAAAATATAATCCGTCATTTTACAAGGTAATTGACGGTTATAGAAAGATAACAGGCATTCCCACTATTATAAACACCAGCTTCAACATGCACGAAGAACCCATAGTTGAAAATCCGAATGATGCAATAAGGGCTTTTCTTGAGGCGAAGCTGGATTACCTTGCAATTGGAAACTATCTGGTCAGAGGTGAAGAGGTATAGGAATGCTGGAAATCGTCACAAGTTTATTGGAAGGGAGCAGGGGTTTTTTACCCACACTCCTCCCTCTGTCTTTCACGATAAGTTTTTTGCTTGCGATAATTTTTTTTGCTCTTGATTATAGCGAAATAAAAAAATATTTTAAGATTAGATTATCCGTATGGGTTATACTTATATTCATATTTTTGCTTGCGTTATCCTTGAGGCTTATTACTCCTGTCTACCTGACAACGTATGGGGATGAATTCGCGCATGTACAGGTCGCCAGGGATATCATCACATCTGGTAGGGCAGTCTTCAATGAGCCTGTTGGATTTTCATACGTTGTGGCTTTATTTCTTCTCTTCGGCGGTATAAACGAAAATTCTGCATACATGGTAAACATCGTAACGGGCTCCCTCCTTGTGGTAGTTGTTTTCCTTTTCTGCTTCCTCCTTTTCAAAAGCGAGAAAACAGGGCTGTACAGCGCATTCATTGTTTCCATTATTCCATTGTACATATTACTTTCAAGAAATATAGAACCAGACACTGTGTCCGCTTTTTTTATCTTGCTGACGTTCACTGCCTTCCTCCTCTTTTTCAAAATAAGGGACTTGAAAATCGGTATTTTTGCAACAAGCATCCTCGCTTTCTCGATCTCCATAAAACAGGAAGATATTCTGTTAATACCGCTGGTGTTGCTGCTGTCTGTCCTATTCCTTGATGCAAAAACGCTCAAATCCGCAATCAAAAATAAAAGGCTTTGGTTTCTTGTCCTTCTTTTAACGATACTGGTAATCCCGCATATCTTGCATTTGTCCTTGGAGATTTATCCCGCACTTTACGGGAAATCCACAGCGACGGTAGTTGAAGGGAAATTGATCAGGATGGAAAACATACCTATGAATGCCCAAGTTCTGGCCAAGGCAATGAATGGTAGCTTTTATCCTCTGCTGATAAATGTGTTTTTGTTTGCCGGTTTGCTTTACGGTTTCAAAAAACACAGGAAGGAAGCCCTCTTCCTGGCCATATTTTTCTCCTGTTATATGTTTGCATACCTTGCCTATTCCGCCAGCATAGTTGAGAAATATCTAATAACTGGTCTCGTTCCGTTGTTATGTTTTGCAGGTCTTGGGTTTTATGCGTTTGAAGAATTTGCACTTTCCATGCCGCACAAAATTGCCCGACAGAAAGTAATAACAAAAATAGTCCCGACTTTTTTCGTTCTGCTTTTATTTCTCTTATCCATTCCCTATTTTTATGCTGTGCAAAACGACCCCAAGCCGCTTAATGTTAATCACGGATACCCAAGGGGGGAGATAGAATACAAAGAAATGGAAGTTATAGATATGATAGACAGGGAAATAGATTCATGTTATGTTGTGACAAAGGAGCCTGTATTTTTCTCAGCAACTGATCTAAAAGCTATACCAACCGAATCGGTTCTTAAACAACCAGAAATGTTACAGGATGTTACAGGAAACAGAGGGTGTGTTTTTTACTTCAAAGACTTGTACTGTACGGATTTTTACAGCCTGGGTAACAGATGCGGTATCGAGAACGAATCCTTTGAAACATGCGAAGAACTGAGGCGAAAAATTGTTTCCCAATGCAGGGAAATGCATGAAAAATTTGAACTTCAGCCATACTTAGAATATGAGTTTGGTGATTTCAATTTAACTCTTTATAAAATTACAACGAGTTCATAAGACTCATGAGCTAAACGTTTTGAAATTCAAAATGGCATACAAGCCTAAAAGGTATTTTTTTACCTGTCTTAAACTCTTTATTTTAAATAATGTTTTTGCTGCAAATCCTGGTCTCAGATAAAAACTTTTATATGCCTTCTTCACCCACCTATCCATATCAGGAAATTCGTATGGTATTCTTTCATTCGTTTTCCCGAGTGTGAATTTCCTCCAGTATTCCCTGTCTTTCAGTAAACCCTTCTCGTAGGCGAGTTCAAGCAAATCCGTGGAAGGGTAGGGGGTGACATTGGAAAACATCGCCCAGTCTATGTTAAGGTTTTTTGCGAAATCTATGGTGTTTTTTATTTTTTTCTCGTCTTCATTAGGATAACCTATCATAAAAAAACAAAAGCTTTCCATTCCTGTTTCCCTTGTCCATTTTGTTGCCTTCTTTGCCTGCTCTAATGTTATTCCCTTTTTCATGATATTGAGGGTTTCCTGATCTCCGCTTTCAATCCCGTATCTCACCATTCTGCAACCTGCCTTTTTCATCAATCTGAGCATCCCCCTGCTAACGCAATCCACCCTTGTGACGGCCTCCCATTTAAAATCCAGTCCCCTGTCTATTATTTCTTTGCATATTTGCGCGGCATGTCTTTTGTTCATCGTAAACGTGTCATCGTAAAACCAGATTTCCCTGAATTTCCATTTCTCTAGGCAGTACTGTATTTCATCAACCACATTTTTCGCGCTTCTGTATCTTACAATTCTGTCCAGTTTTTTTCTGAAGCAGTAACCGCACCTGAACGGACAACCCCTCGATGTTATAAGGGTTGTGAAAGGATGGTCTGAAAGTATCGAGAAATACTTGTAATTGGGTAAGAGATGCCTTGCAGGGAATGGCAAAGAATCCAGATCCTTGACATATCTTTTTGCAGGATTGAACTTTATCCCGTTCTTCTTGTAAACCAGCCCATCTATTTCTCCAAGTTTCTTCTTGCCATCCAATGCTTCCAAAAGTTCGGGCATTATTATTTCCCCTTCTCCAGCAATGCCGAAATCCACAAAATCGTAATTTATCGTTTCTTTGGGGTATATGAATACCTGAGGACCTCCCATAACGGTTACTATACCATTCGAAACTTGTTTGGTCAGATACGCAGCTTCAAGTGAACCCTTTATGGTGGAGCTCATGCACGTAATTCCGACGACATCTGGGTTGAATTTTTCTATGTGCTTCTTTGTTTCCTCTGCCGTTAAGTTCAGTGCCCTGCTGTCGAGAATGCGAACATCGTGGCCAAATTTCTCCAAAGTGGAAGCCACATATGCTATTCCCAGAGGCGGGTATACGCCTTGGACTCTGTTTATGCTCTCCGGTAACCTTGTATTTATGTTACCAATATTGTGATACCTTATCAGCATTACCCTCATAATTCACTCACAGTCATATTTACAATTTTGTTTGATCTCACGGTAACGTTGTACAGGGAATGAATCCACTCAATGATGTAGTCCTTATCAGGTTTCACTAAAACTTTGTAGACATTCAGGGGGCCTTCCCTGAAAGCAAACTCGAGGTCCAGATTTTCCCTTATGAACTTGCATGGATTATGATCTGGGTCGTATTTACAATAGTCCAGCTCTATGTAATAGACATCTTTGCTTTCATGCAGCAACTTAATCGTGTGTTCAGGTGTTCCGTGCAGAACCATTACTTCGGGAGATATATACTTTCTATTTCCTCCAACTACATCTGATGACACCATCATGAACATCTGTGTTATAATGGTCGAATTCGGAGGCGTCCTCTTTATGGCTGAGAAATACTTGCTGTCATGATCTGTCCTCGCATCCTTAAACATGGTTGTTGGGAACTGGATTGACATAAGCAAAAGAATAACGAAAATCGGAACCAATACAAAATTTGCGTACCTGCTTATCCTTTTACCAAATTTAGTTATCATATAAAATGCATATCCTGCCAGTATGGCATATGGAACATGGAATTGAATTATATACCTGACAAAGCTTGTATCCGGGTCTCGGGAAAGCCCGTTAACGAAGTTCATGCAATAGGACCCGTAAATAACAAAAAACAAAACAAACCAAACAGCCGTGAACAAAGACCCCTTGGCATGGTCTTTTTTCATTAAAAGGGAAACCGGTATGAGGGCAATTCCTATAATAAACAGCGAACTTGCTGCTAAATTGTATGCATTGGATATATGGTAGAAGGGGAACCCCAGCATGAAACTGAGAATGTAAGGGCTCACTTTAAAAAGACAAGCAAGGGAGTATGTCGGTAATCCAACAGGGTGGACAAATGCATATGCAATTATGAAGAATGTCCAGTAAAATACATGTAACTGGAAAATTATGAACACCACAGCGGCTATGAAAAGCTTTTTCATGTTGTCCCTGTTTTTTAAATTATATCTGAACAAAAACAACCCCAAGACAAACAAAGGGATGAGAACGTAATTCTCCTGCCTTATGTAAATGGAAAAAGAAAGGAACAGCACAAAGAGCATCCATAAACGAAGATTATTTTTCTTTATAGTGACCAAGTAAACCAAGATTGTGCAGCCAACAAAAAACAAAGAAATGATCCTTGTGAATCCTGTTCCTGAGAAAAATATGTTAAGGGGTATCAAAGCATAAACAAGGGATGCATATAATCCAACTTCTTCCTTTTTGAATAACAGATAGCATATGAGAAATACGAGAATTGTGGTAAGCGAGCTTAATACACCTGAAAACACCAAAACAGGGAGCGTGTTTATCCCGAAGATCATATATAAAATTGATATCAGATAAGGGAACCCAACCGGCTGAAGAACCTGCTGGTATGACGAACAGTAACCAGCCCGTCCTGCAGCGCAGGCCTTCACGTTTTTCCCCTCCAGAACCAGAAACTTGGCAGTTTCTAGAGGAGCATAAGCGTCCGTATGTTCTCCATACCAGTATTCGGCGTTCATTAGGAAAAAACCAACCAGGAATATCACCAGCAATATTGCCCATGCCTTTCTGTTTATTCTTGAAAATTCTTTCACGATTGTTTTGAAATTTAGCGCGAGAAACAGCAGCAAAAGTGCAAAGTGTATGGACATGAAAATCAGGATATTCTGGTCCAGAAATTTGTAAACAAGTCCGAGCATTTTATGATATTGAATTGATAATTTTTATAATGCTATCGTAATCGAAGCCTTTCCTTTTCCTGCCAAGAATTTTCAGACCTTCCGAAATCCTCTTTATAAAAACCTTCACATCTTCGCAGAGATACGTAATCTCCGGCCAGCAGCCGTACATGCATCCCGAACACTGGCTGACCTGCCTTGAAATTCTCTTTTCAAATTCCTTTGACCTATAAATTTCGAGGAACCTGTCATCCAAGATTGATATATCTGTTCGTAAATCTATGCACGGGGAGAACAGGCCGCTTGGCGAAATAGAGAAATAGAGATACGGAGAATAACACTTCCATCTGCATATTTGATATTTAATGAACCCGGGGCTCTCCCTCAGGAACTTCAGGGAGTTGTATATGGAAAATCCTTTCCTTTTCATCTCTATGAGTTTCGAATATGTCCGATCTATCAAATCAAAATCCCTTTCCGAAAAACCCATCGAATTCTCATAACCCCTGAAGGCGAATCTTTCGCTTCGCTCTTTCAAGAGATGTACGGGAATAACGGAAAGATAGAATCCTATTTTATCTACGAATTTTACCATTTTTTCGATTTCCGCTATGTTCTTTTTCGAAAGAACGCAGTTTATAATAGGCATGGAATTTTTCTTGGGCATCATGCGGGAAAACAAGGATATGGAATTTATTGTTCTTTCCCATGAACCCTTCATATTGGTTATACTGTCCTGAACTTTCGGGCTCAGTGAATCCAAAGATATTGAAATATCATTGAGGCCGGATTTTACCACCTCCTTGACATTCTCTTCTGTACACAATGTCCCGTTTGTCTGCAGCCTTGTATTCAGGCCTTTTTCATGGAAGATTTTCACAATCTCCGGGAGGTCATCTCTTGAAAAGGGCTCCCCTCCAGTAAATATCACCATGCCTGTGTTCAGCTTGTAGAGAATATCCGCTACCCTTTCCACGTCATCCAGGTCCAAATCCTTTTCGTTTTTCCATGATTTCACTATGCCACACATTCTGCAGTTCAAATTGCATCTTTTTGTGACTGCGAACTGCACGTAAATGGGTGTTTTCTTCGTTAGCACCCCCTTCAGAATAGAGAGGGCCGTCTTTCTGCTCAACATCTTACCTCCCTTAAAACCAAGTCAGCTGTTTTGCTGGCTAGTGATACTATGTTGTTGAAATCAGAAACAGGATAAGAGTGTATCATGCCCGTTAAGAATAACCCCTTTACAGGTGTTTTGGTATCCGGCATTATGTTAAGGTAGTCTTTTTGATAAAAGGGCTCCCCGTACTGATTTTTGTATAATCTATACCAGATTATCTGTTCCTTGAAACTAGAGTAGAGCCTTTCGAGATCGTTCATGTATCTTTCAATAATTTCTTTGTCCCCTAATTTCCATAAACTTTCTTCGGCATTGAGGAAATTGAAAACGTAAAGTATGTGTTTACCGCCGAAATGTTTTTTGTCTATGAGATTCGTGAGCTCGACAAGACCGCCGAAGGACCTCCTTTCAGAAAATATCGTTCTGAAAGAATTCGTCACTTTTTTCCGCAGGCTGAATACTGCGCATATCACAGCTTTGTATTTTAATTTTCTTGCCTGTCTTTCAAAATCTTCAGGCAATTTTGCAATCCTCAGAAGCTCTCCAACAGGGATGGTGCTGATTAGAGTGTCTGTTCTCATTTCTTTCAGGTTTTTGTTTATACGATACTTGACTGACACGACTTTCTTGTTTTTTATGGATATCCTCGTGGGCTTCGCTGATGTTATTATTTCCCCTCCCCTACCTTTTATTTCTCTTTCAAGAACGGAAAAAAGATTTTTGAAAGAGCCTTTGAGGTATCCTGCCTTTTCCCCTCCTCCGAAGATATTCCTGGATTTAGAACGCGGTTTAAGCCTACCGTAGAACCATGCGGCAGAAGCTTTGTCCGAATCCCTTCCCCATTTTGCCTTTATTATCGGCTCGAATATATCTTTGTATACATCACCGCTGCTGTTTTTTATTATCCACTCTTTCGCTGTGAATTTGTCGAGGGATTTCCAGTCCTTTGTGTTTTTCATTTTGAAGTAAATTTTCGCAAGGAACTTTTTTTCGGATAAAGAGAGGCATATGCTTGATAATATTTTAAGCGGGGAGAAAAATATATCTCCTTTCTTGGTGACCAGTTTAAAATCAAGGTCTCCCCATACAATATCTTTCTCTAAATTCAGCTCCCTCAAAAGATTCAGGAGATACTCGTCACCTTTGAAAATGATGTGATATCCGCTGTCTATAAACATATCGCCGACACTGTGACAGAATCCGAGACCGCCCGCTTCCTTCTCCTTCTCCAAGACGATTGGTTTCATGCCGGCTTTCGCAAGGAAATAGGCAGTGGAAAGACCCGCGATACCTCCTCCCAGAACAACAATCCTGCTCATTAGTTTTAATTTGAAAGGGAAATTTTAAATAAAACTATTTGAAAGGGATGTTTTTCTTCATGGCTTCGATATATTCATCTATCGTCCTTTTTACAACATCTTCAGAGGTCTTGCATTCAAGAATGCCGGAAAAATCGCTTCTGCCCTCTATCTGGGGTAGAGGATTGTCAATATCTTCCTGAAAGGTGATTTTTCGTTTCTTTTGGATAAGCCCTCTCTTCAGCAATGCCTCATGAATCATCTCAATTATTATTCTCATCTGCACCTGTTCTGAAGAATAAACATTCTTTATATGCAGGCCATTTTCCATCTGGGAGAGAATCACCCTGCATACGTCATTCAAATGGATGTAATCCCTCCTTATGTTCGAGCCCTTGAAAACAATTTCATCTTCGGAGAGGAATTTTTTTATGAAGTCGCTTACGATGTCCTTCGAGACTTTCCCGTTGTCAAGCCCTCCTATGACCCTGCTGACCCTGAGTATGTGGGTGGAGGCAGAAGGCGGATTTTTCCTGATAAATTCTTCGGCCTTTAGCTTCGAACGCGGGTAAAAATCATTTATTTTTCCCAAGCAGTTAACCAAGGCGGCAGAGGAAAAGATGAATGATTTGATGTCGAAAGTTTGTTCGTTCAGTCCATCCACTAGGTTCTTTGTTGTGGTGGCGTTCATGGAAAGAAAATCCTCGAATTTCCAGTGTTTCCTTTTTCTTACGTCCTTCTCGAACAAACCAGCAAGATGTATCACAACGTATTCTCCTTCGGGCTCAAGGGATTTTATGGTTTCTCTTGCTTTCCTTTTGTCCGTTAGGTCGCACTTGATAAACCTTTCTCCTTTGACGGGTTCAAGAGGTTCTTTCTTGTCTATGTTTATTGCCCTTCCGCCTTTATTCAGAATATCTTTGACGAGCTGACGTCCTATATAGCCAGAACCGCCTGTTACTACATACATCATTTTATCAATAAGATTTATTTTAAAGGTAAATTTATATAAGTTTCATTTCCATTATCTCTTTTTAGAGTTTTGTTTTCATACACAGAAGAAGAGTCAACAAAATTTTATTAACGTTTACTCTGAATTCTGTACTTTGGCAAAATAATTTTTATAATAACAAAAGCTAAAATTAACACGATAATGAATATAGCAGCCGGAATGCCCTGACTCCAAATAAAGAATCCAGAAATACCCCCTCCTGAAGCAGTTTCAATTGTTTTTCCAAATCCGGTATCCCCTTTTTCATTGGATGAGAATTCATTGCCTGTTGTGTCGTCTGCTTCTGCATCGCCTACGAAAAGTATTCCGTATCCTGAGTTATTTTTTATAATGTTTCCTGAAATAATGCCATGTTTACAACTGTCATATAATATTCCATTGTTCCTATTGTTCTCGATTTCGTTTTCCTTTATAATGTTGTGGTGGCAACCCCATCCATTCCCACCTTTAATTACTATGCCGTTACCATTATACTTTATTACATTTTCCGATATGGTATTGTACTCTGACCCGTAAAAACTTATTCCTTCATTTGCGTTGTATTCCAAAATATTTTTCGTTATCTTGTTATTACTGCAACCATAGGGCATACCGATACCACTTAAAGACATATTGGTGAATATATTTCCATAAATTGAGCTTTCTTTAAGACCACATATATTAGCCCCGCGGAAATAGTTAACAGCACGGCAGTTTTTGATCGTGATATTTCTTATTCCCATATCGCAGGGGACGGTTACCGTATATCCTGCTTTTGATACACCTCCGTCAAATAAAGTATTGTTACAATCAAGAACGATGTTGGAAGAAATTATTATAAGTACACCGTCTTCATTTTTGTCTTCGATCTTGCAGAAACCTCCAGAGAGAACAGTACTGGAGTTTATGTACGTGTCATCCTTGGGGCATGCTCCGGCAACAAGAGAAGGAATTAGCAAAAAAATGGCGCATACCAAAATAATCAAAAAGGGGTTTCTTCTCATTTTCATGTTAATAATTTATCAATAGGTTTAAAAAAAATAACCTCTGTATAGGATAAATCTTAAGCCTGCTTCGTACCTTGAAGTTGTACACAGACCAAGAAGGTTACGAGTATCCTCTCATATATCATAAAAATTTGTTATCCAGATGTTTAATAAATCTAATCTAGCAATATAATCTTGATAAGATGGCCCCAAACAATTTAGCAAAGTACAAATACTCGATCCTTTTATTCTTGATTTTGTGCATGCTGTTTTTTGCTTTTTATGGAGCTGGGATTTTTGATGAGATTGCTGTTTTATTTTTCGGAATAAATTTGTTTTATTTCGTTATCTCTGGTGTGGCCGGATACGTTGCAGCACTCTCGTTTCTTTTCCCCTACGCCCCCTTTATTTTAAAGGGAAATCCAAGAAGAGGCGTGAGGGTTATTTTGAAATTTGTGTATCTAGATGTGGTGGGAGGGGAAGCAAAAAAATACCTGACCGAAAAATTAAAGATTGAAAAAGCTGAGAAAACTTTGAAAATAATAAATATTTCCGACATGGTTTCCATACCCTTTTTGATTTTGGTATCCTTGTTTTTCGTGAAAGAATGGAATTTCTTTCTTTGGATTTTGGTGTTCGAAACTGTGTACGTTTTGATGGTGGTTGTAAAACATAGAAATATTCTATCTAGGAAATTAGGGGGTTATGCATCCCTATGCTTTTTCAGGTACTTTCTGGAGTTTCCCAGAACACTTTTTGTGTTTTATGCAGCGAATCTTTTCCTGGATATTCCGGTAATTATCATATTCTTGGCTTCATCGAGCCTTCTGTATTTCGTTCCCTATTTTAAGAATGCGGGAGGTTTGCTGGAGGCATACTCGGTCCTGTTCTTCTATCTTTTAGGATACCCTGTTTTATTTGGTTTCATGGTTGCAGTTCTGTTCAGAATTAACGCCGTTGTCTTCCATGTGATCCCCTTCAATTTATATTTGCGCTTGGGAGGAAAATGAGTTTATTGGCTTTTAAAAATTGTTGTCAAGAATTTCATATGTCCAAGGTTTATGTCTTGAGGAACAAAAATTTTATTTCGTTAAAAGGGGAGTTCTTGAGGGTTTTGGATAAATCCAATTTTGCTGAGAAAGGAGAAAGGATAGTGCTCAAACCAAATATATCTTCGCCATTCCCTTCCTCAACAGGGGCAACTACTGATGTAAGGATTGTTGAGGTAATAGCTAAGTATCTTAAAAGGATCGGAGCCGAACCCCTGATAATAGAGGCCCCCATACAGATTTACGATTTTGAGGAAACCATGAAGATAACAGGATTTAAAAGGATGTGTAAAGATTTGAGAATAGAACTGATAAATTCGGAAGAAGATAAATGGGTTAGAATATCATTGGACAGGGAAGATATTTATTTGCCCAAAACACTTTTCGATGCGGACGGTATTATAAACATACCCAAATTAAAGACGCACACGCTCACCGGAGTTTCCTTGGGAATGAAAAATCTGATGGGGTTCCTGAACAGAAAAGGGAGAAGGAAATTCCATTCAAAGAACATAGACATGCTGATAGCCTTATTGAATGAAAAGCTTCTCCACAGAATAAGGTTATCGGTAGTGGAAGGGATAATGGGTATGGAGGGGTCAGGACCAACACACGGGAAACCTGTCAGAGGAGACTTGTTAATAGTGGGAGACAACAACATAAGCGTTGATATGGTTGCGTGTAAGGTTATGGGGGTTGATTTTCATTCTGTAAAACAGATAAATTATGCAACAGAAAGGAATCTTCCGGGCAGCAATTTTGAAAAAATAAAAATTTCCGGGGAAATTCCCGCTTTGGAATTCGAAATCCCTTTACGAAAGAAGTCGTTTCTGGACAATTGGGCGATGAGGAGCAGGATAATCTCGTGGCCATTGAAAAAACTGAACATCCCTTTAAAAATAAGGGAAAAGCCAGTAATTTTGGAAGAGAGATGTTCGAGATGTTTGGAGTGCGTAAAAATGTGTGCTGCCAACGCTATTACGCCTCCCAAGATAGACTATAAAAAATGTGTGGGGTGTATGCAATGTCTGGAGGTTTGCCCGAACCTAGCAATAAAGATCGAAGGTAGGAAACACAAGCTACTGCGCATGTTATTTGGGTGATAAATTGAAAAATATCTTGTTCATTCGTTTGTCAAGCAATCTGGTTTTTAAGAAGGAGCACCCAATAAACATTCAGCCCCCTCTGGATATTGGTTACTGCGCAGCTGTTTTGGAAAAGAACGGTTATAATGTGCACATAATTGATTCTATCTTCAAAAAAAACTTTTATGGGACGATTCTCAACTGGAAAGTCAGACCAAGCATAGTTGTCATACATTTGACTACCGCAGCATATGAGGTCGCAATGAAATTGGCAAGGTATTTCAAGGAAAAATATGCTTCGAAAATAATTTTCATGGGCCAGCATGCCAGTGCCTTGCCAGACACATTGGTTTTTAAAAATTCCCCAGTTGACATTTGTATGATAGGTGAAGCCGAAAAAACTATTCTGGATGTGTGTAACTCTTTGTCGAGAAATAAAAAAAATTTCAGAAAGATAAGAGGAATCGCATTTTTTGATTCTGAGAGAAATTCGTTTGTTAAGACAAAACCACAGAGGTTAATAGAAGATCTGGATTCGCTTCCCTACCCAAAACACGAATGGTTCTCCAATGGACTTTACAGAATTTATTATCCCTCAGCTTCGAAAAAAACTAAGTGGGGTTTCATCATAGCTACCAGGGGGTGTCCATACAAATGTATATTTTGTTCACCGACCCTCAGGGTATCATACGGGAAGAAGTTTAGGAAAAGAACCCCTAGAAATGTAGTTGATGAAATGGAATATATTACAAATAGGTTCGGGGTTAAGTCTATATTCTTCCTTGATGATAATTTTTCTTTCGATCAGAAATGGGTTCTTGCACTATGCAAAGAGATGAAGAGACGTAAGCTTAACGTCAGATGGGCGGCACAGATAAAACTGAACCACATAAACAGGGAGATGTTAAAAGAGATGAAGAGTTCCGGGTGCGAAACGCTCTGTTTTGGTGTGGAATCCGGTTCTGACAGAATTCTGAATATATTGAGAAAGGGCATAACGGTGAGAGAGATAAAAAAATCGTCCTCCATGATAAATAAAGAGGATATGTTTACCGTTTGCTTCTTTATGATAGGGTGTCCCACAGAAACCATGGAAGAGATAGAGAAAACGTTCAAGCTCGCCTTGGAAATTGATTCTGACCTCATACAGGTCGCTTTTTTTACGCCCTATCCTGGTTCGCCAATATTTGAAAAGTTTAGGAAAAAATTCCTTTTTAGCAGGTTTTCACATTATGATACACTTATCCACAACTTCAGCAATGTCCCCTCTGGAAGACTGATGAGAGCACAGAAAGAGTTCTACTGGAAATACTACGCACGCCCTTCTTTTATCTTGAGACACTGGAAGAATCTGCTACGAATAGGAGTAATGAATGAAATGGAACTCGTGAGGAAGACAACAAGGTTTCTTTTTGAAATTCAGAAAACTAGAAGTTAACCACCTACATGATAAAGTCTCAGGCATTCACCTTCATACAAAATCTCGGTATTAAAAACATTAGTCAGGATTTTGTGAGTGATTTCCGATTCACAACAACCGCATTTATCGTAAACTGCGTACGTGTTATTGGTGAGTAGAGTATCCTTTATAATTTCTTGGATAGTTTTATTGTTCATGATGCGTTCGACTGTAAAATTCATTGACAGTTCAGAAACCCTGCTTTGAACTTCTTCCAAGGTTGAATTAAAATAAAATCCCCCCCTTTGGAAGTTGATACCAAATTCATTTTCGCCACCAAGATAGTTCCTAATCAAGAAATTATCTGATATATACTTGAAGAAGTCCAGGGTGCTGTACAAAGTAAGAAATTCGAATTTATGATTGGTACTCTCGGTGGACATCATCAGTATGTTTGGCTTTTCCCCTGTTATATAATTTTGGATTGATTTAACATCTTCCTCGAAGTCGCTTGTATCAAGGGGGTCCGAAGTTTTCTTGTCATAAAGAAAACCTGAAAACAAAACTCCCCAGACACACACAAGGTAGATACCAATCAAGATAGTGCCTACCTTTATAAACTTGGGCTTTTCTTTAAAATTAACGATACCGTTAATGCCCAATCCTGCAAGTAAAATGTACGGAACTGCTGAGGCGAATGCGTACTTCTCCTCGTATCCGTTATCCCATTTGAAAAATACATAGTTGTGCAACAGAAAAAGCAACAACAGCAAGACAGCAACCTTTCTGTATTTCTTATTTTTTAAGGAAACAAATAACCCTATCAGCATCAACGGTGTCAAGAATAAAAATAAGTTATGAGTCCAGAAGTAAAGGAAGCCGTCCATAGTTATACCTGCGCCCTCGGGTATGGATGGGAAGATTGAATTGCCCCAGAATTGACCAAATACCCTTTCATTGTGCGACCAGAAATGATGTGAAAATCCGTGAGTGAGAATGACAGGCAGGAAGACAAAGAACAGTAGCATTGCAGGAGCGATTCCTTTTAGCCAGAATTCCTTTACCCTCTTCATGTCCTTTACTCTGTAGAGGAGCATGCCCGTGATGAATACGGGGAACAAAACGAGGACTTCAAATCTTATCTCCGCCGCAAGCAGAATGGAAACAAGAGAGAGCATATACATTACATGTTTGTTCGTTTTGTACGCCATTAACGAAAAAAGCAGGCTCATGGAAACAAATAAATGCAAGACGAGGTCAAACTCCGCCAGACTTCCTCCCAAAAAACTTTCATGAAAAACCATGCAAAAGAGAGATACCAGAAGTATTGAAACCTTCCCGTCCCTGAACAAAATATACCCCAAAAAGAAAAATGAAATCATGCTTAATGCGAGTACAGTTCCGTAAAACAGGTAGACTGTTCCTGAACTTATGCCTAATATCGAATAAAATATGCCAAGTAGGAATGGTGTCAGCGGTCCCCAAGGGTACGGGTCCCTTCCCTCCACTCTTCCCTTGACAGTTGACGGGTCCATGAAGTACAGATTGGTTTTGCCCATGGAGAAGTCCTTGGCTACAGACATTGGCCAAAACTTCCAATCACCCTCGTATCCTGTGGTGTTTGAATACAAAGCCAGCATCATGAAGACAAGAGCCGCCAAAAATATGAGGTACCTCTTATCCACATTCCTGAATTCTCTTTTGAAGGTTTCCATGTTCAGAAAGAATAACAACAGGAAAACTACGACTTGTATACAGAGCAGAGGGATCAAATTTTCAGTGTAAAGGGTAAAAATATCCATATAGAATTTTTGTAATAGAATTTTTTATAAGCATTCAATTTTCAATCGAATAGATCTTGTAAACGACTTCTCCATGGGCATTTACAAAATCCTTTTCCAGTCTTAAGGTCTTTTTCTTTTTTGCTGCCTCGCTCAGAAGGAATTCCAAAGGATAGTTCGTATTGTTGAAGTTACCATAAGGTCCGAAGGCGATCTTGCAGTTCCTAATTGGTCCTTTTATGAGCCCATAACCTGTTAAATTATAGGCTGTTAGATTTTCAGACAAATAGGGAAGAACGTATTTCACCCCTTTGTTTTTGAGAAAAAATAAATCATCAGCACTACATGAAACGAATGAACATACGTCATTTTTTTCATCGTAGAATGCATCACAAAAATTTGTTGTTTTCTTCTCTGGATAATATTGAGGTATATAATCACCAAATGAGCTATATGAAGGCACCACAATCACATCTGCTTCCTCCAAACTCTCTACCAAGTTGTGATGTATAATAGCAAATTCTGGTAAAGTTTCCTCTACGAATACCTGGTCCTTACTCAAGGCTAAAAACGTGAGAACATTGGAGAAGTTAAGAAAGATGAAGAGTCCGATTAACATGAAAAATAAAACTTTGTTTAAGTTTTTTATTTTGAAAATTTTGATATTCGATTTGTAAATCATAACAAGACCGGAGGCCATTACTATAAAGAAGAACGGCTGTACAGGCAAGTAATGAGCAATTATCGGGTCTGTGGGGCTTAAAATTGTTAAGCAGGAGAAGAAGAAAATCAATAAGAGTAGGAATATCTTTTTTGGATCTCTTGAAATGACAAAAAGAATTAAGGACATTAAAAATATGGACAGGTTGAAATGGTAGAATCTGGGGAAGGGGAGAATTGGACTGTGAGGCTCTAGGAATACGATATCCTCTGAAATTGGAAGACCTAAACTATATTCAATTCTCGCAAACTGTAATATTTTTTTGTTTATTTTGCTGATTATCGATAAACCCTCGTGTTCTTCAGAAAATATCAACCCGTCTATTTTTGATAGCAACGGAAAGTCATAACGTATATTATGAATTATAAGAGGCGACAAACCTATAATGAAGAAGAAAACTAGAATTAAGATCGACTTTTTGTTTAAATTAAAATTGCTTTTTATTTTGAACATCCATTTGACTAGAATGAAAGAAACGATTAAACTGATTAGAAAATACAGATTTATTAATTTGTGATAAAGGCTGTATCCACCTACCAATGCGTAGATATATAGGTATCGAATATCTCTTGTTCTGTAGTATCTGTAGAAGAGAAAGGATAGCAGAGCAGGGAAAAACGCAAGGTAAGGAACTTCGCTGATACACATGGTAATGAAAACCGGGGCGGTAATGAGCATTACAGACGTTAATAGCGCTGTTCTCCTGCCTAAATAATCCTTTGTAAACAGGTAAATTAGAACAACAATAGAGGCTATGGAAATGGCAGAAGCCAGCCTGACTGAAAACAAATTGAGACCAAGGACTGCTCTCATGAGCAAAAGAAAAAATATCGTTCCCGTGTACCCTCCTGCCATCTCAAAATTTTCAAAAGAAAATATCTTTGCCATATGTATATCCGCTCTCCCCTCAAAGAGAGAAAGGGAGTCCCAGTTGTAGAGATTTATTGAGAAACTTATCAGAAAAAGGAGCAGTATTAATAATATTTCTTTGTTTCTTGATGAAAGCAGGGGGGGCATATTCATTATTTAAAAAACACATTTAAATGAAGTATGTTTTTATTTTTGCCAAACTCCTCCTTGGATTAAACAGGGAATTTAACAGATACCTTGCCCTGAATGGATGAAAGTAGAAAAGGAGCATCGCAAGCTGCTGGTATCTCTTGATGAGTTTTTCAGGAAGCGTTCCGGACTTGAATCCGGACCTGGAATAGTAAAAATCGGGATCCCATTCCTCACTTATTTCCCATCCCCTTTCCTTCGCCATCTCGTAAATATACGTTCCAGGGAATGGGCACAAAATCGAAAAAACGCCCTCATCTATCCTTGAATTTACAGCAAAATGTATGGTTTTTTTCATTTCTTTTACCGTTTCTGTGGGCGCACCCATAATGAAGAATCCCCTTATCTTAATTCCGTGTTTTCTGAAAGATTTGATTGCCTTTTTGACCTGGTTTAAATTTATTCCCTTCTTGTACATATCAACTATTCTCTGAGAACCTGACTCTATACCAATGCCTACCGACCTCAAACCGGCGGCATGCATCTTTTTAACCAGTTTTTCTTCAAATAAGATGTTCACCCTTCCGTGACATGTCCACAACAAACCCAAATCTTCTTCCATTAATTTGTTACAAAAACTTTCAATGTAGTTGCTGTCAATCAAGAAAATGTCGTCATATATTTGGAATGCATTGATTTTGTATTTCTTCTTCAGGTGCTTGAGCTCTTCTATGATATTCTCCGGACTTCTTCTCCTTATGATGTTCCCGAACATCCTGTTCACTGTTGGCTGGCAGAATGTGCAGTTATAAGGACAGGAGCGTGAAGTGAATATGGCCGTTCCTTTCAATCCTGGAGAAACAACATCCATCTGGAACCAGTGTTTTATGTAGTTTCCCATATCAAGAAGTTCCCTAGCCGGAAAGGGAATGGTGTCCAAATTTTTTATAAAATACCTCTCTTTGTTCCTTTTGATTTTCCCGTTTAACTTGAAGTAGACATTCGGTATTTTCGAGAACTTTCTCGTATCTCCAGTTTCCTCGAAAGTTTGCACAATTTTATGAAATGAATATTCCCCCTCTCCGACAACCACCGCATCCACACTTTTGTGATTTAAGGTCTCTTCCGGGCGCATCGAAGGGTGTGGACCTCCCAGAACAACCAGTGGGACACCACCCGCCTTCCCTATATCTGCCGTCTTCAGAGCGTCCTTGATCATGGTGGTTGCAGAATAAATACCAAGTATGTCAGGTTTTTCTTTCCTTATTGTCTTCTCCACGAAGTTCCAAGAATGATTGAATGTGGTGTCTAGGATTTTGACTTCATACCCCCTCTCTATTATGTATGAGGCCAGATACGCTATCCCCAGAGGGGGGTCTCCGGTTACGTATTTCATCTTAGGGTAGGCCAGCAGTATTTTCATAACTATTTTTATGAATCTAAACTTTTAAAAAACGCTTAGAAATAAAATATTCATGGAACAAATTTACCATTTTTTGGAACCATACTTGATTCCCATATTATCGATACATTTTCTCATTCTTATCATATTCTTATTTTTGAACTTAAAAGACATCAAAAATCAATTTCATAAAATTGATAAAAAAGTATGGGCCTTTCTTCTGGTGATTTTTTTATTTGGTTTTTCTTTAAGGAGTGAAAGCTTTCATTCCAGTTACGTAGCTTATTATCATGGTGGTTACCCATTTGAAGAATATGCTCTATGGTTACAAAAAACGGGACGCATGTACAGCCATTGTAATTTTGGCAGTTATGAAGAATGTTTCGATTATGAACCAACGAACGCTCCTCCTGGATACCCGTTCCTTATAATGTTGTCGTATTCGATTTTTGGATTTAATACCTTGTACGCAAATTATATATCAGATTTGTGCAGCAGTCTTACAATAATTTTGGTATTTCTGATATCTTATCTTCTGACAAAAAGAGAGGAAATTGGTCTTTATTCGGCTATATTGTACGCAATGGTTCCGCTCAGTATATTTCATGCAAGTATACCCAATGCGAGGTCTGTGTCGGTTTTTTTCATCGCCCTTGCTGTTCTTGCCTACCTCATTTCCCTAAAAACAAATAAACTCAAAAGTTGGATACTATTTGTTATACTCTTCTCGTATTCAGTCTATATTAGACAGGAAAACCTTATTATGTTGATAGTATTCATCCTTGGTCTCTTTATCTTTAATTTCTTCAAAGATAAAAAAATAAAAAATATCTATACTTCACTTGGAAAGTTGTTTTCCATAATCGTTATATTCGTATTACTGCAGCTATTTGTTCAGTCTCTGATCATTTACAAGCCAATTGGTCTTAGGGAAATAGAACCCTTTTGGGGGAATGAAATTAGATATTTCGTTTCTTACATACCTTCCGGTATTTTGAAAAATGGTGCTGTGCTCTTCAACCAATATCCTCCTGAAATTATTGAAATGAATGCAATATTGTACAATCCTGTTGTCACTATATTATTTTTAATTGGTATCATCCTGTTAATAAAATCTGATTTCAGAAAGGAGAAATTGTTTATCATTGCTTGGTTTTTAGTTTATTTTCTTCTTTTTTCTTTCATTTACTACTGTGAATTTGATATGGAACTTTGTTCTGCCTACTTAAGAAACAGTCTGCAATTTCAACTACCTTATGTAATTCTTGCATCATTTGCTTTGTTCAAGATAAGAAAATCCCTGAGGGTTGATAAAAACCTTTTCATACTGGCAATTTTGATTATGGTATTTGTAACTTCGGGTTTGCATATGCCCACCACCCTATTCAAGGATTCTAGATTCTTAGGTCTTGAAGAATTCGTTGCAGCTCTAAAAAGAACACCGGACAACTGTACAATCATATCACCTCTTTTATTCACAGCAAGAAGCGATGTGATAAAAAATAATCACAGAATTTCAATTCAAATTTACCGTTTCGAAGAATATTTTGATATAGACAAAATAGGCAAAGATGCCTGTATAGTATTTCTAAGGGACGAAAATCTTGAAGATGTATACAGTGGAGATTATGCGTACATAGAGAATACTTTCAATCTAAAATTTCTTTTCAGAGAAGGGTCTATAGAGGTTTATAACGCAACGCTGGAGATTGTCTAAATCAAAACTTTTATTTAAGATATTTAAAATAGAAACATGTCAATTAACCAATTTCTTAATAAAAAAATAAGAATATTCCTAATCCTTTTAATAACCATAGTAATTTTCCTAGTAATTTTCAGCCAAATTGATTTTTTCTCAGTTGTCGGTATTTTATCAAGGTCTAATATTTGGTTATTATCAATTATGGTTGTTTTGGAATTAATTGCTATCTTGATCAAAACAAGAAGATGGCAAATAATATTAAAATCAATTGGCTGTAAGATTCCCTTTAAAGAATGTTTTCATGTAGTAATGGCAACTTTTCCCTTGCTTCCAATAACGCCATCAAAATCAGGGGATTTGATAAAAACTCTTTATTTAAAGGGCAAGTTCCCTGCTGGCAAAACAATTGGCAGTATTTTGACGGAAAGAATTCTGGATGTTTTGTTTTTGATACTGCTTGCTTTGATAGGATTGATTTTTTATCCAATAACAGAGGTATTAATTATAATTATTATCATTCTTATTGCTTTATTTTCCTTGTTTTTAATTCAAAATTTCAGAATTAAACTCCCAATCAAAAAATCATGGAATGATAAAATTAGAGATGTATTTTCTTCTCTAAAAATCTTACCAAAAAAGCCTAACTTATTTTTTATTCTCTCGGTCTATTCTATCATTTTTTGGTTTATAGCAGTCGTGCAAATGATCCTATTATTTTCGGCATTGGGTATTGACGTGCCTTTATTTTTTATAATGGCAAATATACCTATTGCCATACTCATAGGCCAAATACCAGTAACATTAGGTGGTATGGGCACAAGGGATTCTGCAATAATCTTACTTTTCTCTGAATATGCAAAACCAGCCGAGTTATTGGGTGTTGGAATTTTATTCTCTTTTTTCAGGTATTGGTTACTGGCTTTAATAGGAATACCATTCATGAAAAAGTACATCAAATTTAAAAATAAACTAAATCTTTCTGTTTAAAATTATTTCTCGTTTCTTGTTCAAATTATTCAAGTAATCATTATGGACATTAAATCCTTTAACATCAAGTTCTTGATTTTGAAAGTATAAAGATTGTGGGACATATCTTACGGAAAATTCATCTCCGATCATCAGAGATTCGAATTTATCATTTTTCAGAATTATGATCTTATCCTCCACACTTATTTTGTCTTTGAAACTTATCTTTCTTTCAAATTTAATGGGAACCCTTTTGCTCTTGGTTATCATCATTTTCCTAATAATACCCTTCAGCTTATAGGCCATTCTGGTATTTCTACCCAGACTCAAAAGTGCTGTCCTAAAAAGAATCATTTTAAATGGAGTGGGCATTTTTTCAGGGACTTGGTGAAGGTGACCAGAAATGATAACCTTGTCTTCTTTTACTTCTTTTTTATAATCCTTGTCTACCCACTGGGAAGTCACAAGTTTCCTTCCCTTTAACCTGCCCAAAATTCCGCAGTCATTATGAACCAGTTTTTTTGATCTTACATCGAAAACTTTTATGATACCTCCTTTATTTAAATTTACAATCATATAATAATCCTTGTCCCTCTTAATAAAGATACCCGCTTGAGTAAAATATTTTTGGAACGGCTTCCTTTCGTGTGGTAAATCAGTTATTTTGCTCTTCCGAGGTTTGTAATCTAAATAAGCCAGTAAAAACTCTGGGACTCTGTAAGCTAAGTATCTATCAGGCATAATCTCTGGAGGAACTAATCTCCCCTCCTCCAAACCCTCTAGCATTTTATCAGCGATTTTACCAGCCAGAGGAATCTGCCTGCTAAATATCTCGTACCCATGTGGATAAAAATGAGATGTTTGTCTGCTTCCAATTGTTCCAGCATAAAATTTATTCGGGTATACGAAATAGCTGGTAAAATCTATAGATTTCTTGGCCAAGTTTAATATTGCCGGATCTGGATTCATTTTGTAAATTTTTCCCAAAAAGCTAACCGTGGCGGAGAGATAACCCATATCAACTCCATCGTATTCCAGTGACCAACCTTCTGGATAGTTTAATTTTTTGAAAAATTCAAATTTTTTAGTGTAACCTTCTAGTATCCAGTCCTCTTTCAAAATATCGTAAGCAGAATATACAGCAAGCATGGCTACTGCATGATGGTTTGCGAGTATCCCGTGTTCATCATATTTAATTAAATATTTTGCAGATTTTTTGGCTGCTCTGAAAAATTTTTCCCTCAAGTCCTTTGGGAATTCACTTTTTAGTAATTTGTAGGATTCCATCATTGCATACAAAAGAAAACCCGTGGGTCCTGCCCACCCCCTTTCATTCGGATAAAATTCATCGTACGATCCATCATTTTTCTGGATTTTGGTCCAAAAATCTATACCAGCAAGGCACCAATTTTTAATTTTTTCATTTTTGAAGTAAATATTTTTAGGGAATTTATGGGTGTAAACCAGAGCCAGACTGTGAACAGCAAACTGATATATTGCAGAAGGAAAATCTATGGCTTTGTCAAGCCAGTATGTTCTATCAAAACACCCGTATGTTTTGGACAAAGGGTTTCTGTCCTCTAGACTTAACAGTCTTGGGATTTGTGATATTGCCTTTTCAGCATAGATATTTCTCATATTACCCCCTTTTTACAATTAAGTCAGCAAATAAACCAAATAAGGCAATCTGGATGGATGCCACCACAAGAACTATAATAGTAACATCCATTAGTCTTCCTGTAATGAAAAAACTGTACAAAAATATGAACAAGGCAGCAATGAATATTAAAATGCTTATGGGTATGAAGATCTTAAGCGGATTAAAATAAGTTATGGTCTTTATTATCAGCGAAAAAAAATTGACACTATCTCTAATCGGTCTTATTTTGGATTTCCCTTCCCTTTTCAAATAGTCTATTGGAACGAAACCTACCGAGTAGTTGTTGACCAAATAAGCCAGGGTAATAGTGGTCGTGAATGAAAACCCGGAGGGTATTATTCGGAAAAAATTCTCTATATCCTTCTTTCTAAAAACACGTATCCCTGAATTCAAATCAGGTATTCTGGTTCCGGACAGAAAATTTGCCAGCTTTGATAAAAGCCATTTGGCAGGTCTTCTGTGAAGTGGTATTTTTACATTCTTCCCGGTTCTTGCTCCTATCACCATGTCGTATTTATCGGCGTATTCAATGAGTTTAGGTATATCCTTTGCTGGATAAGTCCCATCAGCGTCTGTTATCAAAATCAACCCACCCTTAGCGTTTCTTATTCCGGTTTTTAACGCCGCCCCGTACCCCATATTTTGCGGATGTTTTATCAAATTAATTCCATCCCCCTTGACCATTTTCGCAGTGTTGTCCGTAGAACCATCATCAACCACCAAAATTTCATATTTTATTTTGGAATCCTTCATCACATTTTTTAAATCCTTTAAGGTATTTTTTATACTCTCCTCTTCGTTATATACTGGGATAATTACAGACAATCCGATATCTTTCATTTCTCCACCATTCGATTTATCCTTTTTATAACTATTTTTTTAATATAGAATCCAAGCTTTTAACTACATATTCAACTTCTTCTTTCTTTATTATATTGAATAAAGGCGGTGAAAGAAGCCTTTCACAAACCTCCTCTGTTACAGGCAGCTTTGTTTTGTATTTCACATAAACAGGTTCCAGGTGAACAGGTGGATAGGTCTTTGTTTCTATTCCCATTTCCATGAGCTTGCTTTTCACGTGCTCGGCATTGGCAGGGAGTTTCATGGTATAGTACACGTAGGCATGTTCGACGTGCTCTGGTATGAAAGGCTTCTCAATTTCCTCGTTGGTTATCAGCCTGTTGTACTCTTCGAACAAACCCCTCCTTATTTCCATAACTTTCTTGAAATTCTTGATCTGCGCGTTGAGCAGGGATATCTGGATGTCCGTGGGCTTGTAGTTCAGGCCGAAAAACAGAAACTTGTTTTTGATTCTCCCGTGGTCCTTCATCGCCCTCGCCTTTTCAGCAATCTCTTCATTATTCGTTATCAAACACCCTCCTTCGCCTGAAGTGAACGGCTTGACCGTATCAAAGGAGAAGCAACCAACATCTCCCCACATACCAACGCTTTTTTTCCTGTATTTCGCCCCGAACGCCTGTGCGCAGTCCTCTATTATACGGAGATCGTATGCTTCAGCGATTTCCATTATCCTGTCCATCTCAGCAGGCATTCCAAAAATGTGGACGGGCATTATTGCCTTGATGTCCTTATCCGTCCTCACGATTTTCTCTATTTCTTCCGGGTTCATGGTGTAAATCTTTGGGTCTATGTCAACAAACACAGGTGTGTTCCCGGAATTAACAACGGCATTGCAGGTTGCGGGGAACGTCAGGGAAGGAACAAGAACCTTACCCTTTATCCCAAGTGCAAGCAGGGAAAGATGCAGAGCACCTGTGCAGCTGCTCGTGGCAACCGCGTGTTTGGAACCGGTCAGCCTGCATATTTCTTTTTCAAAGGCCTCGACTTCCGGCCCCTGTCTCAGCCATCTCCTCTTTAACACGCCAATAACCGATTCCCTTTCTTCCTTGCTTATTTCGAAGTCAAAGAATCTGATTTTTCGCATATTTTGTATAATAGGTTTAATAATTTAAAGATTTTAAAATTATTCGATATGATTTCATTTATCTTGCCGGTTTACAACGAAGCGAACAAGCTGAAAAGAAACGTAGTCAGATTGAAGAACTTTCTGGATTCTTTGAAAATAAATTACGAGATAATCATAGCCGAGGACGGTTCCACAGACGGGAGCGACAAAATAGCTGAGAGGCTGATGAAGGATAAAAAAACTATTCATATTCATTCAGATAAAAAGCTAGGCAAGGGTGGTGCTTTAAAGCATGCAAGTCTTTACGTAAGAGGAGACCACGTTGTTTATATGGATGCCGATCTAGCGACGGATCTCAAATACTTAAAGGACCTTATAAGGTTTTTGAAGGAATACGATCTGGTCATAGGTTCAAGGTATTTGAAACGTTCGAAGGCATCAAGAATTTTAAAAAGATTTTTGCTCAGCAAAATATATCATTTTTTTGTTAAAGTTTTCTTCCCTGACCTGAAATTAACTGACACGGAATGTGGTTTTAAAGGATTCAAGAGAGACGTGTTCGTGAATTTGAATAAGGGAATAAGAAATAATGGCTGGAGCTGGGACTTGGAATTTCTGGTGAAGGCCAAGAAAAGGGGTTTAAGTATAAAGGAAATACCGGTCAAATGGGAAGAGGGAAAAGACACAAAAATGAATCTTTTCAGGGACAGCATTTCGCAGTTTTTTGAGATATTAAAAATTAAATTTGAAAGTGTGAAATAAATATCTTAATGATGATTGAAAGGTATGCAAAAATTGAAAGGAAGACTGTATTCTTAGTCATAATCCTGATTCTCAGTTTTGTAATAAGCTTTTATAATTGGTATGACATCACCCTCGGCGGAGACACCAGTGCCCTGAGGCCGGTTATAAATTTCTTCAAAGGTCAAGGGTTCTTTCCGCACCAAAAACCTTGGAGCGGGGGAAATATATTGGTTGTCCCGTTTTTTGTAATAATGGGCTTCAATATTTTTGCGTACAGGTTAGCCGAGTCATTCTTTATAACACTTACCATTTTACTTTTTTACCTTTTTGTAAAAGAGTTTTATGGAATAAAAACCGCTTTATTATGCTCCCTTTTCCTGGCAATAAACCCGTTTTTTGTCTTAATGAAATTTGATGATGTCACATTTTATCCGTTCTTCACCGTCTCTATACTTCTTTTTTCATACAAATATTACAAAACAGAAAAGATTGTGTATTTGTCTCTTGCCTCTTTAATAGCGGGCTATGCCATATATTTCAAATTACTGATACTGTACATATTGATATCAATATTTCTCTCATTCATCTTTGTCAAATTTATTTTAATAAAGTTCCTTAAAGTCAAATTGAAAAATATCAAAATAACAAAAAACCACATATTTTTTGCAGTTCTTTTCTTTTTAATTGGTTCAAGTCTTTTGATAATTTACAATTTCGAGACAAACTTCTCGACTTTGAATGATGTATTTTCAAATTCAGTAAAAACACAATATGGTTACAATAACTTTGAGATAATAAAAAATCTGCAAGAAAGGCTGAAACAATTCATGTACATATCATCTGAAAAGTCCGCATGGTTTTCAATTTATCTCGGAGGCGAATGTGAATGGTGCTACAAAGAGGGTTTCAGCTTCAATATTTTCCTCTTTCTTCTGTGTATCCCTGTCATTTTATGGTATGGATCTCAAAAAGATTACTTTTTATTGGGCATGTTGCTTGTTTTTCTATTTTTAAGTATATTCGTTCCCACTGTACCACATCCGTTTCATCTTTTCGCAATTTTTCCAATTTTTATCTTACTCATATCCAGATTTCTAACTTTATTCAAATTTAAAACAAAAAAGGCTGTAGTAATTATTATATTGATTACGATATTCTCGTTTCTTAACGTTCAAACAACATTCAAAGCTGTGAATACCCTCAAAAATCAGACATGGGTAGAGGATAATCTGCCTGAAAGGGCCATGGTTCATTATGAAGCTTCATTATACCTTAAAGATGCTCCATACGTGGTGATGCCCGCGAGTGTACCTGTCCTGGATGATATGATCCCTCTACAACAAAAGGGGCATTTATATAGTTTGTGTAATGTAGGTTTTTTAGAAAATGAAAAAACTCTTAAATGTCCAGAGGCTGCAAGACTTATTGATAAGATGTTGAATTTTAGCGAAACTCTGTATATTTTTCCTTCACCTCTGAGGAAAAATTTTGAAGATGTTGATAATAGAATATTCCTCGGGATATGTCATGAAAAAACAAATCCATGTGATATACCGCTCAAAATCCTACAGGAGAAATCAAGTGAAAAAAATAAAATCTTGGTGTTGGAAACCAGAATAAACGACTCCAGAGGTTATCCTGTGTATGACATATATTCAGTAAGAACGTCATAAATCAGAATCAAATTAGGACCGAGCAGTTAAAATTTAATATCTGCTTGGGATATTAGAATTTATGAATTATACTCTGTTGAACAGGTTCCGTAAACATTATAATCTGAAGACCTTTTTCATACTCATCGTCCTAATTTCTGTCCTGATATTTATTTTTTGATATCAACGAATTCCTTCGAGGATCCTGATAAAAGATTTTTGCTGAAAGAGGCTCCCTTAGGTTGTAGTTGGGGTGATGCTTGGCAGATAATGGAGGAAATATTTAGCTAAACGTTCAGATAGGATCTTATCTCTTGGTAAACATTTCTCCAGTTCTTCAAAAGATAAAGAGGCGACATCCTTATGTTTGGTTCTATGTAGCATGAGTGCCAGCAGTTTTCGCATCTGGTTTTTGATATTTCCCTTCTCATCTTGTCGAATTCCCCAGAGTTCCAGGCCTCTTTGAATGAGGAGTTTCGGATGTTCAGGGTTTTATGTTTTATCAGGCACGGCATCAAATCACCGTAACAGTTTATGTCGCAGAAAAGATAGCCTGCATAGCATTTTTCCACAACGCTGTTCCCCCTGAAGTAATCGGGAATGCCTCTTAAGAAAGGGATTGAATTTGTGTACAGGCCTGTCTTCGGAATAAAATTAATTAGATTTTCTATTTCCTCTTCAAGTTTGTTAATCTCGGAATCGTCTTTTATGAACAATTTTTCATTTTGCAAAGAATATAAATTGTGGGGGTAAATCAGATGGTATGGGAGAAACCTTATCCCGTCAACACCGAGTGAGCCAGCGAACTTCGCCATTTTTACAAGTTCGAGATTTTCTCTTGTGATCAGCGAATTTATGCCTATCTTTATCCCGTCCTTGCCGATTTTTCTCAGGATTTTTATACCCGCAACAGCCTTCTTGAAAGAGCCTTTTACTCCTCTTATCTTGTCATGTTTTTCCGGTACGGGCGCATCCAGGGAAACCAGAACAGAAGATACACCCGAATTCAGTAATTTTTTCGTCACTGTCTCTGTTATCAGCGTGCCGTTGGTGGCCAGAACTGCCTTCATACCATGCCTGTTTACCTCTTTTATGATTTTGTACACATCCTCCCTCAGGAGAGGTTCCCCCCCGTCTATATCCACAATCTCTACGCCCATATCTTTGGCATCCTTTACAATGTTAAATATCTCATCCGTGTTCATCTCCTTTCCCATGAGCTCTGGGTTTTTCTTCTCCACCATCCAGAGGTTGCAGAATTCACACCTAAGGTTACATTTTCTCGTGATCTCCAGGTAAAGAAATAAAGGTCCTTTAGGTCTGAATCCCAGCGATCTTGAAATCAGTATGTCAAGGAACTGGAGAGTGTTTTTCACTATCATAAAAACCATAAACTTATCTAGTTCTGAGCTTTGGGCCCTTCGAGCAAATCCCCTGCCGTCTTTCTCACTGCCTCCTCTGAGCTGTATTCGGGTTTCCATCCCAGTTTTTTTATCTTTGAAATGTCCAAGAGCATAACGGGTATATCGCCTTTCCATCCCCTATTTCCGCCGGCAAATGCGAATTTCGGATTCAAACCCATTTCCTGCGAAACTATTTCGGCAATTCTCCTAACATCCACCTGGTCTTCGGAACCTATGTTGAAAACATCAAAGGGTTTTTCAGAGTTGTCAACAGCAAGCAACATTACCTTTATAAAATCTGTTATGTAGATGTATGATTTGTTCTGCAGGCCGTTGCCGAGGATTTTAAGTTCATTCGGATTCTTTTTTAAACTATCCACAAAGTTTCGGGTAACGCCGTGGGTGCTCCTCTTCCCTATTACATTGGCCAGCCTGAGGACAACTGCATTCATGCCAAAGGTGTGGCAATACGCGGAGATCATGGATTCGCACGCCAGTTTTGAAGCGCCGTACAAAGATATCGGCCTGAGCGGGGTGTAATTTTCGGGTGTTGGTATGTCTGCTTCGCCGTAAACAGTTGATGAGGAAGTGAAAACAATTGATTTTACCCTTTCCTTCCTCATGGCCTCCAGTACTTTGTGAGTGACCAAGACATTTTGCTCCAGATCGATACTTGTGTTTTCAGCTCCGATCCTCACCTCAGGGTTCGCTGCCAGATGGAAAACCCTCTTTACTCCTTTAAAATATTTATCAATATCATCCTTCAGCAGGTCTGTTTTTAAGAATTCGAAATTCGGGTTGTTGAAGTGGTGTTCGATGAATTCTTCTTTGCCCGCGCTTAGGTTGTCCAAAACCCTGACCGTACGACCATGTCTGATTAGTTCGTCAACCAAATGAGAACCTATGAAGCCCGCTCCTCCTGTTACCAGCGCTTTCATTCAACCACAACCAATAGATGTTTTGAAATTTTTAATATTAGATTTTATTGCTGATTTCGTACACAATGGAAATATCATTTTCATATACCTTCTCCAAATTGAAGATCTGCGAAAGTTTTCTGAACATGCCCTCATAGTAGTAATAATTAGCCGTAACGTCCTCCTTTGGCATGAAATAAAAGACCCTGTTTTTGTGAGTCTTTATAAAATCTACTATTATGTCCCATTGGGCTTTCTCATATTCCTTTATGACTACGCCATCGGTTGTGAATGCCGTATAGATTACACAGCTTTCAGTTGAATAATCCAGAATGCCGGCAAAATCGTCTCTTCCCGTGACTATGATGTCATCCTTTCCGAATTCCCCTGAAACTTCATTTATACCACTTAGGAATCCAAGGGTCCCTATTTTGCATGAATTAAATCTGGAGGCAGCTGATGGGAACAGTATGAAAAAGATTGCTATCGAGAATACCACAGCTAATATGAAATTTCTTTTTACTGCTATACGCTTTGTAGTCAATAATATAACTCTGAATAGTAGATATATCCCCATTCCAGCTATCGGTATGAGGAAAAAGTTCAGATGGTATGTATAGTTATTCCCTCCGTGGGCATAAAAAAGATAAACCAAGGCATACGGTATCATGGAAAGGAGGAAAAGTAAAAGTATCTTTCTATATCTAAGGGCACAGTAGACAGCTCCTATAAGCAGAAACATGATTACAGGCCAACCGTTGAATTGAGCCCAAACATAAGAATGTTCTGTGAGATTTTCGAAAAACTTTCCAGTCATGAATGGATGCACTCCTTCGTATTCCGGGCCCATGAATTCTATCCCCCAAAATCTGGGTATGAACATGACATGCATCACGAAAGATATTCCAATTGCAAGGGCCAATACTAACGAAAGTGAAATGTTCTTCAAGAAAATCCTGTCCTTGAAAAATTTTTTTTTGAAAAGAAAGGCCAGTATGAAAAAAATGACGAAAATAACGGTATCTTCGGGTCTGATTTTTGCAGCAAAGGCCATTATCAGGAAGGCAAGCATGTAAAAATGTAGCTTGTTCACTTTGAAAGACAGAAGGATGAACAGCAAGGAAAGGGAGATAAAGAACAAAGATATCATATTTTCATGTGAAAGGGTATACGTCAAAAACAGGCTGGATATCATAAAGGTTATTGATGTTATCAGGCCTGCTTCTTTCTTTTTGGTCAAAAATGACATGAAAATGTAAACCACCATCAGGAATAGCAAAGAAAATACAAAATTAACCCACATGTTTATGGAGACACTGGGGCCAAGTAGCAGGAGGGCGAGGAAGAATATGAAGGGTGTGCCCTCCATTCTGGAAGGAAACTCATAGACTGCGCATTCCGGGTTCTCGCCGAGGCCATCAACAGAAAATTCAGAACTTTGATATCTACCCGTGCTGGCCATGATCTTGGCTATCCTAAGTGAATACCATCCCTGCTCTGTGGGATCCAGGCATATTTTGTTATTCTCCAGCAAATAAAAAATCGAAGAGGAGAAAAGTATCAAAATTATAGCCATGAAGAGAATGTCCTTTTTATCCAGTTTTAAATTGTTCCTCAGATCATTTCTGCACAGATAGAGAAAAGCTATTATAAGTGTAATATGAATCGCAAGAACAGGTATCATGTACTGTGAAAGAAATCCTTCCAAAGCGTTCAGTATCGGAGACTCGTAAAAAATCATGGTTCACCTGCTAAATTTCATATTTTCTCAATTTTAATAAACCAAAGAATGTTTTAAATATAGTTCTGAACTTGACCTTTGATTTCCCGGAATATCTCTTGCGGTGTGTCACCGGAACTTGTTTTATAATGAATCCGCAGTGCTTTACCTTCGTGGCCAATTCCAGATCTACCAAAAACCCCTTTGATTTTATTTGAATATTATCGAGCACTCTTTTTTTGAAAAGTTTGAACGGACAATTTATGTCCCTTAAATCTAGATCGAACATTTTTCTTGCAAGTACGTTGAACACCCATGTAGCCAGAATTCTGTATAATGAATCTTTCCTTTCTTTTCTGTAACCGAAAATGCAATCGCATTTGTATTTCTCCATAGCGTCGAGAAGGGAGCCCAGTTCCTTTATGTCGCACTGCCTGTCTGCATCAGTGTAAAAGACAAGCAGGTACTTAGCAGCTTTGAATCCCTCTTTCAGGGCGTCTGCATAGCCCCTGTTTTTTTCAAAATTTATGATTCTCAGCATCTTTATTTTTTTGCGCAAAGAATTCAAAATCCTTTTTGTGCTGTCCGTGCTGCCGTCATTGACAATGATTATTTCATATCTTCCCAGACCCAAGGAAGCTGACGCTGATACAATATCCTCAACAGCACCCGTGATGTTCATTTCCTCATTAAACACGGGGAGAACAAAAGAAATCTGCGGGGTTATCATGTTTATAATTTTCCAAATATTTTATAAATAGCATTCTTCAATTTCGGTTTTTAAGTTTAATTCTCATAAATTTCTATGTTCGGTTTTGATATACAAGGTGATAGAATTAAAGTCTGTTTGGTAAACCCCGGATTCGGCAGGCTGGATGGTTACAAGACATTGTTCGTGACACCTCCCCTGAATTTGGCCTACATCGCTTCATCACTAAAAGGTCTGGCCGATGTCGAAATAATGGACTGCTATGCAAAAGAGATGGGGATCGAAGAATGTCTGAAAAAAATATATGAAAGCAAGCCTGATATTATCGGAATTATACCAAACAACTACTGCGATTTTGTGATGGGTGACTTGGAAAACTGGATAAGGCTATTTTCAGCAAAAATGAAATCGATAGGTCTGAATGCTGTTACGGCTGCTGGCGGTCCGTTTGCAAGCACATTTCCAGAGCGCGCCCTCAGATATGTGGACTTTATCATAAGAGGGGACCAGGAAATTGTTTTCAGGAATTTGGTTGAAAGTTTTGGAAATGAAAGAAATCTGAAAAACACGATGGGTTTGTGTTTAAAATTTAACAAGAAGACACACATAAACAAGCCATGCTATACAAACAACCTCGATTCTATAAGTTTCCCGTCCAGAGAACTCTTGGAAACAAAAATTTACGGTCACATTCTGATAGACAGACCCATGACAACGTTTCTCACCACGAGAGGGTGCCCATACAATTGTGTGTATTGTTCCAGAAGGGTCTACGGCCCCTACAGGGAAAGAAGCGTTGAAAATGTTTTCGAGGAGTTGAGGGAAGTTGTGGATATGCAAAAAACCAAGAACATTGTCTTTTATGATGACAACTTCACATTGAACCGGAAAAGAACGATGAAGATATGTGATCTCATAACAAGGGAAAAAATGGACATCAAGTGGATATGTGCAACAAGGGTTGATATGGTTGATAAAATTTTGCTGGAGAAAATGAAGACTGCTGGATGTTCAGTAATAGCGTATGGTGTCGAAAGCGGGGACCAGAAGATACTGGACAAAATGAAAAAGCAGGTGAAACTTGAAGAAACTAAAAAGGCTTTTGAGTTAACCAAAAAGGCAGGTATAAGAATTTTATCATACGTAATTATAGGGTCCCCGGGAGAAACGAAGGACTCTGTAGAAAAAAGTTTCAGGCTAATGAAAATGCTAAAACCGGACTACGTACAGTTTAATCCAATAATTATATACCCGGGATCTGAAATGTATAGAAAAGGACCAAAAGAAATTTGCATGTTTACGCAAGATGAGTTGATAAAAATTCAGAGAGAGGTATACAAAAGATATTATTTAAGGGGTAGTTACATTTTAGATCAGTTCAAAAAAATTAGATCGTTTGGAGATATTAAAAGAGGATTCCATGCCCTGAGATTCATTACATCCTAAAGGGTAACATTTTTTAAAATTCAAATCCAAAAACTTATTGGATGTTTGAGTAGCTTTCGCATTTTTACGTCTTATTGCTATCGGTTTGTTTTTCATTACTAATTGTTTTGTTTATTTTTAACATTAAAGATATAGGAAAACAGCTGTCAAAAATAAGAAAATCTACATGGGTTATACTTATCGTAATCGTTGCCCTGTCCCTTCTTCTCATGGAGATGTTCCCAAACATTTTCTTCACGGTTCATGATTAGTACGGCTGCGGGAAAGCTGCAAGAGGTATGCTGCAGGGTGATATCCACTTGGCCATTGAGAAATCTATTTCTTATCCATTCCTGCTCTCGGTTATCTTTTTGATTTTCGGGTCAAGTATTGGTGTGTTTTACTCTGTGAATGTTTTTTGGTGCTGTTTCTGTTATCATAATCTTCCTTGTTGCCTGCCTTCTTTTTGAAAAAGAGGAGACAGGTCTTTACTCTGCTCTTTTGCTTGCTCTGTTTCGTCTGCACATATTACTTTCAAATAGTATTGAATCTAACACAACATCTGTATTTTTCGCGTTATTGAGTCTCTTTTCTTATATCTGTGTGAAGAAATGCACGAGAAGTTCGAGCTCGAAACTTTCAGAGAATTTGAAATAAATCTGCCTGAAAAATATTCGGAATTTAAACCAAACGTTATCGAAAGTAATTCGTTCAAATTCAGATTATATAAAATCAATTCTGCGAAATTATAAAACATATGGAGAGTAAAATATGAAAGAGATGAAATACAACAAATTAAGAAAACTTTTTTTTATCATATTGGTAGCAGTATTTTTGGTGTCACTAGTGAGATTATACTGGGAAGATTATTTCAGTTCTTATAATCCCTCCTGTTCAATAGAATATGGTCAAGGAAAGTGTATCGATGGTTACTTGTCAGTCCCTTTCTATAACCCGAACCGGAAGGATATAACGAGTATAAAAATAGTTGTCCCGTTCGGGGTCGAAACCAACATAACTTTGCCGGCAGATTTCAGTGTGACTGAACCGTTAAAAAGCGGGAAAACAGGCGTGTTGAAACTGATTCCCTGTGAAGGGGATGTCGATATTCGTGTGTTTTCGATTGAATGGTGCTGTTCGGGAGAATGCTATAAGAGCAAAATGAACCAGGTCAGCGATAAGATAGGGATAGACTATTAACTTTTAATTTCTGAGACGCTAAAACAATAGTGGTGTCTGGATGTTTGATTTTCAGTCTTTCCTTTCCGGCAGTTTACTTTACATATTACTTATTAACTTTGTTTTGATTTGTGTATTGATTTTGGCCAACATAAGAAATATTGCCTCTTTTTTCAGAAAAATAAAAATACATGTCTGGGTGGCATTCATTTTAATTTTTCTTTTGGGTTCGTATTTGAGATTCACTTCCCCAGGATGTAGCTCGCCCAACGGGCTTTGCTGGAGTTATGTGAAAACATCTGTAAATATGCTGGAAAACCAGATTGTGGAGGATTTCTGGCACCCCAAAGGGTATTCTTTACTGATGGCAGCGGGTTTCTTTTTGTTTGGTTCAAACTACAATGTCATTCTCTATCTTAACCTGCTCCTGAGCTCGCTAACTATTTTGATGATTTTTCTTCTCGCATATATTCTTTTCAAGAGGGACTATGTGGCTTTGTTTTCCTCCTTGATATACTCTCTTTTTCCCATGTCTGTTATCCTTGCAAAACTCAATGCAAGCGAGGTAACGTCCGTCTTTTTTATCATGCTAACATTTCTCATGTATTTCATTTCGATTAAGGCAGGAAAGAGGGGTCTTTACCTTCTCTTCCTACTGCTCCTCGTGTTTTCTCTCCACGTAAGAACAGACAATTCCATATTCATACCTTTGTTCATTATGGATTTCATTTTAAACAGGAAGAAATTCCAGATTAAAAAATTGAAAATCCCTTTGCTTATATTCTTGATTTTCATGATACCTGTCAGCTACTATTACATTATAGGTGATAATATCTATGGTCCGGCAAGAGACCCTCATTATGAGGAACGGCCTGTAACATTTTCCTTGGGGTACTTAATACCAAACGTTCAATATCATCTTTCTTCAAATTTGGCAAAACCCTATGTTTATCCCACCATTCTCTATGCCTTTCTTTTGTTTTCTCTTCTTTTTGTATCAAAAGAACGCAGTCTCATATTCCTGTTTTCGTGGGTGGCATTCTTTTTTCTTTTTTACGGTCTGTACTGGGCAACACTTTACACCAACCCGCAGTTATATCAGCTAACACTGCAGCCAGCACTGGCGATCCTGATGGGCTACGGTATTTTCAAAGCAAAGGATTTGGTTGAGCGAACTGTGGAGAATAGATTTCCCTTCAGGATACCGCATATGGTTAGAACTACAGGCGTTTTCGTGGTATTGATTTTAATATTATTACTGTTTCATTCAAGCACGAACGTTTTCGTCTTCGAAAAAGACGACTGTCTTATTGATAATATAATCCATTTCGGAAGTTATGTGAAGGATAACGATTGTTTGCTTTTCGAGAGCTCCCAGTCAAATTATTGCATGTCTTCCCCAGAAATGGTTATGAAAATATTGTTGCCTGATAAACATCTAACTTCCTCTTTTTCAGGATGCAGAAACAAGGGAGGGAAATACTACCTGTACGTAAACCATACTATGTGCGATACCACGTTTTTCGGATACGGGAGACTGATTTTCGATCAGCTGAAAAAGAATCATACGCTCGCACTTGTTGAAGAGAAAGGGTGTACCCGTCTCTACAAAATCGTGGATTAAAATAAAATTTATAGAATAAATTTACAAGATGGGCAAATCGGAAAATATCGAAAACCCACTGAAGATATCATTTGGAAAAGGCGATGCTTTTATCTCTGGAAATGTTCGGAAAATAAAGCACCAGTTTTGCCAACAAGCACCGGTCAGATTATGGGGTGACGCATGTCAAGCATGCGTCTTTTTACATTCTCCGGTAGCATGATGGTGTATGATTTCTAGGTCACGCCCTTGAATATGATTTCTATCATCCACCATTCAAAGACTGGTGGAGTTCTTTATTTAAAATTCACTTCCACTATTTTAAAAGGTCTTTGAATGAGGGAAAAATACAAAGCTTATGCACGGAAAAATTTTTTAAGCACAAAGGGATTTAAACAATCCCTTAATTTTATACGCACCTATTTTTCTCTCAGGGACTGGAAAATAAAACATCCGCCTTTGCTTGCGATCTTGATTCTCACCAGAAGATGCAATCTGAGGTGCGAAATGTGCAATTTATGGAAATACAAAAACAACGAAATGTCAAAAGAAGAAATATTCAGGTTGGTTAATGATCTCGAAAAACTTGGTGTTACAACTATATCCATATCAGGAGGAGAGCCGCTCATGAGGGAGGACGTGTTCGAAATTATGAATTACGTAAAAGGCAAAGGTATGTTTTTGGATATATCCACCAACGGAACATTAATAACAAATTCTGTGGCAAAAAAAATAACTGAAATTGGTGTTGATACAATATCGGTTTCGCTGGATTCTGATGATCCTGAAATTTTCGATAGGTTGAGGGGAATAAAAGGTGCGCACGACAAAGCGGTTCTAGGAATCAAAAATTTGTTAAATGTTTCCAACAACAAAACAAGGATAACCGTGAATATTTTATTATCCCCCCAAACCTTGGATAGGCTGCTAGAAACCGTGAACTTCTTGAGTAATCTCGGGATTAAAAATATAGGTTTCATACCGGTGCACAATTTTAACATGAAGAAGTCCCTCTCTTTCTCTGAATGTCAAAAAAACAAACTCGAGGAAATAGTGAACAAGATAGTAAACATAGAGAGGGAGAAGGGAATTATAGACAACACTGAAAAATACCTGGAAACAATTAAAAAATTTATTCTCAAAGGAGAAAGGTCAAGGGCATGCGGGGCTGGATTTTTAACAGTGGTAATAGATTCGAATGGGGATATTTATCCCTGCTTTGGTATGTTTGAACTTGGGAAGAAAATAGGAAATATCCACAACCTCAATATCAAGGATTTCTGGTATTCAGAGTTATATGAAACTTTACGTTTGAACTTACTGAACTGCAAAGAATGTGTATGGAACTGCCAGGAAGAATTAAACATAGTTTTCGACTCCGTACTCAGGAGGAAAAATGAAAATATTGCTCGTAAACCCGGAAACAAAATTTCCCGGTAAAGTCCCATCTATACCTCTGGGGCTCATGCAGATAGCGGCGCTGCCGTACAAAGAAGGCAACGATGTTGAGATCTTGGATTGCAATAAAATATCGGTAGAAACAGCAAAAAAAATAATAAAAAAAACCGACCCTGATGTAATGGGACTTACCAGCTGGACCGGAAAATCGTTAAAATCCTGTGTTGAGATTTCGAAATTCTCAAAGGAAAATACACAAGCGAAAGTGGTTTGGGGTGGTGTTCACCCCTCCCTCCTCCCTTATCAGGTAATAAAGGAGGATTATGTAGATTTTGTTGTTGTCGGGGAAGGGGACATTGCCTTTAATGACCTGCTAAAGAATCTGAAAAATCCCAAGAAGGTAAAGGGGGTTATTTTCAAGAAAAACGGGAAAATAATATCCAACATTTCAGAAAGCCCAATTAAAAAACTGGATTCTCTGCCTCCCATACCTTGGGACATTATTAATATCAATGATTATGCTTTCAGGTGGATTGGTGGTTTGAAGACAATGGCCTTGCCGACTTCCCGCGGATGTCCGTACAACTGTAACTTCTGCTACAATAAGGTTTTTTACCGCGAAGGTTGGAGGGCATATTCTTTGGGAAGGGTGAGAGAAAATCTGGAGAATCTCCTATCTTCTTACCCAAAAATCGAGGCCTTGAAAGTTGATTATGAAGATAACTTTGTCGGGACTGATATGAGGAGGGCAATAAAGCTGTCACACCTTTTCAAAACACATGACGTGAGATGGGGGTGTCAACTGAGGGTTACCGATGCGAATAAGAAAATGCTCAAAACCTTCAAAGAAAACGGTTGCGAATACATATTTTTCGGAGTGGAATCAGGCTCGCAGAGGATGCTAGACTTCCTAAACAAAAGAACGAACACTGAACAAATTGTTGATATTTTTGATTTCTGCAACAAGATAGGCCTGAGGTCTGTTGCCTCCTTCATGATTGACATCCCGACGGAAACAAGGGGGGACCTTTCCAAAACACTTAAACTGGCAAAGAGACTGAAAAGTGTGCTTTACGCTGGATTTTATCAGCCATATCCCGGAACCGCTTTGTACAATTTCGTACTAAGGAATGGCTTCCACCTGCCCGGTTCAACAGAGGGATGGATAGAATTTAATTTTTCAAAAAACCATAATTTTTCAAGGATCCCTGATATCGACTTGAAGTTTGCATACTACTACCTAAATTATGTTTTAAACACGCAAACCCTTTTCCGGAAGGGTGACTATGAAATGTTCTTCACCCTCCTGAAAACTGTTTTGAGGATTTGAATGCTATAGAAACGGGAAGTTTTGTACAATGTTGTGGTAGGCCTCGCACGGCGTCCAGCAGTTGCATTTACCTGCCTTTATAAGTTTTTGTATCCTAAGTATATCGCCTTTTAGGAGCGTTTTCTCTAGGTCCATGTCATTTTCCGTAAGGTTGCCTATTTTATCGTTTCTCATGATGCAAGGGTAGACATTTCCATAGGGATCTATCCTGACAGAGCACCATGAAGAATAGCATTTAGGAATTTCACCTCTTTCAAAAAATCTGATTGCATTTTTTTTGAAAATGTGTTTGATAAAATCCGCTTTTTGGTACAGGGGAATTCTCAGGTTCTTGAGGATTTTAGCGGTCCTTTTTCTTTCCTCGGGGGTCAGACCGACATTTTTTCCTACGTTGTCGTAATATTCAGATTCTTGGGAGAATGTAATGGTGAACGGAATTTTCTCTTTGTTGAGTTTTTCGACTACCTCATATATTTCATCAAGGTTGTTTTTGTTTACAACGAGCTCCCTTTCAAGGTAAAAGTTTTTGTGTCTGGATTGTAAAGATTTAAGTTTTTTGTATGTCTTTTCTGATGTTTTGAAGGCGTCTTTTTTTCCTGAAATGAAGTTGTGGGTATCCTCCTTTCCGAGAAGGCTCACAGCGAGGAAAACCTTGACATTTTCCGGAACTGTGTCAAGCAATTCTCTTACTATATTGTATATCTTTTCTGTCAATTGCCCGTTGGTGTTGACACTCAGTATGCATAAATTTTTGGTATTTATGGAAGAAATTATTTCGGGCAAATCCCCCCTGATGAAAGGTTCGCCCCCTGAAATGGAAATCCAGTAAAGATTTTCGCCAAGTTTCTCAAAAAACCTTTTCCATTGATTTATATTCAGTTCCCTTCTTATAAGTTCGGGTTTTTTTCTGTACCTCTCCCATATGAAGCAGGTTTTGCATCTCTGGTTGCAGGCATAGGTTACGTGAAGGTTTAATTTATAGGGAAAGTTGAACCTTCCGAGTCTCCTGTTTATCTTTGTCCTTAGAACCGGTTTTATCAGGGAGAGCATGATATAGATTGAAAATCTAAGCTATTTATTTTTATTCAGCGCCGACAACTCTTTATTATGAAAACCTGGGTGTTTGTTGCCGTAGCCATCGCAATTGTTGTTTTAATTGTGCTATTCATGCCCATTGAAAAACCTCCTGTTGATAAGGAAGGAGAAACCCAAGAAGCCCAGCAGACAGAAAATCTGAGCCCAACCTATCCCGAACACCCCAGCATTCAGGACTGCGAAAAAACAGAGAAAAGGAACTTCTGCCTTGCGGACGTTGCTGAAATGAACTCGGATGTTAATGTATGCGAGATGATAGGCGACCCTGACGTGAAGACGTTCTGTGTCGCAAGGGTCCTGCTGAACGAGACAATGTGCAAGGGAATAATAGAAGAAGGCCTGAAAGGCTCGTGCCGTGAAAGCGTTGAGATGAAAAAAAGCTGGCTGGGCATTAAATAGGCAAGGCTTTCTGCTTCTTATGACTTTTTTTATACCAGTAGAGCCTGAAAAGGTGGTAAAAATACCTGAGAGTTTCCATGAAACCTAGCTTGCTTTTACCTTCCTTCCTGTTCACAAAAACATAAGGGATTTCTTTCATTTTGTCGTATTTTCCCTTGACTATTATTTCTAGGCATATCTTGTAACCGCTTGGCTTGAGCTCAATGGAATTCATGATTTTTCTGTTGAAGAAAAAGAAGCCTGACATGGGATCTTTGGCTTTTGTCAGACCTTTCGCAAGCATGGCAGCAGACCTTGAAATAATAATTCTCGAGAGAGGCCATCC
This sequence comes from uncultured archaeon, assembly GCA_964613955.1. GTDB lineage: Archaea > Aenigmatarchaeota > Aenigmatarchaeia > QMZP01 > QMZT01 > CS3-C152. Next base: position 116,410 of record CAZTJN010000001.1, on the reverse strand, counting down.
CCTTATCCCGCCTCCCTTCACGCGTCTGCTTCCTATGACAAGGTCGGCCTCCTTTCTGATTATTGGCCTCACGAAATCCGGTATGTATTCAGGCGGGTGGGAAAGATCGGCATCCATGACACCAATTATTTCACCGTCGGCCTTCCGGAAGCCCTCTAGAACAGCGGAGGACAGGCCACTTTTCTTTTCTCTGTGGATGACTTTCAAACTATACTTATTTTTCAGTTTTTCCGCGATTTCCCCTGTCCTGTCAGGCGAGTTGTCATCAACTATTATAACCTCGCCTTTTATCCTTTCCCTTTTGAACACCCTGAAAATTCTGGGTACGAGCATTCGTATGTTTTCCCTCTCATTGTATGTGGGTATCACGATGGAGACGAATTTTTTTTTGACTTTTGCTGTCTTTGAAGTCATCTTATCTTTCCGTAATTGATTTTTAAACAATAAACAATTTATAGAATCTTTTCCAATAATTAATAAACTAGGTGTTAGTCATTAATGTCAAAAAATTGACATTAATGTTAGTCATGGATGTCTAAGGCTTTTTGCCTTCCAAGGGTTGGGTAGATGGGTCCTGATTTTTTAGAGGAGCTGATTTTGGACATTTTAAGAAAATCCGATATTTCTCTGACTATTCTGGAGATAGCCGAGAAAGCGAGAATACACAGAGTGACGGCTTCCAAATATCTTGCGGTTCTTGAGGCGAAGGGTCATGTGAAAAGGAGGGACGTGGGAAAAGCGAAGCTCTATTCGTTTGCAAGAAAGCAGGAAGCCTTTGAGATCCCGAAACTCGTAAACGGGAATTACCTAACGGAGGGCGGAAATGAATAGGAAGGTCGTGGTATCGGTGGTGCTGACAGTTTGCCTGGTCTTGTCAGTCTTTCCGATAGGGGTAAAAGCGGAGCAGACGACTATTCTGGAAATGCTTCTCAACATGATATTCCCCAAACCCGAACTTCCCTCCGGAAGCACACATATAAAAATCCTCAACCCTGTTTCCAGTCCCACTTTATGGGGCCGGTGGGTAGTGAATTTCGAGACAGAGGGGAAGGGAGACCTTGAAATACAGGCATATGAAAAAACGTATTTCGGGAAGAGCATCGAATTCATCAGGCTTCAGTGCGGAAACCGAGAGGTTAAGGCTGAAAAATATTTTTCTGACAGCGGTAAGAATGAATTTTTTGAAGGCGTGTCCAATGGAAAAATTATCGCGAGAGACTGGGAGTGTAGCGAAAAAGCGAGGCTTGTTCTGAGAATTCTCGAAACAGGCCATCACTATCTGAAATTTTCGTTCCTAGGGGAAGATGCATACGCTGAGAACTGGGCTGACTGCACGGGGACGGATGTTTCTCCATGTCATTGCTGTGACGTAAGCCAGATGTGGGTAACCGTGACTGCCCCTTCGGGCGGTGGCGACTCTGGACCCCACGGGATGACGTACCAAAGCTCTGAAGGATCATGTAGCAGCAGCCCTTACGTGGTGAACGAAACGTGGACTTATGATTTGGGTTACACATTCTGCCCGACAGAAGGGACATACGTAGCGAACGTAACAGCATATGCAGCCGGTGGTGACCAGACATGCTCGGCCTATGAAAACGAGACCATTAACACAACTCTTCCCAGCCTTTATACCGTGAACTGGGATACAGATGAGAATTGGTGTAATTGTAAACAAGGAACAACAGGTTGTAGCGGAGGGAGTTGCTGGGGTCCAACGCGGGGTTTCGGTTTCGATACAGGAACGAGCGCAAATTGTTGTGGGGATGACAGCGGGGAGAATTACTTGACTGGTTCTTATGGAGCATCTATTGAAAACCCACCAGCATCCACAGATGCCTGCTGCAATCCTTCGACGGATTGCGTTGATGCTGACACGTGCTATGCAACTTCCGGGACAAAAGATGTTGATAGCAACGGAGACGATGACGTATGTTCATCAAGTACATGGATAGACTGCACAGACACGAGCCACTGCGATCCGGCAGGTGAGTATGCAGAGGGAGAAACCAGTGATGCATGCTATGGCAGCACAGACTGCAGTGAAGCCTGCACAAGCAATGACTGCATTTACAAAAGATACAACGGGTATTCCGACTGCGACCTAGAAACTGCATGTGTTTCAGGGAACTGCATGCAGGACACAGAATACGCAGGGACAGCAGGAGCAGGCGTGTGCGATAATGCGGATGGTTGTATCTGCAACACCTGCGATAGTTGGGATGTCTGTATTCCAACAGATGGGTGTCCATTTGATAACGATTGGGATGAAGCAATGCAAGATTGTTATAACCCTGCGGATCAAGGCGGGAACTGCTACGCATCCAACGGCGATACGAATAAGGATGTAGACAACGACGGGGACAGCGATTACTGTAACGCAGGGACATGGTATGATTGCAATACTGATTCACAGTGTGACACGGCTTCAGGATATCACTGCAATACTTCTTCTAATGACTGCACATTGGCTTGTACACAGAACAGCGATTGCCCGTCAGGTTTCTTCTGTAATGCTTCTACATTATGCCAAGCTCAAAAATCACAGGGAGGGACTTGTGATTTCTCTGTGACAAACACAGACAGTTCTTCTGAATCAAATGGAGTCTGTTCTTCCGGATACTGTAGGGATGACTATGACGGAAGTAGCAATGCTGACGGTAATTGTGATTCCGGAGATGAATGCTGGTGTGCCAATGCCGGGAATTGTATGCATGATGGTAGTGCATACACCAATGGTGCGAATGCCCCTGATTGTTATGACAATGGAAGTTCTTCTGATGATGCCTATTCATGGATTTGTAATTCAGGTGACTGGAACACCAATAACTGTGGCAGTAACAACTATTGTATTGGAGGGTCTTGTACTGCCTGCACAACATCCGAGTGCCTTAGTTATCAGAGTTGCAGAGATGGAAACCCATGCTGTGACACTGATTCAGAGTGCGGCTCAAATAAGATTTGTGTTTCAGAACAGATCAATAATAATCAAGGCAGCTGTTCTTACACTTACCAGTGCAGGGATGTTGAAAGTTTGTCTTTGGGGGTGTTAATGACCATCAATTATTCCCAAGGTGCTTACTGGAGCGGTGATTCTTCAGGTAACGGGAAATGCGGTGACCATGGTTACACAACTCCAAGCAACCCGGATGGAGACCTTTGTTTGAGGTATAATGTATATGATGCCGATGGGAATGTGAATGCTATTGTAACCACAACCGAGCATAACACAAATGTGAACAGTTCGACTCCCGCCAGCGGAAATGACGAATGGAGATATAATTACATATATAATGCGTCTGACACCGCAAACTTCCATCAGCTTGAAATAAGGGAATGGGATACAGGTTTTGGCTATGTGTTGTACGGCTACTACATTTCCGAGGCAGGTAGTGGTGCTGATGGGACAGGAAGTATAGGCTGTTGTCCGAATTCCACTGACTGTGTAGATGACTCTCTACCAGGAAGTAACACAACAAATCAGGATGGCTGTTATGACAACGGAACTATAAGAGACACAGGTGGTGGTGATGGTTCAGACAATGAGGTTTGCCTGTCTTCATTATGGTATGCCCAGGATAGTGACCAAACATCTTGTGAACTAGATGGGAATACTTGGCTTTCCAGTGGGACAGGCTCTTACTCCAAGTGCTGCGGGGATGATGGAGCAAATGATGATTTCGAAAATTCAGGTTCTGGCAACAGTTGCTGCATAAACGGCGAGACCGTTACAAATGGAACCACGGATTCGAGCAACCAGTACTTGTGCATCGACGGGGAAATTTACGGATGTAACGGGAATCTGGGAGGAGTCGCCACTCAAGACAGTTCGTGCACGAGACGCGTGGGTTACTACTGTGACGGTGCTGGAACTGGAGCGAACACGTGGAAGCAGCAGATAGGTCAACCCCTGACACCTGACGACTGTGATGGCATAGGAACTGAATATCCGTACGGTTCGGGCGAGGCCGGAACTACCTACGACAAAGAAAGCTGTGTTGGAAATGCCATATGGAATGACCACGGAAATGGTCCAAGTAATCAGGATCAGGGATATCAGTGCTTGAACCAGTCATGGAACGGGCCACACATAGGCCAGTGTTATCTTACCCAGTCGGGCAGTTCGGATCAGTTCAAAACGTTGACCATAAGATGGGATGTGGCAGACGAAACTCCTGATACCTATTCAAATTCAGGACACCACAGATGGAGAATAGATGATGATGGCTCGGGAACAGGGGCTTGTAATTACGGAACAAACGGATGCTTTTATGACACTGGCCTAAGGAACTGGTGCAACGACACGGATTCAAACGAAGGGACTTACGGGGATTACTATGAAATAACAATGGACTGGTCTGAATTCGCAACAAAACCTGACGATGAGACCACATATTACCTAGAGATAGGAGAAGAAGAGTGCGGGTCTGGCCAGATTAATGACACAGAGGATCCGAACAGCAATGAAGGTTCCTGCACAACCACACAGACCCTTTGCGTTCCGATGAGCTATTCTGCAATAGCGGACTCTGACTGCTGCCCGACTGGAGGGACAACGAGCGAGTATCCGGGCAAGGATGATGAGGATGGAAAGTGCGTGAGGTGCTGGACGAACAACAAGACGCAGAGGGAGGGGGCGACAGGAAATGATCTTTGCGAACAGAAATGCGGCGCTTCCCCGCAGTGCGACGAGCACCCGCCGGGGTTCAGTAACGCCACGATTTCCTGCAGTCTAACCTGCCAGGTAAATGCAAAACCCACTCATTCAGACCCGCTCATTAACAGCACATCCGGTTACAATATGACCAGTGACAACATAACGTGCTGGAATCAGTCGACTTATGATGAAGATGGGGATTCTGTCACAAACATTTACAACTGGTACAAGAACAACAAATCAATAATGGTTCTGAATATGCCGTTTGATACGAAGGTCACGAATGGAACCAAGGATTATTCGGGTTATGCCAATAATGGCATACTGTACGGACCAAATTGGACATCCTCCGGGAAGGTTGGCGGGGCTTACGAGTTTGATGGTGTGAATGCCTATGTCGATGTAGGTAATGATATTTCCTTGGCTCCAGAAAATATTACACTATCCTTATGGGTTAAAACGTATGAAAATACATCCGTAACAGGTTGGAATGGGATTGTTAAAAGTGCGAAAGGGGATGGTTACTCTAGTGGGTGGAGACTACTGGATTATAATAATTATCCTCGGGTTCAGATTAACTTTGGAGGCTCAACCCCGCAGAGTCTTTGGGGTTCATCTTATAAGTTTCCTATTAATGAGTTTGTTCATGTCGCATTCACTTATGATGGTCAAATCGCTAGGCTCTATGTGAATGGTCAAGAACTTGATAACCTGACAAACTCATCAGGAATTAACTGGCAGGGCACTAGTGACATGCAGATTGGTGTAGCACAGAATTATTTCAACGGCTCAATCGATCAGGTCCGCATATATAATTACTCGCTTTCACCTGAGCAGGTTAATGCTCTTTACCAGGACAGCAAGGACGGCTATTCCTATAAATCCACCATGGTCAGCCAGGAGACCGACATAGGCGATCAGTGGAGATGCGAGGTCACGCCAAGCGATGGCGTGGATGATGGAATCACAAAGAATTCAAGCGTGCTTGTTGTTAATGATGATTCTATTGACGGAGGTCATGGAACGACATGCGATGCAACGAACAAATGTTTGCTCATACAAAACTCAACTGGTTCTGTGAAGGCCAGGTTTGATAAATTTGGGTACGTGGATGTGAAAGGAAGCTATTCACCTGCGCAGTCATCCCTGTCCCCACCTGCAAACAGCTTTATCTTAAAGGACTCGGGAGGGAGTGTGATGCTGTATATAGACAGTTCCGGTAACCTAGCTGCAAAGGGGTATTTCTACAAGAATGGCAGTCCAACTCCGTCAGGAAATGATGATTTCATAGTTCAGGACTCGGGAGGTAATGTTGTTGGATACATAGACTCTGCGACAGGAAACATGTACTTCAAGGGGGTTTTGCATTACAATTCGGACTTTTAGGTGTTATCATGGTGACCAATAAGTCACAAAAGGGAGGTGAAGAAAAATGAACTGGTTTGCAACCGTAATCTTCGCCATACTGGAGGTGGCCCTGCGTTCGTTAAGGAACGCATATACCTTCGTTAGTAACTCCAGGAAAATCGGCTCGACATTAGTCGGTTTGGGTAAAATGGCGAAGCCCAGAACGCGACCTTGCTTAGCGGTAGCTCTATCGATTGTTTTGATCACTTGTTTCACCTCCCTGGTGACAACAGTTCACGCCTCCCCTGCCAATCCGGGCCATCCGGCGTCCTCGATATCGGCAGGAACGTTCGAGTCCGGAAATTACGTGTTCCCTAACAATCTGACAATCAACAGCTTCCTTATAGTGAACACGGATACGCTGTATGTGGATTCGATAAGCGGAAAAATAGGCATAGGAACAGAAACTCCATATCAAGAGCTGGACGTGGTCGGTAACATAAACGCTACAGGCACAATAAACTCCACAACTGACTTGTGTATACAAGGCGGGAAGTGTCTGAGTAATATGGGAGTTGGGACCGGAGATGTCACGGATGTGCTTGCCGGATGGGGAATAACTGTCACGAATTCTGCCGGTCCGCAACCAAGAGTGAACCTTTCGAGCACGTCCGCTGGGAATGGTCTTGGATACTCGCAGGGTATACTGAGTGTAAAGACAGGGAACGGCATAGAGATAAGTTCGGACACGGTTGTTCTGAACCAGAGCTGTTCTGATGGACAGATACTTAAGTGGGAATCGACAGGGTCGTACTGGTACTGTGCGGCAGATTCTGGTTTGGGGAGCGAGAGCGACCCGAGGTGGACTGCTAACTACACGGCAAGGACTGGAACAGGGAATGTGGTTTTCTCGACCTCGCCGACACTGACAACGCCGACGGTCCAGACTTCGCTTACTGTGACGGACGATGACTGGATTGGCCTTGGCTCATCTGCAGGGAGGATAGAGTTTGACAACCAAGCAACGGACGAGGTTAACATACTGAACGCGAACGTCGGCATCGGGACGGCAACTCCACAGCAGGAACTGGATGTTGTGGGTGACATAAACGCGACCGGTACGATTTATGAGGGAGGCTCCACGCTTTCGGCAAAGTATCAGGAGGATGTAACAGGAAGTTGTTCAGGAGCGAACTTCGTGCAGAGCATTGCTGACGGAGGAGCGATATCATGCGGGAGCGAAACTTACACGGCAACCCAAGACGCAGTAGAAAGCATAGCAGAATGGCAGTCAGGGTGCACGGACTGTGTGGGAAATACGGACCTGGCTGCGAACTCGGTTGACCTGACCAGCGACGCGCTCAGCTCGGCTTACGCCGGCGCAGGGCTCGGAGGAGGAGGAAGTTCTGCCTTGTCGGTGAACGTCGGTAACGGCATAGAGATAAGTTCGGATACGGTTGTTCTGAACCAGAGCTGTTCGGACGGGGAGATACTTAAGTGGGAATCGACAGGGTCGTACTGGTACTGTGCTGCTGATGAGAACTCTGGCGGTTCAGTGTCAGGAACCGGGACGAACCACAGGCTGGCTTACTGGACAGGAGCGAGCACGATAAATGATTTGGCTGCAGGGAACAGCGGTGACGTGCTGGAAAGCCAGGGTTCGGGCGCAGACCCCACATGGATTGCCAAGTCAAGCCTTGCCGACACGCACACGCATGATGCATCCAACATAACATCCGGGACCCTGAGCACGGGCAGGTACAGCGCGTATTCTGATTTGTCTGCTGAAGGTTATCTGAACAACGACAATGCGAATGACTTGCTTACGAGGAGTCAGGCAGATACGAGATTTATCAATGACGGTGGGAACGAGGTTGGCTCGGATGATATAAGCACGGGTGCTGTAGGTGCTGATGAGCTTGATTCGGGTGCTGTGACTGCAACAGGGACAGAGCTGGATTCGAGTGTTGCAGGAAATGGTTTAGGGCTGAGTTCTGGTGCGCTTTATGTGAAGACAGGGAACGGCATAGAGATAAGCTCGGACACGGTTGTTCTGAACCAGAGTTGTTCTGACGGACAGATACTCAAGTGGGAATCGACTGGTTCGTACTGGTACTGCGCGGCAGATTCTGGTTTGGGGAGTGAATCAGACCCATTCTCACTTCATCTTTCCGGAGGACAAAACCAAATGAGCCAGGACATAGACATGAACAACAACCTGATAACGAACATTGGAAATGGAGGAACTGACTTCACAACAGGCGGGGGTTTGACGCTCGCTGCTGACCTGACAGTAAACGGAGGTGATGTGAGCATTAACAACAACAATGGCGGCGTGAATTTCAACGATGCGAGCGCCTTCTGGCTTAAAACAGCGACCAACTGGGGCATCTACTGGGACACGGGAGCGAACACAATTGAATTCACTGGCAGCGGAACGGACAGGGCAAATGTTGATCTGGACAACGGAAATGTGCAGATGGATGGTGACCTGACGGTGAGCGGCGGGGATATCAACCTTGACGCAAACGGCGGTTGCGGATCAGGAGTTGATATATGCAGGGACTCCAGCGACCTGCGGCTGCAGAGCGACGGCGGGGACGTTATCATAAGGTTAGGCTAAGAAGGGATTTCCGCCGTGCCTTTTCCTTCTTTTTCACCCTCTCCACTATAATTTTTTATATCCTGCTTCCATTTCTATTGTATGGCCCCAAAGAAGATTGTGAAAAAGGATTTGGTCTACATAGGGATAATATTGGTTCTGGTCATCATACTCGCATTTATGCTTCTGCAGAACACTATCACGCTCGGGTCACAAAAACAGGTTGTGGACAGCGTGGAAAATGTTTACAAAATGTTAACGGAAAGTGATGTGGAGGTTCTCAACGTCAAGGACGAGGGGTATGTCTACAAGCTTTTGGTAAGGTTGAAACTGAGAGACGGGGATGTTATAAAGGAGCTCTACGCAACGAAAGACGGAAGGTTTCTCTCAGAGAACATAATGGAGGTTTCCGGAACCCTCGCTAGGCTCGAGAAAGAGAAGAAGTTCGCTGAATGTCTGCGCTCAAAAGGGTTCATCGTTCTTGGTCAAAAGAGCGAACCCAATACGCTGCAGCAGTTGCTGGCAATAGGAAACTATGCCAACAAGGTTTACGTGGACTGCACAGGAGCGAACCTGCAGGCATGCGAACAGCTGGGGGTGAAAGAGGTACCATCCATCGTTTACGACAACAAAATATACACAGGCCTGAAATCACTGGACTGGATTGAGAGCACGACTGGATGCACTCTTTGAATTTCACAGTCGATTTTTATTTCTTAGCCACCAAGATTATAATTGATACTGGGTAATACTCTATTCTTTCATAGGGAGGGGAACGTCTTGAGGAAAAGTTCCAGGGGAAGCAATTTAATGATAATCGAGATGATTTTTCTCCTTACTCTGGTTTTTGTGTATCTTGTTTCGGCCGCCGGTGATTTAGATTGCAGTTTTACGGTGAATACCAGCTGTTCATACACCCCTGTCTTGTACGTGAAGAACGACACGGGAGGTTACTGGAATGCGCATGCCCAGAATGTTTCCGTTAACAACTATCCTTATGCGATATGCTGCGATTCGAACTCAACCCTCTCCTACGGTTGCGAGGGCGTTTTCCTCCGATTGAACGCGACCACCAATTCGCATGTTCAAAGGGGTGATTATTCGGGCCCTGGGGTTGTTTATGGAGTTGACGTCTGTCTGGAAGCCACGCCTGGCTATTTCAACTGCACTTATGTGGATAATGCCTGCCCGAGTGACAGGGAGTGTTTCGCATCCATGGCTTCCGCATATCCATCGGAAAACAACGACACAAACGCGCATATCGGGCCGTGCCAAGAGTACAAAAGGAAGATATGCTGCAGGGTTGCAAATGACGTGAGCGTCACATACGAAAGCCCAACGCCCGGGGACGGAACAAGGCAGATCGCAAACAGCGTAACGATAAATGTAACTGTCATTTCTGATTCGCAGGCAAGCATCGATACGTGTCTGCTCGAATGGAAAGAGGGAAACAACCCGGCAGGCAATGAAACCATGAACAAGATAGGCTCTGGCAACAGTGTGATATGCACCAAAACAAAAACAACACTGGACGGAACAACGTATCAGTTCAAGGTTTATGCGAATGATTCCAACGGTGTGTGGGGCAACGAAACGCTAAGGCAGTTCCGTGAAAATGCGAAACCTGACAAAGTTATTTTGGACTCCCCGCCGAGCGGTTCGCATTTCACAAACAAAACGCCAACGTTGAAATGGAATAAGCCGAATGATGCGGACGGCGATTCTCTGACGTATTTCGTAAACATAACCTGTCTTAAGCTGGGAGGAGGGGATTGTTCAAGCGATAACAGATATGCGAGCACACCTGATCTTAATTACACACCTTCCACAGAACTCCGGTACTTCGGGGATGATAACTACTACTACAACTGGTCCGTTAAGGCGTATGACGGATACGAAAACGGAACGGAAAGTGACAAATGGAACTTCACAATAGACACGAATGTTTCGATTTCGATTTCACCTGACGTGGTTGACTTCGGGGAAAACAGGCCATTGGGATATGAGAACGACACCTCGGACAACGCGCCGAATCCGTTTGGCCTTCACAATGACGGGAACTGCATAATAGACGTGAATATATCTGCCCAAAATTCTTTATGGCTTTCTGCTCCCGTGCCTTCAGACTACTTCAACTATTCTGTTGACTGGTGGCCGGGAGAGGAGGGGGCATTCAACTGGACCGGCTCGACAACAAGCTGGACAAACGTCCCTTTGGTCAACAACACCTTCATAAACTCGCTGAACTACACGGACACGAATGATTCCGCCGAAGTCGAAATCCAGATAATGGTTCCCTGGGACGAACCTCCAGGAGGTAAATCATCTACTCTCATATTCACGGGGTGGTACATTGGCGAAACTTAAGATTTCGAAGGCCCTGATACTGGCGAATTTGTTAGTCATCGGATTAGTTATCTATCTTCTGGCGGGCGTAACGGCCATCCCGCTGATAGAACCGGAAAACGGGGTGTATATAACGGAAAGAGCGCCTGAATTTGTGTGGGGCGGTCCCTACAAACAATATGAACTTCTGGTGGATGACGACCAAGATTTCACAAGTCCTTTCGCTGTTAAAGTTTCGGACAACTCCTTCAGGTTCAGCAACAACTTGGATTTCGGGACGTACTACTGGAAGGTCAGGAGCGGGGTGTTCGAAAGCGGGGTCCGCAAATTTACTCTGGGTTCGAGCGTTGTGCTTGCAAGGGAGAAGAACGAAGTCAGGAACGAAGGGAACACGGACGTTGTTCTCAGCAGGGTCACGGGGGCCATGGTCCTCGGGGTTGGCTCATCGGTTAAAATAGGAGAAGGGGAGAATGTCAAAGGGGAGCAGGCTTAGGGGGTTCGCAGTGCTGGCATTCCTGCTGGTCCTGTTCACAGTTCCGGTGAATGCGGGTGCCATAGGAGTTACGCCGGGCAGGAAAACAATTGAATTTGAGCCCGGCCTCTCTGAAAAAATTACCTTCAAGATTCTTAACAACGACCACAAGGCATTCAATGCTCTAGTTTACGTGGAGGGGGACTTGAAGGATTACGTTAATATTGAAAAAAACTTGGTTGAGTTCAGTGAAGAGGAATACTCCAAGCCCTTCACATATACGGTCAAATTGCCTGAAAGTATCGACAAACCTGGAGACCACTGGGCAAAGATTGTTTTGATGGAACTCCCACCAGGCATCACAGGGCAGGAAGAATTAAAAGGGCAGTTCGTTATTGCCACTACTGCCGTCATACACCAGCTTCTGGTGAAGGTCCCGTACCCAGGCAAGTATGCAGAAATGGATCTGACCATCGCCGAAGCCCAGCCTGGAGAAACCGTGAACTTCTTCGTTAAGGTTTACAATCTCGGGACGCAGAACATAGCGCACGCAAAGGCATCCATCGAAATAAAGGGTCCGACGAACGAGGTTATTGATACGGTTGAGACCGAGGACATCCCCATCAAATCAAAGGAAAGAAAGGACTTGGCGGCGTACTGGAAAGCGGACGTGAACCCGGGGGTCTATCATGCGGTGGCTACGCTCAGGTACGATAACAAAATCGCAAGAGCAGAAAAGAATTTTTACGTGGGCAACCTTTTCGTGGATGTGAAGGAAGTCACGGTTAAGGGATTCAGGCTGGGTGGAGTGGCAAAGTTCAACATCCTCGTGGAGAGCAAGTGGAACAAGAAAATCGAAAACGTCTATGCTGAAATGGTGATAAAGGATGCGGCGGGCAACACAGTCGCAAACGTCAAATCCGCCTCTGTCGACATCGAACCGCTTCAGAAGGAAACGTTACTGGCATACTGGGACACGGAAGGGGTTGAAAAAGGCGTATACGATGCGAACCTTGTTCTGCATTACGCGAGCAGAACCACGGAGAAGAAGCTCAAGACGTACATAGAGCTGGAGAGCATAAAGACGGAGATACTTGGGGTGACAGCAAAGGCTATCAGAAGGGAAGAGGGCGGAGGCTACGACATATTAACGCCGCTTGTAATAGTGTTAATAATGATAAATTTGGGGTGGTTCTTCTACTTCAGAAGGAGAAAATAAATTATAAATGACGGATATTTTCAGACAACAACGTCCTGCGATGTGCTCGATATTACGAAATTTTCATAACTTATCTCTGTTGTCAGCGTGTAATTGCCCGGTTCGACCATGAGGTTAAGACCGAAATCCGAAAGGTCAAGGGTGTACGTCCCCTTTCCGTAGCCGTAACCTTCGTATCCTATCTCAGAGATTCGCCCGTATTTGAACTCGTATTCCTTGCCTGATTTTTCTATGAAGTCCTTTATGGGCATCGCTGAACTCTGGTCGCTGAAGAAAACAGTGACCACTGCATCCTCTGGGATTATGTCTTTCGAGATGGTTATACTCACTTTTCCGCTGAGTTGCATCAGGTTTTCTTCCGCGCTCCCTCCCGTCCCTATGATAAGACCCGTTATGCCGGGGTTCACCAGAAAAACTGCGACGATGATTACTGAAATTAAAGGGAGAATGTAAAATCTCGGATCTTTCATGCGTATTCCTTGGTTTTAAATTTTAAAACCTTTCGGAGATTCAAACTATTATTTAATCTAGTACAAATTATAAAGTATGTGGGGTAAGGGCGTGCTGTTGGCAGGACTTGTATTTTTTATTTTCCTTTTGTCAGAGGCGTTGCCTGTCTTGTCTCTCAACATAGACAACTGCACTGTCCTCGACACACCAAGCGAAACGTATCTGCTGACACAGAGCATATGGAACTCCACGAACTCAACCTGCATGTACGTCCAGGCTGATAATGTTACGCTGGACTGTCAAGGCAACAGGATAGACGGAGTTGACAACGCAAATACCTATGGTGTGAGGATCCCCAACTACGACAACGTAACGATTCGCAACTGCGAGGTATCCGACTGGGCATATGGTATAGACATATCTTCTTCTGCCGGCAGCAGGATATACAACAATTTCATAACCTCGAACACGGACAGGGGAATAAACATAGTTTCCGGATCGACTTACAACAACCTGACCAACAACACTGTTTTCTTTAACGAAGACTACGGGGTTGTGTTTGCTTCTTCCTCCAGCAACAACTTCAGCCACGGAAACGTTTCGAAAAACACAAACCACGGAATTTGGTTCTCGACCGCGAACAACAACAGAGTTGAATATGCTGTTGTAAGCTTCAACGCACAGGACGGCATCAACCTCGATTCTTCTGATAACAACGTGATATACGAAACTAATACAACATCCAACAAGGCAAGAGGTATTTATGCAGCGTCATCCTCAGGCAACAGGATAGAAGGCGGTAAGGTAGTATCCAACAGCAACACAGGTATCTGGTTCTACCAGTCAGCAAGCAACAACGTAACGTCTGTCAACAGCTCCCTGAATACGAACAACGGCGTGTACCTCGAATCCAGTTCAAACGGAAACAGAATTGAAAATTGCATTTTTCTTGATAACGGCGGGAACGGGATTTATTCGCAATCCTCTTCCAACAACCTCATTATAAACATCGATGCCTCTTTGAACGTACGCGGGATAATGATAAGCTACGGTTCGGGAAATAATGTAAGCAGGAGCAATATCCACTCCAATGACAACGAAGGCATGCGTTTGACATACACCACCAACAACTACATCATAGACACGCTCATAAACGCTTCACCCGGCGATGAGGTTTACGCAGATGACACAAGTTCTTCCAACAACTACTTCATAAACACAACGTTCGACAAGAATAATATTTCCGTGAACGGCAACACGGTTATCTGGGTCAGATGGTACCTGCAGGTACAGGTTAAGGACATGTCCGAAAATCCTGTGCAGGGAGCGGATGTCAACATAACGGACTCGTACAATTCCTTGAAGTTTAGCGGTCTTACGAACTCCACGGGCCATATAACAAGACAAGTCCTGAACGAATACAACCAGACATCATCTGGGAAGAATTTTTTCACCAATTACACAATTAACGTCAGCAAGTCAGGCTATGTGGCGAACCAGACGCATGAAAACCTGACAGAGAGCAGATTCGTTGTTATCCATTTGCAGGATATGGGACTGCCTATTGTCGAGGTTAAAACATACACAAGAGCACTTGCTGAAACGAGCATATTCAGACCGGGAAGAATGGTAAGGATACGCGCGACTGTGACGAGCAGCACAGGCAGGGATTACCTGTCGAATGCAACTGTTCTTATAAAGGATAATCTCGGGGCAACGAAGGTGGGCAATGCCAACATGGCAAACATCTCGGAAATAACCAACGGCTATCTATACGAATACAACTACACGCTTCCTTCGGACGCATCGGGCTTGTGGCTGATAAATGTTACAGCCACTGACGTCGGAAATGGAAAGGGCTATGACTGGACCAAGATAGCTGTTGCCACCCTTAATGTTCAGGTGAAGCTTTCGCTGAACAGTACATGGAATTCCGCCATGATGTATGTACCCGGCCTTGGAGAAAGAACATACAGCCAGCTCGCTTCCATAAGTCCCTACACAGATCTGAACCCACCTCACTATTATTTATCCTCATATTTGAATGATGTTCTGGTATCACTTGTTTTCTCTTCAGAGAGCCCATTGATGATAACGGCTGCAGCAGCGTCTGATGAATATGAAATGCAAACAGACCAGAGATTCACGAACTTCATGGTTTTTCTTGTTTTTTCCAAGGGTAACTGGAGGCAGGTGAACAACCGCATGGATATGATAGAGAAGGGTGAATTTCTTTCGAAGCTCTCCCCGAGTTTTTCATACGGATTGGGAAATAGGTATCCGTTCAGAATAGAAATAAAGGATGATGACATAGACATTAACAACACCCTGAGCATTGGAAGGGGTTACAGCAGGGTTGTGATAGAAAATAAGGGAATGATCGGGAGCAAGGTGAACATAGGTGTGGAAAGGGTTTGAACATGAACATGTGGAATACTATAAATTTAAATAAGTTCAGACTAAATATTCTATATTGAGGGTCGGTATTTATGGCTGGAATAGATAATAGGTTAATTTTCATCTTGGTTATGATATTACTGTTAATTTCTGTTATGGGAGTGTATGCCATGATGACTAATATTTATCCCGCACCAGAATCCAAACCACCCTGCTCGGAAACGCAGGGAGTTGTGGGTGTGGAAATCCTATCTGACAGGCCCAAATCCCCGCCTGTCCAAACAAGCGGTATTGTAGGTCTTGTGATACTGGGAGGCAACGAAGAATAGTTTATGATGTTGTTTGCAATATTATCAGGAGGAAAATAAAATATGGCAGAAATATCAAATAACTTGATTGCAGGATTGCTGATAGTGGCCATACTGATTTCCATAGTGGGACTGGCAAACACATTGACGCTGATGCAGTACCCAGTGAAGTACACAGGAGCGGCGACAACCGGGGCAGGAAAAGCAAATGTGACGATTGAAAGTGCACTGTCCATAAAACTGCTGAGAAACGAGAGCTGGTTCGGTTCGGGTTATCCGAATTCACAGGGAGGCGGCATACTGGAAATATGGAGCAACAATACAGCACCAAACTGGGATGGTACGGCAGGGACAGGTTCTTTCAACAACGGAAGCGAAGGCAACGGAACGGATTACAACACAGGAACGCACGTTTATCCCTTCGTGGTCGAGAACAACGGGAATGATCCGGATACATGCATCAAAGTTTATGCAGATAAGACAGCACAGCAGTTCATAGGAGGCGCTGCCCAAACACCGGAATTCAGGTTCGCTGGAAAGAACAATGAAAGCGCCTGGGGCGGCACGAATCCAGGCTGCAGCGGTTCTTACCCGGATGCGTGTACTAGCGGGCTTGTACAAACTTGGACAGATATGGGGACATCATCAACCACGGTTTGCACGAACCTTAACTCGTCTCAGTGCAGTGATGAGATAAGAATACATTTCCTGCTCGGAATACCAGAAGACGCGGCAGGTTCGAAGACAGCAACAGTGACGGTAGCTGGGTGCAATCCTTGCGGTGCCTGCTAATCGGAGGCTAGCGAATTCAGCGATTTCAAAATATTTAATAGTAATTAGGTTAAATTAAATATATGCTCAAGGAAATTTCCATTTCAACCTTTTTCTTTATTTTCTTGTTTTCCTTTAGCGTGTACTCTCTGGGAATAGGCCCAAGCGGGCCCATCTCCATGCCTGATGTGAACTTCGAACCGAATCTCGCAATAGAAAGAAACATGTTCGTCATAAATGACCAAGATTACCCTTTTCCTGTTGAGATGGAATTAGGAGGGAACCTGACAGAATACGCCACGCTCAGTGAATACAACTTCACGCTTGCTCCGAAGGATGAACCAGGTAGCGTGAAACCAATCAAATTCACGCTGACCCTGCCGGAAAAGCTAGAAAAGCCCGGCGCCTATCTGGTGGCAATAAGGGCGGCTCAGGTTGTCGGCGGGGTTCCGTCGCAGGCAGGCGCATTGGGAGGAAAGGTCAAGGTGGCTCTTGGTTTCTATGTTCACGTTCCGTATCCGGGAAAGTATCTGGAAGCTGACATGAGAATAGAAAATACTGAGGTTAACAAGACCATTTTGTTCATCATAGATGCCATAAACAGGGGGAACGAGACAATCGGAACAGCCCAGGGCACAATCAGGATATATGATGCCGCAGGTAAATTTATAGTTGCCCTGAAGACTGATGCGAAATCCGTGGCGTCCAAGGAACAGGTCGAAATGAAGGCGGAGTGGCCTGCCTTCGGGATCAGTCCAGGAGAATATTACGCAGCGGTCGGGATAGATTACGATGGCTTCAAAACAACATTCCAGAAGGGTTTCAGGATAGGTTCACCTACCGCAAAAATACTGAACGTTTCCGCTGAGCCTATTGTCAACGGAACCATAGGGACGATAGAAACCGAGGTAATAAGCTACTGGAACAAGAATATAGAAGATGCATATGTAACGGTGACCGTCAGCAAAGATGGTTATGATTTAACGACAAAGAGCCCGAGCATTGTTTTGAATCCGTGGAAAAAAATAAAGTTTACCAATTTCTGGGACACTTCGAACGCAAAAGGTCCTGGAGAATATCAAGGTATAGCAACGCTCCATTACATGAACAAGACCGACAGCATGGAGTTCACATTAATCGTGAAAGAACCCGAGTTTGTTTTCCCTGATATTACTCTGCTTTTGGTTATAATACTGATAATAATATTTGCAGTAATGGTATTGTATACAGCAAGAAGAAGGAAAAGGAAATACATCCAGAAAAAATTGGCATAGTTCAAAGCATTTAACTCTTTTTAACCAATTTTAAATATCGTGGCCATTCATTGTTCGTGATGTTCCTTGGGTTGTTTCCTTAACGTCTGGGTGGGTTATGAGAGAGGTCTCCAATAATGTGATAGCAGTTCTGATTGCGATATTTATAATAGTTTTTTCGCTCCAAATATCGGTTTATATCTCAAAAACACCGCCGACAGCCAAGGCCTCGTCATCGGGTGTTGTTTCATTCTGCATAGAACTCAGCGCGCAGCTTGACCCTATACCCGATCAGGTACTCTACGTCGGTGAGCCGTTTTTCTATGACGTGAACTATACGGGAGACGACCCGAATGTTATTTTTCATGACAATACCTTTCTCTTCGAAATTAACAGAACGACCGGCGTGATATCATTCACGCCGACTAAGGAGCAAGAAGGTGTTGAAGTAGTTAAAATTCATATATCAGGCACGTGTGACACGGTAAAGGATTCCCAAGATGTGGTGTTCGATATAAGGAAGAGAAATCATGCTCCTATCCTCAACCCGATACCTGATTTTGAGAAAAACCAAGGGGAGCGTTTCTATTATAATGTAACCGCAACAGACCTTGATAATGACACACTGACGTTCGGTGATACCGCCACCTTTTTCGATATAGACCCTGACACAGGGGAAATAATTTTTATACCACAGCAAGAAGACGTGGGTGTTCATGATGTTATAATATGGGTGAAGGATCCGGAGGATTTGATGGACTGGCAGTATGTCAGATTCACTATTATAGACGTTAACGACTGCCCTGTTCTGGACCCAATACGTGCACAAACAGCAATAATAAACGAGACCTATTTCCACAATGTAACTGGAAGAGATTATGACGTTATCCCGGAATGGTCAAATCTGACGTTCTCTGATAATTCAACATTCTTCAACATAAGCCCGACCACAGGGGTAATAGAATTCTTTGTAAATCAGAGTTATAACGGAACGTATGCCATAAACATTTCATTAACAGATAGTATTTGCTGGGTCTGGGAAGTTATAAGCTTTTCTGTGGTTGCTGTGAACCATCCACCAAACATAACTTCATGGTACCCTGAAAACGACACAGTAGAAATAAATGAAGGCGAATCGCAGTTGTTCTGGATAACCAAGGAAGACCCTGATGGAACGATAATATCTGTTCGATGGTTCCTGAATGACATACCATTGGCATGGCAGGAAAACGACAGCCTCACTTTGTACACCAATTACGAATCTTCCGGGGTTTATAATGTGACCGTCATCGTCTCTGATGGTTTGTTAACAGATCAACACAGCTGGACCCTGATAATCAAGGATGTTCCGACACCCCCGCCACCGCCAAGTGGCGGTGTCAGCCCGCCGCCGACCGCAGCACCTCCGGTTTGCGTGGAGGAGTGGAGGTGCACAGAATGGTCTGTCTGTCCTGTCTACGAAATACAGACAAGGGAATGCCATGATGTGAACAAATGCGGGACAACCTTCAACAAGCCCAGCGAGATGAGGCCATGCACGTACGTTCCCGAACCCAGCTGCGAGGACGGGATAGAGAACTGTCACCACGGATCCTGTGAAATACTGGTTGACTGCGGAGGGCCATGCCCTCCATGCCCGACGTGCAGCGATAAAATACAAAACTGCCACAGGATGTCGAATGGAAGGGAGATATGCGAAGAGGGGATAGACTGCGGAGGGCCCTGCCCGCCCTGTGAGATAGTCATACCTGCGAAATGCGGGGATGGTATATGCGAGAAGGATGAGATATTCGTGTGTTTCCAGGACTGCGGATTCTTCATGGGCGAGTACCTTATCGTTATAATTGCGCTTTCCCTGGCATCCATATTGCTGTACAGGGGCTGGTACCTCGTGACGCTGGCATACAAAAAGAAGAAGAAACCGGTATACACAGAACCACAGCTTTTCGGAATAGAGACACTCCGCAAACTCCATCTCATACAGCTTGAAATAGGGAAGAAACCCGTGAAGAGAATATCGAATGAATTTGCCAAGGTCATGAGGGAATTCTTTGCCAAGATGTTCAATGTGAAGCACAAATTTACCTACATTGAGATAAATGAGATCGCGAGAAGGAGGAAACTGGACAAAGGGGTTGTTTCCATGATAACCGACTTCTCCATAAGAATATCGGAGATAGAGTACGGTAAAAGGGATATACCGGTCACCCTTCTGGTGCTCACCATAAAGGATGCGATAAGGATAGTTGAAGCCCTTACCGGCATAAAGATGCAGGATGCCCTCAGTGAAAAGGCGGAGAAAGAGCTGAAAAAACGAATTCCTGAAGAGAAGAAGGAAAGGGTAGAGCTGAAGGTTAAGGAAATTGTAAGGAAACCCGAAAAGAGGGTTAAATTTACCCCGGAGGACCTGAGAACGTTCGAAAAGCTGAGAAAGATGATATCGGACGGAGAAGAGGCATTCGAAAGGAAGGATGTCAAGGAAGCCAGCAGAATCTATTCTGAAATAAGATTCCTCTACGACAGGATACCCGAGGAAAAGAAAGGAGGTCTTTACGAAGAAACCGTAAGGATAATAAAGCTGTACAACAGGATAATGAAAAAGCTGGCAGAAGAAATTTGACCTAAGGAAGTGTTCTGTACTTCGTGTTTGCCAAGCCCCATTCCACAAACAGCAGGAGTATGGCAATGAAGAGGAAGTAAAGGGAAAGGTCTATCGAAAGCTTCTGCGTGCTCGACAACGCGATTTCCTTGTATGCGTTCTCAAGTTCTGTTTCATTCTTCGCCTCATAATATTTTCCCCCCGTGCTGTTCGATATTAATTTCAATGTGGTAGGGTCGAGTCTGGAAACAAAAGTCAGATTGGGAAATTCTCCTCCCTCTTCCGTTCCTATGCCTATCGTGTTGATAGTCAGGTGATTACCGTTGGCATAGTCGACAGCAGTATCTATCGAAGGTCCCACATTGTTCTGTCCGTCCGTGAGGAGAATCAGGACCTTTGCCCTGTCGCTTTCGGCCAGAAGGTTGGAAGAGGTTATGATCGCCGAGCCTATGGCTGTCCCGCCGACAATCTCTATTGAAATGTTTTTTATAGCGTTCTTAACTTTTTCAATGTCAGAAGTGGGCTTTTGTTTGATAAAGCTTACCCCTGCGAAGGAAATCACACCGACAGTTGATTTTCCCGGGAGGTTGTCGACGAAGAGGTTTGCAGCATTCTTGGCGGCCTCGAGTCTGTTTGGCGCGTAATCTGTTGCGAGCATGCTTCCTGAGGCATCTATAGCGAGCATGAAGTCAAAATCGCTTGTCCGGCCTTCATACCACAGAACCGTTCCGGAAACTGCAAGTACGAGCAGGCATAATGTTGTCAATCTTATAGCAAGAAGTGTGTAGTTTTTGGACAATATCCTCTTTCCTGTTATTCTCTCTATGGCAGGGTAATTTGCGAACTTAAGGGCCCTTCTCCTCGTATACCTTAGGCTCAGGTAATGGGCCAAAACCATGAGAGGCATGGCTACAAGAAACCAAAGGTAGACAGGATTGGAAAATGTTATATTGATGCTAACAACCTCCTCTTCATGAAAAATTCAACGATTGGTTTTGCGAAGGATTCGTATGTCATGAGTTTCATGAAATCTGCGTTACAGCCGAGAAAAACCTTCCTTATGTTTTTTTCCTCCTTCATGACATATCTTTCATAGACCGGCGCTATCATTTTGGGGTCGACTACTATATTTGCATCCGTATAAGGGTCGCCTATGACAATCTGACCTGAATCCTTTGGTAGTTTTTCATCCCTGGGGTCCCTTATCATTGCACCTATCACATCGAACCTCACACTGGATATCTTGACCATCTTTTCCCATCCTTTCTTCAGACCTATGAAATCCGAAACCATAACCAGCAAACCTCTTTCCCTTGTTGTTCTCATCACGAAATCTATAGCCTTCGACAGGTTGTAGCCGCCGCCGTAAAAATCTGCGTCAACTAGTGAACGGAGAAGTATGTAGAAATGCTTGTCGCCCGTGGACGTGGGGATGTGATTGACGATCTTGTCGTTGAACATCACCAAACCGGCTTTGTCCCCTGCTTTCATCACAAAGTACGAGAAGGCAGCGACAAACTCGGCTGCGTATTCAAGCTTCAGTTTTTCTGTTGAACCGAAAATCATGGAAGAACTGGTATCGAGCAGGAAGTAAACATCAAGGTTTCTCTCCTCTTTGTATTCCTTTAGGAGAATCTCATTCGATCGCACGCTGGCCTTCCAGTCAATCGCTTTCGCGTCATCCCCCGGGGTGTAAACCCTGTAGTCCTCGAACTCGAGTCCCCTCCCCCTGAAAACACTTCTGTATTTACTCGCAATCTGTGTATTTATTAAAATTTTAAGTATAATCTCCAGTTTTTTGACAAGGGCAATAACATCAATGTGGAGGTCTTTCTTCTTTGTCTTCATTTTCATGATTATATATTTGTCCGGATTAGTTAAAAATTTAGAATTGGCTGTGAGATTTTTCCAGGACTGCATTCCCTATCAGGAAAGTTTCGTATATGCATACCAGAAAACTTTCATTGAACACGTAAACTATCGTATTTAGAAGTTCCGATTGACGTAGGTTTTTACCTACGTCCTGCTCAAGTTTTGCTTTTGGACAAAGGGTTTTTTGGGTAAAAAGCTTACGGTACCGGAACCTTCGCGAGAACCTCTTTTATTATGTCATCTGTTTTAATACCTTCTGCCAGGCCTTCGTAGTTAAGGATGATCCTGTGTCTCATGACGGAATGGGCAATTTCCTTCACAAAATCAGGTATCACAAAGTTCTTTCCATGCAAAAGGGCATTGGCTTTCGAAGCTATAAACAGACATATGGACATCCGTGGTGAACCCCCCCATTCCACGTATCTCCCTGTCTTTATCTTGTATTTCTTTGGGTTTCTGGTCGCATCCGTGATGTTTACGCAGTACTGCTCTATTTTCTTGCTCATGTATATCTTCTTGACGTCCTCCTGCATCTTCACTATTTCATTCGGGTATATCACGGATTTTATTCCGAAATCCTCAAATTTGTAAAGATTTATGTTCTGGCTGAGAATCCTCTGCTCTTCGTGAACATCTGGGTAGCCCATAAAGAGCTTCAGCAAAAACCTGTCTATCTGGGCTTCAGGCAAAGGATACGTTCCCGCAGTTTCTATGGGGTTCTGCGTTGCCATTACGAAGAATGGGTCTTCCAGCTTGAACGTCTCCTTTCCTATTGTAACCTGACGCTCACCCATTGCCTCTAGCAAGGCAGATTGAACCTTTGGAGGCGCACGGTTGATCTCGTCCGCAAGGATAAAATTGGCGAATATGGGTCCTTTGACAACGTAAAAACCCTTGTCTTTATGATAGGCGGTTATCCCTGTTATGTCCGTCGGAAGCAGGTCGACCGTGAACTGTATCCTCTTGAACTTGCAGCCCGTTACCCTTGAAAGCGTTCGTATGAGAAGGGTTTTTGCTATGCCGGGCACGCCTTCGATGAGAACGTGACCGTTGCAGAGGAGGCCAACAAGCAGTCCGTTTACAACGTCTTTCTGGCCAACCACTATTTTCGATATCTCCCTTTTCACCTCTTCTAGCTTTCTCATGTAGCCTTCCACGACCCTCTCGTCAATACCCTCAGCAACAGGCATAATAAATTATTGGAACAGACCAATATAAATTTGAAAGCGTGGCATGAAAGCAGAGAAGGTTCTAAAGACAGAATGGTTTTGGCTGAGGAAAAGCTTCATTGGAAGCGAGTGAGCTGTGCGAAGGAAGCTCCTGTTTTGGTGAAGGTTTTGGCTGAGGAAAAGCTTCATTGGAAAAGTTCTTATTTAATGTTCCAAAGATATTAATTATTTATAGGGTACTCTGTATGAAGGGGCATGCTGGTGTATTGATAGCTTTAATAGTATTGATTACATCAGCCGTTTTTCTTTTTTCCGGGTTCACATTCACCGCGTCTTCCACATCCACTTCCTCGGGAAGCAACTCCACACTTACAATATGGGACGAGACCGACCCTGAGGGGGGTTCCTCCAAGGTCCAAGCCGGTCAATCGGCAAAATTTTTTGCAAACTTCACGAACTCAACATCAAGCGAACCTATAAACGGGACTGGAGTTTATTGTGAAATAACATTTAACATATCCGGTGGGTGGTCGTCCCCCGTTAACATGTCGTACAACGAAACATCCGAACTTTATGAACACAGCGAAACGTTCGCTTCTCGTGGTTTTTATTCATGGAATACCACATGTTACGGGTCTTCTCAGGGCTACGAAACGCTCGAAGTTCAGGACAACATAACGGTTACGAACACCCCTGCAGGCATATACACCCCACTTGCAGTCAAACAGTGTTATGAAGACCAGACATGTAACTACGATTTCAGCGGGGATTGTTATGATGTAGATGATATCGATGAAAATAATCTTACCTACGGATACCAGGCGGGAACAGATTTCCCGGGTTTCAGCATGAACAATGCGACAGGCATGGTTACGGTTAGTATCACGAATGATACCGGATGCGGTTTATTTTACGTTACGCTTCTGGATAAGGATCCGCTTGGAGTTGGAACGAATGCTGACAAGGGATTTAATGTCAGTGCTGTCAACGACAAACCGGAGCTCGGAACCCTTCCAAACAGCTCATACCAGAATTCTTCCCTGTACTACGATATCAACGCAACGGATGAAGAAAACGCAAGTGGTCCTTTCCATTTCAACATAAGCTTCGTCTCCTGCTACAGGCCTTTCAACGAAGAGCATACGAATGTGACAGAATGTTCGGGTCTGTTCTCAGTAAACTCCACAACAGGCATAATAAACAGGACGGGCGTTTTTGAGAATTACGAAGTCGGGAATTATACAATAAACTTCACCGTTACCGATCCGGGGGACAACCTGACAGGAACAAACACACCTCCCTGGAAATGGCTGGCCAATGAAACAGGCTGGCAGGTTGTGAATTTCAATGTCTTCGACATAAACGACCGGCCTGTTATCGACAGCGTACAGAATCAGTTCTGGACGCAAAACCAGAGCGTAACGCTGGTTATAAATGCGAGCGATATAGACAATGGGACGCTTGTTTTCAATACAACGACGCTCTACAGGAACCTGACCGTTTTTTACCTGAACGCGAGTCTCTTCCCTGTAACGTTCAATCAAACTGTTTATCTGGACAATGGAACGAGTTTGGGGAACGCTACTCTCAACTATACTGTGGTTCCCAGCCAAGTAGGAAACTACACGGTAAACATCTCGGTTTACGACGGGAGGGCAAACGGAACAGGATGGATTCTCTTCAACATCACGGTTTCCAATGTTAACGACCCTCCAAACATAAGTTTTTCCTGCAGGAATTACGCGGTGGAAGGTCTCGCATACGTATGCAACATCGGGGAGAACACAACAGACCCCGATATATTCCCTCCGGGGGTGTACAACGATTCTGTGAACGGAACGCTGACTTTCGAAATTAACTTTACCAATTGCTCGAAGGTTAACCAAACCGACACTGACTGCGACATTTTCACCATAGACAATCAAACCGGCGTGATTAACTACACCAACCCTTTGAGGAAGGACGCAGGCAACTACACGCTGAACATCTCGGTGAGGGACGGAGGAAACCTCACGGACTGGAAGGAGTTCAATCTGACCGTCGTTGCTGACTACCAGCCAAATATAACCAACAAGTCGATTCCCACACAGGTTCTCTGGCAGAACCAGTCATTCTTCCTCGAAGTGAACGCAACAGACCTCGACAACGCGACATCCGATAATCTAACGTTCAGGACGGAAACCTATTACAATGGGTCTCTTCTGAACGAAACGCTCTTCCCTGTGGAGACAGATACAGCCTTCTGGACTTCGGACAACATAACCATGGGTATAATGAACTACACGCCTGTGAACAATTCGCAGGTCGGGAATTACACCGTCAAGATAATAGTCAACGACACGTGGGGCAGGGAGGATTACGTCCTTGTGAATTTCACTGTCCGGAATCTTAACGACCCGCCTGTTCTGAACTTTTCCTGCCCGAATTCCACGAACGAGGACATTTCGTACGTATGCAACGTGGGGGATAACACGACAGACCCTGATACGCAAACGCCATACAACGACACACTGACATACAACCTCACAATTATCTCAGGATTCAATTTTTTTGACATAAATTCGACAACAGGGATTTTGAACTTCACACCTTCAAACGATTCTTGGACAAACAGCACATACAACTTAACGTACGTCTTGAACATAAGCGTTACTGACAGTAATGCTTCACTTGACTGGGAGGTTTTCAATCTTACCATACATGCAGTCAACGACCCGCCTGTTTTCAATTTCACGAACACAACTGCCTGGGAGAATGTCTCGTTCTTCATGAACCTCAGTTCAACCACGAGCGATGAGGAGGGAGACGAACCATTCTACTACAACCTGACGTTCCTGAATAACTGCTCGAAAAAGAATGAAAGCGATACGAACTGCTCGATTTTCACAATCAACCAGACAACGGGCATCATAAATTTCATGCCTGTTTATAACGACATAGGTAACTACACGATAAACGTAACCGTGAGGGACAGCGGGAACACGACTAATCCTCACAATGCGACACGGTGGGAACTCGTGAGTTTCACTGTTAACGAATTTAACCAGCCGCCCAGCATTGACGTGTGGATTAACGACCCAGGTGATGTAATCGCAGAGAATGAAACTGTGCGGTTTTTTGTCAGTGTCTCGGATCCGAACAGCGACAGCCTTACATGCAGATGGTACAAGGATGGCATACTGAACAGAACCATCAATAACTGTCACGCCAGCGGCGGTCAGGCCGGGACTTTGCTATATAAATCAAGCTTCGAGGACTCCGGGTTGAACAACGGCTCCCATAATTTCACTCTGACGGTAACCGATGGTGTGTTCCAGGTACGCAACTGGACTATTATAAACATAACGAACGTGAACAGGCCTCCCTACCTCTACTTCGCTGTCCCGAACCAGACCTGGCAGATGAACAGCCCGAACAGCAACATAAACATCGGTTTTCACCTCAGGGACCCAGACAATGAAAACAATGTGACTGATGATGACAACAACCTGACATTCACGTCCACGGTTCCTGAAAATATAGGCGTTTCCATAGACCCCAACACGAGCATTGTCACGCTCTCGCCCGACTTTAAATGGTATGGGATAAGGTACATAGTTTTCTTTGTGAACGATTCCGAATACAACGCAACCAGCAATAACGTCACGCTGAACGTTACGTATGCAGAAACGGAGACGGAGAAAATTTCGGAAAAGGAAGTCATTTCCACGGGAGGCGGGACAACAATCGAAACGAGGATAGCCTCCCTGACAATAACGGTTGTCTCCCCAGTGAGCATAAGCTCAAACAGCGAGAACATCGTTCCGGTCACATTCACCAACAAGGGTGATGTTACACTCAGGGACATAGTAATTTCGGCCGAGACCCAAGAAAAAAATGAATTTTCCGTTTCGTTTGAGACGGAGAAAATAAGCCTGCTGGAAACAAACAAAAACACGACAGTAGACATGACAATAACCACGCACGACCTGACAAAGGGGAGCTACGAGATAAAGATTGTTGGTGCTGTGGGCAACCCGAGATTCAACCAGTCAACCGTCATATACCTCAGGAACATGGTCTCAAACCAGACCAAGCTGGAAGAGAAAATCCAGGTTGTCAAGGATCTTTTTGAGGAGAATCCGGAGTGTCTGGACCTGACAGAACTCATAATCGAGGCGGAGAAGGAACTTGGAAAAAACAACATCCAGAAAGCTAAGGAGCTGACTGAAACAGCACTCGAGAACTGCAGAGACCTTATAAGATACAAGGCCAATATGACCCAGCCGATAACCCCCGGAGAAGGAAAAACTATCTCTATTTTTGAGATGGTGATAGCATTGATCTTGGTGGGTTTTCTGACAGCACTCGCCTACTACGTTATAGGCAAAAGGGCCGAAAAAAAGATAAGGGCAAGAAGGCACGAAAAGGAGGAAGTTATAATAAAAACCTAGGTGTGATTATGCAGATAACCGGTTTGTGCGCCATATGCGGCAGACCCGCCAAGCCCGCGTATACGTGCAGGTTCTGCGGGGCGATCGTCTGTTCGAATTGTTTTGATGCCAGCTCTGGCCTGTGCAAAAACTGCGCAGCAAGAATAAAGAAAGGCAATCATTAGCTGCCCTTCATCCTAATTTACGTTATAGCAGGAAAACAAATGTAAGAAAAATTATAAAAGATACTACCTATAAATTAGGTATAAAGCTGGGATGGCGGAACGGCAAGCTAGATTGACGTTCGAGAAGCGAACGTCTTTCGCTGGCCTGCAAACGCGCTAGCCTGGAATAACCTTTTTGCTCAAAAAGGTTAATCAAAAACCAGTAGGTGACACAATCCATGGAGAGCTAGTCCCCTTACGGGGTTCAGGGTTCGAATCCCTGTCCCAGCGTTTTTATAAACTTATGCGGCAAAATATGTATATGAACAAGATCACGAAGATCGGGATTATTCTTCTTGTAATCGGAATCATACTTTTGCCATTTGGCGCTTTAGGCGTCATGTATTCTTCAACATTTAGCTCTATGGGGGCAAGTTTTGCATTCTTCGGGGGACTTGTCGTTTTAATACTGGGTATAATTATCACACTTTACGGAAAGTTGAAAAAAAGCTGATATGTTTTTAATTATTAATCCGATAAAATCATTATGAACCAAGAAAAACTCCTCCTTCCTGAACCCTTCCACTCGCTCACAGGCGGGATTGAGAAGGGGGCGATCACGAATTTTTACGGTCCGCCCGGAGTCGGGAAAACGAATCTGTGCATCCTCGCTGCGCTCGAATGCATACGCAGGGGAGGACGCGTAGTCTACATAGACACGGAAGGAGGGCTTTCACCTGAACGGATAAAACAGATACACAGCGGAGAAGAAGATGTACTCAAAAACATAATTCTGATAGAACCGAAAACATTTGAAGAGCAGGGCGTTGTGATAAAGAATCTTGAAAACCAGGACTTCGACATGCTCGTGCTTGATTCATCTGTTGCTTTGTATCGCCTGAAGTGTGCTGACCCCACGAAAGAAACGCTGGAGGCGAACAAGGAGCTTTCGATTCAGCTTTCCATCCTTTCCAACATCGCTAGGAAGAAGAACATCCCGGTGTTAATAACAGCACATACATTCAGAGACTGGGACACAGGAGAGAACCAGATAATAGGGGGGGATTCGATCAAATACTGGTCCAAGTCGATCATCTTTATCGAGCACACAGGGAAAATGAGTGAACGGAAAGCGACAGTTGTGAAACACCGGTCAGTTCCGGAAGGCAAATCCGTGAAATTCGAAATAGTACAGGAAGGGATAAGACCGAGTGGGTTCAGGATATTTTAGTTTAAAACAAAGGGGAATGATGCAAGAAGGGGAAATGTGTCCCCTCTTTTTGCTTGGGATAAGGCTGAGTGGGTTCAGTATATTTTAAATCACTAAAAAGTAATTAATTTAAAGCTTTTATCTAACATTCAAACGTGAAAAAGAAATTGTTTTTGAGCGATCTGCATCTGGTGGACGGAAGTGACGCAGAAGATACTACACATCCTGAGGAGTTTTCAGAATTCTTGGACATGGTCAAAAAGAAAAAAAACGTCACCATGTACGCACTCGGTGACTGGATAGATTTAAACCAAGCCTTCGACCTTAAAAGGAACGGCATTTTTGATTTGTTCAGGCTGGACTCATGCGACCTGTTTCATTTCATAAAGGAAGCCCACCCAAAGATTATTGAAAAATCAGAATATCTGATGAAAATGGGGAAGATGAAATATGCCCCCGGAAACCATGACCCCGGCATGTTCAGGGTTTGGAAAAAATACAAACCCAAGAGAAGAATATTCATACCCTTTGACAAGAAAAACAACAGGATACTCGCAGAACACGGTCATGTTTATACCACCAGTTCTTTTTTAATCGGAAATTCAAAAATAGAAGAGCCTGCCCTTAGGATATTGGGACTCTTGGAAAGATATCTGCACAAGGACATAGATGTCTGGTACGGGGGCATTGAGAAAAAATTTGATCCTGAAAAATCGGAGAAGTTTTACAAAAATGTGAGGAAATCGCTTTTGAGAAGAAAGAACGTCAGGTTTCACGTGTTTGGGCACACGCATGATACCTATTTTGAACAGATTAAAAACGGTGAATGGGTTCTGAAAAACAGAATCGATGGGGAAGGACTGCCGTATGTAAGGGAGATAAGCGCCAAAAGGGAGAAGGACGGATATTCCCAGTACATAGTAAATACCGGCTGCAACGTGAACGGGCATAAAGACGCCGTCCTTATATACAAACACAGGGACAAGTATCTGGTTGTTTTCGACCGGAGGGACAGAATTCTGAAAACTAAGTATCACTAGGTTTTCATTCTTGCCTTTTCTTCTTTGTCTCTCTTTTTCACCACAAAACCGCACTGTACGCATAACTTCCAAGGTCTCCTCTTGAACTGTTTGACCTGCACGATATTGAGACCGCATTTTTCGCATTTCTCATCCAGAACAGTTATCTTCCCCTTTTGCGGGAGTGGATAGCTCTGTCTGCATTTCGGGTAATTCGAGCAGCCCACAAAGTGTTTGCCTGTCAGATGTGAATGAAGGATTCGCAACTCACCACCGCATTTAGGGCAGACGCCTATGTAATGGGAAACCTCCTCAAATTCTTTTACCCCTTCCTTCAGTTCGGAACCTATGTGTATTTCATGCTCCTTGAACTTCCGGAGTATTTTTTCGAGCTCTTTTTTTGCTTCCTCTACTATCTCCTCTTTTTTCCTCTTTCCCTCCTGTATCATCTCCATTTCCTTTTCGAAGTTTTTCGTTAGCTCCTCTGATATTATTTCCGGGCAGTGCTTTTCAAGCGCCTCAATTACAGCAGAACCAAGGGTTGTGACCGTTATTGATTTGCCACGTATGTATTCCCTTTCGTAGAGGGTATGAAGAATTTGGGCGCGCGTGGCTTTCGTTCCCAGGTTTTTGTCTTCCATGGTCTTCAGTATTGATGCCTGGGAATAGCGGGAAGGGGGGGACGTCTCCTTCTCATCCATCTTAACTTGTGGTTTTTCGATTATGTCCCCTTTCTTCATCTCCGGGAGGATCTGCTCCTTGAATTTTGCATACCTTCCGTAGAACTCCATCCATTCGGGTTTGACCGTCCTCATACCGAACGCCTTGAACTTTTCACCGTTAACATTAATCAAAGCGGTGATGTGTTCTCTCAGGGCAGGATTGGCAAATGTTGAAAGGAATCTCCTTACAATCAAATCGTAGACTTTCGACTGATACGGGTTGAGTTTTTTTGGGAGCTGCCCTGTAGGGAAAATGCTCGGATGTGCCGGGTCGTCTTTCTTGCCCTCATTGGGAACAAGTTTCACCTTTTTCAAAAGCCTTTCGCAAAGAGAGGAGTATTTCACCTGCTTGGAAAGCCTCTCTATTATTTTTTTAAGACCTAGCCTTTGCGGGAGTTTCTGGCTCGATGTCCTGGGGTAAGAAATCAAGGCCTGTTCGTAAAGTGATTGGGCGACATCCAAAGTCATTTTCGGGGAATACCCGAAATTTCGGTAAGATTCCCTCTGCAGGGTGGTGAGGTCGAAAGGGAACGGCTGCGACTGCTTCATCATTCGCTTTTCAACGGATTCCACCTTCGCCTCCCTGTTTTTGCATTTGTTAAATACGTTCTCAGCCTGTTCTTTTTCCCAGAATCTCTCTTTTTCGTGGATTGCTGTTATCCTTTTCCCTTTCACCAGACCGTGAAGTTCAAGTGTCCAGAAAAGTTCGGGCACGAAACTTTCGATCTCCTTCTCCCTTTCCTTAAGAATTTTCAGTGTTGGTCCCTGGACCCTTCCGATTGACAGCGTCCAGAACCCCTTTGCCTTCTCAAGTGCAAGCGTAAGTGCGCGGGAAAGGTTGATGCCCCATAGGAAATCGAGCGTGTGCCTCGTCAGGCCGGCTTCTATTTGAGGAAAATCGAGATGTTCCGAAGCATTTTTGTACGCCTCCAGAATGTCGTTTTTGGTCAGAGTTGAAAACTTCATCCTTTTTCCGTCATTAACTCCGCAAATAAACCTTAAAATGTTGTAGGCAATAGTAGAGCCCTCGATGTCGTAATCGCATGCCGATATGAATTCATTCGCTCCTTTCGCGAGTTTGGTTATGTTATTGTAATATTTCCTTGCCCACAAACTGTTTTTGTTCCGGAAGGTGGGTCTCCATTCCATGTCGAAAACAGGATAGGTCCATTTCGTATTTGATCCTTTTTGGTCAAGAACGAAAAGATGTCCTACAGCAGGAACGACGATCATGTCCTTCCCGGAGTGTCTGAATCTGAAGTAGTAGGCTTCCCTGCCTACTTTTTCGGCTTTTCCCTCCGCCAGTGCAGAAGCTATCCGCTGGGAAGCACTTGGTTTTTCAGCTATTATGAGCGTGTAGGACATATTTACTATTAAAACCAGTATGTGTTTAAAAATCTTCTCTGTCTCAGACCCTGAAAACCTGGTCTCCTTCCCTTACCCTGTCAATAACCTTCATCCCCACTGAATCGCCTTTTTTGGCTTCCTCTACATTCTCGTGCTCTATCTGCATAGACTCGACTTTCTGCGTGAAGTTCGTAGTCGCGCCTTCTATCGAAATTTCATCCCCTACCTTAAGGGCGTCTTCCAGCTCCACAACGGCAACCCCTATGTTGGTGAAGTAATGCGTCACCTTCCCAACAAGTTTCTTTTCCTCA
The DNA here is from genome assembly GCA_964613955.1 of uncultured archaeon. GTDB lineage: Archaea > Aenigmatarchaeota > Aenigmatarchaeia > QMZP01 > QMZT01 > CS3-C152. The sequence continues at coordinate 83,763 of CAZTJN010000001.1, read as the reverse complement.
GCCATGATTTATCCTATAATTGTTGTATTTAAAAATTTTATGTGCAGGAAAAATCAGAATTTTATGCGGGGGCTGGGAATTTCACACAGCTGGAAGCGTTAGCTCCCTTTTGCTCCACAGCTTTTGGTTGGGAACAGGAAAAGCTGTGTTCGAACCCAGGAACTCATTCCTCGTCATTCGCGGGACGCGAACCGCTCTAAGAGAGTAGGTCTTGAGCATCGACATCACGAGTTTCTTTCGCCTGAACGAAACTTCAGATCTCAAGATTTCGCTTGACGCGGGTTTTACCTGCGTATCTTGCTTCTCGCGATTCTACCGCCTTTGACCACTGCCAAGCCCTTGCCTTTTCGATGAAGCCTTTTTGTGATCGCAGGCTTGCATCCGGAAAAGGCTTCTTGGCTACCCCCGCATGCTATAATAAAATACTAAAACTAGTTTTTATATTTATCTAAGTGTCTTCAGCTGGTTTCTGAGTTTTTCCAGTTCGCCGTAAACATCCTTAACGTATCCTTCCACCTGCTTGGGAGCGGGTGCCTCTGGGTGAACAGGTTTGTAAGCCTTCTCTTCCCTTTCCTCTGCCTCTTCCCTTTCCTCCATGTCCTCGTGTTCAATCGCCTGTGGCTTCAGGAAAAAGGAATCCAGGCTGGAGAGTATGACATTAAGTTCATCAAGTGTCCTTTGGGCTATGTGAATTCCGTTTGAAAGTTCCTTCTGCATGTCCTCCAAAACGTCAAGGGCGTCCCTGAGATTCAGGATGTATGACCTGAGGTTTCGAATGTTTTTCAGGACTTCCCTGTACTTGTCTATCTTTATGAAAAGCGGTGGAGAAGGCCCTGGTGCGCCCGGGTGATGAGGAACCCTCAACGGAGGGAGCCTGAATCCCGGTCTCACAGCATGCATAACCTCTGGTCCCGGAGGTCCTGGCTTTGGCGGTTGTGCCGGCCTTTGCTGAGCCGGCTGGTTTGTCGGTTTGGGTGGAGGGAATGGTTTGTTTTCATTTTTTCCTTTGTCAAAAAGCTTCATGTTTATTATTTTGTGTTTCTATAATAAATAAATAAGCCCTTTCCTTCTGTCCAGAAGCGCTGCCTCGAAAGATACAGGTCTGCAAAGTACCTATTCAAATATATGCGCCGGCCGGGATTTTCACGGAAGCCAGGAATGAGCGGAGCGAAAGACGCTGGCTCCATTTTGCTCCACAGCTTTTTTGAAAAAGCTGTGCTTTGAACCCGGGTTACAGGCTTGGCAAGCTTACACCAAACCATTCTGGATGTCTGTGTCCTACCAGACTTCCCAAGCCCTTTCCATTTTTCGCTAAAGCCTTTTGTGGAGGCTTTAGCTCCTGAAAAAGGCTTTCTAGACTACCGGCGCATGTTTTGAAAGACGTTCGAAAGACGCATATTGAAAAATATACGCCAGCTGAATTAACCGAAGATCGAACCGAATCCCTGCGCTGCTGATTCTTCCTGTTCCGAAATTTTCTTCAAAACTTCTTCCCTTTCTTTCCTGTCAACCTCTTCCCCGATGTCTTTAAGCAGTTCAGCGAGTTTTTTTATTGCCTCTTCAGAACCATCAATTTCAAGGTAGTATCCCTCTTTTTTGAATCCCAGCGCCTTGGACTCACGGAAGTTTATTGACTGTCTTGAAAGCAGATCGTCCCCGTACACAAGGTTCTTCGCCCGTGAATAGTTTTCTGAAGGAATGAAAAACACTGTCTTCATGCTTCAACCTCCTTTAAGCTTTTGGTAAACCGCTATGTTTCTTTCCATGCTCCTGTTTACCCTTTCCCTGTGAATTTCTATTAATTTCATTTTTGTCTTTATATTAATATTTGTTGGTATGGCTATCGTTAGGAACCGCCCGGGTTTCAGGACATTTTCCATTGATATCATGCCTTCATTGTAAAGTTTCTCCACATCGATGCCTTTCGTGGAGGAGAGACGTCCGTAAGGAGGGTCCGTAACAATGCAGTCAAAAAAGTTTTTGCCAAAAATTTCACCGAGATTTCTGGCGTCCCCTTGTTTCACGTAGCCCCTGATTTTGAAAAATTCAAGGTTCCTTTTGCACCCTTCCACCATTTTGCTGTCTATGTCCACCCCGAACGGTCTGAGGCCTGTTATTCCGGCTTCTATAAGTATCCCGCCTGTTCCGCAGAACGGATCGAGCATCCGTCCTCTCCCTGCCCTGGCGAGATTAACCATAATCCTTGCGGTCCTCGGGTCGATAGATACGGGTTTAACAAACGGGCGCATCTTCGGCTTTCGGTTGGCGAAGGGTTTCTTGCTGATTTTTGAAACAAGAAAACCGCAGTAAACCTCATTTCCCGAAATGAAAAATTCTATCGAGGTCCTGGGGCTTCCGAGATTTACCGAAGGCCTTTGCCCTGATTTTTTTATAACTTCCGAAATCATCCTGCCTATTTTGCTTTCGAAGGCCTCCGTCCTTTCCTTCTTTTCGTAAAGGCGAACCCTGACCCTGTAGGGCACCGCGAACTTCGGGAGGTCTTCGATGAAGGTTTCGATATCCTCAAGGTAGCAGGCGCCAACAAACCTGTAAATTGACTGTGTCATGACTAGACGTTTTTCGAGTGTGCCCAGAAATCCCGAGCCTGAGCGCGAGGTTCTGTAAACAGCGAAATTCTCTTTTTTTGCGAGCAGGTCGAAATCCGTTTCCACCGAAAGGACAGCCTCCAGCTCAGCAAGTGGAAGCGTCCTGTGTTCTCCGGACAGGACGAAAAGGAATGTATTCTTCATGAAAATATTTTTGATTTATTACTTTTATTCAAAACGGGGGTATTCGAATTCGCTGACGACCTTTGATTTTTTATAGATAAAGAAGAGCAGCAGGAGTGCTATTATTATCACGGGTATCGCGAACCATATCCAGTCTATCCCCTGCCCTGCCTCAGGAGGTTGGATTTTTCCGTTCCCGCCCTTCCCTTCTTCCAGGCTTTTCTTTGCCCTTTCCATTTCATCCTTGAAATTTTTATAATCGTCAAGATCGTCCCCGTAGGAAGTGGTGTTGTACGCCTCTGCGAAGCGGTTTGTCGCCAATTTTATCGCGTCCTTTATGTTTGGGTCTTTTGTTTTGCCTTCAAGTTCTGTTGATTCGCGAAACGCATCTGTCAGCAGCTCCCCGACCGTCAGGTACGCATTAATCATCTTTTCGCTGTCGCTCGTCTTGACCTTGAAGTAAAGCCTGTAAAGCTCTGGACCGGAAGAAGATGGCGTTATCCTGAAAGTCAAAGTCTTTTCCTCATCCCTGCTGACCATGGTTGTTATCGATTTGGGGTCTATCTTCACGCTCGGGTCGGAGCTGGTTTCTATGGAGAATTCCTTGGTCTCATCATGGTTCGTTATCATCAGCCTGTATATGGTTTCCTTCGCTTCTTTGATATTTATGTTCTTGGGGATGATGGTTGTCTCAAAACCGCTTTTCGTGTACCCTTCCTGAACGCGTATCCTGCCCTCCACCTCCTTTTCACATAATGAAAGTCCGCAGCCCCTAACCCTTGCCAAAATTATTACAGAATATTCGCCCTCCTTATTCGGGGCCTTGACCCTGAAATTTTTGCTCACCAGCGGATGTTCAGGAGAAGTAGAAACGGTCTGGCTGCCAAAATCGTTCTGAAGGGTTGTTATGAGGGCGAGATCCACGTTAAGTTTGGCGTAGGATGTGAGATACATTGTCTTTGTCAGGGTCTCTCCGGGATTTGCAAAGATCGTCTTGTGTTTGAACTGCAGGTCAAAGAGGTCGGCATTGTCATTTAAGAGTTCGCATATGTCTGTTGTTTTGCTCGCATTCAATCCGCTGTCAACATCACCATATTCGGAAATGCAAAGGCCTCCTGACATCTCATTGGAAACACCAGCATCGGGAGAATATATATTCAGTTTGTAAAATGAGAAGTCTCCTTCTCCTTTGCCGGCATGATAGAAACAGACAGGATTCTTGTTCAGAACGCCTGGGTTGATTACAACCTTGTTGTATGTTGTGTCTATCCACGGACTTTCGTCCTCTTCAGCCTCAATAATAGATTCGACATTGTTTTTGACGGATGCCATGCCGAGGTCCTGCGGAAGGTTAACATAAACGCATGTGTATTCTGTGTAGGGATCCACCGAAAAGTACATGTTGTTTTCCAGGGAATACACGGATAAAGGCAAAATCAAGAAGGACAGGGAAAGGGCCAAGACTATGGCTTTCATAATCTAGATTTGTTTTCGGTGCGATATAAAACTAACGCTTATAAATTTTAAATCAATATAAACGTAATATATGCCGGAAACGCTTGAAGGATTCGTTTCGCCGAGAAGGTTGCCATCGGTGAGAAAGAAGGTATCGGACATAGGCAAGGACGATGTTCGCGTGCAGCTGCTGGGAACAATAATCGACAAAAAGGATAATGTGATCGTAATTGACGATGGAACAGGGAAGATAAACGTAAGTTTCGCGGAACCGGTGAAGTTCGAGGCGAATCAGCTGGTAAGGGTCTTCGGGAGGGTCATACCCACGGAATCCGGCTTCGAGATCCAGGGGGAGGTCATACAGGACATGAAGGGCATTGACCTTGACCTCTTCAGGAAGGTTGAGGAGCTGGAGGAAAGGACAAAGGGCGTTTGAAGGCTTTATAATTAAAACTTGGTCTAAGGAGGTAGTTGAGATGTTCAAGGTAAGTTTGTCGAATGTGGATTTGCTGAGGAATTCAATTCCTATAATATCGGAGATTATAGACGAGGGGGTTTTCAAGGTTGATTCGAACGGTTTGTCTTTGCTTTCGCCGGACAGGAGCATGATTGCTGTTGTTAACTTCCAGCTGCTTGCATCGGCGTTTGATGAGTTCAACGTGACCGGAGAGGATTTGCTGGGTCTGAATCTGGCGAATCTTGTTGCCGTGGTCAAGAGGATAAAAAATGAGGACAAGGTTACCCTGAAGAAGGACGAGGGAACGAATGTACTCGAGATTATCCTCGAGGGGAAAGGGAAGAGAAAATTTGAAATCCCTCTTCTTGACATAACCGGCGAGAAGCCTCCCGTTGATCAGCTTGATTTCAAGGGAAAGGTCGAACTGGATTCGAGCGTTCTGGAGGAGGGGATATCGGATGCTGACATAGTGGACGATTCCGTCGTGTTCGAAGCGCACCCCGACATGTTCAAGATGTGGGCCAAGGGAGACGTATCATCCACTCAGCTTGAACTTAAGAAGGGAGAAGATGGTCTTGTCAAGCTCGAGTCCGCGGAAGCGCTCAGAGCGAGATATCCGCTTGAATATCTCAAGAAAATGATAAAGGCCGCGAAACTTTCGGACAAGGTCGCCCTGGAATTCGGGACTGATTACCCCATGAGGTTGAAGTTCACGGCAATGGACAAGGTGAATCTGTCGTTCGTTTTGGCTCCCCGCGTAGAAGAGTAAAACCTTATTTTCATTCAAGGAAAATGATTTTCATGAAGTGGGATATTGGGTTAAAGTCAGGTATTACGGCAGGAGCGATATACGGGCTTCTCACGGGTTTCATTTCCCTCGCTATTAGTGTCGTGATGAAGGACGAAATAATAAAACAGATTCAGGCTCAATTCGCAAGACTCCCGCAGGATATTCCCATAACCGCAGAGCAGGTATACCCGATAACTCTCGTGATGAGCATACCCGGAGCGGTGATTGGCGGGCTTGTAGTTGGAGCGATATTGGGGATCGTATTTCTTTCGCTTTATAACGAACTTCTGGGAAAGGACTCCAAAAGGAAGGGTCTCTGTTTTTCAATGCTCCTGATAGCAGGAACGGGCATTGCCGAAATTGTCTTTCCCAAATCAGGCCTTCCGCTCATAATGATACAAACCACATTCCTTATGTTTACCCCATTGAACATTCTGTTCTTCCTTGTTTTTGGCTACCTGTTGGGGAAATTCTACGATAGATTTAAGAGGTGATTCCATAAACGATTTTATCAAGCTTATTAAGAATAGGAGAAGTGTCAGGGAATACACAAACAAACCGATAGAAAAGCGAATTCTGGAAGAGATCGTTGATTGCGGGAGGCTTGCACCTTCCGCCCGTAACATCCAGCCCTGGGTTTTTCTCGTGGTCACGGAGAAGGAGAAGCTGGAGAGAATTTCTGAACAAATGGAATACGGAAGGTTTATCAAAAATGCTGCTGCATGTATAGTTATCTGCGGGGACAGGAAGGCGAAAAGGTATGTGGAGGACTGCTGCATAGCGAGTGAAAACATAATGCTTTCCGCGAAGTCCCTTGGGATAGGCTCATGTTATGTGGCGGCGCTTGGCAAGGATGTCAAAGGCGTGAGAGAGCTGCTTCGCGTGCCTGAAAACTTCGAAATTATTTGTTTTATTTCACTGGGTTATTTTGAGAAGAATCCGGAACCGCATGAGAAGAAGCAGATGAAGGATGTGATACGGTGGGAATCTTTTTGATTTCAGAACGCCTCTGCAATAGATTTTTGTGCCTCGGACAGCTTTGAAAGCTTCTTCTTTATGTCAACAAGTCTCTTTTCCAGCCCGGCCCTCTTCTGGCTCAATTCTGTTTCTTTCTCCATGAGTGACTCTATCTTCGACCTTGTTTTCTTTTCCATGTTGTAAAGGTCCCTTATCTGCGCGTTAAGTTCTTTTAAAGAGCCCGATATCACATTCTTTTCGATTTCAAGGTTTTTGATTTCTCCCCTGACCTTTTTTATTATGTCAGTTATCAGGACATCATCCTTACTCTCGGTCATAACGAACCCGTTAATTAATTGGTCAGGGAGTTTAAATTTTTGAGATTAAAAATTTGCCCATGACCAGGTAATCTATGCCTGTCTTCTTAAAGCATTTGTAGGCGTCTTCAGGGGAACAAACAATGGGCTCGCCCCTGACATTGAATGACGTATTTATGAGAACAGGGAACCCGCTGAGCTTTTCAAATTCCCTTATAAGATCGTAGTAGAGTGGATTCCTTTTCCTTTCGATCGTTTGCAATCTTCCCGAACCGTCCACGTGCGTAACCGAAGGCAAGAATTTCCTTTTTTCCTTCTTTACCGGGTAAACCATAGTCATGAACGGAACGGGTATATCTACATCAAAATATCTCTGTGCGTCCTCTAGGGGAACAACAGGAGCGAAGGGCCTGAACCATTCCCTGTGTTTTACCTTCCTGTTCAGAATGTCTTTCATTTCTGGGTTACAGGGGTTCGCCAGTATGCTTCTGTTTCCTAACGCCCGTGGGCCCCATTCCATCCTACCCTGAAACCATCCTACTATGTTGTTTTGGTATATCAGTTCTGCCGTTTTTCTCGCAATTTCTTTCTCGTTTCTGAATTCATGGTAGGATATTTTGTTTTGTTCAAGGAATCTTCTTATCTGATTTTCAGAAAATGATGGACCAAGAAATGGGGAATCGAGCACATATCCTCTCTTTTTACCAAGTATGGAATTATATATGAAAAAGGCGACTCCCATGCTTCCTCCGGCATCGGTTGAAGCAGGCTGGATATACACCTTCTTGAATGGGGCTCTTCTCGTTATCTTGCCATTCGCCACACTGTTGAGTGCGACCCCACCCGCCATGCACAGGCTGTCGGTCTTTGTTATCTCATATAAATGACCGAGCATTTTGAACAGAACTTCCTCTGTTATCTTTTGGAGCGATGCGGCAATATCCATATGTCTTTGTTCGATTTTCGATTCCGGAGTCCTAGAGGGCCCGAATTTCTCTGCAAATCTTTCACTGAACATGTGGAATTTTCGGTGGTAATCAAAATAAGACATGTCCAGCCTGTAGCTTCCGTCCTCCTTAACATCAATAATTTCTTTGAAATCCTCGTAATATTTCGGTTTTCCGTAAGCAGCGAGCCCCATAACCTTGTATTCGTCGTTGTTTACCCTGAAACCAAGATGTGCGGTTACCGTGCTGTATAAAAGGCCAAGGGAGTGCGGAAATCTTATTTCCTTTATCATTGTTATTTCGTTTGCTTCGCCAACACCCAGCGATGTTGACGTCCATTCCCCAATGGCATCCACTGTCAATATGGCGGCCCTTTTGAACGGCGAAACAAGATAGGCAGAGGCCGCGTGCGCAAGATGATGCTCAATGAAAAGCACATCACCCTCGTATCCAAGTTTCTTTCTTACCAAAGAGGGGACTTTTAATTTTTCAGTTAGCCATGAAGGCATCGTTTTTACAAACATCCACAGCGACCCCGGGAAAGTCTCTAGGTACTGGTGCAGGGCTCTGTCGAATTTTAATATGGGCTTCTCATAAAATCCTATATAATCTATATCGTCAATCGAAATCCTCCCCTCGGAAAGGCAGTAATTTATCGCGTTTATTGGAAAAGTCGGATCGTGTTTTATTCTGGAAAACCTTTCCTCCTGGGCAGCCGCCACGGCTTTTCCATTCCTTATTAAACATGCCGCTGAATCATGATAATGGCAGGAAATTCCGAGTATGTTCATGAAAACACCTAAAACATTCTGTAGTATGATTCCCTGGGTTTTTTTGTTTTGCATTCGGTCCAGTAGGTCCCTGAGTCTCTTTTTCCCGTATCCAGAAATTTTTTCCCGAAGGCCTTTCCTATCATGGACGTTATCCCTATACCAGTAAAGTACACGATTGCGAGCAGAACCGTGTTAACGGCGGAAGAAATAAATCTGCTGACTCTGAGTAAATACTGGTAAACTTTTCTGTCCCGAATCATAGATAATAATAAGTAAACCAAATTTAAATTGAGTTTATGCCAAAGAAAAATTCAGCCTTTGGAAAGAGGTTCTATCTGCTCATAGACCTCTGGGATTTCATGAAAGTGAACAAGAAATGGTGGTTGCTGCCCATAATCCTGATGCTATTGTTCGTGAGTGTGCTGATACTCGTAAGCACGTTATCTCCTGTTTCACCATTCATATATGTTCTGGTTTGATACGATAAAGAAAAACCTTATTAAATACACGTATTATTTAAATCTATAGAACACAAAAAATCAAAACAGCGGGATGGAGCAGCCTGGAGCTGGGTCGAACGTGGCTTGCCGCGTTCTTTCGCTGGTATGCTCGCTGGGCCCATAACCCAGAGGTCGGTGGAAGCGGTATTGGAAGAAGCCGTTGCCGAATTCAAATCCACCTCCCGCTATTCTTCCATCTTTATTTTGATTTTTCTAATCCGCCATCACCCTAAAATTTAAATTTAACGAAAACCATCTGATATATGGAGCGGGTCGAAACCTTCTCAGGAGGTGATACACCGCCCCATCTATTGGCAGGGTTTCATCATGAACGCGCTCTACATGGATGATTCTTATATAAGGGAATTCGAGGCGAAGGTTGTCAGTGCGACAAAGGGAGGGGAGGATAAATTCTTCGTTGTTCTGGATAAGACGGCTTTCTACCCTGATTCCGGGGGGCAACCACACGACACTGGGAAATTGGTGAAGGACGGTGTTGAATACCCTGTGGTTTACGTGGGTAAGTTCTCAGGTAAGATTTCACACGAGGTCTCGAAAGAAGGTCTCAGGGAAGGCGATGTGGTTAAGGGGGTAATAGACTGGAACAGGAGATACATGCTCATGCGCATGCACACCGCCGCGCACATAATTTCAGAGGTTTTCCACAGGGAAACAGGAGCGCTGATAACAGGGAACCAGCTCGGCCTCGATCATTCAAGGATAGATTTCTCGCTCGAAAAGTTTGACAGAGAGAAAATGAAAGAATACTTCGCAAAAGCAAACGAAATCATTTCGAGGGACCTCGAAGTCAGAACCTACTTCCTTCCAAGGGAAGAGGCCATGAAGATAGAAAACGTAACGAAACTTGCGAATGCGCTCCCGCCAAATGTGAAGGAGCTGCGCATTGTTGAGATAGGAGATTTCGACATACAGGCAGACGGTGGGACGCACGTGAAAACAACGAAGGAGATCGGAAGGATTGAGTTCCTGAAAGCCGAAAACAAGGGGAAAAACAACCGGAGGGTTTATTTCAGGCTGTCATAAACTAAGCGGGTGATAATTTGAAGGGGGTCTGGATTGTATTCGCGTTTATCTTCCTTGTCCTTGTTTCCGGGTGCGTGCAACAGGATAGGCAATCGATTCAGGAACGCGCCAAAACGAAATGCATCGACCTCTGCGAGAAATACAAAGGCGTAATGGATTACGCGAACGGTCCGTGCATCTCGGACAATAACCTGGACTGGGATGTTGAGGACTGGGTGTGCGATGTCGCGCATTCACCAAGGGAGAATGTGGACAACCTGCCCGAAAACCAGTGTATAGCATTTCGAAACGGTGAAGCCCATCACTTTGTGGAGGTTGACCCGAACTGCGAATTCATAAAAGCGGTGTGAATATGCCGGTAATAACATTAAAACTCTTGAAGGATATCATAGGCAAGCAAAACAGACCTGTCACTACAAATGAAATTATAAACCACGCTGCAGACAACTCCCCGAGAATTCTAGAGAACCTCGTTTCCAATATGCTCGTCTTGGAAAAGGCAGGTTTCATAAAGAAGAGTTTTGACAGCAAGAAGAATTCGTACGTATGGGAAATGAGCAATCCTAACCTCAATGAAAGAGACATCCTCGAGAAATATCCGGAGTTATACGAACAGAGTCTTTACGGCGAGGAATCGTTCAATCTCAAGAAAGGGAAAAAATCAGAACAACACTGAAGCCTGTCCTACAGGTTTTGGGCATACTCCATAGCCAGGCGGAAGTAGATTTTTGCGGTGTCTCTTGCCTGCTCCTTGTCGAAATCAGGAATATTCGGGTCGTTCATCCGGAAAGCCACAACCTTCCCACGGACGTATGCCCGATAGCACTTGTAAAAATCCAGCAGCTTTTCTATATCAATGTCTCCGGTATCCTCCACGTATTTTTTTAGAAGAACATCTGAAAGGTATTTCCTGTGCCTGAAATCCAGGTCCATTGAGAGAAAGGCGATGTCGCTCGCTACATCCGAGCAGGCAAAACGCTCATTGAACTCTATGGCATCGAATATGTAAACTTTCTCGCCAACGACGAAAATGTTCCCTGAATGCAGATCCCCATGACACCATTTTATGAACCCTTCTTTCAGTCTCTTCTCGAACAGGTCCTTGTTCTTGCCCATGAAATGCTCGACGCTCTCCTTTATAATTTTGAATATTTCTTCATCAATGGTTTTGCCGATGAAGGGCCGGGTCTGTTCGAAATTCTCTCTCCAGTTGAATTTTACGGTTTCCAGAGAACCTGTCGAATGGGGTTCTGTGTAGGTGTACGTTTCTGAATAGAATTTGATAAGGATGTCCACGATTTTTTCAATGGTCTTCGCCTCTATCTGGTTTTTGTCCAGAAGTTTGTCCATCAGGCATTCCTGAGGGAGCTGCCTCATCTTCACGGCGTAGTCAATCGTTCCCCCCGGGCCGTTTATCTTTATCGAATGGTCCCCGAACTTGTTCACAGGGAGAAAGCCGATATAAATCTCCGGTGAGAACATCCGGTTGATTTCAACCTCTTTCTTGCAGAATTTCTTTCGTTTTTCAAGTGTTGTGAAATCAAGAAATCCGAAATCAACGGGCTTTTTTATCTTGTAGGCGAAATCACCCGTCAGAAAAATCCAGGAAATATGCGTCTGTATGAGGCGGATGTCTTTAACTGGTTCATCATACGCTTCCTTCTTTTTTAATGCCTCAAGCATCTCTTTCGAAATATTCATATATATATCTTATTTCCAAGAATTAAAAATTCATTCGAATTTTGAGAGGTGATAGTTATGAGCAAGGTAAAGGATATGAAGCTTGCAAAGGAGGGGAAACTTAAGATTCAGTGGGCTGAAGACCACATGCCTGTTCTTATGAACATACGGGAACGTTTTGAAAAGGAGAAGCCCCTCAAAGGGATGACAATCGCATGCTGTCTGCACGTAACGAAAGAAACTGCAGTTCTAATGAAAACACTGAAAACAGGAGGAGCGAGGATCGCCCTTTGCGGCTCCAATCCTCTCAGCACACAAGATGACATAGCAGCAGCGCTGGTTGAGGAAGGAGTGAATGTATTCGCCTGGAGGGGTGTAAAAACAAGGGATTACTACTGGTGCATAGACAGCGTTCTCGATTTCAGGCCCAACATAACGATGGATGACGGCGGGGATTTGGTGACGAGAATCCATGAAAAAAGGCAGGAGCTTCTTAAACATGTGATTGCGGGAACAGAGGAAACAACCACTGGTGTAATCCGCTTCCGAGCAATGGAGAAAGACTCCGCCCTGAAGTACCCGATAATAGCAGTGAATGATGCGTACACAAAATACCTCTTCGACAACCGCTACGGAACGGGCCAGTCAACAATAGACGGCATCCTCCGTTCGACCTCCGTCCTCATAGCCGGAAAGAATTTTGTGGTTGTAGGCTATGGATGGTGTTCCAGGGGAATATCCATGCGCGCGAAGGGTATGGGAGCGAACGTGATAGTGACGGAGGTCGATCCTCTGCGAGCGTTAGAAGCGGTCATGGACGGATTTTCTGTTATGCCGATGTCAAAGGCATCCGAAATCGGGGATATCTTTGTCTCGGCTACAGGGAACAAAAATGTTATCAATGGAAAACATCTGGCCAACATGAAATCGGGAGCAATCATAGCGAATTCGGGACACTTCAACGTGGAAATAAACATCCCGGAGCTCGAGGCAATGGCAAAGGGGAAAAGGACCATAAGGGAGAACGTAGAGGAATACACACTCAGAAACGGTAAAAAGCTCTACCTCCTTGCAGAGGGGAGACTCGTGAATCTCGCGGCTGCGGAAGGCCATCCCAGCGAAGTGATGGACATGTCTTTCGCCAACCAGGCACTCTCGGCCGAGTACATTTTAAAGAACGCAAGAAAGCTCGAACCCATAGTCTACAAGGTCCCGGAAGAAATCGACAAGGAAATAGCAAGGCTTAAACTCGAATCCATGGGCATTGAGATTGACAGGCTAACGGGCGAACAGAAAAAATATTTGTCGGGCTGGAAGGAAGGAACGTGATTCACTGATAAAGTTCCTTTCCGACCTTCTCTAGCATATCGAAACCCTTTACTTCTTCCTTGTGAAGCGGCACACACAGAATTTTGTAACCATTGAATCTTTTTCTGATGTCATTCAACCTCTCCTGCTGTATCCTCCGTTTTTCCCTGCAGAAAGGGCATTTGTCGTTTTTCGGGATAATCTGGTTCACTATTATGGTTTCAACGGGTATGCCGTATTCATTGAGGATTTTGAGCGACCTCTCGGATTCATATATGCTCATGGCTTCGGGTATCATCACCAGATTGAAATGCGTGCGTTCCCTGTCGCTCAGGATTTTTCGCGCGACTTCTATGCGTTCCTTTATCGCATCCAGCTGCTCTGTCCCCAGTTTCTTTTCATTCTCTTCCGGCTCTCCGAAGGGGAGAATCTTCCTGAATGTGTTGATGATGCCGGAGAATTTCAGGCGTATGCTTATCATCTTTCCCACCCAGGAATCGAGGATGTCCGGCAGCGAAAGGAAGCGCAGGGTGTGCCCTGTGGGGGCCGTATCGAATATTATGACATCATAATCTTTCGACTGCATGTACTGGAGGAACTTGTCAAAAGCCGCCATCTCGTCAATACCTGGTGTGTTTCCGGCGAAGTCGAACGTGTCTTCCAGACCGAGCCCTTTCAGGAAGTCCATTTTTTCCATGTGCGGCGTGATCTTCTCCTTGTACTCCTGCATTGCCTTCTTGGGATCAATCTCAACAGAATACAGGTTTTTCTTTATCTTCCGGATTTCCCCTCCGATTTCAGTTTCAAATGAATCCGACAGGGAGTGGGCAGGGTCAGTCGAAATTATCAGGGTTTTCTTCCCTTTGTTAGCGAAGTGAAGGGCAGTCGCTGCTGCCATGCTAGTTTTCCCTACCCCTCCCTTTCCACCGAACAGGTAGAACTGCGTTTCTCTTTTCTTCAGACCGAGCATATACTACATATTGTTATCTGAATTTTAAATAAAGTGTATTGCCATAGCGAAAACGGATGGAATTTTCACCGGAAAAGGGCTACAGGTTGAAAAGGAAAACCCATGTAACGAGCCAAACGAGAATGTACAGGACTCCTCCGTTTGCCATCCACCACTTTATTCCCTTCTTCTTCAGGATGAACTCTGTCATGTATCCTGTTATTACGAGTATCAGTATTGCGAGGCCCACGGAGTAAAGAGCCTCGAAGAACATGGACGCGTATCCTGCAATTATGCCCATGAGAGTATGCACGCCCATCGAAACCCTTGTTGTGTTAATATCGTTCATTCTATAAGATAGGGGTTTCTAATTTTTAAAGCTTAATCAGAACCAGCATATTATTTTTTCTTTCTGTGCCTCATCTTTTTCCTTCTCTTCTTCAGCTTGTGCTTCTTCATCTTCTTCCTTTTTCGTTTTCTTCCGCAGGGTATGTCGATCACCTTGCTAATTTTATTTTCCTCTTTTAAATTGTTAAGCCCTGGGCGGGGTTTCCAATTAGCTTTCCTTTTGCTCCACGGCTGCTGCCGGAAAAGCCGTGATTGAACCCGCGACCTTTCGCTTTCTGTGCGGGAGTCGGTAGACTCCGCAATCTTGCGTATGTTTTCGATTAAGCCTTTTGGATAAAGGCTTATACCAAGCGAACGCTCTTTAGCGAACCAGGAAGCTTTAGCTCCTGTTTTCGAAAGTTTCGGTAGACGCATACTATGTATGCGTCATTCTCCCTTCCCTTTTGGATAAAAGGTTTACCACTGAGCTACCAGGGCGAAATTTTAGAGCATGCGTACCTTGTACGCATCAATATAATCAATATTATTTTAGGTTTTTATTCTTTACAAAAATCCTAAATATGGTTAACTTTTATTCAAGAAGGTCTTTTTGTACAGATTCCATGTTCTTATGAACTCGGCATGCGGCCAGCTCAGAGGCAGAGTTATGTAGGCTGTTCCCTTCCTGAACATGGGGTGTTTGCGAGTATTATTAATCATTATCAGTCTGTCCTTCCTCAGTATTCCGGCCTCCTTGAAATCCGTAACGTATTCCTCAAATTCCTTAACTGTGGATATATGTTCAGGAAGTTCGTGCTTGTGCGCAATATTCAAAACCCAGTTCAGATACTTATCTGCCTTTTTCTTATCCCCCAAATTTATGTAGTGCCTGCATATCATGAGTGTGAAGTGGGGCCAAGGTCCATACCCACCGTTATGCCTCCCCTCTCTCTTCGGGTATCTGCAGATTCCCCCCAGTTCCTTGTTCCACAGGTATTTCTCAATTCGTTTCACTGTTGATATCACTCTCTCGTCACTGTCAGGAAGAAGGCCAAAGTACGCAACTGCGTATTGCGAAACGTCAGGTTCGATCTTCACAGAGCTTGATTCGCGAATTCGGATGTTCTTAACGAACGAGCCAACCCTTGAATTCCACATGTATTTCATAACGCCCGTCCTTATCCTTTTCGAATATTCTTTCCATCTGTCGTGCTCCAACCTTAGTTTTTCAGCCAGTTTCGATAACTCCCTCAGGGCTGCACAGCAAGCACAGTTAGCCCATATTTCCAGTCCCTCTTCCGTGGGAGGGAACTCGTGGATCGAATTTGGGGTGAAAACCAGATTCTTTTCCCTGTAAATGTTCTTCACTATGTAATTGGCGGCTTTCCCTATCCTCTTCCAGTTTTTTCTTGCGAAATTAAAGTCCTTCGTCTGTTTTACGTATTCAGCAAAGGAGAGAAGTACGAGGCCTGTTCCATCAAGCTGTATTGGTTTGTAGGAAGCGTCTCTCCCTTCCGTATCGTATCTCTGTGGAAATGCTCCACTCTCTGATTCCTCCCTAAGAACGAATTCCAGCCCCTTTCTAGCGTTCTTGATCATCCCAGCAGACAGGAGAGCAAGTATACAGAACGAATGGTCTCTCGGATAGATGTAAGGATAACGCTCACCCCTCGGCGTGGCCAAGCATCCTCCATTCTTAAGCTGAACTTTCCTTAATATCTTGATCGAATTCTCGTAAAGTTTTTCTGCCTTTTCGAAATCTACGCCCATTTGAACAACCTCAAAACTATCATATTCCACCCCGCAGGTCCTATGCCCTCGGCCATGTTAAATTTACATGAGGCGAATGAGCCATCAGCTTTTTGAATAATGTATGCCTCATCTACTGCTTCCAGCATTTCGAAATCGTTTTCTGAGTTTCCAAACCCGTACGTCATGATTTTACCATACTTTCTACTGTACAAATCCGTCAGGATTTTTACAGCCTTCCCTTTGTCATTCCCCCCAGTGAGATGATAAAATGTTCCGCCCTTTGTAAGGCTAAGTCCGTTCTCTCTTATGATTATAGAAACTTCTTCCTCGTCCTCTTTTTTGGCAAGTCTGAACGGCTCATCGTATTCTCTCTCTTTCGCCAATCTTGCCTGTTCAAGGGGCATGTTGCAGCACTTTGATATTTCTTCTGGACTCATATCTCCGAAACCAACTACTCGAATTCCGCTGTTTCTTATCGATTCCAGAACTCTTCTAAGCTTGACGTAGTCTGTTCCTAACTTTATGACGAGGTAATTCCTCGTGGTGTAGTTGTATTCAAATTCAAAATCAAAATAATTTTCCGGTATGAAAACTGCTCCCCCGTTCTCAACAATAAAGGGGTCGCTGTTTCCTGTCTTCCTCCTGTACAGCTCCGTTTCCGCCCTCGTCTTACTCGTGCAAAAAATTAGCGGGATTCTGTACTTGTTTATCAATTTAAGGGCTGGCAGTGCCTTTTCAAAAGAATATCTTTCATCAAGCAGGGTCCCATCAAGGTCCGTGAAAATTATCTTCTTCATAAGCATTAGTAATTCTTTTTAAAGATTATTGTATGCACCTTCGTCATCTCTATTAGGGAATGGTGTATACCTTCCCTCCCTATTCCAGAATCCTTATCTCCTCCGAAGGGGAACAAACCCAAACCGTGTGAAGGCGAGGCGTTTATACTCACCGTTCCGTCCTCCAAGCGAAGGCCTGCATCGAGTGCCTTGTCAATATCCTTGGTGAATATGCAGGCATCCAGACCGTATCTGCTCTGGTTCGCTATCCTTATCGCTTCCTCGTAATCTTTCACATGAATTATCGTTACAACAGGTCCAAACGTTTCCTCCCATGCTATCTTCATCTTGGTCGTGACGTGATCAAGAACCGTGGGATAATAATACAATCCCCTTTTCTCCCCCCCGTAAAGCAGCTTCGCCCCCTTCTCTATCGCATCCTTAACGAGGAAATCCACCTTCTCCACCGCCTTCTCGTTTATCAGGGGTCCTATCATCGTCTTCGTATTCCTCGGGTCTCCAACCTTCCATTTCCTGATTTCCTTCAAAAGAAGATTAACAAATTTGTTCGCTATGTCCCTTTCCACAAGTATCCTGGAGATTGCATCACACCTCTGACCCGAGAACGTTAATGCTCCCCTCAGACACTCTTTCACAGCGAGGTCGAGATCGCAGTCCTTCAGAACGATCGCTGGCGCTTTGCCTCCGAGTTCCAGATGGAGCTTTTTCATACCACATATCTTTGCGATGTGTTTTCCTACGTCGGTGGAACCTGTAAAGGATATCATGTTTATTTTGTCGCTGTTGATGAGCATGTCTCCTATCTCCGAGCCCCCTCCTGTTACAAGATTGAAAACACCCCCAGGTAAGCCTGCCAACTCCAGAATTCGGGCAAACATTATCATGCATATGGGGTCTTGGGACGAGGGCTTGCATATAACTGAATTCCCTGCTGCCAGAGCAGGCGCTATCTTGCAGACGGGTATGTGAAGGGGGTAGTTGAAAGGGGAGATCGCCAAAACCACCCCTAGGGGTTGGCGTATCACCATCGCGAACTTGTCAAATTTATGGGGGGAAAGATCCCCCGTTATCTCTTCCCCATATATGTCCTTGCATTCCTCGGAGGAATAGTACAGCCTTTCGTAGGCAGCCTTGACCTCGTCCTTCGCCACGCTGACGGGTTTCCCGGATTCCTTGACCAACATATCAACAAATACGTCCTCGTGTTCCTTCAGGAGATCGGAAGCCTTCTCGAGGATTTCCGCTCGTTTGACAGCCCTCATATCCTTTATTATCCTTCGAGATTTGAAGGCGGAATCTATCGCTTTTTTTGTGTCGTCCATACTCGCGCTTTGCACCCTCCCTACTACCTTTCCGTTATAAGGATTCAGGACATCGAAGGTTTTTCCGTCCGAAGATTCCATCCACTTCCCGTCTATATACATCCTGAAAACGGGCGTCTTCCCTTTCTTCATTACGGGTTTCCAGAAATCCTTCATAATTTAAAGTTGTTTCGGTATATTAAATTGTTTCATCCCAAAGAAATCAGGGCGTCCACAATGGAACATGTATCCCCCAAACCTGTCAGGACCTTTGGTTTCGGTGTCATGTAAGCTGGGATCAGAACGAAATTCTTCCCCTCGATTTTTTTTAATTTGTATCTTTCGAGTTTCGAAACCCCTTCCAAATTTTTCCTCATACTTCCGAACGTCTTCGCAGCTGAGAGCTTCAAGGATTCCTCCCCTGCCTTCATGTTCTTCTCTCTGTTCTTTCGAAAGAACGTGAGCCTGTATTCTTTCGAATGGATGGTTAACCTATCCAGACCGCTAGCCTTCATGAATTCCATGAAGAAATCCGTATCTTCGAGCGGATCACCCTCAAATCCTATGAATTTTGTTTCGATCTCGTTCATCCCTAACGAGTGTAAAACTCCGCTGTTCACGAACTTCTTGATTGCATATCTTATCGTTTCCGTTCCCTCGCCCAATTCCAGATGAACTTTGCACTTTGATTCTTCCAGCATATCAGAGATTACATTAACCTTGTGTCCATACTTTTCGGAAACCAGATGGAAACCGCAGAGCCAAAGCAAATCTGCAGAACTTATCTTCTCCCAAAAATCCTTATCCAGCACACACTCGAAAGATACGGGATCGAATGTGAATATCTTTCTGTAATCTTCTCTTTCGAAACTCAAATGCTCGAATTCTGGGTCGTCCCTCACTGCTTCTAGGGGGTTTACAAAACCCCTCCCCTTTGCCATCTTCACACCTTTGTATTTGCTGAGCATGTCCATCATAGTTTTTGGTCTTGAGGGACAGGAGAGCAGGCAGGGAATTCCAAGCTCACTGAGAATCAATGCCGCATTGCCCGCGTTTCCTCCTATCTTTTTCTCCCCGTCGAAATTTTTATTTAAAAATTCGAACAGCCCTTTGCTTATCAGATGTTCAGAATCACCTCTCTGTTTCAGAACGTAGACCACCTCTCCCAATTTCGAGAGTACCCCTTTCGAGGGTTTTAGGGGTTCGATTCCCTTGAACTTCCTCGTATCATAATGCTTTATTATCGAATCGAGATTGGTGAACAGACCAAGAAAAACGTTCATGTTTATAATTTCATTCTGCCTAATTAAAAACCCTGTCCGTTTTGACTTTGTCCCCAAAAGATTTCCCCAGAGCTATTATTTCCTTATTTTTGTTAAAAATTCCAACAATCTCGTTTTCTTTCGTTCTGTCCCTCTTTATTATCCATTCTGAAAAGACAGGCGAACCGTTTCTTACCTTGGGAACAGCATGATCTTTAACTGTTATCTGTTTCAATTTGATCCTCTCCAGAATTTTTTCCAGCCTGACTATATTTTTTTCCGAGAGTTTTTCCAGTTCGATTGACTCTTTCACAGAAAACGGTCCGACCTTCGTTCTTCTGAGTTCGGTCATGTGCGCCCCGCACCCTATTCGCTGTCCTATATCGTGGACAAGCTTTCGTATGTACGTTCCTGCCTCGCATTTAACTTCGAATGTGATTTCTCTTCCCCTGATTCTAAGAATGTTAAGGGAATGTATTTTCCTCTTTCTTTCAACGCGGGCAACCCGTGACCTCACGGGAGGTTTCTGAACGATTTCTCCGGTAAACTTCCGGAAAGTCCTTTGGATCGCTTCCTTGTTGACATTCACGTGCAGAAGCATTTTGCCTTTATATTCCTTGTCCAACCCCATCAAAACAGGCATCGCCTTCCTCGATTCCTCAAGGGCAATAAGCATGAGACCGGTAACGTTCGGGTCGAGCGTTCCGGTATGACCTGCCTTTTTTATCCCGAAAGTTTTACGTACATGTTCGACAACGTCAAAACTCGTCATGCCCTTTGGCTTGTCCACAAGGACAACTCCCCTGCGAAGAATTCGGCTATTCATAATTATTTATTTCCGGACTTCTTTTTAGGCTTCCGTTTCTTTTCAGGCTTTTTCTTGGGTTTGGTTTCCCCTTTCTTTGCACCTGGTTTTTCTTTCTTCTTTATATCTGCCTTCTCCTTTCCGGGCCTCTTCGGGGCTTTCTCGGGTTTGATTTCTTCCTCTTTTTTCACGGGCTTTTTCTCGGCTTCTTTCTTCTTTTTGACCTTCTCCTCGGCTTTCGCTTCTTTCTTTTCCTCTTTCTTCGGCGGTTTTGGTGCCTCGGCTTTGAATTCAGGGGAGCGGAGAACCCTTATCCTTGCAACCTCCGAGAAGCGGACAGGGTAGATCCTGCTGCCCTCTTTCTTTATTTTCATCTGAACCTCGGTGGAGATCACCTTCCTGAGGAAATCCTGAAGATTGCTGTTTTTTGTGAAGTCCGTAAGCTTTCTGGAAACAAATTCCCTCATCTTTGTCTGCAGGGTTGAGGTTGTATTGCCGTTGAGGATGGTAAGGAACTTTATTTTCAAAAACCACCCGTCCTTTGTCCCCGTATTGAAAATAGTCTCAACCTTCTGGTTTCTTTTTCTCACCATTCTCATAAGATGTTCGCGAACGCATTCGAGACCGTTAAAAGACGTGAGGCATGTCTTTCCCTCGATTTTGTTTATTCTCAGCATTACTTTCATGTGGCGCTTTCTGTTGTCTCCGGTCAGTTCAGCGATGCTCACGTCAATATTTCTTCCGACCACGCTTTTGGGGTCGGTAGTGGGCGTCTGGCCGATTAACTTCGCTCCGAGGTAGGCAGGGGACATGATATTGAACCACTCCTTTCCCTTCCATTTCTTCACTATTATCTTTTCTTCTTTTTCTTCCGGGCTCGCCTCCTTGTCCAGTCTTGCCCCTTTGGTTTCCTTCTGCTCCTCTCTCAGTCTCGGTTTGCTCTTCATACCCATAGTTTTCACCAATTTGTTATTCTTTGCTGGGATAATTATTAAAGTTATTGTATAGAAGTAATCCGTGGTTTTTATATGTTTTGTTCTTCCACCGAACGGGAACTATAAAAGAGCTATCTGTTTACGAAATCCATCAGGCCGCCTTTTGGAAGCGTTTCCGGCTCCTCTTTCTTTTCAGGGGTCTCAACCGGGTCGGGGTGTTTGGCTGCCCCGGTTTCAGGGATCTCCTGACTCTCCCTCGCTTTTTCTGGCTCTGCATGAACCCCCTCGAGCATTTTTTCAACCTCTCTTATGAATTCCTCCTGTTTTTCCCTGGGCACAACCGCTGCAGCCGCCCCCATGTGTCCTCCGCCCTGGCCCCCAAGTTTTTCAGAAATTTGACTCATGATCTCGTTGAGTTTAACTCCTTTCCCCACAAGGGAATCGCTTGCCCTTGCAGATATTTTTATCCCTTCTTCAGAGTCTGCTATGCCAAACAACGGTTTTTCCGGGAACATGCCGGAGTGGTTTAGTATTGAAATAGCATTCGAAATCAGATGTTCGGATATGTTGGGACCGGCAAGAACGTAGATGCCCTTCTTTCGAAGGACTACGTCCTGGTTGCCGACGTTCGAGTAAATCCAGTTCATGGCCTTTCCGACTTCACGCCTGTATTTTTCGAGGACATTCCTGACTTCTTCGAATGCCTTCTCGCCGTTCAGACACAGGGAAACCCCCAAATGAGCGGAATCCATTTTGCCGCAGGCGTTAAGCATGGTGGCGAATTCATTAGCGTCCCGGAATTCACCTTTCTTGTCCAGAAGTTCGTAAACATCCCCGAATATGTATTCCGGGTGCTCGTGTTCCCCGCGTATTCTTTCCTTTATTATCCCTGTCGCCAGTTTCTTCTGCTCCTCCAGCGAGAGGTCGGCAATCGTCCGCCATGAACCGTCTTCCTTTTTAACAGCTATTCCAAGTTCTTGGAGAAACTGTATGGCGGAAGACTCCGAGCCGGATATCCCTGGTATGTAGGGGTCGACAGAATATTCGAGTGCCTTGTGAAGCGGACGTGTAAACCTCCCCCATAAACGGAGGCCTTTAGAGATTTTAATCTTGTTCTGTGATTCCGCATCCTTCAGTATCTCCTTGTTCAGACCGCTGACGCCCCAGTCCGGACCGACGGCATCTATCTGCGAATCGCCTATCGCGCCTATTATTGCGAGGCCGGAAAGGTCAATGTTTTTGGGGTCGATCGTTCGCGAGAGTATGTATGTCACGCCTGAACCGGATATGTTGTTTTCTATGCCGTAAAGAACAGAGTTTATGTGGATTATGTTTTCATTCGGTTCGCCGGCGGGCTGGTGGTGGTCGCATATTATGACCATGGAATCATGCAAAAACCTTTTTATATCTTCAATCTGACCCGAACCCATGTCAAGGAATATGAAAAGCGAACGTTCCTCGTCTGCCAGTTCGTTCAGAACTTTATTGTGAAGCTGTTTAACCAGCGAAAGGTGGAAATCCTTTCCCTCCCTGAGGAGGGTTTTTACCATTATCGCGGCTGAGGAAATACCATCTGCATCGTAGTGTGAAATCACTCGTATCTGATCCTTCGCTTCCTTTATCAGCTCTTTCGCTCTCTTCGCTTCCTTTATCATTCTCTGTAGCTGCTCTATCATACTAACCCACCACTAAATATTGTCATCAAGATTAATAATTATAACTCCTGATTATGTTCATTTATTTAAATTAGGGGGAGAAACTAATTTTTATGGCAGGTAAGATGAAATTTTACATAACCACGCCCATCTACTACGTTAACGATGTGGCAAGCGTAGGGCATGCGTATACGACGATAGCGGCAGATGTAATTGCTCGTTTTCATCGTTTGCTGGGGCATGATGTTTTCTATCTGACAGGTCTGGACGAGAATTCGCAGAAAACGGTTCAGGCTGCCAAAAAGCTTGGTGTGAAAGATGCAAAGAAGTACACGGACAGGATGGCGAAAAAGTGGAAGCATGTGTGGGAAGTTCTCAACATAAGCAACGATGGGTTCATCCGCACAACAGAGGAGCGTCACAGGCGCGTGGTTCGTGATTTCTTCATGAAAGTTTACAGGAAAGGTGACATATACAAGGGGAAGTATGAAGGCCTCTATTGCGAGGGATGCGAAGCGTTCGTGACCGAATCAGACCTCGTCGATGGGAAATGCCCGCTGCATAAAAAGACGCCCAAGAAAATCACAGAGGAAAACTATTTCTTCAGACTGAGTAAATACCAAGACAAACTCCTCAAGCATATAGAAAAAAATCCGGATTTTATCCAGCCCGGCGTCCGCAGAAACGAGGTCGTGAGTTTTGTGAAGGAGGGGTTAAAGGACGTGAGCATTTCCCGCCCCATAAAGGAGTGGGGCATTCCCCTGCCTATAGACAAAAAACACGTCATCTGGGTGTGGTTTGATGCCCTGCTGAATTACATTTCAGGCGCTCCTGGATACTGGCCTGCAGATATCCATCTGATGGCCAAGGACATCATACGCTTCCATTGCGTGATATGGCCCTGTATGCTCATGAGTGCAGGATACAAGCTTCCGAAAAGCATATTTGCTCACGGATTCCTGACAATTAACGGCCAGAAAATGTCAAAATCCCTCGGGAATGTGATAGATCCCCTTTACCTCGCCGAGAAGTTCGGCGTGGATCAAGTCAGATACTATCTTATGAGAGGCATAACCTTTGGTGAGGACGGGGATTTTTCAACCAGAGACCTTGCTGATCGGGTGAACAACGAGCTTGTGGCGAACCTATCGAATTTCTGCTACCGGACGCTGAGCTTCATAAACAGGGCCAGTGAAGGTAGAATCGGGAAAGCGGCGAACGGGGAATGGGAAAAGAAACTTTCAAAGGAAATAGAGAAGAAAATCATCGACATCAAAAGGTGTTATATGAACTACAATTTTCGCGATGCTGTGAAACAGATTCTCGAAATCGGTGATATAGGAAACCGCTACTTCCAGGAGAAACAGCCATGGGTTCTGATAAAGAAAGACCCGAAGTCGTGCAAAGGCGTGCTTGCGTTTTCCGCGAATATTGTCAAGGTTATCACAATCCTTCTGAAACCCATAGTTCCGGACTTTGCAGGGAAGATAGAAAAGCAACTGAACACGAAACCTCTGGGATGGAAAGACCTCTCAAAAAGACTCGAAAACCACAGGATAGGGAAGGCGGAAATAATTTTCAGGAAGGTGGATTACGTCGGGGAGGACCCCTTCGCTTCCATGGACCTCAGGGTTGCGAAGGTCGAAAAGGTTGAGGACCATCCGGAGGCGGACAAATTGTATGTGCTGAAAATCGATCTCGGAACAGAGAAACGAACGCTTGTGGCGGGTCTGAAAGGACACTATTCGAAAAAATATATCGAGGGGAAAAGAATTGTCGTTGTCTCCAACCTGAAGCCCGCAAAACTCCGCGGTATCGAATCGCAGGGTATGCTCTTGGCAGCGGAGAAAGGGGGAAAAGTGGGTCTGCTTGTCAGCGACGACGAACCGGGGGCAGATGTGATTGCTGAGGGGATCGAAAAGAAACCCTCCAAACTTATCGATATCAAGGATTTCCTGAAACTTGGTCTGGAGGCGAAGAACGGAAAGGTTTACTATAAAGATAAGGTTCTTAGAACGAAAAGAAAAGAGTTGCGTGTTGATAAAAAGATAGAAGGTAAGGTGAGTTAATTAACTGACCAAATTATTGATCTCCTTTCTCTTCCTACTCTCTTTATCTTATCTTCGTTTTCCAGTATTTTAAGAAAATGAAAAATAGTTCCTCTGTCTATGTTTAATTTCTTTGAAATTTCCGCTGTAGTGAAATTTTCATGTCTTAGGGTTTTGAGAATATTTCTTCTTGTAATTCCCATCTGTCTGCTAATCCCTTTCTTTTTCACAGGGAATTTTTTGTATTTTTTAAGAACGTAAATATGGCTTCCTGCATAACCAAAGCCATCAATTTTAACAATCCCCATTTCACTCAATTGTTTTAAATGATGCTTGGCTCCTTGCCTAGAAATTTTAAGGATTTTCGATATTTCAATAACTGTTCTTGAAGATTCTTTGAGAAGGTCTATGATACTATTTTTAGTTTCACCTTGTCCAGACGTGCGCCATTCTTTTCTTTTTCTCAATATAAAATCAAATAAAGTCTTTTCTTTGTAGCCCATGTCTACTTCGGGGTATTTTTCTTTCAATTTTTTGTAATCTCCCCAGAACTTTTTCGTTCCTTTGGAGAGAATATAAAGGCATTTACGCTTCCCGTAGTCTTTGAAAGTGTTTTCATAACCTAATTTATCACATATGAATTTCAGGTCTAAGAGCAAATCTTTGTTTTGTATAGGAATCGATATCTGTGAAGAATCTATGTTGCCCTCGTCTATTATGAAGGCAATTAATATTGCAAGGAGATGTTCTTTGCTATGTTTAAACATTTTTTCAGGTATTCTGGCGTTCTTTTCAAGAAAATCTTCAGGTTTAAGATTAAAGGTTCCCATTAGAATCGAGCTTATCGAAGAAGGGATGTGAATTCTATCTCTTTCAATATAATATTTTTCTGAGTATTCTATTTTACCGAAAACGCTTTCAACTCTTTTCAAGAAAAGATTTCTTAGATGCTCATCATACTTTACGTATACAAAATACGGATTCCTTCCGTGTATGTGAAAGCAATGACCGTCGGCCATAAAATGTGCAATAAGCATATCGAAAATAGGTGTAACAAAGATTGGTATTTTCGGCTTTGCGATCGGGTTTCTGCTCTTTTTTGTTCTATAAGAAATTATATTTTTTTCAACTTCAAGCGGACTTATTTTTAACCTTTCAGATATATCTAGAATCAGCCATAATGGTCTGAAATTCACATAAGATGGTTTCAATATGTTTTTAAACACAGAGAACGGCATTTTAGGTTCAATTTCTAAGTAAAGTTTAGGTATTTTAATCTTTTTTTCTTTTAGTTTTTTAAGAATTTTAATGAAAAACTCGTCTTCTAAGAGAACGTTTATATTTATTGTTTTTAATTCATCTACATGAATCTCTTCCATAATAAATATATAGATTCGTATATATAAGTAACCTTTACAATAGGTGTTTTCCGAATGGTCCTAATTGCCCTTATAGGGAAAACCAATACTGGAAAAAGTTGCGTATTTAAGGCGTTAACGTTGGCAGATGTTGAAATCTCGGACAGGGTATTCACCACCATCAAACCCAACCATGCAGTAGGGTTTGTTAAAACAGAATGCCCGGAAGAGAAGGCAAAATCCAGATGCAGACCCAACCAGGGATACTGTAAAGACGGAAAAAGGTTCATTCCCATCGAATTGTTGGATGTCGCCGGGCTCGTCCCAGGAGCGCATCTGGGGAAGGGCCTGGGCAACCAGTTCCTGGATGATCTCAGACAGGCTGATGCCTTTATACATGTCATCGATATCTCGGGTTCGTCAAACGAGAACGGAGAGCCTGTCGAAAGGGGAACGTACGATCCGGCGAATGACATACGCTTCCTTGAGGAGGAGATAGGATATTGGTTCTTCGGACTGCTCAAGAAGAACTGGGAGAAGTTTTCGAAAGAGGTTGAAATGCAGAAGCGGGAACTTACGGAATCGCTCGTTAAGCAATTCTCCGGTCTGAAGGTCACAGAGGAACATATAAAAAAAGCTCTGGAAACGACAGGTCTTCCGAAGGACACGCCCTCGCAATGGTCCGATGACGACCTTCGGAAGTTTGCGTTTGAATTGAGAAAGCTCTCTAAGCGTATGATTATAGCGGCAAACAAGATTGACATCCCTGGTTCGGAAGGAAATCTTGAAAGACTCCGAAAGGAATTTCCAGAATACGAAATAATTCCGTGCTCCGCAGAAAGCGAGCTCGCCCTGAAGGAGGCAGACAAACGCGGTCTTGTCAAATATACCCCCGGTGAAAGGAATTTTGAAATTCTCAAAGAAAGCGAGCTGAGCGATAAACAGAAGCATGCGCTGGAATTTGTGAAAGGTTTGCTCGCGAAGCACGGTTCAACAGGCGTGCAGGAATGTCTGGACAAGGCGGTTTTTGAACTGCTCAATTACATTGTTGTTTATCCCGTGGCGAATATAAACAAGCTCACGGATTCGAAAGGCAACGTCCTCCCGGATGCAATCCTCGTCCCGAAGGGAACGAAACTGAAGGAATTTGCTTCAAAGGTTCATACCGATTTCGCCGACAAATTCATAGGCGGGATAGATTTCGAAACCAAGCGAAAGTTGGGGGCGGATTACGAAGTGAAGGACGGGGAGATAATTGAGATTGTTTTCGGGAAGTGAGCCGAAATTAACCATATTTTCCTTTGGCCTGGTGTTCTGTTTTGAAGTGGTATTCGCTCTCCGTTTTATACGTATCCTCGCCCATGGTCTCTGTCTTGACCTCAGTCATGAAAAAGCAGAAACCGGCAACAGGAACTCATTTTTACGGAATTAAATTGGTAGGACCCTCACCGATTTGTCAAAACTAGTCCATAAGGTATAAAAAACAGGAAGCTATAAATTTAGATAGAGAATGGAAATGAAAAGCCAAATAACAATTTTAATACCCACGCACAGCAGGAATGTAAAGAGAAAGGAAAGCCCTTTGAGAAGGTTACTCAACAGTCTAAAAGACCTGAACGGTGAGGAGTTCAGAGTGATAATACTGGACACGAGCGACCCTCCTAATATGGGCGCAGCCGAGATGATAAATGAGATGATAGAGGATTACAAAAAGTATTTCAAAATAATGTGCTGTTCAGTACTGGATTTGTGGAAGATGCACGAGTTCTTGGAGAATAATGGATTTTCCGATATGGTGAATGATATATCTTTGGGTAAGGTATATGCCAAGTTCAGGAATGTTGGCCTGATCATAGCGAGGATTCTCAGGTCAGAACTTATCCTCATGTTGGATGATGATGAGGTGGTGAACGAAAAGGACTTCTTAAAAAAGGCTAGGGAAGGCATAGGTGTTCGGATTAACGGCAAAAGACTTTATGGAAAAACAGGATATTACGTATACAAGGACGGAGGATACAAGCTAAAACCAAAAGGTGTTAGGAGAAAGAAAATGTGGCCGGCCATACAAACCATAAATCAGGTTCTGGAAAACATAGTAGAATCCAAAAAAAGATTTAATGAAATAACAATAGCCTTAGGGGGGATAATGGTTTTGCACAAAAAACTATATACAAAGATCCCATTCGACCCTGAGGTTCCAAGAGGAGAGGACACAGACTATTTGATGAATGCGAGGCAGTGGGGCTTTAGATTTGTCATGGATAATCAATTTAGAATACTCCATTGTCCGGTACCCCACAAGATAGATTTCTGGGAGCATCTGAGGCAAGATATATTTAGATTCATATACGTGAGGGAAAAGCTTTCTTACTTCAACAAACTTGATATAAAGGATTTTGAACCTTATCCTGGGATATTCTTAAAGGACGATCTGGAGTACAGGGCAACAGTAACATCCATAAACTACGCTACGAGAGCCCTTAAGAGAAATCAGAAAAGATACTTCAGAGAGCATATGAGAAATATTGAAATAACATTTAAGGATGCAAAGGACCATGCGATAAGGAATGCCCCCAAATTCTTTAGATTCCAAAAGAGATGGGAGAAGATGATGAAGGTCATCCCAACTTCAAGGGATCTGTTCAAATTCTTTAACAGATTCTAATATATAGAAACGGATAAAAATTTAATATGAAGATTTCGCTTGTTGTACCCACTTACTACTGCAAACCCGAATATTACAATCCGAACAAAAAAATTGAGAGTTTTTATTATTTCGATCACCCCACACCTTTGAGCAGGGAGGGGACGCTTGGAAGGCTGATTGAAAGTCTTAGGATTTTGAAAATCCCGAAAGAGGCGAGTCTGAATGTGATAGTAATACCGATAGGGAATTCACCTGATATCCAAAAAGAATCAGAGAGACGAGTTTCCCGTGTACTCAAAAAAGTCCCAGACAAATTCGAGATAGGTTTGCTCACGACTTCGAAATTAAAGAAACTGGAAGCGTGTACAGATAAAGAAATATTCAAAGGTTTGGTTGGTTTAAAAAATTATTCCAAGGTGAGAAATCTCTGTATCTTGATACCGTTCATACTTGGATCTGATGTTGCTATTTTGATAGATGACGATGAGATTTTTGAAGATCCTGAATTCTTGAAAAAAGCAACCGAATTTATTGGAAAGAAATACGGAAATGAAACAATACAAGGAATTACCGGTTATTATCTTCATCCTGATCCAGAAGACCCCCGAAGGTACACATATTTTTTTGACATGGAATTTGTTCCTTGGTGGAAAAGAATAGGGAGGGTGTGGAGTACATCTTTTTACATAAACAAGGCCCTGAAAAGGACTGTTAATTTAGAACCCAGATTGAAGGTATCATCCTTCGCGCTGGGTGGAAATATGGTTCTCTCCAAGAAATTAATAGAGAATGTACCTTTTGATCCTCAAATTCCAAGAGGTGAGGATATGGATTATGTGTTGAATGCGAAGCTCAGAGGTTATTCAATATATTCTGATAGAAATCTTTCAATAAAACATCTCCCAAAACACGGAGTGGGTGACTGGGAAAAAATGAGGATGAATACGTTGAGGTTCCTGTTGATGAGAAACAAACTCAGATGCCAAAATTTGAGAGGATTCAAAAAAGTTTCTTTGAAGGAATTAATGCCCTATCCAGGAGAATTCCTAGGGGGTGACTTGTGCCTGAGAATCTTTTTCACTGATATTTTCCTCTCGCTGGATTATCTATTCAGAGGCAAGATCAAGGAGTTCAAGAGGACGTTGGAAAACATCCTTTTGTTCATCAAATATCTCAAAAACAAGAAAAGACGTAAAAATGTGCTAAAGAAGTATTCTCAATTTCAGAAAGACTGGAGAAGATTAATCAAAGATTTTGATAAAAAAAGGGAGAACTTATTAAAATCATTAGGGTTTTGTCAAGATTGAACTGAGGCATTCATATGCTCTATTTGATCGGTCTCGGGATATGGAACGAAAAGGACATTTCGCTACGCGGAATGGAAATTTGCAGGCGAACGGACAAGGTTTACTGTGAATTATACACGACGTGCTGGGGCGGGAGCATAAGGAAGCTTGAGAAACTTATCGGAAAGCGGATAACGAAGCTCGAAAGGAGAGATGTGGAGGAGGAATCGCATAAATTATTGAAGGAAGCGAAATCTCGAAGCGTAGTCCTCCTTGTTCCAGGAGACCCTCTCGTAGCGACCACGCATGTGCATCTGCTGCTGGAAGCAAGGGAGAAGGGGATTCCAACCGAGGTTATCCATTCCTCATCCGTATACACTACCATCGCCCGGACCGGCCTGCAGATATACAAATTCGGCAGGACCGCCACGATCATAACACCGAAAAGGGGATATGAGAGCGGGGGGTTCTACAACGTTCTGAAAGAGAACCTTTCGAAGGGCATGCATACGCTCCTTCTTCTCGACAGGGACATGGGAACGATAAAGGGCCTGAAAGTTCTGAAGACCGTTGAAGAGAACAAAAAGGAGAATATACTTAAAAACAGAAAGATTCTCCTTTGTTCCAGACTAAGCTCAGAACACGAAAGGATAGTTTACGGGAAATTTGAAAAACTCATGAAACTTGACCTGCCGGAACCGGCCGTGATAATAATCCCCGGGAAGCTTCACTTTCTTGAGAAGGAATTTCTGGAGACCTTCGGTTGAATCAGCTGGAAATCACTCGAACTCGTAAAGGACCAGATCAACCACGAATATCGCTACGGGGACGAGAAGTACCATGATGAGGATAACTATTCCTATAGTCAGCGGGTCGGCTCCTGTCTTGAAGAGATTCGCCAGTACGTATGACAGCAAAAGGAATATTACCAGGAACAAGAGACCTGTTATTACCTTTTGTCTTGTTGTCCTGTATCTGGGATGGACTTCGTCCCTTTTGAACGCCATATTTATTTAGTGGGTTCGAAAGTATATATTTAAATTAATTAAACATAATTATGTCTAAATCGCGTGATGTTATGCAAGCGCCTGTCTACGGTCTGAACGGGAAGGAGAAGGAAAGGGTTAGCCTGCCGAAGGTTTTCTCGGAGAAAATCCGAGAGGACCTCATAAGGAAGACCGTGCTCTCGGAGAACAGCGAACTTCGCCAGGCATACGGCAGCGACCCTCTTGCCGGACAGAGAAGTTCTGCCCACTACCACGGGCGAAGGTCAAGAAGGGACTCCCAGATGAACAGGGAGCTCTCAAGGATGAAAAGGATTCATGGCCAAGGTTTTTTGAACCTCACCGCACGTGTTGTCCCGCAGGCCGCGAAAGGCAGGAGGGCTCATCCGCCAAAGGTGGAGAAGAACTGGGTTTTGAAGGTGAACAGAAAGGAACGGTTAAAGGCGCTTAACGCGGCTCTCGCTGCGAGCGCTGACAGGGAAATGGTTTCGAAGAGGGGTCACAGGATTTCGGAAGTCAGGCATCTGCCGCTTGTTCTGGAGGACGGACTGGAAAAGCTAAATAAGACGAAAGAGGTGCTGGACGTTCTGGAAAAGCTTGGCCTGAAAGAGGAACTTAAAAGGTGCGAAGAAAGGAAAGTGAGAGCGGGAAAAGGCAAGATGAGGGGGAGAAGGTACAGGAACAAGAAGGGTCCGCTGTTGGTTGTGGAAAAGGATGAGGGAATCGTGAAGGCAGGGGGAAACATTCCCGGTCTTGATGTTGTTGAACGGAAGAATCTCAATGTTGGGATGCTTGCCCCTGGAACGCATCCGGGGAGACTCACGATCTACACAAAATCAGCAATAAAGGGGTTGGGTAGTTAACATGGCAAAAGCAAAGGAGAACAAAAAAGAGGAAATGAAAACCAAGAAGGGTAAGAACGTCTGGGACGTTCTCATACATCCGCATCTCGCCGAAAAATCAATGAACATGGTAGAGCTCGAAAACAAGCTCGTGTTCATAGTGGACAAGCGGGCGGACAAGAGAACAGTCAAAGAAGTAATAGAGAAAGAGTTTAACGTAAAGGTCGATTCCGTAAGGACGGAGATAACTACAAGAGGGCAAAAGAAGGCGTATGTAAAAATAAATCCGGAGTTTTCAGCCGCTGACATCGCCTCGAAGTTCGGAATGATATAGGTGCGAAAATGGGAAAGAGGATAATTTCACAGAGAAGAGGGAAGGGTTCTCCCACCTACAGGGTTCCCTCCCGAGGGAAGGACATCAGGATCAGGTACAGGAACATCGAAGGGAAGGTTATCGATATAATGGATGACCCCGGAAGGAACGCGCCTGTTGCGAAAGTTATGTATACCGACGGCAGGTGCGATTACCTGATAGCCCCGAAAGGTCTGAAGGTGGGAGACAGGGCAGACTTCGTTTCTCCGGTTTCAAAAATACCCGTGGGCATGCAGGTATTCGCTATCGAAACATATCCTCATTCAGGACCAAAACTGTGCAGAACACCCGGGTCTTTCGCAACTGTTGTTTCAAAAACGAAAAGTTCGTGCGTCATCCAGCTGCCCTCCAAGAAGAAAATCAATCTCAATCCAGAATGCAGGGTGAGCATCGGGATCCCGGCCGGCGAAGGGTTTAAGGAGAAGCCGTGGATGAAGGCTGGAAAGAAATGGATAGCTATGCATAAGCGTGGGAAACTCTATCCAAGAACGTCGGGAGTGGCGATGAACGCGATAGACCACCCCTTTGGTGGCCCGACGAAACCCGGAAAGCCCATGAGTGTCAGCAGACACGCGCCTCCGGGAAGAAAGGTAGGATCATGGGGTTCAAGGAGGACAGGAAGGAAAAGGGGTAAGAAGTGATAGGTATGGTGATAAAGTTTTCATTCAGGGGGAAATCACTGGAAGAAGTGCAGAAAATGAACGTTGAAGAATTTGCAAGGCTACTGAAATCGAGGCAGAGGAGATCATTGAAGAGGGGGATGACGGAAAACCATAAGAAACTGCTCGAAAAGATAAGAAAAAACCCAAAGAAGTTTCACAGGACAAGATGCAGAGAAATGATTATACTGCCGGAAATGATAGGCTGCAAAATAGGGGTGCACAACGGCAAGGAATACGTTCCTTTGGAAATAAAGCCTGAGATGCTGGGACACAGGCTTGGAGAAATGGTAATGACGAGGAAACCTGTGAGACATTCAGCCCCGGGTTTCGGTGCAACGAGGTCTTCCAAATTTGTCCCGCTCAAGTAAGGGTGAAGCATGAACAGATACACGTTAAATCTGAATCCAAAGAAGTCGGCGAAGGCGTACGGCAGAGCGTTGAGAATATCAACAAAGAGCTCGGTTGCCGTCTGCAGGGCAATAAGCAGGAAGAACCTCGAAAAAGCGAAAAAACTGCTTCAAGATTTAATTGACAAAAAGAGGAGTGTCGGTGGCAAGTACTACACGAATGCGAGCAGGGAAATACTCAGGGTGGTGAAATCTGCGGAGGCCAATGCGGAATCTGGTGGTCTTGATTTGAACAGGCTGGTAATATTCGCTTCCGCCCACCAGGGTTTTACATTCATGAGACCGAGAAGGTTAAAAATGAGGAGGACGAGGAGAAAGATGACCAACATACAGGTCGTGCTGCAGCAAAAGTAGGTGTAATATGCTTCTGAAAAGGTTTTTTGTCAAGGACGCGATGAAGAAGACACAGATAGAAAGTTTCATAAAGCAGTATTTCCCGGATGAAAGCTACTCAAAGATAGAACTGGAGAGGACACCATTGGGCGTGAAGGTCCTGATATACACGGACAGACCCGGAAGGATAATAGGGGCGGGCGGAAGAAAGATAAACGAGATGACGGACCTTCTGAAGGCAAGGTTCAAGCTGGACAACCCCCAGATAGATGTAAAGTCTATTGAAAAACCCGACCTGGATGCGAAAATCGTTGCGAAAAGGATAACATCCGCGCTGGAAAGGGGATTCAATTACAAAAAGATAGGAAACGTCATGCTCAAGAGGGTAATGGATGCAGGAGCTGTGGGGGCGGAAATTATAATATCCGGCAAACTCGGGGGTTCGAAAGGCAGGACAGGAAAGTTTGTTGACGGATACATCAAACACTGCGGGCAGCCTGCGAAGGAACTCGTCGACCATGGCTTTGATGAGGCGGAAACAAAACCGGGGAAAATCGGTGTGAGTGTAAAGATAATGAAATCCATGCCCATCATGGTAGAGGACAAAGAAAAGGTTAAAAAGAAGAAAACAAAAAATAAAGATAGCGAGTGATATTTTTATGGCAATCCTTCGGATGAAAGATTTAAGAAAAATGGATGAAAAGGAGCTCGATAAAAATTTAAGCGAACTGAGGATGGAACTTTCGAAAGAGAAAGCAAATGTCCATATAGGGGCTTCTGTAACTTCTCCCGGCAGGTTGAAAGAAATCAGGAGAACTATAGCGAGAATAAAAACCGTCAAAGAGGGAAAAAAGAAAAAATGAAAACAAATGTTTTTGGTAGTTGCGAAACTGATGTTTTTTTGTTAAAGGAGAGTGGTATCAGTAGATGACTGAAATTTGTCCAAACTGTGGTCTCCCAAAGGACATATGCGCGTGCGAAACCATAGCAAGGGAAGAGGAAAAGATAAAGGTTTCAGTGGAAAAGAAAAGGTTCAGAAAGAGCGCGACCATAATCGAAGGGATAAGCAAGGACGTCAACAGCAAGGATATTCTGAAACAACTGAAAACAAAACTCGCCTGCGGAGGGACCATCAAGAACGGTGTAATCGAACTGCAGGGGGACCACAGAAGGAAGATAAAGGATATACTGGTCAAGATGGGTTTTCCTGCGGACAAAATCGAGATATCATAGCCCGAATGACCGTATGTAAACAAGCAATTTAAACTCGTTAGTTCTGTTATTAACCATGAGAACGCCCGAAAACCTTGTTCACCATGAACTTATAGGACTGAAGGTTAATGTAGTTGGAAGTTCCAACCCGAAAAATATTGGGATAAAAGGTAAAATAGTGGACGAAACAAGGGATACGCTCGTGATAGAAAAACTGGACGGGAGAGAGGCGAAAATGATAAAGGAAGAGAATGTTTTTGTCTTTGTCCTTGACAGGAAGATGGTGAAGGTGGACGGGAAAATCCTGGTCGGGAGGCCTGAAGACAGGATAAAGAAGAAGTTTAAGAACTGGTGACGCTTCGAATCAGAACGGGCATGGTTTAAAGTAACGTACAGATAAATCATATTTTAAACATAAATTCCTCTTCTCTGCAACTTTTAGACTTACAGGCAACGCTTTTATAAATATTTATCTCTATTAGTATAATCCAAAAATCCAAAGGGGTAACAGGTAACTGTTAAATATATTATAATATTTATAAAGTAGAGAGGAGTAATTGGATTATTATGAAAAACGCGAAAGTGTCCAAAAAAACTGCAAAGGTTGATGTGAAAAAGGTGAAAGATTTAGGTCTTGGTTTATCAGAGCCGAAGGAGAAATGCAAGGATATCAAATGCCCGTGGCACGGAAAGCTTTCTGTTCGCGGGCGCGTTTTCAGAGGGCAGGTGAAATCCGCCAAATCGCACAACACAGTCATAGTTGAATGGAAATATCACAGGTACGTCCCGAAGTACGAAAGATACGAAAGGTCCAGATCGCGCGTAACAGCTCACAACCCTCCATGCATACGAGCGAAGGAGGGGGATACGGTCGTTCTTGGTGAGTGCAGGCCCGTATCAAAAACCAAAAGCTTTGTTGTCCTGGCTGTTGAAGGTGATAAGGAATGAAAGCAATATCGTCAAAGGTCACCCAGGCTTTGTCTACGCGGTCACTGATGAGATGTGCAGACAATTCCGGAGCGAAGGTTCTGGAGATTATAGGCGTTAAGGGTTTTAAGGGAAAAAGGAGAGCGAAGCCGCGGGCAGGTATAGGCAGCTTGGTCTTCTGCAAGGTATATTCAGGAACAGAGAAGGTCAGACACGAGGTCCACCGGGCGGTTGTCGTAAGGCAAAAAAAGGAGTTCCGGAGGCCTGACGGTATGCGCGTTCAGTTCGAGGATAATGCAGCCATAATAGTGGATGAGAAAGGCGAACCAAAAGGTTCCCAGATAAAGGGACCTGTTGCAAAAGAAGCGGTTGAAAGGTTCCCGTCCGTGGGAAAGATCGCAACAATAGTGGTTTAGATGAAAAAGAAATGGTCAGGTAAATGGATTGCAAGCAAACAGCCAAGGAAGCAGAGAAAGTTTAGACATAATGCTCCCATGCATGTGAGACAAAAATTTGTTTCTGCTCACCTGTCCGAAATTATCAGGAGAAGGTTCGGGAAGCGGTCGCTTCAGTTGAGGAAGGGGGACGAAGTGAAGGTTATGAGAGGGAAGGATAAAGGATTCAAGGGGAAGGTTGAAAGAATCGATCTCAAGACATCAAAGGTTTACATAGAAGGGCTTAACGTTAAAAAGGTTGACGGTTCGGAAGTTCTGAGGGCAATAGAGCCGTCCAATCTGCTTATAATGGACCCCAAAATGGAGGACAAGAGAAGACAGGCCATTGTTGAAAGGGCAAGAGAAGCAAAATCGGGTAAAAAAGGAGGGGGGAGGAAGGAGGAGGCCGGGAAAGGGAAGTGATTTTCATGCATGTGAAAAGATATGCGATACCGAAGTATTGGAAGATGGAAAGGAAGGGGGCGAAATTTGCAGTAACCCCTAGGGCCGGACCTCATAGAAAGGACACATGTATACCTCTTCTAGTTGTTTTAAGAGATATCTTGAAATTGTCAGAAAATGCAAAGGAAGCGAAAAAGATTTTAAAGAGCAGCGAGGTGCTTGTTGACAAAAAACCAAGAAAAGACCCGAACTATCCCCTTGGACTCATGGATATTCTCGAAATTCCAAATATCAGCAAGGCCTTCAGGGTCAACGTCAACAGGCAGGGATTATTCCTTGAAGAGGTCAAGCCGGCTGAGGCAAAAAGGAAGCTCTGCAGAATCCAGAACAAGAGGGTTGTAAGGGGAGGGATATCCCAGCTGAACCTGCATGACGGAAGGAACATACTCACTGACAAAAATGTGTACAGAACGAATGATTCTCTTTTGATCGAACTCCCCGGCCAGAAGATAGTCAAACACTTCAAATTCGACAAGAACGCTCCCGCACTCATAATCTCTGGAAAAAACATGGGTATTCGCGGGAAGATAGCAAAAATTTTCAACCGGAAGACCATGCTCGAGAGCAGCAGAGTCATTATTCAGACGAAGGAAGGGGAAATAGAGACAGTTAAGGATTATGTGCTGGTGGGTGAATTTAAATGAACAGGATGAGGAAGATCAGGCTGGAGAAGGTCACGATTAACATGGGGGTTGGAGAGGCCGGGCCCAAACTCGAAAAAGCGAAAAAATTGGTCCAGAAGCTGTCCGACAACAAGATTGTTGTTACGAAGGCGCACAAGAGAACGACCTTTGGTATCGCAAAGAACAGGCCCATAGGTGTGAAGGTTACTTTGAGGGGAAAGAAGGCGATGGAATTTTTGAAGTCTGCCCTCAGCGTTCTGGATAATAGGTTGAAGGTCAGTCAGTTTGATGACAACGGTAATTTTTCCTTTGGTATTAAGGAGTACATACACATACCTGGTATGAGGTATGACCCGGATATAGGTATAATGGGGATGGATGTGTGCGTTACGCTGTCAAGACCGGGCTTCAGGATCAAGGAAAGGCGGGTAAGGCCTAAAAAGATTGGAAAGAAACACAGAATAACGAAAGAGGAATCGCAGGAATGGACAAAAAGGGAGATGGGAATTGAAATTGTAACAGGAGAGGAGGAACAGGGATGACATTCAAAAATGCCAAGAAACAGATTGAAGGGAAGCCGGAAAAACTGGCGAGGTTTATGAAGTTCAACCGCCCGAAGGATCGGAAATTCGGGAGGAACGCCTTCCCGTGCAGAAGATGCGGAAAGACGGAAGGTGTGATAAACAAATATGGTCTTCGCTACTGCAGGCAGTGTTTCAGGGAGGTAGCGAAGGAATTGGGTTTTGAAAAGTTTGAGTGATATTTATGTTCAAATATATGGTTCCCGGAAGTATCGGAATCCGGTTGAGGTTCCGTTTGGCGGCAGGAGGTGTCGGAACCCGCAGGTGGTCCCGACCTGGTCGCTGGATTCGTCAAAACCCGCGGGAGGTTTTGACATGGCGGCTGGATTCGTTAAAACCCGCAGGAGGTTTTAACATGGAGGTTTCAACTATGAATTTCGTGGGTGCCGG
>CAZTJN010000001.1:37819-45334 GCA_964613955.1 uncultured archaeon | reverse complement strand
TATCTGATATGTTTGCAGTAATAAAGAATGCCGAAAGAATAGGGAAGAGGAGCTGCGTGGTTCCCAGCTCCAAGATCGCAAAGGAGATACTGAAGATTATGCAGAAGAACAAATACATAGGCTCTTTTGAATTCATAGATGATGGAAAGAGCGGGAAATTCAAGGTAGAACTGACAGGGAGGATAAATAATTGTGGTGTTATAAGGCCGAGGTTCACACTTAAAAGAGACGAATTCATAATGTGGGAAAAGCGATTCCTTCCTTCAGTTAACATAGGCATACTCTTCATCACAACGCCCAAGGGCGTTCTCGACCACAGGCAGGCAAAGAAGGAAAACATTGGTGGGGGTCTTTTGGGTTTCGTGTACTAGTGGTAATATGGAGATAGAAAAAGAGATAAAATCTGCAATGAAAGAGAAAAGGTTGATTATTGGGGAAAGGAGTGTGGTAAGAGGCCTGAAACAGAACGCCATAAAATCGATAATTTGTGCCTCCAATTGCCCTAAAGACAAATATGATGATTTGAAATATTACAGCAGGCATGTGGATGTTGATGTGAAGAAATTCAAAGGAAACTCAAGACAACTGGGCGAGGCATGCGCCAAACCTTTCAACATTTCAGTACTGGGGATAAAGAAGTGATTGAATGACCATAAAACTTACAACTGATCACATAAGAGTCGTCGGCATCTTCGAAAGGCTCACAGGGGTTCATGTAAAAGATTGCCTGATGGATGAGGAATGTGTTTACTTTCTCATAGAGCCGGGGAAGATAGGGGTTGCGATAGGGAAGAATGGTGGCACGATAAAAAATGTAAGCAGGGCTTTGGGAAAGAGCGTGAAGATATTCGAATATGCCAGCACGCCGGAAGGTATGATTAAAAATTTCATACCAAATCTGAAAAGCGTGGAAGTTGATTCGAACGGCGCAACCATTTCGATCCCGGTCAGCGAGAGGTCAGTGGTAATCGGAAGGAACGGAAGAAATATAAAGATTATAAGAGAATTCCTGAAGAGGCACTTCCATATTGACAATGTGAGGTTGAAATAATGCCAGGAGCGTTTTCCGCGAGGAATTTGAGAAGAAAGAGGAAAAAGTTCAGATGGAACTCCGACCAGAAGAAGAGGCAGATGCTCAAGCTATGGGCAAAGAATCCCCTGAAAGGAGCACCCATGGGCAGGGCACTGGTTCTCAAAAAGAAGGGTGTCGAACAAAAACAGCCGCATTCAGGTATAATAAAGGCTGTTCGTTGTCAGCTCATAAAAAATGGTATACAGGTCACGGCATTCGTCCCCAAAACAGGTGCCATCAAAAATATAGATGAGCATGATGAGGTTATAATAGAGGGTCTCGGGGGCTCACAGGGAGGGGCTGTAGGTTCAATGCACGGCATCAAATTCAGGGTTATTTCGGTGAACGGCGTGGCTCTTTCCGAAATTCTGAAGGGCAAAAAGGAGAAGGTGAAAGAGGGCAGATAATATGAAAAATTTGCTTTTCAACAGATGGGAAACAAACGTCGAGGTTTCTGACCCCAGTCTGAAGAGGTACATAAACCTTAAGCCGTTTATAGTACCGAAAACTTCAGGCAGATTCTCCACATCTTCCATACGGAAGACTGATATAAGCATTGTGGAAAGGTTCATCAACAAACTTGCCGTTCCCGGTCACAAGGGAAAGAAACACAAGCTAACCTCAGGGCACGCAACAGGAAGGTACAACCTTATTTACAGGTCCGTGAAGGAGGCTTTTGAAATCATAGAAAGGAAAACGAAAAAAAATCCTTTGCAGTTTCTGGTCAATGCCGTTCAAAACGCCGCACCTCTGGAAGAGGTTGTAGGCTACAGGCTGGGAGGGATCATAGCAAGAAAGGCAGTCGTCACAAGCCCGCAGAGAAGGCTGGACGTTTCCCTTCGTATGATTGCACAGGACATATTTTCGAAGTCTTTCAAGAGCAGGAAATCCTTTGCCCAGACCATAGCTGATGAGCTTATTGAAATAGCCAGCAATGACCAGAGGAACAACGTAATACGCGAAAGGATGAGGACAGAAAGGGAAGCCGAGGGGGCAAGGTAAGGCAGGACTGTGAACATTATTATTTATATAGGTTGGCAGACAAATTAAAGAAATTATAACAAGGGGATAAGATGGCAGCAAAGGATGTAACATCCACAATTAAGGAGTTAATGCGGAAGCCTGAACATATCAGAAACATTGGTATTGTGGCGCATATAGACCACGGAAAAACCACGCTGACAGACAATCTTCTCGCAGGAGCGGGCATGATGTCCGAAGAACTCGCAGGAAAACAGCTGGCGATGGACTTCGTGGAGCAGGAACAGGAAAGGGGAATAACAATCTATGCGGCAAACGTGAGCATGGTTCATGAATGGGAAGGCGAACACTATTTAATTAATTTGATTGATACGCCTGGGCATGTCGATTTCGGCGGGGATGTCACACGTGCGATGCGGGCGGTGGACGGGGTCGTGGTTGTAATAGACGCCGTAGAAGGTGTGATGCCGCAAACCGAGACGGTTATCCGTCAAGCCCTTAAAGAAAGGGTCAGGCCCATCCTTTTCATAAATAAGGTTGACAGATCCATAAAGGAGCTGAAGCTTACACCTGAACAGATGCAGGAAAACTTCAAGAACATAATAGACGAGGTGAATGCGCTCATACGAAAGTACGGGGAGAAAGAATACACCGAGGGCTGGATGGTGAGTGTTGCTGATGGTTCTGTTGCATTCGGTTCGGCCGTAAGGAACTGGGCAATATCCGTTCCCTACATGAAGAAAACCGGCATAACCTTCAAGGATATAATAGACCTCACAAACAAGGGACCTGAAGGCGAAAAGGAGTTGGCGAAGCGCGCTCCTCTTCATGTCATAGTTCTGGATATGGTCATAAAACACCTTCCGAACCCCCTTCAGGCACAGGGCTACAGGATAAAGAAAATATGGCCGGGGGAAAGCGATTCGGAGGTTGCGAAAGACATGTCCAACTGCAATCCAGACGGAAAGCTCGCCGCGGTAGTTACCAAACTTTATCCTGATCCACATGCTGGTTATGTCGCGACCGTCCGTGTATTCTCCGGCAAGATTAAGACAGGACAGGAAGTGTACCTCGTTGGTTCTGGAAAGACACAAAAAATACAGCAGGTTTCTGTTTACAAGGGGCAGCAAAGGATAGGCATGAGCGAAGTGGATGCCGGAAATATTGTGGGCATTGTAGGTCTGAAAGAGGCGTATTCCGGCGAAACCATATGCGATCCAGGGGATGTTATTCCAGGATTCGAATCAATTACCCACATATTCGAGCCCGTTGTCGTGAAGGCAATAGAGCCCAGAAAACCGCAGCAGCTCGCAAAACTCATCGAATTTCTCAAGAGAGTCGCCAAAGAAGACCCCACTCTTAAAGTCAAGATAAACGAGGACACGGGAGAATACCTGGTTTCCGGGCTTGGGGAGCTACACATAGATGCGAAGATAGAAAG
Organism: uncultured archaeon; assembly: GCA_964613955.1. Lineage (GTDB taxonomy): Archaea > Aenigmatarchaeota > Aenigmatarchaeia > QMZP01 > QMZT01 > CS3-C152. Next base: position 41,840 of record CAZTJN010000001.1, on the reverse strand, counting down.
ACCTCTGAAGGAAGAGGGTCTTGACGTGAGCGTATCGCCTCCGGTAGTTATTTACAGGGAATCCATAAAAGGAAAAACGCCCGAAGCAATCGAAGGAAAATCCCCCAACAAGCACAACAGGTTCTACATAATTTCCGAGCCCCTGGAAAAGGATGTCCACCAGGCAATGATAAGGGGGGAGATACCTTCAAACATCGAGGTGAAGAAAAAGGATGTCGAACTCCAGAACAAGCTGGTTGATCTCGGCTTCGACAGGGAGGAATCAAAGAAGGTGAAGCAGATACACAACCGAAACGTATTCCTGGATATGACAAGGGGGGTGCATGCAATTCTTGAGGTAATGGAAATGGTTAAGCAGTCCTTCAGAGAAGCGATGGATGAAGGCCCTCTTGCTAGGGAGCCTTGCGATGCGATAAAGGTAAAACTTGTTGATGCGAAACTACATGAGGATGCGATACACAGGGGCCCTGCGCAGGTCATACCTGCCGTTCGTTCAGCGATAAGAGAGTCCATGGTTGCTGCGAAAACGTACATACTTGAGCCCAAGCAGATCATAAGGATTGATGTCCCCACGGATCAGCTCAGCGGGGCCATGAAGGAAGTTCAGAACAGGAGAGGGCAAATTCTCGAAATGAAAGAGGAAAGAGGAACGACGAGCATAACATCTAAACTACCGGTCGCTGAGATGTTCGGTTTCAACTCATCTCTCAAGTCCTCGACAGGAGGTCAGGGATTCTACTGGCTGATAGATGTTGTATACGAACCGCTTCCAAAGGACCTTCAGGACAAGGTGATAAAGCAGATAAAGCAGAGAAAGGGAATAACTGACTAACAACCAACTCCTCTGGTTTTAACCTTTTTAATACATTATCACAATAAACTTCTATCAAATGCCGACGAGTTAAACTCGTATCTGACTCGTCTGTCAAAACGCGGGGCCGTGGTGTAGCTAAGCTCCTGAGCCTTTTTACAGGAGTCTTCGCCTTCCGCAAAAGGCTAAGGCTCACCCAAAAACAGGAGCTCAGGGCTCTGCAATGGTCTAGTCTCCGTCTCGCAAGAGAGGTGACGCCGTGAGCATTCAGGCTTCGGGTCAGGCCTTTCCGGAAGCTTGCGCGTTCACAAAGGCCCGAACGCCCAAAAGAAAGCCTGCGAAAAAGCCTGCGACCTGAGTTCAAAAACCCCTTTAGCACAGGTGAACGTGCTAAAGCGTTTGCGGAAAATCCGCTTCCACCGTTGAGAGTCTCAGCGGCCCCATTTATATTTTCACAGCATAATAATTATTATGCTGCTTGGTTTGATTTTGCTTGCAATTGGTGTTGTTGGGTTCGGTTTTGCTGGCTACTGGGATCTCAGGTACACGGAATTCCCTGACTGGCTGCCCTACTCCATAATAGTTCTCGCATTGGCCGTGAGGGGAGTTTTTGCTTTCGCAGAGAACAATCTGTGGTTGCTTTCTAATTCTGTTATGATTGGTTTGGTATTTCTTGCCCTTGGTTTGGTTTTATATCTTTCTAAACAGTGGGGTGACGGAGATGCTTGGCTCTTGGGCGCGCTGGGTTTTCTTTTTCCCGACACGGCAGGTTTTGCCGTCAGGGGTGTAATGCCTTTCCCGCTCACCCTGCTGTTCAATTTTCTTTTCATCTCCCTTATCTACCTTGTAGTTTACTCCCTAGCGCTGGGGCTCAGGAAAAGGGAGGTGAATAAAATTTACTTTGAATACCTCAGGGGCCGGTATAAAATGATCACATTTTTTGTGGCAGTTTTTTTTTCAGTTTCGTGGGGCGCTGCTTTCTATTTTAATGCCTGTTTTTCATCATCGTTTGAAACATTGATGCCACTCATTGCATTCCCCTTCCTTCTGACATTCATCCTTATTTTCACCTACTATGCAAAGATGGTGGAGGAGAACCTGTTTAAAAAGAAGGTGGATGTCAAGGATCTGAAGGTCGGGGATGTTATACTGAAGGGCAGGTGGAGAGGTCTCACCCAGAGCGAAATTAGAGATTTGAGAAGAAAAAATAGATATGTGTGGGTTAAGGAAGGCGTAAGGTTCGCTCCCGTGTTCTTGTTTGCGATGCTAATAAGCCTTTTTTATGGAGATTTGATTTTAATATTAATTTAAATGCTTTTATTTTAAATAAAAATGGATTAAAATGATTTTGGAACAATTATAAACCGTATTTTATTATATTTATCTAACAAAAAGCCCTATTTACAATAGTTTCACTGCCTGCGTGACTGTTTCACTGAAGTTATATATACCCCCTTGAACCTAATTATTATCAAGTTGAAGCCTTTGGTCAAACCAGGGCTTCATATATAATTGGGAGGTAACTATGAAAATTAAACAGATTGTTGCCGGTGGTTTGGCAGCAGCAGCAACACTTGGAGTAACATTATTCGGCGTGTTCGGTGCAGTGACACTTGATCAGGGTTTGGAACCATACGTAAAGATAACCGACAGCACACTATCCTCACCAGCAATTGTTATTGGTGGGCCAAACGTCAATGCAATGGACGTTTTGGGTGCGACAGACATAGCAGCAAGCATGGTTTCAAACTATGCAGTCAAGGAAAAAACTGTTCCGGCATCAGGAACCACAGTGGGAGTCAGCGATGGCGTTAATCTGGCGACATCAAACACAAACTTGTATTTGGGCGATTCTCTGACGAAGTCTGGGCTGAAAACAACACTGACAAAGAGCGATTTGCCGACAATTTTGGCTTCAGGCACGGTTACTGACGATTCCGGCACTCCTTACCCATACGACCAGTACATAAACATGCTTGGAGGTACGGTCGCATTCGGTAAGAGTGGAGGTGATCTGTCAGATCCTGACCTGTACATAGACTTCTCGTCAGGTACGCTCTACAACGCTACCGTCGTCTTCAACAAGATTCTGAACGTCTCCAGCAGCGATGTCCAAGGAAACACAATAGAGCTGTTCGGAAAGGTCTACACAATTGGTAGTGGCAGCACTGACACAAAATTGGTCTTATTCGGTGGGTCTAACGTGCAGACCTTCGAAGAGGGTGAATCAAAAACCATCACCGTCGGAGGCACTGACTACACCGTTAAACTGATTGGTGTCAGCGATACCAGCACAGCAGTCATAGAGGTCGATGGTACTTCGAAAGAAGTAAGCCAGGGCAGTTCTTACACAATTGCTGGTCTGGACGTTTACGTGGACTCTGTGTTCTTCTTCCAGAAGGAGGCGCAGGTCAGCTCCGCCAAGCTGAGCTTTGGTTCTGCAAAGCTTACCTTGGAAAGCGGCCAGGCAGTAAAAGTCGGGACTGCTGAAGACACAATAGACGGCACGTACGTTGGCATAACATCAACAACTGGTCAGGGTATCTCCAAGTTCGCTATACAGATAACGGCGCCATCCTCGGACCAGGACTACATACTGAGGGGAAGTGCCTTTGAAGATCCTGTATTCGGGTCTTTCAAGGTTGCTTTCCACGGTGTGGTGCCCGCGTTTGACTCTGACGCCAGGGACGTCATAAGCTTTGACAACTCTGGTACAACCGGCGCGACAGTGAAGTTCACGGATTACTACGGAAACGAAAAGACGCTGACCTTTGCATACAACCCGACAACGGCAAGCTACAATCCGGCGTTGAATGCAACATCCACAAAGGCCTACCACGTAGTGGAAGGTGAGCAGTTCAAAAAGAACGATTACATACTGCTGTCCCCTGTTCGTGAGTCTGAGTTCAGCCACATATACCAGCTGACTTCTTACTCGGGTCTGGGAACAAGCAGCGCATACGTCGAACTGCTCAACGTGATGTCTGGAGTCAAATCGAAGATTTACCTCACTGACAACGGTAACTACGGCGGTATAGCATACATAGACGGTCAGGCGTACTACATAAACACAACGGATGCAACCACACCCAAGTGGACCATGACCTGGGGAGCAACCGCAGGATACGAAAACACAGGTACAAAGACAACGGTCTTCCCGCTTGTCATGGCAGCAAAGGGAGAATGGATAACATTCTTCGACAAGGACAC
>CAZTJN010000001.1:0-37719 GCA_964613955.1 uncultured archaeon | reverse complement strand
TCCCGCTTGTCATGGCAGCAAAGGGAGAATGGATAACATTCTTCGACAAGGACACGACGGTATCCGTTACAAACAACGCAAACACGACAATCGAGTTGCCAACAGGAGATGCATGTGTTTGGGACACGGGAGGAGCTGGCACGGACATGTGGTTGTATGACTGCAGCAGTTTTGCTGCCGACAAAAACATAAGCGGCCAAAACCAGATACTTAAATTAGGTACGATAACCTACAACATATCAGGAACCCCAGCTGCTAACACCGTTGCCATAAGCGTTGCATCCGACACGGCAGGTACAGAGATTGCATACCCGGGTGCTATTGTCCTGGAAGAAAATGACAAGGACTCGACAAAGAACGCAGTGATAATAGGCGTCAACAAGGACGGTAGCAACTACATGACAATAAACACGCCGATCTTCACAGAGTCTACCGCAAGCCTTGTGACATGGGAGAGTGACAGCAGTATTTCGTCAGGAGGCGACTCCTACGGAACATTCGTTGTCTTCGATTCTGACAACCAGGGCAAGGCAGACATCTACTACCCGGACGACCAGGCTATTGCAGCAGTTGGTGTAGGATCCGACCCAAGTTTCTCAACAGGAACTGCAACTGCTGGTGGAAAATACAATGAAGCCGTTCCGGTTACAAACCCGGTAGCAAAGCTCGCATCGGAGATACCACAGGATTCCACTCTCAACCAGGACCTGATCTTGGTTGGTGGTCCGTGCGCGAATCCGATCGTAGAGACTTTGCTTGCCAAGGACTGGAACGTGACAAGTGCCTGTGATTACTGGCTTGGCGGAACTGATGCAGACTTGGCAGCCGGAAACGGATTGATAAAGGTTGTCGAGGATGTATTCGAATCCGGACAGAAGGCCTTAATCGTCGCGGGTACGAACGCAGAAGACACCAGGGCTTTGATCGGAAACTACGTGATTAAACCGACCAAAATGGCAACATTGACAGGTGGAGAATACAAGGGCAGCGTAGCTTAAACGTACGCCAAAAATAGATAAACACCCCCTTTTTCTTTTTTATTTTAATCCCTTACAGACGTAGGTACAGCTATTCAAACCCCCTTAATTCGTATATCTTGACTGCCTCAGGATCTCCCCACTGCGTGAACTTTCTTATCAGTTTGAACTCGCTGTTTCGGTCGAAATAATCTTTCGTATAATCGGGGTTCTTTGGCTCGAATTTGTAGAGCAGGATGTATCTGATGTTTTTCTCTTTTATTTCGCCCTCTAGATTTTCAAGATTTCTGGGAAAAACTGTCGCCCTTCTCCCCGAGAGATAGTATATGTAAGGATAGGATTGCGTCATTATGTAATCATCATCGCCGGTCACGTTCCTTACATAAAGCGCGGCCTGGACAAGACCGCTCGCCGCATATCTGTCGTTCCATGCCATAGCGAAACCTGTAAACATCGAAAAAATGCAAACCAGAATCGCCAGGCAGGGGAGATAACGTCCTATTCTTTTGAATTCGCATCTCAGAGCGAAGGCGGAAAATACGGCATACACTGGAAGGTACGAGAGCATATATCTGGGTTTCCTGTAGGGGTCAAGGAAGAAAAAGATTACCGGCAGGAAGAAAATTATGGTAAACAAAATTCTATAATTCCCTTTCCCCTGCTTCAGCATAACGTAAAGGCCCAGTATTATGAAAAACAACTGCAAACCGAACGCCCTGAACACATCGCTGAAGTAATTCCTGATCACGTTGGAAAAATACCCAATGAACATTTTCCCGTAATCAGAGTAATCTATCATGTTGGTGTAGTATGATCCTAGGATGTTTCCGTAGTAAACATGACTCAGCATAAACCAGGGAGAAAGAACGAGGAAAATCCCTCCAAACATTGTTATGAATTGTTTAGCGAGGTTTTTCATGTTCCTTTTGGAAAGGAGAAACAGATAAAGAAAGTAAAGAATATAGGAAAACACAAGAATGGTACCGAGGTATCTGGTGAGGAATGCGAATCCCGAGAATATGCCTGACAGGAAGAGATAAGAGGTTTTATTTTTACGCCTAAAAAAGAAAAGAAGCGACAATATAAGGAAGGATATGAAAACTGATTCGGTCAGGGCCTTGGTGGTAAAAAATATAAAGACGTGGTTCGTGGACAGGAAGAGCGAAGTCCACAGGGCAGTCTCCTTTCCGAACAGGTCTTTGGAGAAAAAATAGACAAAAATCACAGAAATTATAGAAAACATGACCACCAATATCCTAACAAGAAGCACGGATTCTGAAAACGGAGATATCAAAAGAGGGAAAACAGGTGATCTAAAGGTTTCAAGGGGTTTTTCCGGGTCCAGGGAGTAAAATCCCTTCTGTATGTTCCTTCCCAAGTTTAGATACACGGCTTCATCCCACCATAGGCCATGGTTCAGGAATATCAAAAAGAATTTGGCGGACAGGGAAAAAATAATCATGGAAATCAGAATGTATTTCAAACGGCTGTCCATATTTATTAAATTCAAGGTAAATATTAATTACTGATATTATGTCTTTGGTATTCTGGACCACACTTGTGAATTACGCGGCCTGGTACATATTCGTATTTATAGCGGTAACCTGGCTGATAGTTTTGTTCATCAACAGAGACGAGTTTTCAACCATAAGAAGGAAAAGAATAAAAAGATTCCCAACCATTTCGGTTCTCATACCTGCGTATAATGAAGAGAAAAACATTAAAAGGATCGTAAAATCCATATTCAGGGTTAACTACCCAAAAAATCTGCTGGAGGTAATAGTGATAAATGACGCATCCACCGACAGAACCAGGGAAATTGTTGAGGCAATGGAAGGCGTAATTTTGCTCAACAACAAAAAAAACAGAGGGAAAGCCCATTCTCTCAACAGAGCGCTTAAAATTGCGAAAGGTGAACTGATAGCATGCGTGGACGCCGACTCTGTGGTGGAAAAGAACATTCTGATGAAAATGGTTGGACATTTCGAGAATCCCAAGGTCGCTTCTGTTACCCCCGCCCTGAAGGTTCTCAGACCCAAAAATTTCATACAAAGAATACAGTCGGCAGAATATCTGCTCAACATATTCCTCAGGAAGTCACTTGAAATGATAGATTCCATCCATGTTACACCGGGCGTTTTCTCAATTTACAGGAAAAGCGTACTGAAGGAATTGGGAGGCTTTGACGAGAACAATCTCACGGAGGACATGGAAATCGCCTTGAGAATACATAATGCGGGCTATAAGATAGAAAACAGGCTTGATGCATGTTCCTATACGCTCTGTCCTTCGAATCTCCGTTCGCTCTTCAAACAAAGACTGAGATGGTACAGGGGAGCGCTGCAGAACACCGTGAAATACAGGCACATGATATTCAATCGCAAGTACGGGAATCTGGGAATGTTCCTGCTTCCATTCAACTTCATTTCCATACTTGCAGTCATAACTATTTTCCTGATTCTCATCTGGAATGTTTTTGATACTGTAAAAACATTTATCTGGCAACTTTATTTGATAGACTGGAATTTGCTGGTCTTTATCAAAAATTTTGAAATCAACTGGGAGGTGTTCTTTCTGAACACCTTTACGACCTCGTTCGTATTCATGGTGATGGGACTGATACTTGGAGGGTATTTGTTGATGAAGAGTTTTCATATCACTAAGGAGAAATTCAGCTTCAACAAGCTTGGTTATTTCACGTATTTGCTAGCTTATCCTATAATAATGATGTCCTTCTGGCTGACGGCGATGATGTTTGAGATATTCAGAATAGAAAGAAAATGGTAGCTATGACTGGGAAAAAACAGCTGAATGCAAGAATTTTAATCTCTGCTGTTATAATTTCAGCGCTTTTATTTCTTTCAGGAATTTATGTAGGTTATTCGATAAACAGGGAAAAGCTGTCTTACATAGAATCAACGATAAACAAGATAACATCCGACATCCAGAATTTCCAGCTGGAGTTTCTTTTTCTGGATGTGCTAGGAGAAAATGCAACGTGCCCTCTCTTGGCAGACACGTTATCGGAGATAAACAAGGAAAGTTATGATATAGGGACGAGGCTAACATCTTACGGGAAGGAAGGTGAAATTCAGGACTACAACGAATACGTAAAAACCAAAAAAGAGTATTCCAGATTGCTCATAGGTTACTGGCTGCTTGCAAACAAACTTAAAACATCCTGTAAACTGGAGGCGAACACAATCGTCTATTTCTTTTCAAAAGAGTGCGTAACCTGTGATGACCAGGGATTTATACTTACGTATTTCAAGAAAGATCTGGGGGAAAAACTACTCGTGTTCGCCCTGGACGGGGACCTCGACGAGCCTTCCATACAGGTTCTGAAAAGGCATTACAACATAACGTCCTATCCAACACTCATAGTTAACGGAGAGAGCTACGGGAGGTTCCTGTCCAAAGGTGAACTGGAAGACATCCTAGGGATTGGTCGGATTTCGTAAAAGCATCATTTGAACAATTCTTCAAGCAAAACAGTTGCATACGAGCCCTTTGGTATCGAAAATTCGAGGGAACACTTGGTTTTCCCTTGATTTAGTTCATCCTTTCTGAATTCCCATTCAAGTCCCTCCGGGAAGACTATTCTTTCCCTCTCGGCTCCCTCGCTTGAAAGCTCTGGCATGGATTTCAAAAGGAAATCCTTAGCAGAAATGCCTTCTTTCGCGATAATCTTTTCTATCAGCCTTTTTGATTTGTATTTGTTCAAATCTGTCCGAAACCCTATCAAAGGAAGTGTTTTTTCATCTGACTTTTTTGCAATTTCATTCCACAGATACGATTGATAAGCGTGAACGAACATCCTTCGGAACTTTTTCGGGAGCTTCCTCAGGGCACCTGCATAATCGTTGGGTTTTTTTATTAGGTGGTTCATTAAAACTATTTCGTTTTTCATGTTCTTGGGGCATTCCTTCAAAGCGGATGAGAAATCTTTTGTTTTCCTGAGATTCTCCCTGAATTTCCTGGTCCCCTCCTTCTCCTCCCCCTCCTTCGTTAGGTATATCCAAACAGCTTCCTTGAGGTTGTTTTTCAATACTGCCTTCCCAACCAAGTGTGTGTTGTTTCGCATTCCGAACCTCTGGCTGCCGAAGTAATTCACGAACCCTTGCTTTTTCACAGTTTCGAGGTTCTTTTCTATCCTGTCTCTTTCTTTGTCATCGATATCCCTTATTGTTATTTCGAACCTGTTACCCTTGAGGTCTCCCAGATTTATCCGCTCCCTGCATATTTCGAAATCCGAAAGTCCGATATCCCTGATTTTCAAACCCCTGAGTCTGTCAACAGGCACGTTCCATACAGAAATTTTCTGGTACGTGACTGCCCTCTTGTCCTTCACACCAGCATAACCAAACCTTTTAATTGAAACACCAAGTTTCTTGGACAAAATTTTCAATGCCCGAAACAAATCCCAATTCTTCTTTCTGAGCGTAAACCATACGTAAAACCCTTTCTCGCCTTTCGAAATCCCCTGCTGTTTTTCGAATATCTCCTTAACGATGAAGTCCTCTGGAATCTGCTTTATTCGCGGCATGGCTAATTATTGGAGTCAGAAATTTTAAGTTTATGTTCCAAAGGTCAAACAATCCCCAGCGTTTGGGATATCAGGCCCAGTTCCGGCCCGCTGGTCTGATCCCCCGCAAGAAAACCGTTCGAATTCGCTATCAAACCTGATTTAACCCAAGGGTTACCGAAGTTGACGGACCCCGGCGAAACATTCACGTCCAGGATTTTCTCGATGAATTTCTTTTCCTTTTCTGTTACCCACTTGTGAACAAGGCAGCCGTTGTTGTTACAAACACCCAAGGACCCTACCAGACTGATTTCTCCTATCGTTCCCACCCTTGTCTCCACTCCCAAGAAATCCCGGATATCCTTTTTATATTTTTTCAGATCTTTCGAAATTATACACCCCCTGTCATTCGAGAGAATAAGATTGCCGAAGGCCGTGTGCTTCGTTTCGAGAACAAGGACGTCGAAGTTCCTCTGCATCTCCTCGATCTCCTCATCATATATCCTGTCAGAAATCACAATTCCGTTGGAATTGCCTGCAGTGAAAATTCCTATCAATCCCGTTCCCAAGACGCTCGTCCGGTAAACAGGAACCTTCAAAACCTTTTTGATCAGGTTAATGTCTTTAATTCGAATGAACCGGTTAACAAGACAGAACTTATCGGTTGTGAAAGCAAACAACCCTATGTTTGGGTCCTTGTGAAAATTGAGTTTCGCGATTTTCATTTTATTTCTTTTTCTTTTCTTCCTTAAATTCTTTCTTTTCTTCCTTTGGTTTTACCTCAGTTTCCTTCTCCTCTTTATCGGTCTTCTTGACCCCTTCTTCTGCTTTATCTTCAACTGCCTTTGTTTCCTTGGCTTCGCCTTCACCTTCTTTTTTGGTGAACCTTTCCTTGAGACCTGCGATACCTGTCTTTTTCTTCTTTTCCTTCTCTATGACCTCTCCGGGGAGTTTTGCCTGGACGCTTTCTATGTCTCCCTTCACCTCGACTTTTATCTTTCCGGGAGGCTTTTTGAAGCCCCGCGAAAACAATAATTCGTTCAACCCACTCGAAAGCTTTATTTCATTGGATTTTGTGTGTTTTCTCAGGAATTTTTCCACTTCTCTCCGGGCGCGGTTGGACCTTTTCGATCTCGGCTCTTTCAACCAGTCCCTTCTCAGGGGGATTGTGTAAATCCTTTCTATTTCGGAGGTTTTGGTTTTTTCAGCCATCCTTCCACCTTAAACCTTGAGTTTCGCTCCCCTTCTCCACTCCTTTGTTCGGACGCGAATCCTTCGAGTTCTCGCCCTTTTGAGACCGAACTTCTTTATGTCCGCCCAGCGGGGAGCAGACCTTCTCTTGCCCTTGGCTGCCAGCCTCACCTTCTTCCCTGGAGTTTTGTTTCTTCCCATCTTTTCACTTCTTCTTTATCTTGAAATCCTTCTTTTCCGAGAGGAGCCCGAGTATTTTCTTCATTTGCTCATCCGTAACCGTCCCCTTTATTTTGCCTGTCTGGTATATCTGAAGGAGATAGAGTTCGGCCTGCGCTGCCAGTTCAGGGTTCACCGAACGTACGCGACCTAGTCTTTCGAAAGCTTCCTTCGAAAGCATCTTGCCGAGCACCTGTCTTTTCAGGGCTTCGAGCTGTTGCATTTGTTGCAGCTGATTGGGATCAATATAATCCATACCAAACCTCATTTTTCCGGGGCTTTTGTGATTTCATTCAGGAAGAGCTTGCCCTTTGCGGTTATCATCCTTCCCTTCCCCTTTTCTGTTTTCACGAACCCTGCCTTCTCGAGCTGTTGAAGAACCCTTCGAATAATCGCGCCTGAGGCAGGATATTTGTGTTCAGGCTTGTGCCCCCTCCTCTTTCGTGACCCGTAAACCTTTCTTAACCGTGAAATGCCCGAGGATTTGTTTTTGGATAGTTTGTGGAGTATGGACGCCGAACGTACGTACCACCAGTTATTTTGTGAAGGCGGTCTTTCTTTGCACACGCCTGTCTTGACAAATTTTGCCCATTCGGGAGGTTTCATATCCTCCATCTTCTCGAGCCTTCGGGCGGCTTCTTCTATCAGTCTTTCGGTCGTTATGCTTTTCGCCATTTAAACACCTTAACCTACACTATTATAGATTAACTATATATATTTTTCTTTTTTAAGCTTTGCCAAAAAATATGTAAATATGACTCTTGGATGGGAAAGGGGGGAAGACGTAATTGCAGAGAGGTTCAAGAGGGAAGAAATACCGGGCACGTTCAAAAAGAAATTCCATGCAAAGGGTGATGAAGGCCTGGTAATAGAGAAGCACGGGGAGATATACAAAGAACTTGGCTCGGGTGAGTTTGCAGTGAGCAGCCTGCTTGACAAAGATTTCACGGACCTGCTGGTAATGGACAAGTCGGAGAAATCGCTTGACAGAACACTGAAAAGGGTGTGGCTCAAGGACGAGAAAAGGATGGACGTGCATTTTGAAATAAAATTCAAGGTTTTCCATGCTGACCGGTTTTCAAGAAACCTCATAAAGAACAGGAAAAGGCTTTTCATGGAGGATGTATGGGCTGATATCTTGTCAAATCTCCTCTACAAAAAATCCCTGCCGGAGATAAAAACTCACAAAATAACTGAATTCTTGAAGGATGATTTCTGCAAGAAAACAAAGGGGGAGATAGAAAACGATATGAAAAAACTGTTCAAGGACTGGGGTCTTATACTAACGTACTTCTCGGTCGATTTCATCATTCCTGAAGAGGAAAAAGGCATGAAGATGGGAAAGTGGAGTAAAGGAGAGGGGGCAGCATCTTCAAAAGAGGTGAAAGGGCCTCCTGTGGAAAGGCCTGCAGAAGAATTGGCGAAAGAGATCGAATCACGGATAGGGGAGAAGAGCAGGGAAGAAGTTGCAGATGAGATGGAGAAAGAAAGGCTGGAGGAGGAAGTTAGAATGGAGCTGGAAAAGGAACAGGAGCAGAAAGACACAGAAGCGGCTCTAGAGGCCCTGAAACTAAAGGAGATAAAGGACAAACAGGAAATTCTCAAGAAAAGCGAAGAAAAGGAGCTTGGTACAGCAGAAGAAAAAGAAGAGACTGCAGAGGAGCTCAAAAAAAGGCTCGGGGAGCTGAAACAGGCAAAGGAAGTAACAGAAAAAAAATTCTACAAAAAGGAACTCAGCGAGGAAGCATTTCAGAGAATGATGGAGAATTTTGAAGAGAAAATAATAGAGGTAGAAACAAAATTAAAATCCAAGAAAGGTTAGTCCATCGCCTCCATTGCAACGGCCATAAAGGCCAGAACGAACCCGAGTGCTATTGAGAGAATAAAGTTGAACGTCGAAATCTCCGGGTTCAGTATGATTTCTGATGCATTATAAATAACAAGGGTTGCGGCCAGACCCAGCAGGGGAACGGAGGCTATCCTTGATGTTTTCCTTTCCTTGCTTGTTACCCTTTTACCGAGCCATGCTATTGTTCCTGCTATCCAGAAGAAGTATATGGATGCAACCAGGAAGGCGGCAGTGGCCTCGAACAATCCTATGTTGATGAAATCTATCACAGAGATGTAGCCCCTGTAGAGGGCCAGGGCAGTGACAGCTATCGACACTATGTACATGAAAAAGGCAAATCTCCTTCTGGTGAATGAATCTTTGAATTCGTTGAACGCTCCCATAATATAGTCTTCGAGCTTGAAACCCTTTATGAAGAGATACGCACCTATCACGCCAACAATGACCCTCCAGCCGGTATCACCCATCAGCGCATAAAGAAGCAGGGCTATTGCCGGAAGCCCGAAAACAAGTCTGGCGAACTTCGGGTTTTCTATGCTCTCCTTTATGAAGTCCTTTATCTTATAGTAGCCTGATTCGAGCCTTTCGGATTGTCTCACTATTATCCTTCTTACGGAAAGTATGGGTATGTGAGACTGTATAATCGGGATAACATTCTCGTCATCCATGCCGTCTGTTACAAGAACAACAAAATCGCTGGGCTTCTTTGCCAGAACCTTCGCAAGCTGTTTTGCGATTTCCCTGTCTGCATCTATTCCCCGGTTTTTGTGGCCCGTCAAAACAGCGATTTCCACATCGTACTTTCCCTTGAGCTCCTCGAAAACCTTGATCGCCCCGAACAGTGCGTTGCTGTCGCTTTCTTCCGGGTCCTCGAGACTCAGGTTCGTGGCTGTTTTCAGTATCTTCTCCCTGCCAATGAGAGGGCCTTTAACATTTAGCTTCTGGCCTATATCGTCATCCCTGTCTACGCTCATTACAAGTATCTTGTCCTTCGGCATGCTTCTTTCCCCCGGGCGAGGTAAATCGAGGTAAATAATTCTATGATAAAGATATATATAATCCTTTTATAATAGACATATAAAATTAAGGCGATTGACGTGGAAAACGGGAAAATCAGGGCTGAAATCGGGATAATTGGGGGGACAGGAATATACGATGCAAAGATATTCAAAAATTCAAGGCTGGTTTCTGTAAAAACGCCTTACGGGAACCCGTCGGACAGGATAAAAGTCTGCGAATACAGGGGAAAGGCAATCGCCCTGCTCCAGAGGCACGGAGCGAGGCACACGATACCACCGCACAGCATTAACTTCCGGGCAAACATATTCGCTCTAAAGGAACTGGGTGTGAAAAGGATTATAGGGACTGCTGCTGTCGGTTCGCTGAAGGAAGCGTACGAAAGGGGCGATGTGGTGTTCCCAGACCAGCTCATAGATTTCGGAAGAGAAGTTACAACATATTATGACGGGCCAGAGGTTTGTCACATTGCCTTCGCCGACCCGTTCTGTCCTGAAATACGCGGGAAATTGATAGAAACCGCGAAAGCACTCGGCACAAAATTCCATGACAAGGGAACGTACCTTCGGATATCCGGACCCAGATTCTCCACGCGGGCAGAATCCAAAATGTTCAGAAAGTTTGGGGATATCATAGGAATGACGTGCATACCTGAGGCTATCCTTTCGAGAGAGCTCGGGATTTGCTACGCTGTAATCGCGACCGTAACCGATTACGATGTCTGGGCAGATAAACCTGTAAATGCAGAAGAGGTAATAAAAACAATGAATGCAAACGCGGAAAAAACTGAGCGTATTATAGAGCATGTCTTAGATAAAATACCCAGAGAAAGGAAATGCGGATGCGGGGAAGCGCCCGAGAAGGGGAAATTCTGAATGCAGGCTACATATTTATATATTTATTCTGTTAACATCAATAATAATCGTCAGGTGTTGCCATGAGGCTAAGGGAAAAGAATCCGGTAACAAAGGAAATGATTGAAACCATACGAAATAAAGGCTTTGAAAATAAGTCAAAGCTCTGGGTAGCCGTGGCTGAAGATCTGAACAGGGTAAGAAGAAAACGATACGAAGTTAACCTGAACAGGCTCGAAAAATACGCAAAGGCGAGGGAAAAGATCGTTGTTCCTGGAGTTGTTCTGGGCAACGGTGAGGTAAAGAAAAGGCTCGAGGTGGCTGCCTTAAAGTTTTCAGGAAAGGCAAAGGAAAAAATTGAAAAGGCCGGTGGGAAATGCCTGACCATAGAGGAAATGTTCAAAGAAAACCCCAAAGGAAAGGGCATAAGGATAATGGGATAAAATTACATACAAAGGGATGAGTAGTGCCCTAGAGAAAGGGAAATGTGTGCCCTTCTATGGGCCAAGGATAATGGGATAATGACTTTGATAAACGCAGAGGATTGCATTGCAGGAAGACTCGCTTCTTTGGTAGCCAAGCGTTTGCTTAAGGGTGAGGATATCGTAATAGTCAACGCGGAAAAATCAATAGTTTCAGGCAACCCGAAGGCAGTTGAGGAGTTCTTCAGCGAAAAGGTAAAGAGAGGCGATCCTTATCACGGACCTTTCTACCCCAAAAGTCCGGAAGGCGTCCTGAGGAGGATCGTAAGGGGCATGCTCCCGTTTCACAAGCCAAGAGGCAGGGAGGCCTACAGGCGCCTGAAAGTTTACCGCTCCGTACCGGAGGAACTGAAGGTGGGCGAAATGGAAACCATAGGAAAGGCGAAGGCCAAGCTTGAACACAAATTCGTTTACTTGGGCAAGATATGCAAAAAATTGGGGGGTTAGATGAAAGGAAAAGCTGAGAAAAATACAGGTAAAAAACCCTTAAAGAGGGCTGGAAAGGCAAAGGAGAAGGTAGAGGAGAGAATGAAAAAGAAATTAGTGAGAAAGGCCCAAGGTAAGTCCGCGGAGAAAGGCAAGGGAGTAGTATTTACAGTTGGTAAAAGGAAGAGGGCAGTGGCAAGATGCGTAACGAAAGCCGGATCAGGACTCATATTGATAAATTCAAAACCTCTCGAAAACTTTAAGGATGAGGTTTTCAGGATGAGGATAAAAGAGCCTCTCATACTATCAGGGGACGCATGGAAATCATATGATTTCATGGTTAATGTGAAGGGAGGGGGTGTTTCCGGTCAGGCCGAGGCCATCAGGCAATCGGTGGCAAGAGGACTTGTCGAAATTTTCGGCTCCCAATTGAAAGAGAAATTCATGGAATACGACAGGAACTTGCTCGTCTACGACCCGCGAAGGACAGAACCCCACAAGCCGCCGAGGAGTTCGCAGGGTCCGAGGAGGTACAAGCAGAGGTCTAAGAGATAAAATTTTTAAATAAATCTGTTTAAGTGATGCTTATGGAGTATGCAAGGATAAAGCTCGCCGGGAGGAGCCAGAAGCAACTGGAAGAAATATGTAGTCAAATCAAGGAGATTGCCCACAAGTACGGAACTTCAACGCGCGGGCCGATTCCGCTTCCCACAAAGAGGCTGAGGGTAACCACTCTTAAAACACCCTGCGGTGACGGAACAGGTCACGGGAATGCGACCTATGACAAATGGGAGATGCGCATACACAGGAGAATTATAGACATAGGAACCAACGAGCGAGCGTTACGACAAGTGGTTCGCATACCCATACCTGAAGGCGTTAAGATTGACATAGAATTGAGATAAATCTACCTTCTTTCTAAAGATTGTAAATAGACAAGAATCCTCTGATCATTCTCCTTAAATCATCAATTGACTTTATTTTTAATAAACTTCTCAGAATATAAGAGGGTCTAAGATAGAACTGCTTGTGTGCATAGTCAATAAATTTGCTAAACTCCTCTTTGTCTATTCCCTTAGGCGTGTACATAACAATCGTATGATCCAACTGTGAGCAATTCTTACTGAAGTCAAACTTATAACCCTCTTTGGTCAACATTTTGTAAAACTCCGTACCGGGGAATGGGGTGAATTTGTTAAAATGTGCGAAATCAGGATTTAACTTTTTTGCAAATTCTAAAGTTTTTTTCATGCTTTCAGAGGTTTCTGCTGGAGTGCCCAGAAGAAAATCACATCTTATACTAAGTCCTACTGACTTCGCATACTTTACCGCTGCCATACTCTGCTCTATGGTTATACCTTTGTTCAAACTTTTAAGTACTCTCGGGTCTCCTGATTCGATTCCAAAAAGAATTTGCCAGCAACCAGAATCTTTAATCTTGCGTAACATTTCTTCTGAGACTTTATCAACTCTTGAAAGACAAGACCATTGAAAATCATAACCCCTTTCCTTCATGCCATCGCATATTTTGTAAACTCTTTTTCTGTTAAGGGTCAGTGTATCATCGAAAAATTTAAGATCCTTTATGCCGAATTTTTCTACCAATAGATCTATCTCATCTAGTACGTTTTCAGGACTTCTTTCTCTGTAACTACAACCAAATACCGCGTTGTCACAGAATCTGCATCTAAAGGGACAACCCCTTGTTGTCATTATAATTCCTTGAGGTAGTTTTTTGTAAGAGGCTGGCGTTGGAGAATATTCAGACAATTTTGGTAACAAATGCCAAGCCGGAAAAGGGATGTCATCAAGGTTTCTTATGAATTCTCTTTTGCCTGTGAAATAAATTTTATTCTCCTTCCTGTAAACAATACCCTTTACCTTTTTAACGTTTTTACCATCGGTTTTTTTAAGCTCTTCACACAGTTCAAGCATTGTTAGTTCACCTTCTCCTAAAACACCAAAATCAAATAATCCAGTTTTCATGACCTCTTCAGGTAGAGCTGTCACATGGGATCCTCCTATCACAACTATTGTCTCAGGTAACTCTTTCTTGATGTCTTTAGCGACCTTCAAAGCGCTCTCGTAGACAGGGGTAGTTGATGTTATTCCAATTACATCAGGATTTTCTCTTTTGAGAATTCTTATCAACTCCTCATATGATTTCCCAAGGCTGCAGTCAATTATCTTAACATTAAATCCGTTTTTCTCGAGAAATGATGCCACATAGGCCAGGCCTAAAGGTGGGATCAAATTCATAACGTGTCTCATGCTCTTTGTTTTACCTGTTAACTCTTTAAGACCGAAAGGTGGGAAAACTAGAACTATTTTCATATCACTCAACCCAGTAATATTTACAAATACCTTCCATTCCTGATAATATTACATCTTTATGGTCTATTGGAAATAGTTTGCAAAATTTTGGCATTTTCTCATAAATAAGGCACTTGTTGTTTTTGAAAAAAGGGCATCCTGGCCTGGTTAATTCACAACACGTAATTTTGCAATCATCACAATTTCCCTTTCTTTTGGAGATACTGCTTAGTACATAATTCCTTCTGAAATAGAAGAGAAATCTCCTTCTGAAGGAAGCGTAGAGAGATCCTATAAGCATTCGGAGATTCCGTGATCTTTTCATTTTTAAGGATTTACAGCCAAGTTTTATAACTCTTGTTATCCAAAAACTCTTATTATCCAAAATATAATAAAGTGAATTAAATGAAAAAAGAATTAGGCTTCTGTGTTGTTGGTTGCGGGAAGATGGGAGTTAGAAGAATTAATTCTGTAGTTAAACACAAAAACTCAAGACTTATTTCAATTGTGGATGCGGACGGAAAAAGATTGAATGAAATTTACAGGAAATACAAACTTAAATGCAAAAAGTTTGAAGATTACAAAAAAGCGATAGATGACAGTGATGTTAATTGCGTTATAGTTTGTACTCCGAACAAATTCCATTTTCCTGTTTCAATTTTTGCGCTCTCCAAAAAGAAGCATGTTCTCTGTGAGAAGCCTTTGGCAATGAGCCCAAAAGAAGCTTTAAAAATGGTGAAACTATCTGAAAAGAACGGGCTTTTCTTAAAAACTGGTTCAAATCACAGATTCTTTCCTAATGTCAAAAGGGCAAAAGAATTCATAGAAAAAGGAGTCATAGGAAACATTAATTTCATATATGGTGAGATAGGTCATAAAAAATCCCTTCCTGACTGGTATAAAAAAAAGGATTTGTCGGGTGGTGGAACGATAATAGATAACGGCGTCCATCTCATTGACATAGCAAGATGGTTGTGTGGGGATTTCAAAGAATGTTACGGAAGAGTTCACAGTATGTCGGATACAGAAGTTGAAGATAACGGCTTCGCATTTTTAAAATCGAAAAATAAGAATTTATTTTTGAAATCCTCTTGGAACAAATCAAATGGATACATGAAGATTGAAATACTTGGAGAAAGGGGTTCACTAGTTATAGAATGTGATGATGGTAAAACAAAACTTGTGCATTTTATGGATGGAAAAAATAAAACGTATGACTTTTCTCATCTCCCATTCAATTCATTTGATCTTGATTTTGAAGAATTCGTTAAGGCTGTTTTGGGAAACAGGCAGCCCCTTGCTAGCGGGGATGATGGTTTAAAAGCTGTTGAAATAGTCTCCGCGATTTACAGATCTTCAAAAAATGGAAAGGTGGTATCCATATGAAAAAGTTCATACCTATAGCTGAGCCCCTATTGAACGGTAATGAATTAAAATACGTTCAGGATTGCATAAAAACTGGATGGATATCTTCAAGGGGCAAATATGTTGAAGAATTCGAAAAAAAGTTCAGCAAATACTGTGGCTGTAGGTCCGGGGTAGCTGTTAATAGTGGGACTACAGCCTTGCATCTAGCCTTGGCCTCTTTGGGAATAAAGAAGGGTGACGAGGTTATAATACCTTCATTTACCATGATCTCAACCGCAGGGGCAGTTGTTTATACGGGAGCAAGACCAGTTCTCGTAGATGCAGAAAGTAAAACATGGAATATCAATCCTGATAAGATAGAGGAAAAGATAACAAGGAACACGAAGGCCATAGTGCCTGTACATATTTACGGGCATCCCTGCGAAATGGACAAGATTGTTGATATAGCAAAAGATCACGATCTCTACGTTATTGAAGATGCTGCCGAATCCCATGGTGCGGAATATAGGGGAAGGAAAACAGGAGGTCTGGGTGATATAGGATGCTTCAGTTTCTACGGTAACAAGATACTAACTACAGGCGAAGGTGGGATGCTTGTTACAAATAACGAAGAAGTTGCAGAAACTGCAAAACTGTTAAGGGATATGGATTTTGATAAGAGAAGACCCTACAAATATATAAAAATAGGTTTCAGCTACAGGATGAGTAATGTGCAGGCAGCCATAGGCTTGGCTCAATTGGAAAGGGTAGACAAGCTTGTGAAAATAAGGATTAAAAACGCCAAAATCTACAATTCATTGCTAAGTGATGTTAAGGGAATAACCTTACCGCCTGAAATGGATTATGTTAAAAACGTTTACTGGATGTACTCTATACTAATAGAAAAGGACTTCAAAGTTACAAGAGATGAATTGGCGAAAATTCTCGGGGCTAAAGGTATCATGACGAGGAGATTTTTCTTCCCTATGCACAAACAACCTATTTTTTCCAGAATGTTTTCAGGCAGGTACCCTGTTTCAGAAGAGCTTTCAAAAAAGGGAATAAATCTGCCATCGGCAGCAACCCTTAAAGCGGATGATGTAAAGTACGTTGTGAACTCGGTAGTTTCTTGTTAGATAATTACTTAGATATTTAATCATATTCAGTATATTTTATTTATGAAAATTGATCGGAGAATTTTTCTCGTACTCATTCTTGTAATTGCATTTATAATAAATTTTTACAATTTCGAATACCTTGAAGAGTCTGAAACCTTGAATTTCATGGGTGACTTTTACATACAACTTCTGAAAGGGGATGGAAATTTTTCATTAATACCGGGGCGGCAATCAATACCATTCATCATAGTACCGTTTTTGGTTTTAATGGGCCCAAGCTTATTCGCCATAAGGTTTGCCCAATCGTTTTTTTTGGTTGCAGCTATTCTTGTGAACTATTTTTTTGCAAGGAAATTTTTCAATGAAAGGGTGGCTATAATATCAACAATAGTTTTGACACTAATACCATTATACATTCTAAATAAGTATGCAGAGAATCCTTTAAATCCTATTTTCAGCACGATATTGCTTTACCTTCTTTACAGTTATTATAAAAAACCTGATATCAGATATTTAGCTATTTTCTCGTTTTTGACAGGCCTTGCAATAGTTTTCAGTCTTATATTTATCTATTTTTTGCTGGCTCTGCTGTTTTCTCTGATTTTGGTAAATTTTATTTTCAAATTAAAAGTCGTAAAAAAAATTAAAATAAAATATCTTACAGTATTCTTTGTTTTTTTTATTATAGGCTTTGTTCCGTACATTTTAGATAACAATTACAAACATTTTTTACAGGAATCAACGATAACAAGAATAATGCAAGATAACTCTATGATACTTAACAACTACTTTACTAGGTTACAACACCTTATGCTGTTAACTTCTGAAAATTACTATGATAAGGTCTATGTGGAAGATTTTTTCGACGGAAAGGGGTTTTCATTTCTAAATTTCCCTCTTTTGATTATATCAATTATCTATCTTCTTAAATTGAGAAAACCGAAGGGTTACTTTCTAATTTCCATAGTTTTTTTGTTTCTATTTTTTTCTACTTTTGTTGACCCGAATACAACTACCAGGGTTGTTGTTCACTTGTTGATTCTTGTCCCTGTTTTGGCTATAATAATAGGCAAGTTTTTCGATTTTTTAATCAAAAAGAAACTTTATGTAGGAATTTCTCTTTTAACGTTGTTTGTAATTGTGAATTCATTTTTCATAGTTTATACGATTTTAAGATACAACTATGTCTCAGATTTAACTTATTTCCACTACGGTCTTCGAACATTGTCAAACGATAAAAACGATGTTTATGTTGTGCACATCGTGCGTGATAACACGCGTCTTGTGCCTGATTATGGCATTTTTTATTTCTCAACACTAGGAAAAGTGCCTAAATCCCTTTGTGAGGATATGGTAAATTGTGGAATAAGAGAAAAAATCATGAACATGAAGAAAGGAACTAAAATTTTGTTTGATAGTTACACAATTAATAAAATCCATCTTGAAGATGAAATACGTAAAATGGAAGATGAAGGTATCATTACTCTTTTTTTTAACATAAGATATGGGCGCAATGAAGTAATAGCTCACATTTACGAGAAGACTTAACTTAACCACCGGACTCTTTTTTTTCTTCTACAAGAACTGCATTCACTATCCCGTCCTGACCCGGCCTGGATGTCACCTTTGCTAAACCTATTTCCGTTTTCACGACAGCGCCCTTCGTCAAAATATTTCTTCTCACGAAATGCGGGTTGGCAGGGTTTTTTTCCACGGAGAGCAGTTTTACCCTTTTCACCCCCTTTGCTTCAGGGTCAGAAACATTTATACTTTCCACTGCCAACAGCTTCAGCTTGGAACCTCCTCCGGATGCTCTTTTTGTTTTGACCTTTCTCTTGCCTATTTTAGTTTCAAGAAATTCGCTTCCCCTTTCGAACTTCTTCTTCTTCCGGAGCCTTCGCAGTCTGCTCCCTGTTAATGTCCTCTTCGAACGTAAATGCCATTTCACCATTGGAATCACTTGGTATTTGGATTAATTTGAAAACGGTATTTAAATAAGTTAACACAATGCTTTTAAATAAATTAATTTAAATAAAACAAATAAATCTTATATAGCAAAACAGGAGGTTTGACATGACGCAGCAAAGACCGTTGGACGTTCTCGGAAGTTCAGAAAACAAGCGAATTATAATAAGGGTCAAGAACAGGGACAAGATAATGGGAACTTTGAAAGCCTTTGATTCGCATTTGAACATATGGCTCGACGATGCAGAGGTTTCAAGCGCTGACGGAGAGAACTCCGAAAAACTCGGGACTGTCCTTGTGAGGGGAGACAACATTGTTCTTATTTCTCCGGCAAAATGAACTCGTCTGGTGAACAAATATTTTAAATAAACAAAACACGTTGATACTATGTCCAAGGGTACGCCTTCATTCGGAAAGAAGCAGAAGAAAACGCACGTTCTTTGCAGGCGCTGCGGCAGACACAGCTTTCATGCGAGCAAGGGCTACTGCTCAGCGTGCGGCTTCGGGAGATCAAAAAAACTTAAAAAGTTCGATTGGCAGTGGAAGACAGTGAACAGGAAGAACAGGACGAAGTAGTTTAATTTTTTGCTCCACAGCTTTTGAATAAGTGGGAGCTATCGGAAAAGCTGTGAATGGGCCCGACGGGACTTTCACGGACCTTTTGGGTGGCGAGACTTTTGGAACTTTCGATAGACGCATACCGTGTATGCGTCATACGTCCTTTTCAACTCCCGGAAAAGGTTCGCTTCGAACCCGCGACACCCAGGTATCTTCCTGAACACCTCTTTCTGTCATCAACCAGCGTTTTGCTGGTTTCAGCATGCTTTTATCGAACAGATAAAAGCCTGGTGCTCTTTGCAGAGGTTTCGCAAGAAATGGACAAGTCCATTTCAAACTGCCCTACCAGCTGAGCTACGGGCCCATGTTTCGGATGACAGCCTGAAATTTAGACCCAAGCTGTCGGTTGTTGTGTTTCGGATGACAGCCTGAAATATAAATCCAGGTCGTCAATGTTTGTAGCGCCCTGGCCGAGATTTGTTCCGCACCTTTACCTTTTGGCAGGCGTAGCTTTTGCGACAAGCGTTGCGTCCGGAAAAGATACGCTTGAACTCGGGTCCTGGGAGGTCTGCAAATTTTCCGTAAACGCTTTGCGCGAAGCGGAAAGGGTTTTGACAGTCCCAGATGATTGGTCCATTGTTAAGCTGGCCTGCATCTCAATATGTTGCCAGCGTTCCAAATGTTAAACCACTACACCACCAGGGCAAACCATTTATCTTGTATGTTTCTTGGTATTAATCTCTAAATTTATGATTATTTAAATAAATATTTAAAAACAGCGTAAACAAGAGTGAGCAGCGATCTGGATTTCCCCCTTGTTCAGGAGTAATCTCCAGACCGTCGGGAAGTTTAACTTCTGTGTTCGAATTTCCCCACCCTTACGACTTTTCGTGCACGTTTTGCAGAAGGCGGAAGCCTCTCGTAAAAGGTGCATGGGAACAGGTGAACCTCCCCGCTTTGGCCGCTCGATAAATCTATTGTACAGTAGTATATATAAACTTTTCTTCGCGTAGTTTTCTTTTGGTTGTTCTGCAACAAAGAGCCAAATCGGAATTTGTTTCATGTACATCAAATTTGGGAAGGTCTTGGCTGCTATTTCCGTATTCTCCAGGTTCGTGAACGGCGTATTTTCTTACCGGATTTCCAGCTCCGTATTTTCCATGAGACAGGCTTCTGTTTGTTGCCTCAACATCAAACTTTCGCATTTCTTCACCTCCTTATGTTTTGAGGCTTTCCTGAATCCAGAAAACGAATCATCCAGACCCAGGCAGCCTCCTGGAATCTAGATGAGTATGATGATGAGACCCAAAACGACTACAAGGGCTAAAAATTTCACCTTTCTTTCCCCCTCGTGTTCATCTCGGGTCATGTATAGTCTCCCGTGATGGTGGATGAATGCAGACCGGAGAAAGGCCCGGTCTATTTAAGCAATATAATAACGATTGCAGAAATGAGGCCGAGAATGTAAATCTTACTCTCAAGTTTTGCAAAATCTATCTTCATGAAACCACGTTTTTGAAATATTATGTATGAAAATATATTTAAATATATTGGAGAACAAAAAGCATGAAAAACAGATACGTGACTGGGCTCAGCATAAATATCCTTTTGTTGGGAATCGTCAGTTTCTTGAATGACTTCAGCAGCGAAATGATAATGCCTATTCTTCCTATGTTCATAACCTCACTTGGTGGCGCTGGGTTTGTTGTCGGGTTAATCGGAGGATTGAGGGACAGCACAGCGAGTATCCTGAAGGTTATATGCGGTTATTGGTCCGACAAAACAGGGAAGAGGAAGATATTTGTCACCTCCGGCTATCTGACTTCTTCAGTATTCAAGCTCTTCCTTGCCTTCTCCAGAACATGTCAACATATATTGATCTTCGCAGGCCTGGAAAGGGTCGGAAAAGGCTTGAGAACAGCTCCGAGGGATGCTATCATCGCGGATTCCTTGCCGAAGGAGATGGGCAAGGGTTTCGGGATTCACAGGACGTTGGACACATCAGGAGCGATTCTGGGGTCGGTTGTTGTTTTTCTCCTGTTTTGGTTCCTCGCGTTTGACTTCAGTTCGATCATTTTACTCGCCGCTATTATCGCGTTTCTTTCTCTCATCCCACTGCATTTCGTGAAGGAGAGGTGGAGGGGGAAAAAAGAAATAACCTTTAAGATAGGTCTGAAAAACCTTCCGGGACCGCTCAAACTGTTTATTTTGGTTTCTTTCGTATTCGCACTGGCGAATTTCAGCTACATGTTCTTCATCCTTCGAGCGCAGGGGTTATTCGCAGGCAAATTGTCCGTAGGCCTTCCCATCCTTCTCTACGTTCTCTTCAACATTTTTTACGCGATGTTCGCGATCCCCTTTGGGGCTCTCTCCGATAGGATAGGAAGGAAAAAGGTCCTTGTCCTCGGTTACCTTTTGTTTTCATTGACATCCATGGGTTTCGCGATTTTCAACTCATTCGCAACTTTTATACTCCTTTTCGCGCTTTATGGCATGGTTTACGCGATAGTTGACGGGAATCAGAGGGCGTTCGTATCCGATTTGTCTTCGTACGAGCTAAGGGCGACTGCCTTGGGAACGTTTCACACCGCAGTGGGTTTGGCCGCGCTACCGGCGAGTTTGATCGCCGGTTTCCTGTGGGGTTTATTTCCTGAACTCACATTCATCTACGGAAGCGCGATAAGTTTAGTTTCGGTAATCCTTTTCGTTGTTTTCAGAAATCAAATGAAAGAATAAAGAAAATCCCGGGAGTGAGATTTTCAGCCCTGAAAGCGTAAGCTTCTGGTTTTCCGCAGACGCTTTTGAGTAAAAGGGTCTTTGAACTCACAACCTATCGGTCTCGCTCGAGCGACACAACAAACACACTCAACAGACCGGAGTTTTTTTCACAGTGTGCTCGCCTATAGCCGGGATAGAGTTTTTAATTCTCATATACTCCCATCCCAACAGCCGATCGCTCTGCCAGATTGAGCTACCCCGGGACATTTCGGGAGACGCATACCAAGTATGCGTCGCGTGTTGATTTCGAACGGCATCGAAAGCAAACACCGTTTGGCTTTGTCTATTATTAATTGTGGATATTTAAATTTATTGATTTATGTTCCAGAAAATTCGTTAGGTCTACTCCAGTATTAGCTGTTTGGAGTAAACCCTGACCTTTCTCTCATCATCTGTCCTGTAGGTTAGGTATGCTCTGGGCATCTTCAGTTGAGCCTCCAGCAGAGGACGTATGTTGTACGAAAGGTATATTTCACTCCTGGGTTTTACATTTCCAAGCCTCCAGATGAGTTCCGTTCCCGATTCGCTTTCCCTTACTATAGGTTTGGGGCCTTCAAATTCAGGCAGTACCTTCCCAAGCGGGGAAACCCTGTCCCTCACAAGAACATTCTTCAGCTCTCTCGTGAGCGAACCCTTGATTTTAATAATAACCTTGCGCTCGTTTATTTTCCTCAGGTACTCCTTGCGTATCGTAGGCCTTCTTACCTTGATGACGCCCATCCCAAGCAGGCCAAGTAAAGCAAAACTCATGATTGCCCATCCCAATATGTTTTTCCAGTAATCGACAGTGTATCTTATTTCGACTGTCTGACCCACGGCGAGCCCTGTGAGGTCCCATTCATATAAAACCTTGTCCTCTTCGATGTGCTGCGCATCTGGATTATCCACAAGCGTTACATACTGGCCTACAGGCAGCTTTTCCTTAAGGCTGTAATCGTCCCTGACGTTCCCTTCGTTTGTGATCGTTATCGTCACTTCCTGCATGAGGGGGGTTGATACAGTCTTTTTGGATGTGACTATGTTGTGCACAGGGGCTACATAGAAATTTGACCTGCTTTTGACGTCGTAACCAACAAGCTCCGCATCGACTGAATACGCACCTGCCTGGAGATTTTCCAAGCTCATGGTTTCCAGCAGTTCCTTTTCCCCTTCAACCTCCCTTGTTATTGACATGGCCCTCAAGGTGTTGCCTTCGCTGTCCTTCACATCGAATGTTATTTCCATGTCCCTTCTCTTTCTTGATGTCACCGTCAGGTCAAGTCTCAGTTCGTTGCCTACGAGGTCGGCTGTGAAACTCGATATGTCAGGGTCCACCAGTGGTTTTACGTAAAGTTTGAGCAGAACGGAGTCCCTGTTCGCAGGGTTTTCGACAGATGATACCTGAATGTCGTAGTTGTAACTCCCTTCTTCAAGCGGATAGAAGTTAAGGCTTATTTCCTTTGTCTCGCGCGGCTCAAACTCAAAATAATATCCCTGCAGGTTTGCCCATTCAAGGTGCCTTCCGAAGACCGTGAGTATGAACCTGTCGCTGTCGGCCTTGTCGTTGGTCACCTTTAGCGTGTACGAAATGCTCTTTTCAACGCTCGTTGTTGCACTTGTTGGTGTAGAGGTTATCTCCACGGCCGAAACGCTAATCGGTATTATAAACAAAACCAGCAAAATGAACAAAAATTTTTTCATAAGCTATTTTTGTAATTAAAACTTATATATTTTATAGTAACCTTAAAGTATAGCGCTGTTACGGTGGGTGAATGAGAGGAATGATGGTTATAAATTTCAAAACCTATGAGGAAGGAACAGGAAGGAACGCACTAGAACTTGCTAAAATTGCCGATTCGCTGGCAGGCGGTGTTGAAATCATTCTTGCTGTCCAGCCGGCGGACATAAAAACTGTTGCCGAAAGCGTTAGCATACCCGTTTTTTCGCAGCATGTTGACCCGGTAGGCTACGGAAAACATACGGGGTGGATCCTACCAGAATCGGTCAAACAGGCAGGCGCGTCAGGAACGCTCCTTAACCATTCAGAAAAGCAAATGGATTTCGAAACGCTCAAGAAGACGGTAAAGAGGTGCAAAGACGTCGGATTGGAAAGAATCGTATGTGCCGATTCGCCTGAAAATGCGGGGAAAATCGCTGAACTCAGGCCGGATTACATCGCTATCGAACCACCTGAACTCATAGGTGGCGATGTTTCCGTTTCAAAAGCAAGGCCAAAAGTGATAACAGAATGCATAGAAAGGGTAAAACCCTTCGGAATCCCTGTCCTTTGCGGGGCGGGTATCAAAAATAGAGAAGATGTGAGAAAAGCGAAGGAACTGGGTGCGAAAGGCATACTCGTTTCGTCGGGTGTGGTCAAATCCAAAAATCCGAAGGAATCGATAAATGATTTGCTTGAAGGGCTGAGGTGATGGAATGCACAGACATGTTTTGGTTTCTCCGTCGCGAATGAAATGGGTAACGAAAACGAAGGTGAAAGGGTGTTTGTTCTGCAGGATATACAGGGACGACCCTGAAATCCCCAAAAGGGTTTTGTACAGGAGTAAGGATGTGTTCGTCATAATGAACATCTTCCCCTACAACACAGGACACCTGCAGGTCCTGCCTGTCCGCCACGTGGAATCCCTCGAAAGTCTCACGGATGAAGAGATAACCTCGCTGTTCACGATGGTAAAGAAATGCATAAAACTCCTTAAAAGGACCCTGAAACCCAAAGGCTTCAACATAGGCATTAATCAGGGCCTCGAGATTTCGGGCGCCTCCATCAAACACCTCCATGTGCACATAGTTCCGAGATTCCAGAGGGACTTCGGCTTCATGGAGATCACCGGCGGAACGAAAGTCCTGCCAGAATCCATGGACCAGACATTCGAAAAACTAATTAAATATGTAAAAATGCTGGAAGTGTGACCCTATTTCCTGACCTTGAACCTCTTTTCCAGCCTGTTCAGAATTTCCACGATTCCTCCGTATTCAAGTTCGCTGTAGGGGAGCATTGCGGGCCCTGAGAACCCCTGCCTCCGGATATCATACGCCTTCTGGGAAACCTTATCGCGAACGAAGTCCCAGTAAGGATGGTCGAACGCATCGACGGGTTCGGTCAGCTTTCCGTTGTGAACGCAGAAGGCAGCGCAACTCACGATTGGAGGGCCGTCGAAGTACGAAATGGTTGAGTTCAGTTTAACAGGCATGAGCGGACCCGTGTGCGAACCGCGCATGAATCCTCCCACCAAGTGACCTATCGAGAAAGGCGAAAGAACCTCTCCGGTAGCCGGGAACTGCTTCTGAACGCGGACCAGCATGACAGGATCGTCCTTTCCCGTGTATTTTCCTGCGATGTTATGCAGGCGGGTCGTGCTGACAGCAACTGCCTGATCTCCGGTATCCCTGGAATGGATTGATTCGACGACGAACCTCTCATTATCCCTGAGGAGAGCGGCGATATCGTAAATGTCTTCTGGGGTGTTCAGTTGTATTATTTTGTCGCCTTTCGTGTAAGCAACATCCATTATGGTAAACCTGAAGCCCTTTGTCATTCCCGGGCTCAGCAAAAGGCCGGCGCAGTACATGGGGTCAGAAAAGCCGAGATATAAAGGAAGATTGTACGCCCCCGGTTCTGTCTTGTCTGCGGCGAAGAACAGGAACGGCTCGTTCGGTCTTTCCTCAAACTCCAGCTCTGCGACAGCCGGGCCCATTCCCTTAACATTCCCTGAAAACGAGTCCTTCAGCAAATCCTGACCTGCTCCGTACAAGCCTTGTTCTTTCGCCACCAATGTCCCAGCCTTAAAAACATCCCACGCAAGCTTGTGGATTTTTTCATTTCCCTTCCCCAGGGTATGTGTCATTAAAATTGCGATGTCATCTCCGGTGAAACTCACGTAGAAATCCTTCAGAATGCTTTTTCCGTACTCTTCCACGTATTCCTTGACTGTCTCCAGCAGCCTCTCGCTCGGCTTTATGTGACCTCCAACACTCCCTATATCCGCCTTGATGACAGAAACCGTTATTTTCATGACGACCACCTCTATGAGTATTATTTTATCATACTTATTCATACATATTAGCGTACGGGTATAAAAAGTTATGCCACAAGTCTGACTGTTCCTGAAAAATTACCTATTATTTCACCATCTTTCACTAATTCAAATGTTATTTCGTATTCTCCAGGAGCCATGCCTGCACACCCATAGCAGCTAGGCATGCGAAAAGAGAACATTTCATTGGTTACTGGGGGTTCAATGCTGACAATCCTTTCCCCCTTAACTCTGTAATTCCCTCTCCTGTCCTTTATGCCATAGATCTTTATTGTCACGTTTTCTATGCTTTCTCTGGTTTCTATTGATGCATTAAGCCTCATTTCTTCGGATGAATGATAAACTTCTTTATCAGTAGAGAGAGCCAGTGTAGGTCCTTGTATCTGTTTTTCTGTCAATCCGTTCTTCGCGAGTTCAACATAAGAAATGAAAGCGAGAAATAAAATAACGGAAACCGCAAGTAAAGCAGCTTCTTTCATACAATCACTAACTGGCAAGTTCGTAAAACTTCTGCCTGGAGATTACAACCCCCCTTGTAACGCCATCCCTTTCCAGTTCTTTCAGGTATTCGCTGCAGCGTGTTCTGGAAAGGTCGAGCTTGACGCTCAGGTCGGAAGACGTCATACGGTTGTACTTTGTAAGAAGTTCTATTATCATCCGCTTCATCTTGATTTTTCTTATACTGTCGGATTTCGACCGACTCAATGGGACCAGCGAATTTTTCAAACCCTCTAGCCTTTTTTCGACATTTCTGGCCTTTTTGGAAATTTCGTCAATTCGCTTGTTCAGGCCCTGGTTTTTGAACTCTTCAATAACAATTTCCCTTATCTTTTCCCTGAGGATTTTTTCGCGTTCCTCCTTAGCGATTTTGTTCAGTTCAGAAAGGTAATCTTTCTTCCCCTTCCCGACTCTTCTATCCCTCAGGAACTTTAACATGGTATTATATTGTCGGTCGACAATTTAAATCTTTATATAACCGTTAATAAAATATCCTATATATATTTCGACAGTTACGTATACTAATTGTGTTGTACATTAATGTACATGACTTGTTATAAGGGGTTTGGGGTTTAATTTCTATGAACGGGCAACGCCCTCGGGAACTGATAATAGAGGTCCTTCGGGAGCATCCCGAAGGCCTGACTATAACGGCTATTTCTGAGTTAACGAAGCTCCACAGGCACACGGTCACGAAATACGTATACGAACTTAGAGGGGCTGACATACTCTATGAAAGACAGGTTGGTCCTGCGAGGCTCTGTTATTTGAAGCAGGGGCTGACGAAACGCAAAGAAAATGCCGTTATGAAACGCCTGAAAAATCACAACATGAAGTCAAGCATAGGTCAGATGCAGCTTCTGGCGATAGTCCTTTTTCTCGTTATCGTCCCTGCCGTGATAATAACGGCACAGAATGCCACGAACTTTACAGGCAACGTGTCGGCGGTGCTCGAAGGTTACATGACTGCAATGAACGAGGTTACGAACCCTAACCTGACAGAAAATTTTCTTGAGGAGTTTTTCTCCAACCTTACCACTAATGAAACGGACTCAAACGAAAGTTACGTTATCAACAACACGGTAAACCAGACGATTACATGGCCGGACTCAAATGAAACGAATGCTCAACCCACGAATGAAACCAACCTCACTGTCGGGAATGAAACTGTAGCTGAGTCATCCAATATCACCGTAAACGAAACAGGTACTGGGGTAAACCAGAGTGCAGGAAACGAGACAATTACCGAGCCGTCTAATGTAACAGCCAACGAAACCGCAAACGCAACAGAACCGATTAACGAAACCATCCCCATAAACGAAACGCAGAACATAACTGCGGGTAACGAGACGGGCAATGTAACTCAGGGTAATGAAACCACCAACATAACAGAACCGATGAATGAAACCAATGCAACAGCCTTACTGCCCGAAATCAGAATAAGGGGCATCCACTACAACCATACAGTCAATGTATCAGAGGAATTCGAGGTTGAAGTCAAGGTAACATCATTCTACAACTTTTCGGAGAACGTGACCGTCGAACTTTCAGCACCAAGGGTTCTAAAATACGGGAACAGAATCCAAAGAATCCCTTACCTCGGGGAGAGTGATTCTGCGTATTTCGTGTGGAAATTGAAAGCGAAAGAATGCGGAAACTTCAGTTTGAACATTACCGTGAAAGCGAACGAAAGCGGGGATTTCGAAAGCTTTGTTCTGGAGGTTTTATGCCCTCCGGAACCGGGACCGATAAGGTACGACCCCGAAACCGACACCATAACTGTGGTAAGTGACGGTAAGATGTGTACTCCACCCAAACCGTGCACGCTCACAGATATTTACGAGGCGGACATGAAAAACGGTTGGGGTCAAGTGGATAGATATGTCACATACTACGTCTTTAACGCGAGCGTTGTCATAGGGGACGGGAAGAGGAAAACGTGGGTTGTTGCAAAGAACGAATTCATAGATATAAGAAAACCGTGGACCATCAAGAAGAACGCAGGGTTCAGGATGGGGGAAATGGTTAACAACGTATCTCTCAGCGGTGGGTGGATACTGTCCAAGGTTGACGGGGAATACGAACTAAAAAAATCCTCATCTTTCTATGTTGAAAGCGGCGGGCAGCTCGAGTTTTACAACTCTTATTACAAAGCACTATCCCTCGACTCCCAGAACAATCTTTTCGTTGAGGATGGCGGGGTGTTTCGTTCGGAGTTCAGCGGGGTGGAGCGTGAGAACAATTTCAATTCAACCCTTTTCAGGATACCAAAAAACTCAGGGATTCGAAATTTACTGGTAGGAAAATATGTGATAAAAATAGAGGGAAGGGAGGAAACCATACCTGTGAATTTTTCACTCAGGGATTTGCTCATAATAAACGAAAGGGAGGCCCCCGCAACAGGGGAGAATTGGACTGTCCACTTCCTCACGAGAGGGAAGAAAGATCTCATGATTGAATATGCCAAGAACCCGGAAGACCTTGAATTCATCGGTTTGTACTGTGGGAATGAGATAATGGAGCCGGAAGTTGGTGAAGGATATGTATTTTATCCAAACTGGCACTGCAAAAAAACCGCTAGGATAGTGAACTATGTAAAGGTTAGGGGGACACACAAGCTTGTTTTCACCTATGATGACGAAACTGCAACCGCCAGCAATGCCAACCTCCCAAACTGCATTCAGTATTCGGGCGGAATGCTTCAGGTAAAGAGTGATGGCACATGCTGCACGAAGACCAAGCCATGTACTATGCAGGATATTTATGATACTGCCGCGAATCCCTCGAGGATAGACCATCCAACCGAAACGAATCTCTTCATCTTCAAAGTTCCGCTCAGGGTCGGACAGTGGACAACTGACTGCCTAGGAGCGAATGGACAATACGATGCATGGGTGGTATCGACGAATGATGTCGTCATGGTGGGGCAGCCGGGGAGCACGACTGTTAATTTCCTCGTGTGCGAAAAGGGGAATCTTCAGTTCGGCAACATCACATCATCAGGTCCAGAGGCAGGCTCAACAATACAGACCTACTCGACTTCACAGGTGTGTGATCAGGCAGCTATATGTGCATACGACAGGCTGAACACATCATGCAGGCATGATGGGGTCTTGGGAGGTGGTCTGTATTTTTATTCTTCATCCTACACCAGCTTCGAGGTGAACTCCTACAGAAACAACATAGACGGCGGCTCTGCCAGCTGGTCCATCCCGGACAACGGAACGGCCTGTAATACTTCGACGAAAAAAGCTGGGCATGGAAGGCAAATCCTTAGGATAAACAGATTCACTGCGCAGGCAAGCAAACCAAAAACTTCTCCTGACAACCCATCTATAATCCTCTACGTCCCCTACAACACAACGATGTACGATTTCGCTTCGTTCCACGCAAGATATGCCATGGAGATGAGCGGGGAGCCGGAAACTCCGCTGGAGTTGATAAGACTGCAGAATGCGAGGGCAGGCATAAGGATTTGTTACACACACGGAAGAGTCAGGGGATACAGGGGGATAGACAACGATTACGATGTGAGGATGGGGACCGGACATCACCTCACGGCGATAGACTCGAGCATAGATGAAAGCAAGATAGACTACAATGGTTGTGGAGGGGGGAGCGCGGATGACAACTACATTTTAAGGCAGTCGAGCTTCAACCTGAAGATTAAAGACACGGCGAATAACCCTCTCGGCAACGTAACAGTTGCTGCGAGGGATCTGGAAGGGAGACTTGCATTCAACGTTTCTACGTACGCCAACGGAACAACAGCAGAGGAGATTCTTGATTTCAGGAAAATACAGGTAAATTCAGCCACCAACCAACCGAAAGCACAGTACACGCCGCATGAATTCTACTTCAGAAAATACGGATACAAATTCTATGAATCTCTGACGTCGATGACAGACCCTGTTTCACTCGACACCGTTCTTTTCGACAGCCCATGCGTGGCTTTAACCGAATCCCAAGCAGCAGCACAAACTGGGATAACATATAATCCACCGGTTCATAAGGAATTCAGCGACAATAGCGAAGACCAAACCGTCGGAACAGACGACCAGATAACGCTCGCGAACACACCAGTCACCCAATCAGAGCATTTCCAGATTCTAAATGTTACAGGAATGAGCGCTACAAGATTAGTTCCTTTATCGGCAGCCTCAAAAGACGACTATAGTGTGAATTATGAAACCGGGGTGGTAACTTTCGTTGATGGTTACGAAACTACCGATGTCAGACCTGTCTACTTCTATGGGGGGAACATAACCCTTTCGGAAACCAAGAACACGAGCCAAGTATATGATTACATGCAGGCAACACAGGTAAACTATTCCAAGGGTGAGGAGTTTCTGACGGACGTGTTCACAGTGAGTGACGATTGTGGAACATACACGTCCTATGTCGATATGATCCTTAACGGCTCTGCCGTAAACGAAACGTCAGAGAAGAAGATAAATATTGAAGAAGGCTACGGGTTTTCAGCAACATCAAAGAACGGGACAACCGTGAATGTCATATCCGATAACTGGCAATTCAGGTGGTTCGCAGACAACGGAACATTCTTCCGAAAGTATACGCTCGATGTAACAGTTCAGGATTCATCAGGAAGCCCAATAGAAAACGCCACCGTCAAGCTGACTGACACGGACGGCAACACTGTTTTCGAAATAAACACGTCTGCCGATGGAACCATCCCCCAACAGGCGGTTACCTACGCTCTATACAATTACACAGGGAACAAAACCTTTTCTCCCTTCACATTGACTGTTACAAAAAGCCCTTACAATACATACAGCGCTCCATTGACCTTGGACAGGAAGACATTCGTGCCTGTTCCTCTCTCCCTGCCATGCAATCCAGACCTATCGTATGAATACGAGGTTTTGAGCGGGGATGGTGTGAACACGAACAGAAGCTCAAACGCCGAGAATTTAACGCTCTCAGTCCTGGTTAAATACGGAGGCAATTCAGTCACAACGAGCGATCTGGAATCTGGGGAAGTCCAGAAAAGGAACGAGCTCCTTTCGCAATTCTATGCCACCACGTTCGGTCAGTCAACGACGGGAACCCTCGCTGTGAACATAAGCGAGGAAGCGCGAAAGGATGCGGTTTTCGTCCACAGCAAAACAACAAACCCTGAAAGGGTTTATGTGAATGAGACAGGATTCTACAAGATTTCCTACGGTTGTGTGTGGAACGAGGGAACGGCAAGCTCGAGGACGATAGGGGAGAATTGGGTGAGGAAGAATGGAGTGACTGATATTGTTCCGAGCAAAACTTCGTGCTACATGAGATATGCGACCACGGACGGCGACAGGTGTTCGAATAAAGGGGTTTTCGTCACGAATTTGGACAAGGGGGACTACATCGAACTCATGGGCCAGAAGCTGCAGGGGGAAGATACGGGGACGATAGAAACGGATTCCGACTGCTGGATGTATGTCCAGAGGGTGAAAAACAAGGTTGCCCAGATGTACGACATCAACGGAGGTGATGACTACGATGCAAGCGAGATTACCGTGAGCATAGACACCGTTTCGTACGAAGATTCCGACGTGTTCACAGCGGACACCGGAAACAACAGGATAGGCATTGACCAGGACGGGTGGTACAAAATTTATTACCATGTTTGCTCCGAGGACACTGACCAAGACAGCAGGCAGACACCACAAACCTACATAAGGAAGAACGGGGCGAAGATAACACCAAGCGATACGTTCTCTTACATTAGGGAGAGCGGAGAAGGAGATAGGAACTGCGAAGTTGGATATTTACTGATGAATCTGACTGCGAACGATTACATTGATGTGAGGCATCTGAAATACCAAAAGGAAGCGAGCGGGACAAGTGTTACGCTCGCGAACCAGTCGTGGCTACTCATGGAGAAAATCCCGAGTGGGGATGTTCTGATGGTTTACGATGCCGCCGGCGGCCAGACCGTTTCGGATGGGGCTACGGACCCGATAAATCTCGACACAAACTACTTCGTGGGCGAATCCTACACACATGTCGCGGATGACACGAGAATATACATAAACAAGTCCGGATGGTATGAGGTTTCCTACACGCTTTCGTGGGACGACGGGGCAACAGGGGACAGACGTGTGGTGTGCGCTCTGCTCAGGAAGAATGGAGCCACGAATATACAACCATCAAGACAGTGCGATTACACGAGGGGGAACGCTCAGGCAGCATGGCGTACTGTTAGTGCCAACATAATCACAAACTTCACTGAGGGTGATTACATCGAACTTATGATGAATTCGGTAGGGAACACGGCGAGCACGCAACCGAATGCCGTCTGGATCAATATAATACCATTGATAAGCGATGACAACAGTGAAGAACCAACTTCTTGGACAACGTACGAAGATGTAGACAGCACGGAAGTGAACAACATAACCTCGATAAACGTCACGGTTAATGTTTCTTATTACAACAATTCAGGTTCTTTGCCGAACGGAAACAACAATCCCGATCTTCAGCTCGAAATCTACAACGGCTCTTCATGGGTGCACATAGGGAACTTCAGCGTTTCTGTCGCTGGCGTGTACAGCCTGACAACGACAGACCAATCAATACGAGATGCCTGGAATGGAACTAACACACAAAACAGAGACATCCGCATACGTGGAGTCAACTTTGATTATGTTAACAGTTCAAACTACGACCAGATCAACTGGACAGGTGTTTGGGTGAAGATAGTTTACGGCGGGGGAAACCCTGCAACAGGAAAAACCGTTGTCCTCTACATCACCAAGGTAGGAGCCGGCTCTGGAGCGACATGGGATTCCGGTCATTCCCTGACAACGGACGGTTCCGGGGTCGTGACGTATAACTTCACAGCGGCCTGCGACAATGTGAGCACGCCAGATGAAAATGAAGAGTATGAAGTTGGCCCGCATAACTGGTACGTTATAATAACAACCACTCAGGATCCCAATCTCTGCCAAGATTCCCAATCTGAAAACTACGATTTCAACGTTACAGGCACGCTTAAAAACACCATCGTTTTCCCTAGCGGCTCACAGAACTACACGACTGGGGATACGATCCTCCTGCAGGGCTACGTGGAGAACTACTGCGGAGAACCGATAACAACGAATGAAAGCAACGTATGGTTCAACCAGACATCAGGGAGTTATGCCGCAAACTGCAGCTCCATTACGAGGAGCGGAGCGAACGTTTACTACTGCAACTGGCAGCCTACTCAGAAAGCTGTTTA
Source organism: uncultured archaeon (assembly GCA_964613955.1). Classification (GTDB taxonomy): domain Archaea; phylum Aenigmatarchaeota; class Aenigmatarchaeia; order QMZP01; family QMZT01; genus CS3-C152. Next base: position 4,346 of record CAZTJN010000001.1, on the reverse strand, counting down.
CGGGTGGTACAACGTCAGCATGCATTCGGAAGCCGACAATTACTGGTCGAATGAAACCGAAAAATATCCCCCAAACACGTTCTACTATTCAACAGAACCCAGCCTTAAGGCGGCAGATGTGAACCCGAGAACGGACTCATGGTCAAAACCGCACAATTTCTCCGTGAATGTCAGCGACAACTTGGGGGACACGGTCAACGTTTCTCTGTACATAACCGTGAGCGGGCAGGGGGAACAGTATGTAAGTTCGAGAACGTGCACGAACTGCTCGAACAATTCGTTAGGTTATACAACTTTGAACTGGACCGATATAACATATCCCTGTTCAGGTTATGCGGACAAATCCGTCACGTTCAGATTCTACGCGGAGGATACGGAAGGCTTCAGCTACGAAACACGCATCGCATCAGGGGATTACGTAAATGACGACAACTCGTTCTATCTGGAAAAATCGGATTTGGAGCTTCACTATATCTCGGGAAATGAAACAGGTGTTAATGCAACACCGACCAACCCGGCGAAGTTCGTTTTGCGTGCTTATGACCGAGATAAAGCTGAATACAACATAACAGAACCGTTATGGATCTCTTTCAACGTGACACAAAACGGTTTCACCAGCAACTACATAATTCTCGACCCGCCCAACCAGTCGAACGGGTCTGGTTACATCTATTATTACTTTTACCCGGACACCAGATTCAGTTTAGGAAAGCAGCACTGGACAGGTTTTGTTAATAACTCGGCAGGATTCACGGAATGCTACAAGTACAACTATTCAGGAACGTACAACGTAACGGTCGATGTGAACTGGCCACCACTCTACAGAAATATGAAAGTCAACGGCAAAACAACAGACTCGAAAGGCTGGGGAGGCGGTTGGAACTTCTCTGTAGAAGTGAAGGATTTCGGTAGCGAAGGGGCTGATCTGAACGTTACGCTTCAGCTTAATACAGGCTCCGGCTGGACCGACATGCAGACTGAGAACTGCCCGAATTGCGGGACATGGACGCAGATAAACTTTACACTCATAAACCTTACGTGCAGCGACATAAACTCATCCGCAAGGTTCAGGTTCAATGTAACGGATGGTGCAGGAAACGAGAACGGGACAGACACGTATTCGACCTTCGGCGTTACACAGGACAATGTGGTATTCGAACATATAACAGGGGATAATTCAACTGCAAACAGGAGCGGTTTACAAACCGACACGCTTAAGCTTCGTTTGAGAGATACCGACAACAACACTTACCTGCCGTCGAATGTGAATACTACACTGTGGATAAGCTATACCGGCCCACCTGGTTATGTTTACGATGACGGTCATGATTTAGCGACTGATGCGGACGGGAATATAACCTATGATTTCGACCCGGGATGTACGAACCCTGAATACACCGTGGGTGAACAGAAATGGTACGCGAGAGTGAATACAAGCGAAGTCTGCTATTATGCGAATGAATCGAGCATATACAACCTGACCGTGAAAGGGGATTTCAATCTGAGCATACTCCAGCCGGACGGAAGCGCGAACTACACATGGGGTGATTCGATTTACCATCTGGCAAGGGTCAAAGATGACTGCGGGAATTCGATAGATTACGCGACCGCGATATTCAATGTTTCTTCGGGTAATTATTCCGAGAACTTTACAACAACAGGCATAGGAAGCGGTTTGTACCAGCAGAACTGGGATTCTTCCGGAGCAAAGGAAGGGTGGTATAACGTAACGTTGCTTGTGAACAAAACGTATTATTATGACAACCAGACGAACAAATATCCCCCGGGCACTTTCTATTTGTTCACTATTCCGATTCTGAAATACGCGAACGTCACCCCAAGACAGGAGGGATGGGGGAGGACGTTCAATTTTTCGGTTAAGGTAACGGATGAGGCGGGGGATAATGTAAGCGTGAAATTATATGGAATGAAATCAGGAGGGAGCTGGAACCAGATTGGTAACGAAATCAACTGCACATCCTGCTCAAACTATACAGCATACTGGGAAGTTAACTTCTCATGCGGAGACAAAGGGACGTGGTTCTTCAGATTCGTAGGAACGGACCAAGGGGGGAACGAAAAAGAAACGAAGGTCGCTGACGGGGATTACGTGAACGATGATAATTCGTTCCTTCTGGAGAAGGATGACATACAGATAATCTATGTGTCGGGGAATGAGACCAACGCCGTATACAACGCCACCAATACCTCGAATAACTCTCCTGCCGAATTCATACTGCTGATAAATGATACGGATAGCGGGAACCCTGCATACAGCCCGTCGTATTCTTCAGCAAGCATAAAGTTCAACGTCACAAAATACGGCATAGGGACGGATTATTATTCAGCAGGGAGTCCTGATTATAACACCACGAACTCCAGCGGATATGTTGTCTATCATTTCGTTCCGGACTGCAGCTATTCCCAGGCCAAACAGAACTGGAGGGGTTACATAGACCTTGATGACGCATGTTACAAGGATTCGCCTTCAGGAGAATACAATGTTACGCTCGAACTTCCCGGCTGCGAGGCAACGCTGGTCGTGAGCAATATAGATTCGCCCTCCGAAGTTTTCCAGAACAAGTCGTTCTCTGTTCGCTCGACCATAACAGCAACCATGGCGGCCGCCCACGACGTGAACGCCAGCATAGACGTCCCTTCGGACTGGGTTGTCTCGCCATCCGTGACACAGAATCTTGAGACCATCCCTGCAGACACATCCAAATACGCAACCTGGACTATCAATGTCACATCATACAATTCCACGGACTACTTCAACGTTTCAACCAACTCCTCTGAAAACCTGAGCGATTCTTCCATCGGTTCGATGATGGTTTACAGGCATATCGAAAAAACCGGTTATCAGAGTGGACAGAATCTCACAGAGAATGAAGAACTTGTCTTTGGTTTCGCCTGTCCTTCCGGCTACTACAGAACAGGGAATTTGACCATAAACTGGGAAGGCTCCACGACGGCAAGGGTTTACGTGTACAATTCAACTGGGTGGACTGACATCCTCCACTCACACCCTCTAACCTCTTCAGAGGAGTTCTTCGCGCCCATATTCAAAAACCGGATGAGAACCAACGGAAGTGGCTACTGCGCTTTCAAGATTAAGAATCTAGGCGAGAATAATCTGACATTCAGGAATGCGAGCTTCGAGGCATACTACCGGCCTAAGATACAGATAACGGACATAATAAAGAAGGTAAACGGGTCTGAAACCAACGGAATGGAGCATGGGGACGGGTTCTTAAACGTGAGTCTCAGATTAGAGAATTCGATTGACACCGCCTATGACGTGAACATAACCCTGAACATAACAAATTCATCAGGGGATTCGGTGAACTCCTCCACGCATACGAACGTAAACGTACCTGCGCAAATAACAACATACGAAAACTTCACCCAGATAAACACGAGCGGGTGGGGGGAAGATGATTACACATTAACAGCCAGTCTAACCTATTCTCTTGGAAACGACAGCAGAAAGGAGAAATTCGTGGTCAGAAACATAAGCGTTTATTCGTACGTTAACGAATACTTCTGCAACTCCACGACAGAAGAGCTTAACGTAACGATACACCACCCGTTCGCGGACAAAGTCGAGTACAACATCAGCATAGAAAAGCCGCTTGGCTGGACTGTTTCACCCGCTTACATCATGACGAACGTATCCGCCGCAGGAAACGTAACTGTAAGCTTTAACCTGACAACCGATGACAACGCAGGTAACTATACGCTTAACGCTTCGGTCAGTTACACTTATCCGGATACCTTCCAGAAGACAAGGAAGGACAGCTTCGGCGTGGAGAACGATAACAATGTAGCGGTTTTCGAGGTCATAAGGGAAAGCCCAAGGAAAGTGGATAAAAACAAGGTTTTCGAATCGTCCCTTGTTATACACAACAAAGGGTGCGGAAACCCGAAAGAGGATGTTGTCCTTAAGGAGATAGTCCCTACAGAGTGGTTCCCGGCAAACCCGACCCTCACAGGTGGCACACAGACTGCGCCTCCGAATGTTGATTTGGATACGAACACGATAACGTGGTACATAGACAAGGACTCGTTCGGTGAAAACAACTACAGTGTCGCTTCTTACCAGGTCATTTCGCCCAACACCTTCTCCACAACAGCAGATTTCAGATACAATGTTTCGTGGGGATACAAGGGCTTCTGGGAAAGGGAACCTTTCGAGATAAGCACGATGAACTATTCAGGCGAATCGCATCTTGAATTTGGCGTAATCGTGTACCAAAAACCGGAAAACCCATGGCCCGAGCCGAGGAGTATCCAGCCGAATGTGACGTACAATTATTCGCTGGAGGTGAGGAACATAGGGGATA